>JAZNFG010000063.1:0-38526 GCA_045589015.1 Acutalibacteraceae bacterium
TCTGTGATGATGGGCTTGAGGATGATGTCATGTGCTGTTCTTTTCATTATGCATAAACCTCCTCAATCTTAGCAACTGCATCCTTAACAACGAGAAGTGTCTCGCAGTTGAGAATATCGTAAACGTTAAGAGTATTTACAAATGCAGTCTTAACGCCTGCAATGTTTCTTGCACTCTTGTAGATGATCTCGTCATGCTCAGGAAGAACGATAAGTGTCTTGCCTGTGTTGAGAGCTGTAAGAACATTTGCGATATCCTTTGTCTTGATAGCGTCAAGCTTGAGATCGTCAAGAACGATAAGCTCGTTAGCAGCAACCTTTGAAGAGAGAGCTGACTTCATAGCAAGTCTTCTTACCTTCTTGTTGATGCTGAAGCCGTAGTCACGGGGCTTGGGACCGTGTGCGATACCGCCGTGATACCACTGGGGAGCTCTTGTTGAGCCCTGTCTTGCACGACCGGTTCCCTTCTGTCTCCAAGGCTTCTTTCCGCCACCTGATACTTCAGAGCGAGTGAGGGTGGACTGAGTACCCTGACGCTGATTTGCAAGATAATTAACAACAGCGATATGCATAGCCGATGCATTGGGCTCAATTGCAAATATGCCTTCGCAAAGCTCAAGCTCGGATACCTTAGCGCCTGCCATATTTAATACGTCGATTGTAGGCATCTTCTATTCCTCCCTTATGATTTCTTTACGGCATTTGTGATAACAACGTAACCGCCTTTTGCGCCGGGAACGGCACCCTTTACAGCGATAAGATTGTTCTCAGCATCTACCTTAACTACGTCAAGATTCTGAACGGTAACCTTTTCAGCACCGAGATGACCGGGCATCTTCTTTCCCTTGAAAACTCTTGAGGGGTCGGAGCAAGCGCCCATTGAGCCCTGATGTCTTGCTACGGGGCCGGTACCGTGTGTCTCTTTGAGTCTGCCGAAATTCCATCTCTTGATTGCACCTGCATAGCCTTTACCCTTGCTGGTGCCGCTTACGTCAACCTTCTCTCCTGCTGCGAAAATGTCAGCCTTGAGAATGTCTCCGACGTTTACTGACTCAACGTCAGCGAGTCTGAATTCCTTGAGAACCTTCTTGGGGGCGACATCGGCCTTTGCGAAATGACCCTTCATGGGCTTGTTTACGCGAGTTACCTTCATGTCACCGTATCCGAGCTGAACTGCATTGTAGCCGTCAGTCTCGGTTGTCTTCTTCTGTACGACTGCGCAAGGACCGACTTCAAGAACGGTTACGGGTACTACGTTACCCTTCTCGTCAAAGAACTGAGTCATGCCAATCTTCTTACCGATAAGACCTTTTTGCATTTTGTTTTTTCCTCCTTCAGATTATTGGTCGGCTTAGGTGCCGACTTGACCTGCGGTGCTTTCGCGGCGATCTCTCGATCGTCTATAAGCATAACCGAAATTACATTACCTTAATTTCGATATCAACGCCGGCGGGAAGCTCAAGTCTCATAAGATCTTCCGTTGTCTTGGTTGAGGGTCTGATAACGTCGATGAGTCTCTTATGAGTTCTCTGCTCAAACTGCTCACGGGAATCCTTATATTTGTGAACAGCGCGAAGGATAGTAACAACTTCCTTCTCAGTGGGGAGCGGTACGGGACCTGAAACCTGAGCGCCTGAACGCTTTGCAGTCTCAACGATCTTTTCCGCTGCTTTGTCTACGAGTGAATGATCGTAGCCTTTGAGTCTGATTCTGATCTTTTCTTTCTTTTCCTTAACTGCCATGTTTACGCCTCCTTAGAATTTTGGCGGGCTGTACCGTTTTGAAAAATTCTGCCACGACGCCGGGTTGTTCGCGTCCCTCATTTTTTAAATCCGGAATATTCGCAAGCTATTCCGGACATCAGTTTGACAGAATTTTCCACCGCAAAAGGCGACAGGAGTCCGGTTAAGGCGCAGACTCCCCCTATGTGCGGTATTAAACTATTCGCCCGGTTTGAAATCGGACATACTCCGCGGAAATTTCCTGCGTCAAGCGCAGCCACCTCCCGCATCATCGCATATCATCCTGAATAAATAGGCATAATTTGCCTTTATTTATCGGACAGGTGATATTCTAACACACTCTTTTGTAAATTGCAACAATTTTTTTAAATAATCTTTGTAAAAAATGATATTTTTTTTGTTACCAATGACAGATGAAATTTTATGCAATATTTTATGTATATCTGCTGAATATTCAGAATATTTATTCACATATTCCACGTTGAATACACCGTTTTTCTGTTCAGACGCCCTTATCGGACAGAAATGCCCTCAGAAAGTTTTTTATATGCATCATAAAAAACTTTCATCAATATATTTTTGTGCAATCCGTACAAAGCGTCATTTCAACTCCGCACTTATTGCAGGATAGACCAGCTCCTTGATAAGAACGTTCATACAAAACCAATTCTCGACCGAGGAAACGTTTTCCTTTTCAGAGGTATTCACCGCGGCAACTCCCGTTATTTTTCCCTTTGTGTCGATAAGATACACACGTCTGATATCCTCCGCTTCCCTGCCGTCACCGTCATAGAACTCAAAAACGTAATTCTGTCCCGAATCGGGCACGGAATACACGGCGGCAAGAAGCTCGGAATCGATGCTTCTTTCACTCACTACAATTTCAATAAACTTATTTGATGCGGATACGTCAACAAGCATCGTGCCGTTTTTTTCGGGCATAGTAATTCCCAAGTCTATTTCCGTAGCAGGCTGTGAAGCCGTGGTCTGCTCGGGACGTGTGGTATCCTGCGCCTCGGTTGTCGGCTCCCCGGTGGCTGAAGGCTCCTCAGACGAGCTCATCTGCGTCGTCGTTTCATTTTCATACGTCCCGGTAGTTACCTGAGCGGTCTCAGTCTCCTGCCCGGTGGTGTCGGGAATAACCGTAAGGACAATTTCCGTTGTTTCCTGAACGCCTGCGGCAGTTGTTTCCTCAATGCCGGAGAGAACGCTGCAGCCGCTGAAGGCAAAAACCGAAAGCAACAAAAGTATCACAATGTTTTTTTTCATACAATAACCTCTTAAAGCATTTTCGGCAAACACCGCTGTTGTGCATCGGCAGTCCGATTCTGCGGTGTATTAATTATTAATTACATATTATATATAGGGCAACAAATATGCCCGACAGAATATTACCGTCGGGCAAAGAATTTAATCACAGCGGACGCTTATGCTCCGGTTATGGTTGACAAAACGGAATTTGTCGTATCATCGGAAAGAATCGCAACGACACTTGAAACGAGGGAGCTGATTATTGCGCTGATATCAGCCGCGCTGGCACCCGTAAGAGCCGCAACAATACCCGTAAACACATCCATAATTCCTGCAAGGGAAGACATATCACCGTTCTGTATTGTCTGAATAACTTTATTAAATGCCTCGGTTATTGCTGCTGAATCAAAACCGAGATTTGCAATTGTCTGAATTAAAGCATTAAGCATAAAGGTGCCTCCGAGTTACAATTCGTAAAACACAAATATATCCGTAAAATACAAATATAATTGTATAATACAATTGAAATATAACACATCTGAAGTTAGCTATAATTCTAAAACAGAATTATAAACGCCTTTTGATATATTTTTTACTAAATTGTTAACTTTATTTGTATTTTTTTTCCAAGCATCGGTATTCCGATGCCGCTGAAGCATCAGCCGCCGCTTCGGGTGCTTTTTCACCGCGGTGAACGTCCTTTATAACGCAGATAATGCCTGCGTCATTGAGCACCTTTATCAGAATCACACAGAAGGGCAGCACGAAAAAGCCGAGAACACCGAGAGTCTTGGAGCCCACGTACATAGCAACGATGGTGGCAATAGGCGGAAGACCGACCTGTCCCGCAACAAGCTTAGGCTCTATTATCTGTCTGATAACAAGAACGATAACGTATATCACGAGAAGCCCGATTCCGAGTCCCGTTTTGCCCGTAATAAAGGAGATAACCGCCCAAGGGATGAGAATGGTACCCGTACCCAGCACGGGGATTATATCGACGATTGCGATACCGAGTGCGATAAAGATAATATAAGGGTTATCAAACACACGGAAGATTTTAAGCAGATAAAGACCTACCGTAAGCTCAAAGGTGGTAATCAGAATAATAAGGCCGTATGCCTTGAACATTTTTTTCAGCGAATCCACGGCAAGGTGCCAGGATTTTGAAATTTTCTCTGCGTGTTCATCTGAAAGCTGCTTTACGAAGAATCGCTTAATCCTTGCATAATCCGATGAAATAAACACGGCGGAAATAATAAAAATAACGAAGCCAATCAGCAGCGAGGGAATCCTGCCTACCGTGTCGCTGAGCATTTCACCGCCCTTTGAAAGCAGAGCCGTCCAGTCAATCATTGACGTATCGATTGATATATTCTTAAAGCCGTTCTGTATTATATTGTCAAAGAAGAGGGTTACGTTTTCGTGAAGCACACTGCGCACACCCTCCGGCAGAAATGCGGTAAATTCAAGAATCCAGAGCTTGAAATCATTTACGAGAGAGGTTATATTCTGCAGCTGATGCACCACGTAATCATAAAAGCCTGCTATACGCTCAAAAAGCTCAATACCGATAAGGAAGAACACACCTGCCACTATCACGAGTGCCGTCAGAACAAATGCAACGCTCAACAGGGATCTTTTTATGGGTGTACGCTTCTCCAATGCCGATATCGGTCTGTTGATAATTGCGGCAAAGATAAACGCAAGGATAAACGGAACGAACAGCGGCAGCAACCATCTGTATATACAAAAAACTGCTGCTGCAATCAATGCAAAATAAAGGGTATTTATAATAAATTTACGTCTTTTTTCTATAACGGAATCCATATTTTTTCACCACGCATAATTTCAGAATTATTCCCTTCTGTTATTATAATACACAAGTACACGGAAATAAACAATATCAAATGAAGAATTTTAAGAAAAAAAACAGTTGACAGAAGGTGTTTTTCTATTATATAATGGGTAACTGTAGAAATAGGGGTGTATTGCGCCTTTTCGAGACGAACAGCATTTTTCCGTTACTTGGCTGTTCAAGATTTTTAGAATGGAGGGTCACAAAAATGAAAAGAACATATCAGCCTAAAAAGCGTCAGCGTAAGATGGAGCACGGTTTCCGCAAGAGAATGGCAGACAGAAACGGTCGTAAGGTTCTCGCCCGCCGCAGAGCAAAGGGCAGAAAGCAGCTTACATACTAAATTTAAGCTGAAAGGATTCGTGGAAATTGTCCCGATTCATAACTCTTAATTCCAACAGCGATTTCCGCAGAGCCTACGGCCGCGGAAAATCATACACAAATCCTGCGTTGGTTACGTACGTTACAAAAAACCGCGCGGGACTTTGTCGTATAGGAATAACAACAAGCAAAAAAATCGGCAACGCAGTACAACGCAACCGCGCAAGAAGAGTCATACGTGAGGCGTTTCTGTCTCAGAATGTCCCTTGCGCCGGTTACGATATTGTTTTCGTTGCCAGAACAAAAACGGTCTACAAAAAAAGTACGGATATAAGTATTATAATGCGCAAACACTTAATTTCGGCAGGTGTAATAAAGGATGATACGGAAAGCAGCACTTAAGCTTATAAGCTTTTATCAGAAATATATTTCTCCTCTCTCCGGTCCCAAATGCAGATATTACCCGACCTGTTCCCATTATACTTTCGAAGCCATCGACCGTTACGGCTTACTACTCGGCGGTGCCATGGGAGCGCTGCGAATTCTAAGATGCAACCCTTTGTTTCCGGGTGGGGTTGACCCTGTTCCGGATCTTAAGTTCAAACGAAGAACCAGGAAATAAACTCGGAGGATTAAATCAGATATGTATGATCTTTTAGCAGTTCCGTTCGGATGGGTACTGTCTTTTCTTTTTGAAATAACAAATAACTATTTTTTCTCGCTTCTCATTATTACTCTTATAACGAGGCTTATCCTGTTGCCGCCCGCAATCAAGCAGCAGAAGAATTCCGCCAAGCAGATGAGGCTTCAGGCAAAGGTCAACAAAATAAGAGCAAAGTATTCGACACTTAATCCGAGAGAAGCTCAGATGAAGGTATCCGAAGAAACACAGGAGCTCTACAAGCGCGAGGGTTTCAGTATGAGCAATATGGGATGTCTTCCCATGATTTTACAGCTCGGTGTTATGATGGGTCTTTACGGAGCCATATACTCCCCCATCAAGCTTGTTCTTAAATTCAGCGAGGCTCAGCTCAACGAGCTTACCGCAGTATATTCAAGCGTCATCGGCGAGCTTTCCGCAACAAGGCAGGGCGAGCTTCTGATACTTAATAAGTTTTCAGAATTAAAGGACCAGCTTAATCCCTCAATTATCACAGAAGCAGACATTTTACGAATTGAAAACTTTATTGAAAACTTCAAGGTTTTCGGTATCGACCTTACGGCTAATCCCAAGGAAGTCGGCGGAATTCTTATTCTCATTCCCGTTCTTGCGGGTCTGACCGCTTTGCTTACAAGCTTATTTATGTATCTCAAGCAGAGAAAAACGAATCCCGAAATGGCTAAGAACCCTGCTATGGGATGTATGACCTTTATGTCTCCCGTAATGTCCTTTATGTTCTCATTCAGCTTCCCCGCAGGTATCGGTTTCTATTGGATTATCAGTAATATCCTTTCCTTCATTCAGACGGTGGGTCTTTCCCTGACGCTGAAGCCCGATGCAATAATTGCAGGACAAATGATTGATGAAACCGTACAAAGACGTTCAAGAGAACAGAATCTCAAATACAAGGCTTCTCTTATGAAAAAGAACGAAAACAACAACGAATAATCTGAATTCACAGGTCTTAACTGACTTTTCCACAACACAGAAAGGATTTCGTTATCAATGATAATAGAAAAAATCGGCACAGGTAACAGTATTACCGAGGCTTATGAAAACGCAAAGGTTCTGCTGGCTGCTCCCGAGGATGCTCAGCTTCACCAGGAAATAATCCAGGACGTGAAGAAAAAGCTTTTCGGTCTCAAAACAGAGCCTGCAAAGGTAAAGGTATGGTATGAAATTGCAGACAAGCCCGTAAAGGAAACGGCAGAAAAGCCTGCTGTAAAGCCTCAGACCGCACCTAAGGCAAAACCCGAAAATACTGCCCCCAAGGCAGCTCCCAAGACAAATACAAAGCCCGCTCAGGAGAAGAAGGCACATCAGGAGCCTGCAAAGGCTGCCGCTCCTGCAGTAAAGAGCGCACCCGAGACTGCTCCCGAGGAAAAGTCCGACGTTACGGTTCTTGAAATCAAGGACAACGACGGTGCCGCAAATTATCTTAAAATGATTATTGAGGGAATGGGCATCACGGAATATACCCTTACCCTTACAAAATCAGAGTCAACCAATGAGTACACCTACACCATCAGCTGTGAGGAGGACGGTGCTCTTATCGGTAAAAGAGGCGATACTCTTGACGCCATCCAGTATCTTCTCAGACTCTCCATCAACAAGGGACTTGACGATGACAAGCACCGCAAGGTTTCCGTAAACATCGGCAACTACAGAGAAAAGAGAAACGACAACCTCAGAGCACTCGCACACAGAAGTGCAAAGCAGGTTCTCAAATACGGCAGAAACGTTGTTCTTGACCCGATGAATCCCTACGAAAGAAGAATCGTTCATACCGCAATTCAGGGAATTGAGGGTGTAACCTCTCATTCAATCGGTGTGGATTCCGGAAGAAAGGTTATCATTTCCCTTGAAGAGGGCGTACAGCCTACACATCCTTCAAAGGGCGGATATAACAAGGGCAGAGCCGACCGCCGCAGAGGCGGCTCAAAGGGCGGATATCAGAAGAAGGAAGCATATCAGCCTGCTCAGACAAGAGCCCCCAGAAAGGACACCGCCGGTTCTCTTTACGGTAAAATTGAAATTCCCGTAAAGACAACAGAGGAATAAAAAGCATTAATGTAAAAAATCCGAGCTCCGCGTTATTTGGGGCTCGGATATTTTTTGTATTTTTGTGTGCTTCAAGGAGCGCGGCAAGTATCTTCACTCGCCCCCCCTGCTTTGTATCGTTTTATGCGGTATTCGCTTTTTTCATCTCCAAGAGACTCCCTTATTTCTCAAGAGAGCTATTGTCGGATTCAGCGGGATGCTGTCTGCCTGCATTATCGATATATGCTTCTCCCGTCAACAGCATATCCCCCGTTTCAGAAAAGCGGTAGCCCTCCTTTTTCAGAAGCCGTATGATTTCGGGGAGTGCTTCAAGGGTGTTTTCCTTGCCTAAATGAAACAGTACTATAGAGCCGTCTGTGACCTTTTGTGTGACGCGGCTTATTATTTTTTCCGCAGAGGGGTTCTTCCAGTCTATACTGTCCACGTCCCATTGAACCGCCGTCATTCCGAGACTCTCTGCGGCTTCTACGGTTTTATTGTCATAAGAGCCCGACGGTGCCCTGTAAAGCAAGGCTCTGCTGCCCGTAACAGCCAGCAGCTGCTCGTTGCAGGCGTTTATATCGCTGACAATCTCAGCATATTCACGCTGTACGGGGTCGGTATGATACATAGAGTGATTCCCGATTTCGTGACCCTTGTTATAGATTTTGCGTACAGCCTCGGGATTCCTTTGGACGAATTCACCGACGAAGAAAAAGGTGCACTTGATTTCCTCTTTATCAAGCAAGGAAAGCAGCTCGTCAAGTCCCTCGGTTCCCCAGGCACAGTTGAAGGTCAAAGAAACCAGTCTTTCGTCGGTTGCCACGCTGTATACGGGAAGCCGTCTCTCACCCGTCCCTGCGGTTGTGCTGAGCGTATACCATATAACGCCGACGATAACGCTTATCCACGCAAGCATAATAACAATCATCAATATATCCGGTTTTCTTTTTTTTACAATACGCATACCCTGCCACCCTTTTTCAAGCTTAATTAATTATTATTAAAACGGACAGGGAAATATACTTGCTCATAGGATATAAATTTGTCATTTTATATAACTGCGGGCTTTTTATTTTGTATGCTATGATAGACAGGACTTTGTTGTTTTAGAGAAATTATTATGCTAAAATAAATTGAATACCATAGGAGGTGTTATATATGCTTTACAAAAAGAACAGCGACAAATCGTTAAAGAAAGAGCTTTTCCTTAACCCGCCTTCCGAATACAGAGGAACTCCCTTCTGGGCACTCAACTCCCGTCTTACCACAGACGAGCTGTGCCGTCAGATCGACGTATTCAAGGAAATGGGTCTCGGGGGCTTTCATCTTCACGTAAGAACGGGACTTGAAAACGAATATCTCAGCGAAGAATATATGGAGCTTATGAAGGATTGCGTATGCAAGGCAAAATCCGAGGAAATGCTTGCCTGGCTCTACGACGAGGACCGCTGGCCCTCAGGTGCCGCAGGCGGACTTGTAACGAAGGACGAGAAATACAGAGGCAGATGCCTTCTTTTCACACCCTTCAAAACCGCCGAAAGCTTCTCGGCAAACGATTCAAGAGCCGAGGGCGGAAGGTCAGGAAAGGGTCAGCTTATTGCCTGCTACGATATTGTTCTTGACGGTAACGGCTATCTTGAAGGCTATAAGAGAATAGACGAAAATGAAGAGACACAGGGCACGAAATGGTATGCCCTTCTTGAAATACATACTCCCTCAAGCTGGTATAACGATCAGGCTTATGCAGATACGTTAAACCGCGAGGCTATTGAGAAATTCATTGAGGTTACCCACGAAAGATACAAGGCTAAGATGGGCGAAGAATTCGACAAAACCGTCCCTGCAATCTTCACCGATGAGCCGCAGTTCACAAGGAAGAGAGTTCTTAACAACTCCTTTGACAAAATGGACATAACGATGCCCTGGACGGATAAGGTTCCCGAGCTTTACAAGGAAGCCTACGGTGAAGATATCCTCGATACTCTTCCCGAAATCTTCTGGGACCTTCCCGACAGCGCGCCTTCTGTTGCAAGATACAGATATCACGACTTTATTGCTGAGCTTTTTGCCGCCTCGTTTGCCGATACAGTCGGTGAATGGTGCAGTAAAAACTCAATTGCACTCACGGGACACATGATGGAGGAGCCGTCCCTTCATTCACAGACGGCGGCTCTGGGCGAGGCTATGCGCTCATACAGAAGCTTCCAGCTTCCCGGTATAGATATGCTTTGTAATTCTCACGAGTTTACAACGGCAAAGCAAGCACAGTCGGCAGTACATCAGTACGGCTACGAGGGAATGCTCTCAGAGCTTTACGGTGTTACGGGATGGGACTGTGATTTCAGAACCTACAAGCATCAGGGCGACTGGCAGGCTTGTCTCGGCGTTACCATACGTGTTCCCCACCTTTCGTGGTATGCTATGAAGGGCGAGGCAAAGAGAGACTACCCTGCATCAATTCACTATCAGTCCCCCTGGTACAAAAAATACAATCTTATTGAAGACCACTTTGCGAGAGTAAACACCGCCCTTACAAGAGGTAAGCCCGTAGTTAAGGTTGCAGTAATTCATCCCGTTGAAAGCTTCTGGCTCCATTGGGGTCCCAACGACAAATCTGCCGTTTTCAGAGACAGCCTTGACGAAAAATTCCGCAACGTCACCGATTGGCTTCTTGAAGGCAGTATAGACTTCAACTTTATTTCCGAAGCTCTTTTACCCTCTCTTTGCGAAAAGGGCACGGCACCCTTGAAGGTGGGAAAAATGGAATACGATGCCGTAATCGTTCCCGGCTGTGAAACTCTCAGAGGCACCACTCTTGAAAGACTTGAGGCATTCGCAGACGAGGGCGGAAGGCTTATATTTATGGGAGAGGCACCCTCACTTATCGATGCCCGTCCCGATAACCGCGGAAAAGCACTTTATGACAGAAGCGAAAGCATAGATTTCACCCGTGATTCCCTTCTTACGGCTCTCGAAGCGTCAAGAAGCGTTACCATAAGATACAGCGACGGCAGACTCACGGACAGATTCATTTATCAGCTCAGAGAAGACAACGACTGCCGCTGGCTGTTTATCTGCAATTCCAAGGAGCCCGGCAACAAGCATATTGACGAGGGCAACCGTATTCAGATCATCATAAACGGTGAATACACCCCCGAGGTCTACAACACCGCAAACGGTGAGATAACTCCCATCAGGGCTGAATACCGCGAGGGCAAGACAACAGTAAAATACGTTCTCTACGGCTACGATTCCGTGCTGTTGAGACTCACAGAAGGAAAAACCGAATGCACCGTGCCTGTGGACGAGGTTGAAAAAGCCGCAGAGGCAAAGCCCGTCCTTTGCAGCTATGAGCTTTCAGAGGATAACGTGCTGGTGCTTGATGCGGCACAATGGAAGCTGGACGATGATACCGACTATTCCGAAAAAGAGGAAATTCTCAGACTTGACAACCTCGTCAGAGAAAGACTCGGCTTGAAGGAGCGCGGCGGTCACGTGGTTCAGCCCTGGGTTCTCGGTCAAAGACCCAAGCCTCACACGGTTACACTCAGATTCACCTTCAACAGCGAAATTGAATACAAGAATGCCGTTCTCGCACTTGAGGATGCAGACGCGGCAAGGGTCACCTTCAACGGCAGACAGGCGGCTGACCTTGACGGATATTACGTTGATATATCCATCGGCAAAAAGGCAATCGGCGATATTATAAAGGGAGAAAACGTGCTTGAAATAACACTTCCCTTCGGAGAGACAGCAAACCTCGAAAACGTATTTGTCTTAGGCGCATTCGGTGTGCGTATTGCAGGTGCCGAGGCTGTTGTTACGGCTCTTCCCGAAAAGCTTGCCTTCGGCTCGCTTCTCGGTCAGGGACTTCCCTTCTACGGCGGTGCCGTTACCTATAAGATGAAGGCTGTATGCGAAAATGACGACCTTGTAATTACCGCAAGCGACTATATGGGCGCGCTCATAGAGATAAGCGTTGACGGCAAGGAGGCAGGAAACATCATTTATCCTCCCTACACGCTTCGTCTGAAGGGCGCAGGCCGCGGTGAGCACAGCGTTGACGTAAAGCTTTATACCCACAGATATAATTCCTTCGGTCCGCTTCACCTTGTAAACGTCAAGGAATCGTGGCATGGCCCCGGTGCCTGGAGAAGCTCCGGCATCAATTGGAGCTATGAATACGTGCTTCGCACCACGGGTATTCTCAAAACTCCCGGCATAAGATAAATTTTCCCTCACAACAAAATAAGACAGTTTTTTCAAAAGGGTTCCGTTATGATAAATAACGGAATCTTTTTTTGTTTTAAGGAGACAAAGCTTATGCATACAGCACTGTCGGACAAGACTCTCACCGTTTTTTTAAGCGGTGAGATAGACCACCATACTGCCGCCGCCATAAGACAGACGGCAGACAAAGAGCTTATAAAGCACTCTCCCGAAAGGCTGATACTTGATTTCAGCGCAGTTACCTTTATGGACTCCTCGGGAGTGGGACTCGTCCTCGGACGGTATAAGACCGCCCTGTCGCTCGGCTGCAGCACGGCGGTAACGGGACTTAAAGACCGTGAGAAAAAAATTCTGCAGATGTCAGGACTTGCAAATAAAGTGGAATTCAGGTGATACAAATGAAAAAGGCTGTCAACGATTTCAAAATGAATATTCCGGCAAAATCAGTAAACGAAGGCTTCATAAGAGCGGTCAGTGCCTCCTTCAGCGCACTTGCAGACCCCAATATCGAAGAGATAAACGATATTAAAACCGCTGTCAGCGAGGCTGTAACCAATGCCGTCGTCCACGGCTACAAGGACGTACAGGGGCGTATTTACATAGATGCCGTGCTTTATGACGACAATACTCTGAAAATAAAAATACGCGACAAGGGCTGCGGCATAGAGGACGTAAAAAAGGCTATGGAGCCCTTGTTTACTACCGCGGGGGATGAACGCTCGGGGCTGGGCTTTTCCGTAATGGAAAGCTTCACGGATAAGGTTACCGTACGCTCCGCCCCTTCCAAGGGTACGGTGGTTACTCTTATCAAAAAAATTTCGGGAAAGTGTGAATAATGGCGGAACAGGAATCCTTAAACCTTCTCGTAACCGAAAACTTAGGTCTTGTGCATTCCTGTGCAAACCGCTTCAGAGGCCGCGGAGTGGAATACGACGACCTGTTTCAGGCAGGCTGCTTAGGTCTCGTCAAGGCATCGGCAGGCTTCAATCCGGAGCTGGGATTTAAATTCTCCACTTATGCAGTCCCCGCAATTCTCGGTGAAATAAAAAGGCTTTTCAGAGACGGCGGTACGGTAAAAATCAGCCGCGCATCAAAGGAAAAGGCACGGACACTTCTCGCAATAAGAGAAGAGCTTTTGACGCAGACCAACACGGAGCCGTCAGTTTCAGATATTGCAAAAAGAGCCGAAATGGACCCTGCCGAGGCGGCGGCTCTGCTGAGTGCCTCTCTGCCCGTGCTTTCTCTGACACAGGACGAGGACGGAATGATTCCCGAAATTCCCGTCCCCTCTGCATCTGACGGAATAATAAACTCAATTGCTCTGTCCTCTGCCGTCAGCTTGCTTGATGATGAGGAAAGAGAGCTTATTTCCTGCAGATATTATAAGGAAATGACACAAAGCGAGACGGCAAGAGTTCTCGGAATAAGTCAGGTGCAGGTATCAAGAAAGGAAAAGAATATACTTCTGAAGCTTCGCAAAATGCTCACTTGACAAACGGCGGCTCTTATGATAACCTTTCTTTTTGTAATACAAAAGAAGGAAATTGAAGGCTATGCAGAAAACTCAGTTCAAGGGCGTTTTTATGCTCTTTCTCACAGCGTTTATATGGGGCTCGTCCTTTGTGGCACAGTCGGTGGGAATGGAAAATATCGAAGCGTTTACGTTCAACGGCATACGTACTCTTTTCGGAGCCGCCGCGCTTCTTCCCTTTATTCTTATAAGGGATATTCTGAAAATCAAAAAACACGGCAGACCCGAAAAGGAACAGCTGAAATCCGAGACAAGAAAGATACTTATCGGCGGTACGGTTATGGGAATTGCACTTTGCGTTGCAAGCAATCTCCAGCAGTACGCTTTTTCTTACGAGAACCACAGCGCGGGAAAAATCGCGTTCATCACCGCATTTTATATGTTCTTCGTGCCTCTTCTCGGTCTTATAATCGGCAAAAGAGTGCCTGTAATCACCTGGTGCTGTGTTGCGGCAGGAACGGTAGGACTTTATTTTCTGTGCGTGGGCGAGGAAGGCTTCTCCTCCGTCAACCAAAGCGATATGTTCTCACTTGCCTGCTCGGTCTGCTATGCGGTTCATATTCTCGTAATCGAAAAATTCGCTTCAGATACGGATGCCGTCAAGCTGGCATTCACGCAGTTCACGGTATCGGGAATCATCACGTCGGTGATTATGCTTGCAGTTGAGACTCCCACTATTGCAGGTATCAATTCAAGCATATACCCCCTGCTTTACTCGGGAATTATGAGCTGCGGACTTGCATACACCTTCCAGATAATAGGACAGAAGTATACGGAATCGACTATTGCATCTCTTATAATGTGTCTTGAATCCGTTTTCGGAGTCCTGTGCGGTGCAATTATTCTTCACGAGCAGCTTACGTCAAGGGAAATCCTCGGCTGTGTAATTATGTTCGGAGCAATCATAGTTTCTCAGCTCAGCGAATCCGTAAGCGGTAAGCTGAAAAGGAAAAAAGCATAAAATATCTCTTTATCTGTGAAAAATCCGAAGGCCCAAGCATCAGCTTGCCCGAGCCTCCGGATTTATTTTGCGATATCGGAAATTCCTTCCGATATCGCAAAAAGCTTTTATGTCCCTCCGAACGGAAAGCGGAGCCTTCCTCGGGAGCCGGACTATACGAACTATATGCGGCTATTGCTTATTCCTCTTCGCCTGCAAGTCCCATTATTTCAAGAGGGTCAACAAGCTCGCCGTTCAGTCTCATTTCAAGATGCACGTGCGCTTCGTCCGCGCCCTCAATTGGGATATCACCGACAACACCTATGACCGTTCCCTCGGAAAGCTCCGCTCCGACGCTTATCAGAGCCTCATCGGCAAGTCCCGATATAGTCGATACAATGCCGTTGCCGTGGTCTATCGAAACGGTATTACCCCAGACTGCACTCTTTTCAACGGAAACTACGGTTCCTCTGCCCGTGGTCCTTACGTTTTCTCCCTTTACGCCCTTGAAGTCAACTCCGTTATGAGTACGGTAGTCGTTCATAGTCGCTGAGAAAACAGGCACGCCCATACTGTAATCCGCACCTATAGACAGCGATATGGGTGAATAGAAAATAACGGGCTCGTCAGCCTCGGTTTCCTTTTCGGGTGCAGTATTCTCAAATACGGCGGCGGTTGAAGGCTCCTCGGCTGAGGGAACGGTAAACTCATCTATATTTATTTCTACCTTATTGTCGCTTTTCGGGTTACTGTTGCTTTCACCCACAGGGACGGTGGTAAGCTCAGGGAACGTAATACTCTCTCCCGAAAGCGAGGGTGAATTTCTGCTCACACCTGCATAGCCTATGCTTCCTGCCGCAAGCAGACAAAGTGCCAGCGCAAAATATAAGCCGTTGCTTTTCAGCATTCTTTTTACGCCTTTTTTATTTTCATCATTTATCATATTATTACCTCCTATAAGAATTTTGTCCCGCGGCGGAAAAAATATTCTGAAAAAAATTTTTTAAAATCACAAAACAAATGTTTGCTTTTTCTGAACATTTGTGCTATACTGATTTTGTAAATAATTTTTCACGGAGGTCAGTATGAAAGAGCTTAATAAAACTCAGAAAAAAATATACGAATTTCTTGCAGAACGCTCCCAGAACGGAGTTCCGCCCACGGTAAGAGAGATATGCGCCGCCGTCGGACTCAAATCCACCTCTTCCGTACAGAGTAACCTTGACGCATTGGAGGAAGCAGGCTACATAGAAAGAAATCCTATGCACAAACGCTCTATCAGAGTAAGAGGGCAGGAAAACAGCGTTACTCAGGTGCCCCTTATAGGAACGGTAACCGCAGGTATGCCCATTCTTGCTGTTGAAGCAATTGAGGGATACGTGCCCTTCTCGGGTGATGAGCAGTCGGACAAGCCCTTATTTGCCCTCAGAGTCAAGGGTGACAGTATGATAAAATGCGGTATTCTCAGCGGTGATATCATTATTGCGGAAAAAACACCCGTTGCGGATAACGGTGATATCGTTGTTGCTCTGCTTGACGATGAAGCAACGGTAAAAAGGTTCTACAAGGAGGACGGCCACTTCCGTCTGCAGCCGGAAAATGACGAATATGCCCCGATAATCTGCGATGAAATTATCATCCTCGGCAAGGTCGTTTCTCTTATAAGATATTTCAATAAATAATGCAACAGGACAGGGAGCGTAACACTTCCCTGTCCGTTTTGCATTTTTGTGTGTTTTAAGAGGGCTCGGCAAGTATGAGCTGCCGAACCCCCTTGCTTTATATTGTTTTATTCGGTATTCGCTTTTTTACATCTCTTTTATTGGCTGCAGACAATTTCGTAAATTTACTGCATATTAAGTCCCTTTGATTTGAGATAGGTTTTTGCCGAATACTGCTTACGCTTGCTGGAGAAAATATACTGAATAAAGCTTTTCGGAGCCTTTGTCACGGAAAGCTCGGAGAGGATTCTCGGGTCAAGAGGGGCAGGGTCCTTGACGTTTATCGTGATTCCTGCCGCCTGCGCTCTTGCCTTCGCATAGAAGCCCTCGTCGGGCACAACCTTTATGTTCTCGGTATTTCTCCACCTCTCGGGGAAGAAAGGAGAATCCGCGGCACTCTTGCTTATAAAAAGCTCAAAGAACGGAAACTTCTGTATGTAAAGCGAATTGATGAATTCTTCAAGCCCGTCGTTATTGCTGAAATCCGCAAGAATACTGAAAAGAGGCAGAGTTGCGGCATCGCTTCTCGTTACGTACATCTGCGGGAAGCGAAGGTCAAAGAAGGTCTTATTAAGCTTTTCTCTTCTTTCGGCGGTAAGCAGCTGAGAAATCTCCTCGTACTTTCCTCTGAGCTTTTCAAGAGCCTCATCGGAGAGATACCAGAAATATCTGTAAAAGCTGTTCGTAAGCTCCTCAAAATAAACGGAAAGTATTTCCTGCGCGGTATACTCGTCACCGTCAAAGGTGCCCGTTTCCTCTTCTATAATGCTCTTAATATCGAAATAAGCCTCCTCGAAAACGGAAATTGCAATATCAAGAGTCTTTTCCGAGGGCTGTGCCCCCTCGGGGAAGCCGTCATTGAATATACCGTTTCTCCTTGCATATATGGCACCGGCAACACCCGTCATTTTCGCACCGCAGCCGAAAATACATTTAAGCAACAGCGAAGCATTGTAATATACGGGTACTGAGGGGAAGGTAATATTATAAAGGTCAAAAAACTTCTTTCTTATAACTCTTCCGTCCCTGTCAAGGGTATTGAGAAGCGCTCTGTCAAAGCGGTCGATATCGGGCACGGTAGCAAGCATATCCATCCACGCATCATAGAAGGGCTCGTGCTCACCCGATGAATAATAACGGGGAGAGAATATATCTGCCTTGGTCTGCTCGGCTGACGCAAGTATACACTCGACGGTATCGGGAGAAATATAGTCACCGCCGTCAATAAACAAAAGCAGCTCCCCTTTTGCGTTTTTTACTGCCGCATTTCTCGCATCGGGCACAAGACAGCGGGGAATTTCCATAACCTCAAAGCCTACGTATTCGTCAGCGTATTCTTTGATTATTGCTTTTGCGGCATCATCACAGCCGTTATCAACGATTATTACGTCAAAATCCTCTACGGACTGCTCAACAAGTCCTTCAAGGGTATATTTCATTTTTGCTGTATCATTACAGCCTGTCAGAATAACAGTTAAGGTTGCCATCAGTATTCTCCGTTCAATTATAGTATTGTTCAATTATTCCCTTTGCTCTTACTATGTCATCGGGATAGGTTATTTTTATATTATAGCTTTCTCCTCTGACGATATACACCCGTTCTCCGTGAAGAGTAAAAACGGAGCAGCCGTCCGTCAGAGACTCGAATACGTCCTCGGGGGTCTTTTCTATAAGAGAGTAAAGCCTTACGGCATCAAAGCTCTGAGGAGTCTGTGCGTGAAAGACCTGAGAGCGCGGAGGAACCGAGGAAATAAAGCCGCCGTCAGAGCTCAGAAGCACCGTGTCCACCGCAGGAACGCAGGTATTACAGGCACCGTATTTTTTTGCGGCTTCAATATTCTCGCTTATTATTCTGTCGTTTATAAAGGGTCTTACGGCATCGTGAGTCAGAAGCACCGTATTTTCAAGCATATTATTTTCCTTCATAAATTCAAGAACACGCTTAAGCGTACCGCCCCTTGAGCTTCCGCCCTCAATCACGTATATGCCCTCGGCTTCACCGAAATACTCCCCGATAAGCTTTTTCGTGTACTCAATATAATCCGCACCGACGCTGACGATACATATATCGGTATCGGGATGCTTCACAAATGCCCTTATGCTTCTTATGATAACGGGTATTCCCTCAAGAGCCAAAAACTGCTTGGGGACAGTCGTGCCCATTCTTGTTCCGCTTCCGCCTGCAAGGATTGCCGCAACCGTCATAATTACTGTTCCTCCGAAAAAGTTTATTTAATATAATAACATATATTCCGCCGTTTAACAAGGCAATTTATACTCTTATTTAAAAAAACGGTGCCCTGTGCCCGAAGGCACACCAAGCACCGTTTTTTTTGCTTTACAAGAAATTCCTTCCTATAAAGCAAAAAAGATTATATGTCCCTCAGAACGGAAAGCGGAGCTTTCCTCGGAGATGGACTATTCGAAAACGGTCGCCGAAAGGCTCGGCGAAGCCGTTTTCTTGCTTTACAAATCAGTCAGAGGCCATAATATCAAGAATTATGAGAGTTCTTTCTTTTCCGTTGAAATCATAGGTAATTACATCACCCTTAGCTCTGCCCGTAATCTTCTTGCCGATTTCAGTATCGTCTGCAAGCTTGCCGTTAAGCATATCAGCCTGCTGTGATGAAACTATCTCATATACTGTTCCGCTGCTTGTATCTGCACCGTTACGCAGAGAATCGTAAAGCTTAACGTAAAGACCTACCTGAACCTTATCGGTCGTAAGACTTGAAACGTCAATTATCTTTGCGCTGGAAATACGGTTGTTGATTTCCTGAATCTTAGCGGCAAGATTTCCCTCGTTTTCCTTTGCGGCGGAATACTCGGCATTTTCGGAAAGGTCACCCTGTGCCTTTGCCTCCTGAAGCTTTTCCTTGTTTATTTCATTTTCTCTGTAAAGCTCGTCACGCTCAGCAATCAGCTTGTCATAGTCACTCTGAGTCATAACGTTGGTAAATACGTTGTCCATTGATTTCTTCCTTTCAGAATCTGTTTCTTTGATTAATTGTATTCAAAATTAATAATTTGTCAAGCATTATTTGCCGTATCGGGTACGATTATGACTCCGCCTTCACCCTCGGTGCCGTTTTCAATCTCACCCTTTGCGGCGTCGATAATACCCTGAATCATTCCGACAAGCTCGTTAACGACCTCGTTGCTTGCCGTTCCGTCACCCTTGAACATATTTACGATATCGAAAATACCGTTTACGAATTCGGTTATACCGCCCGTAACCTGATCTACCGTGGGAAGCTGTATTCCGTCCTCCGTATCGGAGTCATCGGGATTTTCGGGCTCGTCGGGATTCTCGGGCTCATCGGGATTCTCGGGCTCGTCGGGATTCTCGGGTTCATCGGGAGTCACGGGAGGTAAAACAACAACTATCTTGATGCTCTCTCCCTCGGGAACCTCGGAAAACTCCTCCTCAAGTCCTACGGACGTACGAAGAACGGCTCTGGCATCGGCTGCGGTAATTTTTCCGTCGAAGTCAACGTCCGCATAAACGAGAGCCTCGTCATTTGCAAGCTTTTCAAGTCCCACACCGTTACGAAGCACGCTTCTTGCATCGTAAGCGTCTACCTTGCCGTTATTGTCAACGTCTCCGAAGAATCTCGGATTCCAGTCAAAATCCCACAGCTCAACGGTGATATCGTAGCGAATCTCAAGGGTGCTGTCCTTCAGCACGTCTCTTGCGGTGACCTCTTCCTTTCCCGTATTGCTGAGAATGGGATTTGCAATAGCAAGGGCAATTTCCATAAGGTCAATACCGGCATAAGCGCTGAAAACACGCATAATATCGTAAAACGTAAGCTTGAACGTATAAGAAATATGCTGAGTATAAGCGGTAAGCTCATTTTTTGAATTATAGGTTGCCTGCACGTAGGCGGTATCGAAGGTAAAATCATCAAACTTTACCTCGCTCAGAGGGCCCTCGCTGTCGGTCAGCTTGCCGCCGCTTATGATAACGGGGTCAATAGAGCCGGAGGGAAGGTCGAAAACCTTGGAGTGTGATGATGCTTTTGCACCCTCAAGGTCTGTAGTCGGGAAAATATATCTGAGAGTAAGGGAATCGTTTTCGGGAGCAAGAATATCCGAAATTTTTTCAACCTTCAAGGTATATTCATCGTCAACGGTAAGCGCGGACATATAGCTTTCTCCGTAAAGAGGGAGAAGATACGTAGTGTCCGTTCCCTTGATTATATCCTCTTCGGTGTAGGGAACCGAGGAATCGGATAATACACCGATAAAGTTTTTGACAAGTCCCTTCTGAGGGTCAAAAAAGGCATCAACGAGAACCTGCAGATACTTTGTTGCCTCGTCAGACAAATCAGCGGCTGTCTTGGAGCCGATGGAATAATCGTAGCCCTCGTCAGTCTGATTCATACCCGATGTCTTTCTGTACTTGAAGGACGGCTTTTTTTCTTTTATTGAATTGACGGATTCATTGAACGTATAAAGATACTGCAGCTTCATTTCGGGGTCGATAACCGTCTGAACCTCAGCGCAAGCCAGCACGCTGAAGCAGGATAACGCCGTTATGAGTGCAAGAACCGCCGTTAATATGCTCTTAATCAGGGATTTTGATTTTTTCATCACAATACCCGCCTTTCCGTAAAGAGTATATCATACATTTTGTTAAAAAACAAATTGATAATATTGTCAGAAACGTTAATTATTTGATAAGCTTGAATTTTGCAAGCAGAAGTGCGCTTGCAACGGAAACAACTATAGTTACGAAAACAAGTGTACCTACACCGAAAAGAGGAGAGAATACAAGCACGATAACACCTATAAGAACGGGGGCTACGGCTATTTTCCAGTATTTTCTCAGATAGCTTGCGGCAAGTGCGCCGAAAAGGGCGGCAGTAACGTAGGGAAGCACGCTCTTTACTATGGGAGTATCCTTGATTTCGGAGAATACGGGATTGAGAATAAAGATACCTGCGGCAATTATAACTGTTGTGGTAATTGCGGAGGAGGCAACGGATATCGTTGAAAGTATATCTCCCTCCTCGCTTGTTGCGTTTACGTTCTCCTTCTGAAGAATGCTCATAGCACAGGGAAGCTTGAGATTTGAGATATTACCCGTAACGAAGCTGAGATATGCACCGCCTGCGCCGAGCATAGGCGTAAAGGCTATGACCTCAACAACGGAGGACACCCAGAAAAGAGGAGCCACCTTGAGAAGCGCATTGAGAACGCTGTTGAATTCGGGCCACGCATTCCAATGTATGCTGATTGCAACGGGCACCATAAACAGCACAATAAGTGCGCCTATCGACCAGATTCTGCCCCAGATATGTACGGAATTGATATAATCTATTTCTTTTTTGAGCTTTGACATTGTTTCTTACCTCCATACAAACGAAGTAATCTCGGAAGGAAGCACCTGAATGAGAAGAATTGCTATTGCAAGCGAGCCGAAAATACTGAGAGGCGTAGCAAATACCTCAAGCTTCTTCCATTTGAATTTAATGCAGATAAATTCAAAAACGAGAGAAATAATAATTGCCATAATAAGACATACAACCGACATAAAGCCTGCGTCGCTGGAGTGGTCCTTTGTCTGTCCTGCAAGTGCCTGAGCTACGAAGGCGGCAATAATACCGATGAAGGCGGAGGCTGAAATTGCATCTGCAAGATTTGAGCCGCCCTCACTCTTTGTGGCTGCCTTGCTTACCTTTTTAATGATAAGCTTGCCGAACAGGGTAACGAGAATGAGACCGAAGCAGATTCCTATGGTCATAACCCACGAGACCGCGGAAAATACTGCAGGGTCCTCTACAGCGGCACCGCTTTGTATACCGAACTGCTCAAGAGTAATATCTGCGGCAGACTTCTCGTAAAGAAGATTACCTATAACGCTGAGTCTTATCCACGGAAGAACAACACCGAGGGACGAGGACAGCGTAAATACGGTAACGAGAATGGAAATTGCGGGTGCTACCGAAAACAGCGCACTTGTAAATGCGGCATTTTTAAGAGTTTCGGTTGACATACCGATAGCCTTACCTCTTCTCCACGCCTTTACAAGGAAAAACACGGATTCAATGACGACAAAGCCTATGACAAGGGCGGCAAGACCCAGCATCAGAGGGCTTTCTTTAAAGTCAGAAAGATTGAACATACTGACATCCTCCATATAATTATATATATACTGAATTATTATACAACAAGACTCGGCAACCGTCAAGCAAAAAACGGCATAATATACACAAAAGAGACTGTATTTATACAGTCCCTCCGTTAACTCCCAATACCTGTCCCGTGACGTAGGCAGCCCCATCGCCTGCAAAGAAGGCTACGGCGGCGGCAACCTCCTCGGGAGTGCCCGCTCTGCCCATAGGTATTTCCTCATATATTTCAGATTTTTCGCTGTCGGAAAAGCGGTTCATCATATCCGTATCGACAACACCCGGCGAAACACAGTTCACCGTGATTCCCGAGGGTGCGTATTCCTTTGCAAGAGCCTTTGTAAGTCCGATAAGCCCTGCCTTCGTTGCGGAATACACAGCCTCACAGGAGGCACCGACCTGTCCCCATACGGATGAAATATTGATTATTCTTCCGTATTTTTCTTTAAGCATATCACCTAATGCCTCTCTTGAGCAGTTAACCGCACCCGTGAGATTTACTCCGAGAATATGCTGCCATTGCTCGTCCGTTACGCTGTCAAAAAGTCCCCAGAGGGACACACCGGCATTATTTACAAGCACGCTGACACAGCCGAGCTCTTCTCTGATTTCGGCAAACATTCTTTTTACGTCCCCGGCTGAGGAAACGTCTCCCTTTACTGCGACAGCTCTGTAGCCGAGTGAAGTCAATTCAGAGCAAAGTGCTTTTGCCCTTTGCTCTGACGAATTATAGTTTACCGCAACCTGAAAGCCGTCCTCGCACAGTTTTCTTACAACGGCGGCACCGATACCCTTACTGCCGCCCGTAACAAATGCAGTTCTTTTCATTACGTTGACATTTCTCCCATAAGCAAAGCCATAAATGAAGCCATACCGATCATACCCTTATATCCCTTATAATCCGAAGGGGGAGCGCATTTATCTGCAGGAACGTTACCGGTAATGCTCGTGATATCACTTGCGGAAAGAAGCTTTCCCGACGTGGTATAGGAAGCAAAGCGCACAAGCTTTTTGCCGTCAAGATAGATTTTCTTTACTTCATTGTCGGAATTTACCGTATATACCTGACATTTTCTGCCGTTAAGCACCTCTTCGGTAACGGAATCGGCATCAGTAAGAGAGCCGAAGTTACTGAAATCAACGGTTGCGCTTTCGGAGAATTCCTCAATATTCATACCCGTCATTTCCATAATGGAATCCGTCATTTCAAGGTATGCCTTCTTTTTGGGATAAAGCATATACATCTGCTTGCCGTTAAGAAGAAGAATACCGATATCTATACCGTCCATACTTGAGCTCATATAGATGCTTGTAGGCGTAATTGCCATTTCAAGAGGAGCGGGAACACCCGTCTGGTCTATCATTGTACCGACCATATAGAAATTACCGCTTTTGAGAATATCAAACTCGTTACCCGCGGGAGCCGAAACACCCTGTGAGCCCTGAGACGACGTCGTAGTCTCAGCGTTTCCCTGAGCATCACCCGTGGTCTGCTCCTCACCCGATTGCTGTGAACCCGTCTGAGCTTCCGAGGGGTCCTCGTTAGCCGAGGTGGTAGCATCAGGCAGAACCACAGGCTCGCCGCCGCTCGTTTCCTCATACTCCTCGGTGGTCATACCCGTTGTCAGAGAGCCCGAAAAGCTCAGACAGCCGGCAAAAACGAAAGCCACAAGAACTATTAAAAAGATTGCAAGATACATTTTTTTCATCGTAAAAATCCCCTCTGATATTTTGCAAAAAGACAATTACAGTAATTATATCACACAGTCTGCAACAAATCAAGCACAATTGTTCTTACACATATTCCTTTTGTTTATATTATATTTTTATTGCTTAAAACTGTCTTAAAGGGAATTGAAAAAGGAAAAGGTTTGTGATATAATTTTTTCAATATCCGCAGAAAGGGAAAAAAATATGATAAAAGTATCACCCTCAATTCTTGCAAGTGACTTTTCCCGTCTTGGAGAAGAAGCGGTTTCCTGCGAAAAAGCGGGAGCCGATATGCTCCATATTGACGTTATGGACGGTCATTTCGTACCGAATATCACTCTCGGCGCACCCGTTATAAAATCTCTCAGAGAATGCACTCCCATAGTATTCGACGTGCATCTGATGATAAGCGACCCGATGAAATACATTCCCGATTTCATAGAAGGCGGAGCAGACCTTATCACCTTCCACATCGAATCCGACTGCTGTGTCAGAGAAACGGCTGAGCTTATAAAGAAGCACGGAAAAAAGGCGGCAGTATCCTTAAAGCCCGCAACTCCTGCCGAGGCAGTATTCCCCTATCTTGATATTCTCGATATGGTTCTTGTTATGACCGTTGAGCCGGGCTTCGGCGGACAGAGCTTTATGGAGGACCAGCTGCCGAAAATCGAAAAAATACGAAATGAATGCCGCCGCCGCGGTCTTGACACAGATATTCAGGTGGACGGCGGAATTACCGATGTTACCGCACCGCTCGTCATAAAGGCGGGAGCAAACGTGCTGGTTGCAGGCAGCTATGTATTCAAGGGAGACAAAAAAACGGCAATAGACTCTCTTAAAAATATTCTCTAAGCTTTTTTACAGCCTTTTCGGGTATAATACAATTCCACCCCTCGCGGCTTTTTGCGGCTTCAAGCCTTGAATAATCAAGCTTTTCCGCAAATTCACAGACAGCCGAGACCAATTCCTCTCTGACCGACGGCAAAACGTCGAAAAGCATACGGTATTTTCCGTCCCTTTCAACCAATGCTCCTTCTTCAAAGGAGCTGAGTCGGGGAAGGCTTTTCAGCACGTATTCTATATCGGCAAACTCTGCCGTAAGCGAAACCGTCTGTGTCTTTACAAGCTGCTTTACGGATTTTTCGTCACAAAAGGGCGCACCCAGCGAGGAAAAGCATATTCTGAATTCGTCCCCCGCATCCTTTATAACCTCAATAAGGATTTTCCCCGACAATGGCACTCTGACTCCGCAAAGCGAGGCTATATCCCCCGTAACGCTCCACAGAAAACGGCGAGTTTCTATATTCTTATAATCTATCTCCTCATAGGAGATACCGTAGCCGTCAAGCTCCTCACACGACAGCACAGCCTCGACTCTGTAGTCATTGAGAACGACAACCTTCACGATAAGCACCTCCGCAAACAATAGGCTTTCAGATTCATTTTATTCATTTGGCGGCAGGTCCGCAATGATAAAAATACGGCAGTACAGACTTATTTTTCCGACTTTTGCTCCATTACAGGTGAAAACGATGCCAAGAAAGAAAAAAATATCAGAAAAACTTAATATTACCGCCCCCGACCACAAGCAGAATCAGCTGAAAAGATACCGCGAGCGGCTTGAAAGGGAATCGAAGCGGCAGGAGCAGAAAAGAAACGAGCTTTTTACCGAAAACGTAAACTCGGCAACTCAGAGGAAGGCCCCCGTTACGCTGAGAACCAAGGCGTATTACAGATATGCTAAGGACTACCCCTCAGAGGTCACTCACGACGGCTTCAGAGAAAACGTTGCCGTCAGAAGAAAAATGACCCGCAAGGGGAAAATTGCTCTTGCAGTATCCTGTATTCTCGTTTTTCTATGCACGTTTATGCTGGTGCAGACGGGTATAGAGCTTTCAAAAAGAGCACCTGCAGGCGGTGAGGACATTCCCGTAAGCTCCTCAGACGAGGCTATGACGGCTGTTCATTTTACCCCCTCGGAATTTTCATCAAAAAGTGCCGAGGAGCTGAAAAACGAGCTTGAAGCAAAAAATGCAAACAGCTGCGTTATAGAATTCAAGGATGACTACGGCTACGTATATTTTGACGTAAATTCCTTTATCGGCGGCTCTGCCGACAAAAAAGTGTCCGATGCGTGGGACAAGGTAGATTATCTGCAGGAAAACTCCATTCGCTGTATTGCATATATCAGCTGCTTTACGGATACCGTGGCGGCATCCTCTCTGTCGGGAATGGAGGTAAAAACCTCCTCGGGACTGATGTTTACGGACTCTGCCCTTTCAGGCTGGCTTGACCCCTTCAGCCCCGCCTCGGGAGAATATCTTATTTCCCTTATAGAAAAAGCGGCAGACGGAGGCTTTGACAACGTTCTTATTGATAACGTCTGCTTCCCCACGGAATTTTCCGTATCCGCCCCCGTATTCTCGGCAGATGCCAATACCGCGGACAGAAACTCCGTTTTATGCTCCTTTATAACGGATGCCGCAAATGCCGCAGGCACCGATAAGCTTATCACGATGTGTGATATTTCGGGCTTTGCCGTCCTTTCGGATACGGTGAACGAAAAATACGGCGGCACCGTGCTTGACACAAAATGTATTTCCTATGCCCTTGACACAAGAAGGGACACTCAGTACGAGCAGCAGCTGGCAGACTGTACGCTGTTTAATCATATAGAGGAAATGCCTCTTTCCTTCCTTCTTGACGCAGGAGTTCTTGCGCTGAAAAGCGTAACAGAGCAAAAGGAAGCAAGCATATTAATCGCAGTTATTGACCGCGACCTTGAAAAGGGCGATGAATACATAAAATATGCAGGCTTCGGCAATATAATCTATTGGTAATAAATGAAAGGACGATATTTATGGATTACAAAAAAAACTTAACGCAAAGCATTCTCCCCTTCTGGCTTAAAAACGCATTGGACTATAAAAACGGCGGTATATTTACTCAGCTGGACAAAAAGGGCGAAATATACGGCACCGACAAGAGCGTATGGTTTCAGGGCAGAGCCTTATGGTCCTTTATGAAGGCATATAACGTCATCGAAAGGAATCCCGAATACTTAAAGGCTGCGGAATGCATTTATTCCTTCTTACCCAAGTGTACGGACACCGACGGAAGAATGTTCTTCACCGTTACAAAGGACGGCAGAGAGCTTCAGAAGAGAAGATATTATTTCTCAGAAACCTTTGCCGCAATCGGCTGTGCAGAGCTTTACAAGGGCACCGGCAGACCTGACGTGCTTGAAAGCGCGGAGAAATACTTTACGGTAGCATACGAGTGCTTTACGGGAGTGAGAACGAATCCCCCGAAAATCAATCCCGAAAACCTCGGCACGAAGGCTCTTTCGCCTGCTATGATTATGCTTTCCACCGCTCAGACTATGAGAAGTATGGATTCAGACAAAAAAGAATGGTATAACACCATCTGCAGGGAATGTCTTGACGAGATCCTTCACGGCGGTTATCTTACCGAAAAGGCTCTTCTTGAAAGCGTTACCAAGGACGGAGAGTTTGTAAACACCCCCTCGGGCAGAATCGTAAACCCCGGCCATTCTCTTGAAGCCGCCTGGTTTATTATGCTCGAAGGTATACTCACCGATAACAAGGAGGCTGTGGAAATCGGCAAAAAAATCATCGATATCACCCTTCCTCTCGGTATTGACAAGAAGCACGGCGGTATTATTGCCTTCACCGACCTTTTAGGCTATCCGCCCGTACAGCTTGAATGGGATATGAAGCTCTGGTGGCCTCAATGCGAGGCTATGATAGCACTCCGTATGGCTTATATTTACTTCGGCGAGGAAAAATATCTGAAGCTTTACGAGGAAATCAAGGACTATTGCAAGCAGTATTTCATTGACGGCGAGGACGGAGAATGGTACGGCTATCTCCATTACGACAACACCGTTTCCACCACCCTCAAGGGCAACATCTTCAAGGGTCCCTTCCACATTCCGAGACTTTATATCTTAATGGCAGTGCTCGACGAATGCGGTGACATAAAGAAGTACGCAGAATAAGAAGAGCTATTATGATAAAGCATCCTGCAGTCCCGTATCGGGGACTGCAGGTGTTTTTTATACGTAAAAAGAAAGAGGATGTAAAAACTTTCGTTTTTACATCCATTTCTTATATATCAGCAAATTGCTGTACGAAGCATATTATACGTGAACGATTCCGCATCTGCATTCGGAGTAAATTCCGAAAAGGCTTCTTATCATCTGGATAAGCTTATAAATGAATCTGCTTAAGGGATTGTTATGATGGCAGATACAATTACAGTCACCAGAGGGCATTACCTCTGAACCGCCTTCGCCGCCTTCATTGCCTTCGCCTTCGTTTCCGCCGCCTTCGTTTCCGCCGTCATCGATTACGGGATATTCATATCCGCAATCCTTATCACAGATGTTATCGCCGTCGGCATCCTCGTGAATACAAGCCTTAAAGCTGTCAGATACTTCTGTTGTACCGTCAGCGAATGTTACCTCACAAAGATATGTCTTTCCGTCCTCAGGATTAATGAGAGTATCAGTTGCTTCACCTTCAAGCTCAATAAGCTCTCTGTCAAGCACGTATGCTCTGATCTTCACATCGCCCTGAGTGTAATAGAAGAAATTGTACTCATCGTCAAGCTTCACTTTAATATCGATCACGTTTGATCCGGGGTTGTAAATTTCATCGTGATCATAATCGTTTTCTGCCCAACGGCCGATACTTTCTATAGGACCATCCGTAATGATTCTGACAATATCACCGGCTTTAAGCTCAACAGTGAAAAGATTGTACTCGTTGCCGCCTTCATAAACCGGTATACCTGTCCAACCGGTCTCTTCATCATAGGTTGCAAACTCGCCGCCATCGTTATTATCTCTCGGAAATGCATTTTCATCTGTGATTTCAACATCATTATTGACCGCTTCAAACCACTGATAAGCTGCTCCTTCGTCATAATTGGTTTCTACATAGGGTTCGGCAGCAGTGGGCTGATGAGATATCTCGTATTTATACTCAAAGGCGTCACTTGTAATGACAGTTCCGTCTTCAAGGGTAACCTCACATTGGTAAATATTACCGATTACAGGAGAGGAAAGCTTATACTCTGTCTCATTTTCAATTAAGTCCTTTTCAGACGCCACAAGATAAATTCTGTGATCCACAGATGTACTGAAATAAACCGTAAAGTTGCCGTCTTTTGTTACATAAAGCTCATAGGATAACTTGTCGTCTTCTTCATAAACCGAACCGCCGAGCGTACTTGCATCATAATCCCAGAGAGAAATTATTTCGAAACCGCTGTCTGCCATTTCGAAAATCAGCATATCGCCTTCCTGAAGCTGAATTGTAGCACTGCTGTAAAAGTCATCCTGATCATAGATAGAGCTCCAACCGTTCTCTGTGGAATATGATGCCGTTTCGCCGGCATACTCATAACACTCTGCATTTTCATCAGTAATTTCTGTCACTTCTGTGCAGTACCACTGATATGCTTCAACAGTAAGAATGTCATCTACCTCAACATAGGGTTCTGAAGCAGTAGGATGATGAGTAATGAATGTACTTCCGTAATAAAGGGAAATATCATAACCTATGAGAGAAGTCTGATTGCCCAGATAAAAATAATATGTTTCACCGGCTGTATATGTATACTCAAGCTTAAAATCAGTCTTATTATAATTACCGCAAGCGTACATATGTCCATATACCGGATCATTTATAGCATTAAGATTCTCATCAAAGAGAGTTACGGAGGGGCGGGTTCCGCCACCGTCGGAAATGAGAATGTATTCTCCGGAATGCTCGGGAACAAACTTTACATATGCTTCAGTAAAATAATCATCAGGCAGTTCTACAGTAATTGTTTCGCCGACCTTTATTTCTTTGCCGATGAATTTTCCACAGACATCACATATGCCAAGTCTATATTCATCAGTATGCTCGCCCTCTTCTCCGTATACGAGAGAACAGAAATCACAGTGATAGCCTGCACAGTCATAATATGCGTCGGGATGAAGGCACTCAAAAGCACACGTATCACATACGGCATCGCCATTGAAATTGTGGACACACTTGTAAGCACAAACTGTACATACACCGTTTTCATATGTGTGACCGCTTACATCCTCACCGAACCAAAGGCCGCACGCTGTACAGATATGACCGCCGCAGGAGGCCTCTCCTGCTACGTGGTCATGTGCAACAAGAACAAATTCACTGAGTTGAAAAACCTCATAATTGTCCTTAAGCTCATGAACCTCAAGCTTAAAATACTCATAAGAAGCAGAGTTTTCGGAAAGTGTAAATTCAGCTTCAGTGTTACGCTCGTTGGGAAGCTTACCGTCCTCTACCTCATCAATAATATGCCAGAGGGAGTTATCGTTTGAGCCGTAAAGAGTCCAGCTCTTGGGATCACGGTCAGGGAAATCGTTGCCGGTTACAAGCTTATAGCCGGAAATGGCTACCCTTTTTGCGTTTGCTGTGTTAGCAACAATGAAGTAGCTGTCGCAAACTCCGTCGAAGCCGCTGTGATCCTCGTCCAGAACACAAAGCTTGGTATCGTAATTACCGTCAAAGAGATTGTCGGGATACTCATCGCTACCGTATTCCGGTTCAAAATCACTTACAGAATCACCTCTGATGAAGCCGTCATAAGAATACACGAGTTCTATATGATCCTCCGTATCTTCGGCGAAAGCAATCGGAACGATTGATACAATCATCATAATTGCAACAATCAGGGATAATGCCTTTTTTAATTTTTTGCTCATATTAATGTCTCCTTTCGGTTTTTTTGTAAAAATGCCGGCATAAACTACAGGCATTTTATTTATGACATTGTCATTATATCACACCGAGCGTAACAAAAGCGTAAATTCTGACCGTCATTTTTTATATTTTTTTAATTTTTTTAAAAAATTTGCTAAAAAGACAAAGAAAGAGATAACACGGGTTATGTATTATCTCTTGAATTTTCAATTCTTCGTCAGCAAAACGGACAGCTTTTTTGAAATTATTGTTATTATCAAAGGGCTGAGCCTGATTTTTTAAGCCGTCACGGTCGCTTACACGGAGTTCAGCCATCAGCTTGCCGAGGTAGGCATTTGCGTTTTTAGGGTCCTGATTAAGCACCTGCTCACAGAACTCATCAGCACGGACAAAGTCACCGTCCTCAAGAAACATAAATGCACGCTCAAGCAGGGCATCCGTGTTGGCATTTCCGCCTGCAACAACCGTTTCCTTAACGACTGTTGTCTGCTCAGGCTCTGTTTTTACTATCTTCTTTATGCCGTGGATGATGTCCTGCATAAAGCCGAGCTTTGACATATCCTGTGCCTGAAGGTGGGAGAATTCCTCGGGAAGGTCATAGGGATACATATCCTTATAGTCAGGAATGAGTATTTTCTCTGCTCCGTTTTTAATGAGAGAGAGAAATCTGCTCCATTCATTTTTTACCCACACAGCATTGAAATGCTCAGCTCTTGTACCAAGCACAAGAATCTGCTCATAGATACCCATAGCCTTATCAAATTCGTTATTACGGCGCAGATGCTCTGCTCTGTCATAGAGATTAGCCTTACGCTCATCGTCAATTTTCGGCAATGTCTGCTTAGAGCCACAGAATCCGCATACGGCTATTCTGTCATTTTCAGTTTCAAGCGGCGCACCGCACATTTTACACTTGAAAACTGCCATACCCTGCTCCCTTTTTCTTCTATAAAAATGTTATCACCTTTCCGCAGTAAAGTCAACATAATTCCTCAAAAAAACTGCAGGCCTGTCTTTTACTGACAGACCTGCAGTGCCAAATTTTTTATTATATAGGAAATTGCTCGCGTTGTGAGCAATTTTGCATATAACAAGAAACACCTACAGCCCCCAAGATTGGGGGTAGGGGGTTGATAAATCGTAAGATTTTTTCTTACTTTCTTCGTTTTATCAGAATTCAAGCTTTTCTGAAATATATGCTTCAAGCTCTGCTATGGGAAGTCTTACCTGCTCCATAGTATCACGGTCTCTTACTGTTACACAGCCGTCTTCTTCTGAATCGAAGTCGTATGTGATACAGAAGGGAGTACCGATTTCATCCTGTCTTCTGTAGCGCTTACCGATTGAGCCTGCGTCGTCAAATTCGCACATAAACCTCTTCTGAAGTGCGTGGAATACCTTTTCGGCACCCTCATTCAGCTTCTTTGAAAGAGGAAGCACCGCACACTTATAGGGAGCGAGAGCGGGATGGAAATGAAGAACAACTCTCGTATCGTTCTTTTCGGCATCAACAACCTCTTCGTCGTAAGCCTCTGTCATAACCGCAAGGAAAAGACGCTCAACACCCAGCGAGGGCTCGATTACGTAGGGGATATATCTTTCATTTGTTACGGGGTCAAAATAGTCAAGAGTCTTGCCCGAGGTATTGATATGCTGAGTAAGGTCGTAGTCCGTTCTGTCGGCAACGCCCCAAAGCTCTCCCCAGCCGAAGGGGAACAGATACTCAAAGTCGGTAGTAGCCTTTGAATAGAAGCAAAGCTCGTCTGCATCGTGGTCGCGAAGACGGAGATTTTCCTCCTTCATACCGAGGCTGTAAAGCCAGTCGCGGCAATATGCTCTCCAATAGTTGAACCATTCAAGGTCAGTTCCGGGCTTGCAGAAGAATTCAAGCTCCATCTGCTCGAATTCACGCACACGGAAAATGAAGTTACCGGGTGTGATTTCGTTACGGAAGGACTTGCCTATCTGAGCAACACCGAAGGGAACCTTTCTTCTTGTGGTTCTCTGAATGTTTGCAAAGTTTACAAAAATACCCTGTGCAGTTTCGGGACGGAGATAGATTTCATTCTTGGAATCCTCGGTTACGCCCTGAAAGGTCTTGAACATAAGGTTAAACTGTCTGATATCGGTAAAGTTATGCTTTCCGCAATCGGGACAGGGGATATTCTTTTCTCTGATGTAGTCGGTCATCTGGCTGTTCGTCCAGCCTGCAACGAGAGTGCCGTCAAAATCCTCAATAAGGTTGTCGGCTCTGTGTCTTGTCTTACATTCCTTACAGTCCATAAGAGGATCGGAGAAGCCGCCGAGATGTCCCGAGGCAACCCAGGTCTGAGGATTCATAAGAATTGCGCTGTCAAGTCCTACGTTATAGGGATTTTCCTGAACGAATTTTTTGAGCCAGGCCTTCTTTATATTATTTTTCAGCTCAACACCGAGAGGGCCGTAGTCCCACGTGTTTGAGAGTCCGCCGTAGATTTCGCTTCCTGCAAAGACAAAGCCTCTGCCTTTACAGAGAGTTACGAGCTTTTCCATTGATTTTTCTGTATTTTTCATTTATTAACCCTCCTTATTCTTACAAAAAATCATTTTACCAAATTATTTTTAATAAGTCAATAATATTGACTTGTAAACTTTACGTATATATAATGTTTAAGAGGTGTTTTGTATGGATAATTTTAATGAAATATTTACTGCGGCAAGAAACAGCGCAGAGGAAATTACAGAAAAGGCAGGGCTTTCCGAGGGCAGCATTCTCGTTGTCGGCTGCTCTACAAGCGAGGTTATGGGCTCAAAAATCGGTACGGATTCAAATTACGAGACAGCCACAGCCATTTATCAGGGTATTGCCTGCGTCTGCGACGAAAAAGGAATCTTTATTGCCGCTCAGTGCTGTGAGCATCTGAACCGCGCAATTATAATTGAAAGGGCGGCTATAGGCAACGCACCCTTCTGCAACGTAGTCCCCCAGCCTAAGGCAGGCGGCTCGTTCGCAACAAATGCGTATAAGGCATTCTCGAATCCCGTTGCTGTGGAGCATATAAAAGCCGACGCAGGAATTGACATCGGCTTTACGCTTATAGGTATGCACTTAAAAGAGGTTGCAGTCCCCGTGAGACTTCAGAACAATAAAATCGGCGAGGCTCTCGTTCTTGCGGCAAGAGTGAGACCGAAGTTCATCGGCGGAGAGCGTGCAGTTTACAATAAGGACTTATTGTAAACTGCAAATGCAAAATGATATTAAATTTTGCATTCTGCATTTTTTTGTTTTGCATTTTGCATTTACATTTTCGTTCCCTTTGGAACGAAAATGTATTCCGTTTCCCAGGCGGGTATGCCCTTATAGTGGCGCATATATAATTTATAATTACCGTTGATTTCAAATACCTTCAGGGGAATCGTAAAATAGTCCTCACTTCTGTGATAGCAGGATATGCGCATCAGGGGAGAATATTTTTTTATGGTCCCGGCTGCTCCTTCAATTGCCTTCAGCTCGTTCCCCTCTACGTCAAATTTTATTATAAGCTGTCCGTTTTCGGGCGGCTTTTCTTTTCTTATCAGCGTGTCAATGCTCAGAGCGTCAACGGGAATTTTTCCGCCTGCGCTTTCGTGGGCTCCCCTGCCCTTGTTATTATCAAGATATACTTTTCCGTCACTACCGCTTATCAGAGCATTATATAACGTAATATTATTAATACCGGCAGTATTTTCCGTAAGCTTTCTGAAATTTCTTCCGTCGGGCTCTACGGCAATTATTTTACCGTAAGAGTATTTGCGTGCAAAATCCGTTGCCGTATCTCCGTTATATGCACCCAAATCAAGATATATACAGCCTTCTTCTACGGTAAATATGCCGTCATTATCGTACTCACAGCCGAAAAGCTCCCGAATCTCACCCGTCAGCTTAAAGCGAACTAATCTGTCAAGGGTATCAAGGCTCTTTTTGTCGCAAAGCCTTTCTCTGACCCATAAAAGCTCCTTCCTGTGCGCCTCAAAAAACGCGCTGTCAAATACGTTATCTCCGTAAACGGGCACGTCGGGGGCGAGGATTTCATTCGTTTCAGCAATTTTTCTGACGTTTGCAAGCACGTCCTCTCTTGCAGAGCCGAAGCACATAAGAATCAGCATATCGGGATATTCTTTTTTGCAGGTATCGTAATCCGTGACCTTACAGCCTCTGAAAAAACGGTCGCGGACAAAGGCGGCACTTGAAAAAATACCGCTGATTTTTATATTTTCTTTTTCTAAGATATCAATTATCCTGTCTGCCCCGTTACCCGTGCCGTAAAGCACTATCGGTCTTTCTTCCCTTCTGAGTCTCTGCCATATATCTGTTGTGACATCACACATCCAAGGGACAGTATCAAAACCTGAGCACAAAGCCACGGGGTGCGAATTCTGATTATTTTTCATTTTTCTTCCTGTTTTTCTTTTTTTAGTATATTAACACATTATTTTATTGCAGGCAAAGAGCTATTTAATATTTTTGCCGCAAACGGCACTTTTTTTAAGTAACCTTGCTTAAAATCTTTTTTTCGGGGGGATCACAAAAAAATGGAAATGCAAAACGGGGCCCCCCGTGAGGGAACCCCATTTTAATTATGCATAATTTTATAAAAAAATTATATGTCCCAAAAATTATTCAGCCTTGGGGAAGTCTGCGGGATAGTTGGAGGGATCTTCGTAACCGTTAACCTTAACGATACCTTTAAGAGCCTTCTGAACTTCAGCGATGACGATCTCGAAGAACTCGATGATGGAGTTGATCATTTCCTTGATATCAAAATTCATTGTGTTGCACCTCTTTTCATTGATTGATAAAAATATTAAGCACTAAAGCAAGATTATGCCTCTGTTGTGCCTTCCTCTTCTGCGGGGAAGAAGTGCTCGAACCAAGCCTTAACAGCCTCAACGAGGTCTACGATCTTCTCTGCCCAGTACTGTACGTACTCGAAAAATCCGTTTGCCATTATTTAGCACCTCACTTCATTGTAGGATAAAATAAAAACTTGAATTTAATTATTCAGCATCTTCGGGAAGCTCGAACTTTGTCTCACTCTTGAAACCGCCGATAAACTTCTTCATGTTAGCTACTGCTGACTTGATGAATGCTACGATATCATCGATGATCTTTGTGATCTGTGCGAAATCCATTATGTTGCACCTCTCTTTACAATAAGATGAAAAAAGATTTTAGCGAAAATTATTCAGTAACTTCTTCTTCGCCACCGAAGTTGATTTCAAGCCAATCCATAGCTTCCATGATTGTCTTGATGAGCTCCTTGAGCCATGCGCCGAGGAATTCTGCAAGTGCACCGATATCCATTAGTTCTGACCTCACTTTCATAATAAAATCATAAGAATAGCCAATTCGGTTATCTTACAGCATTATATTACCAAAGGTAAAATCAAATTTCAAGAGTTTTTTTACTCAATTTACAATGTTTACACTTATAACAAAATCTTGTAAACATTCAAATAAAAAACGGCTTGATTTTTTTCTTGTTTTCCGACACGGTGTTGTTAAAAACACAGATTTTACAAAAATGAACACGTTAATTGTTAACAGAATGTTTCCGTTCGATTGATAATCGTTAAATTATAAACCAATTATGAACCGAAAATTAACAGACTGTGCCGCATTCCTGCGTAATCTTAACGCGCTTTTCTCCCCGTCCCGGCAAAGCGTCTTATCGGGGAAAACCTATTTAGCGGACAGCCGCACACTCAATATTAGCCGTTCTGCCGCAGAATGTCAACACAAAAAAATCCGTTTCAATAAAGTTAAATATAGTTGCAAAGGAGCGGTAACTGTGATAATATGTAATATATTTCATAATTAAAAGGTTAAAGAGGTATATAAAATGAAATTAGGTATCGTAGGTTTACCCAACGTAGGAAAAAGCACTCTGTTCAACGCGCTCACGAATGCGGGGGCACAGGCGGCTAACTATGCATTCTGCACCATTGAGCCCAACGTAGGCGTCGTTGCGGTGCCCGATTACAGAATAGACAGGCTTGCCGAGATGTACTCCCCCGATAAGATCACCCCTGCAACGATTGAATTCGTTGATATCGCAGGTCTTGTAAAGGGCGCATCCAAGGGTGAGGGTCTCGGAAACAAATTCCTTTCGCACATAAGAGAGGTAGATGCCATTATTCACGTTGTACGCTGCTTTGAAAACGACGATATTATGCACGTGGACGGTGAGATTGACCCCGTAAGAGATATCGAAACCATAAATCTTGAGCTGATTCTTTCGGATGCCGAGATACTTCAGAGAAGAATCGACAGAGACACGAAGGCTATGAAGGGAGACAAGTCCTTAGCCGGTGACGTGCAGTTCTTCAATTATCTCAAGGAGCAGCTGGACAATGCCGTCAATGCGCGTGCCGTTGAAATGACGGACGAGCAAAGAGAGCTTATGGCGTCCGTTGCGCTTCTCTCCTCAAAGCCCGTTATCTACGCCTGCAATATGAGCGAGGAGGATTTTGCCGGTGATATAAATGCAAACAAATATTTCTGCAAGGTCAGGGAAATTGCCGAGGCTGAGGGCAGCGAGGTTCTTCCCATCTGCGCAGAGCTTGAAGCACAGATAGCCGAGCTTGACGGAGAGGAAAAGGAGATGTTCCTTGCCGAAATCGGCGTTGAAAAGGGCGGTCTTGACAGACTCATTCAGAAAAGCTACGACCTTTTGGGTCTTATGTCGTATCTCACGGCAGGCAAGCCCGAGGTGCGTGCGTGGACGATAAAGAAGGGCACCAAGGCTCCTCAGGCAGCAGGAAAAATTCACTCCGACTTTGAAAGAGGCTTTATCCGTGCGGAGGTCATCTCCTTTGACGACCTTATGGCAAACGGCTCAATGGCTGCCGCAAAGGAAAAGGGACTTGTCAGAAGTGAAGGAAAGGAATATGTGATGCAGGACGGAGATATCGTTCTGTTCAGATTCAACGTATAATATGAACGATACAGGCACAGGCAGAATCGCTCCGCAGGACACGGAGGAATTCATTGAAATAACGGTAAAATTCTCTGACGGAGAGGTTACAGAGGCGGAGTTTATCTGCTCAGAGGACGAAACCCTCAGAGACTGCGGCGCAACCGTATGCAGAATGATAAAATTTCATACCGCAGAGGATATAATGCAGGTTACAAATAACGTGGTATTCTATAACACGGCAAACGAAATCCCCCGTTCCAAGCTTTACCTCGGCGCTATGGCTGTTATGGCGGCAAAAAAGGCGGTTGCCGACTGGGGCAGAAAAAACGGAATAAAATACGAAAACCACACAGGCTGCAGCTGCTTTTAAAGTCTTTTTTCTTTGTCGGAATTTTTAGTTCGTATAGTCCATCTCCGAGGCAAGCCTCGCTTTCCGTTCGGAGGGACATAAAATCCGGGGATGCAAAAAAAACTTTCGTTTTTTACAGCCCCTTTAATCGGCTACGCACAGTACAGATATATTCTGCACAGCGCAGCCGATTTTTTGACTCTTCACGGAAACTTGGGGGATATCTCAGAAAAGTTCTATTAATAGTGCTTCGCACTTTAAGAACCCCCGGCGAGGGTTCTTAAAAATCTCCTGCGCTTTAAGAAGGAAAAAGGATTTCGCACTCTGCGGA
>JAZNFG010000064.1:0-17214 GCA_045589015.1 Acutalibacteraceae bacterium
GAAGGAAAAAGGATTTCGCACTCTGCGGAGTGCGACAAGAGGCTCTGCCTCTTGACACCGTGAGCTTTTGAAAAAGCTCAACCAAAACTTTTAATAGGCACTCCCGTGCCCACTTCATTCCCCAAGTTTCCGTGAAGAACCAAAGTTTTTCTGCTCAATCAGGGAAAACTACGTATAATATTACAAGTATCTGGTGAAACGATGATGAAAAAAGAATTTAAATTTATGCTTTTGGGAATTGAGCTTGCTTTGATTGGTTTAGTTTTTCTGTTTTTGGAAGGGCATACCTTTAAAAATCTGAGCCTTTTCGGTATAGCAGGACTTATTCTTCCCTGTTTATCTGTATTTTTATTTTTCCGCGGCTTTTCCGGTGATTTTAAGGATAAAAGCTGAGTTTACATTGTTTTGACGTATTTAAAAAACGGCTTCGCAACCAAAGTTTACATCGGTTGCGAAGCCTTATTTTTCAAGGGATTACGCGTCTTTTTTAAGATTATATTTTTCCTTGTACTGATGATACTCGGCATCGAATTCATCATTACCTGACTTTACGGTGCTAAGGTAGCTGTGAGCCTCGAATTCATCCTTCTTTGCCTCGATAACCGCAACTGCGATATTGGAGCAATGGTCGGATATTCTTTCAAAGTTGTTGAGTATATCCGAGAGAATAAAGCCCAGCTCTATGGTGCATTCACCGGCCTTAAGTCTGTCAATATGTCTCTTTCTGACCTTTTCGGTGAGTCTGTCGATTACCTGCTCAAGGGGCTCGACCCTTGATGCCGTATTCACGTCGTTTTTCGTATATGCATCGACCGTAATCGTGATAATTTCGATAAGAGCATCGGTAAGCACGGTAAGCTCCTTGTATGCCGCATCGGAGAATACTATTTCCTTGTCCTTAATCTCCTTTGCCGTTTCAAGAAGATTCAGAGCGTGGTCACCGAGTCTTTCAAAGTTTCCGATGGAGTGAAGCATTCTTCCCGTCTTTCTTGAATCCTCGTCAGAAAGAGAAAGTGCGGCAACCTTAACAAGGTATGTACCAATATCGTCCTCATAGGCATCAAGCTTCTCCTCCTGCCGGGTTATCCACTGAGCGGTTTTTTCATCATAGGCACAAAGAATGGAAAAGGTTGAAAGAAGCATCTGCTTTGCATCATCCGCCATCTTTACGGAATAATTATCACATTCACCCACGGCAATCGACGGCATACCGAGCAGTCTTTCGTCCATAATAAAGATATGCCTGTTCTCCTGTGCCGTATCGTTGTCCTTGACACAAAGCTCGGTAATTCTTATGAGAAGCCTTGCAAAGGGTGAAAGCACCACGGTAAGAGCAACGTTGAATATAGAATGAACGAGAGCGATGCTCCAAGCCGATGCGGGCTCTCTGAAAACAGCGGGAGCAAGGGTCAGATCAACTATCCAGAATACGGACGTGAACAGCACCGTACCGATAACGTTGAGAAGCGTGTGTATGAATGCAACTCTCTTTGCCTTTGCATTTGTGCCTATTGCAGAAATGACGGCTGTAATACAGGTTCCTATATTCTGTCCCATAACGATGGGAATAACCATACCGATATCAATAAGTCCCGTGAGAGCCAGAGCCTGAAGCATACCGACAGAGGCTGCAGAGGACTGGATAACCGCAGTTATAACCGCACCGATAAGAACACCGAAAAGAGGATTGTTAAACTTAATAAATACGTTTTCTATTCCCTCGATATTCCTTATGGGCTCCATAGCCATACCCATAAATTCCATACCGTACATCAAAACGGCAAAGCCCACAAGCACGGAGCCAATGCTCTTTCTCTTCGTATTGCCAGAAAAAACAACGAAGATAACACCGATAAAGGCAAGTATCGGAGAGAAGTTCTCCGGTCTTAGCATCATCATTCCGATGCTGGAGCTTTCAATGCCCGAAAGTGACAGAATCCACGCCGTAAGCGTCGTTCCTATATTTGCACCGAATATGATGAATATTGTCTGAGAAAACTGCATAATACCGGAGTTTACGAGACCTACCAGCATTACGGTAACTGCAGATGATGACTGCACGGCAATTGTGATAATTGCACCGAACAGAATTCCGAAAAAGGGATTTGCGGTAAATTTTTTAAGAAGTCCCTCAAGCTTTCCGCCCGCTATCTTTTCAAGATTTCCCGACATAACGTTCATACCGAAAAGGAAGAACGAGAGTCCGCAGAGCATCTGAACGATAGACGTAACTATCTGCGTTGCATTCATATTATTTTCCTCACTTTACTTGAAATACATATAAACCTGACATTTTATCATTCCGTTATAAAGCTTTCTGCGCTTGTCCGCTTTTCTGCCGAATGCCTTTTCAAATTCCTCGTCGGCGGTAATTACGGTATAGCTTCTGCCCCTTTGGGCGACAAATCTCTGCCCCATAGTCTTATAAAGCTGTCTTGCGTTTTCAAGGTCAAGAAGTCTCTCTCCGTAGGGCGGATTGACGATTACGGTTGCCCTCTCGGTTTCGGGCTCAAAGTCCCTGATATCGCGCTTTATGAAGGTTATATAATCCTCTACCCTTGCCTTACGGGCATTTTCTCTGGCAATCTCCAAGGCGGCATCGTCTATATCGTAGCCGTATGCGTGGAACTCCACGTCGTGTCTCTGAAGGCTTACCGCTCTTCTTCTCTCCTCCTGCCATATTTCGGGCGGAAACTGCTTCCACCTTTCCGCGGTAAAGGTTCTGTAAAGTCCGGGGGCAATATTGAGAGCCATCAGGGCACCCTCAATAAGAATCGTTCCCGAGCCGCACATAGGGTCGTAAAGGGTATGGTAGTGTCTGAGCCTTGATATCTGACAAAGAGAAGCGGCAAGCGTTTCCTTGAGCGGTGCCGCATTTGCGTCGGGACGGTAGCCTCTCTTATGAAGTCCTCTTCCCGAGGTGTCGATATAAAGCGATACCTGATTTTTCATTATCGAAAACTGAATCTGATATAAAGCGCCCGTTTCCTCAAACCACGGAATCTTATATCTCGTTTTCAGTCTCTCAACAACCGCCTTTTTGATAATCGACTGACAGTCGCTGACGCTGAAAAGGTCGGAATTGAGAGAATATCCCTTGACGGGGAATTTATCCGTCTTGCCTATCCATTTCTCCCATTCAAGAGACCTTGTGCCCTGAAACAGCTCCTCAAAGGAATGAGCCTCAAAGGTGCCGAGCAAAATAAGTATTCTCTCGGCAAAACGCGAGCATATATTTGCCCTTGCAAGTATATGCTCATTCCCCGAAAACAGCACTCTGCCGTTCTCGGCATTCACATCCTCTGCCCCCATCTCCCTCAGCTCATCGGCAATAAGCCCCTCAAGCCCTAAAAGACAAGGAACGCAATAGTTGATTTTCATATATCGTACCACTTTCTGCAAATTCGGATTTCGGAATTCGGAATTCGGAGAATCCGTAAACCGACCTTTGCCTCTGACCGCTTATCCATTGTTTATTTTTTCTGCTGCTTCTGATTCTGCAGCTTATATTTTTGTTTTTTTGTAATCGCAACAAGCATACTCAACAACTCTTCACAATCTTTATAAAGACTGTTAAACTGAGCTTGCGTAATATAATTACTCTCAAAAAGCAGCTCAAGCCAATAGGCACTTTCCTCTGCTTCCTTTAGAGAGACAGTCAGCTTCGAATAGAAATCGGCATCAGTCTGAGCCCGCTTACTCTCCCTTATGTTCGCCCCTATACTTGTTCCTGCCCTGAACAATTGCTTCGAAATCAGATATTCTCGTTTTTCTTCCGTCAGATACTTGTATAGCTTTATAACACGAAGAGCAAAAAACTTAGATTTATCCGTCAAAATACTGTAACTCATTTTCTTCCCTCCGAATTCCGACCTCCGACCTCCGACTTACAACACGTATCCGTGCAGGATGCGTATTGTATGCTCTACTCCGTCTGAATGGCTTCTTTCGTAGCCGTGGGAGGCATATACACCGGGACCTATGAGACCGTGGCGGAAATCGTGTCCTGCTCTGAGCGTAGCCTCAGCGTCACTGCCGTAGTGGGGATAGATATCTACGGCATAATCCGCACCCGTTTTCCTTGCGGCTTCAATGAGCCTTGTAGTCATTTCATAGCTGTAGGGACCGCCGGAATCCTTTGCGCATATTGAAACCTGCCTTTCGGTGCATTGAAGTCCCTCTCCGACACAGCCCATATCAACGGACAGCACCTCGGTTATTCCGTCAAAGGGAACAGCCGCGGCTCCGTGGCCTACCTCCTCGTAAACGGTTATATGAAGATATATTTTTCTGTCCGGAGCAAGCTTTTCCTCCTTCAGAAGTCTTGCGAAGGCAAGAACCGCCGCAACACTCAGCTTATCGTCAAGGAATCTGCTCTTTATATAGCCGGACTCCGTAATAACCGTTCTCGGCTCAAAGGCTACGATATCTCCGTTCATAATGCCAAGCTCCCTTACGCCGTCGGCATTTTTCACGTCCTCGTCAAGCACTACCTCCATATTGGCAAAGCTTCTGTCTGTTTTATTGAATTCTCCGTTTACGTGAATCGAAGGATTCTTCAGCTGGAAGGTGCCATCGTATACTCTGCCGTTTCTCGTAATGACACGGCAGTTTTCACATTCGGTATTAAATCCGTTAAGGCCTCCCAGCGGAGTAATTCTGAGCCTTCCGTCGGATTTTATTTCTGCCACCATACCGCCGAGGGTATCAAGATGGGCTTCAAGCAGAAGCGCATTCCCTTCGTCCTTTCCGCCGATTTCAACGGCAACACCGCCCTTTTCGGTTATAAAAGCCTTACAGCCCATAGCTTCAAATTCTTTTCTGACAAATTCGGCGGCGCGTCCCGTATATCCCGTGGGGGAATCGATTGCAAGTATTTCAGCCGCCTTTTTTATTGCATATTCAGCATATTTCTTATACATTAAGCATCACCTTTTTTTATAGTAGCATAAAAATTTTCTAAAGAAAAGCAAAATAAACAATTTACAAAAAAATTATACAATTTTCCGTCCTGATATCCGTCTTGTGAGTTATTATAAAAAATATTATTGAATTGGAAATACGTGTGTGTTATCATTAGATTAAATATATTTATAAGGGAGTTTTTGTTTATGCAACTTATTGAAAAAGCAAAAGGCTTACTGTCAGATATCGGCACGTACTGGCATAAGCCGCCCGCAGGAAAATACGTTCCTTACAAGGGAATCTTCGGATATTCCGTCGGCGGCATCGGTGCTTATATGATCATCACCCTCGGTACAGCCTGTATTCTGTCGGCAAACAATACGCTTCTTACAATGACGCTGGGTGTCAAGCCCACTCACGTTTACATAATGTACGTTATATGCGTGCTTGCAAACATCCCTCTTACGGGAATACGCGCAAATATCATAGACAACACGCGAAACAAAGCAGGTAAATACCGTCCGTATATTCTGACGATGGCAGTTCCCTCGGCACTTCTGTGCCTTGCTATGGTATGGATTCCCTACGGCAAATTCTCGGAAATATCCTTCCTGCAGGGTGAGCTGTTCGGTGAAACAAAGGCTTACGTGGCAAAATGTGCAATTATTTTCGTAATCAACCTTCTTCTGCACTTCTTCTATTATTTCTTCTACGATGCTTATGAAAACCTCATTCACGTTCTCTCTCCCGATTCTCAGGAAAGAGCCAACGTACAGTCGGTAAAGAGCATTGTGTATTCCTTTGCTCCCACCGTTGTAAATCTTTTCACTCCTCTCATCGCCGGCAACATCTTCCACACAAACACCACGGACATCCGTGTTTACAGGCTTCTTTATCCCATACTTACAGTTCTCGGACTTCTTCTTTGCATACTTGTTTACAAAAATACAGAGGAAAAGATAGTTCAGGCAAGAACACACGTTGTTCAGATCAAGTTCATTGACGCTCTCAGAGCCGTTGCAAAAAACAAGTATTTCTGGGTTATTTCTCTTGCAGGCTGGATAGGCTTCCTTGAAGCATCCTATGCAAACATTCTTTCCTGGCTTTATAACTACGGCGGTGCCTGTAACAGTAATGAATATGCTCTTATTGTTACAGTTTACGGAAATGCCTCCCTGTGGGGTATGCTTCTTGCTCCTTGGGCAATCAAGAAATGGGGTAAAAAAGCAGTACTTATCGTAACAAATATGTTCAACATAGTGTTCATTATGTTAATGCTTCCTGCCTGTCAGGAGATTTCCCACGCGACGATATGGCTTGTAATGGGATGTCTGTGGCTGAATGCGCTTATGGGCTCCTTTGCTCATATTCTCAACCCTGCCATTCAGGCCGACATCCGCGACTATCAGCAGTACAAAACCGGTGAAAGAATCGACGGTATGTTCTCAGCCGTTGCAACAATCGGTACAGTTATTACTCTTGCAACCTCAAGCGTGCTTCCCGTAATTCAGGAAAGATACGGTCTTACCGAAGAAAATGCACTGAGAATCACTTCTACTCCCGAAATTCTCAACCGTATGCTGGGCGACGGCAAAACTGTAGGTCAGATACTTGCCGACCAGTTCGCAAAAGGGCAGGATAACTATTCCAACGCAACAAGTGCCCTTTACGATACGAATATCCTTCTGAATCTGTTACAGATACTTATTATCCTTGCCGCTGTCGGTGCATTTATGAACGTTATCCCCTTCTTCTGGTATGACTTCAACGAGATAAAACAGAAATCCGTTGTACGCGTACTTAAGATCCGTGCCATGTTCGAGGACTGGGGCAACAATATTCTGAACGATGAAACTCTTGTAGAGGGTATTGATATCATCAGAACGGCAAGAGCTCTTGAAGGCACGGCAGCAGAAAAGCCCAACAAAAAGGATTTCGCAGCCATTACCGATAAGGCGGAAAGAAAGACTGAATTCAGAAAGGCAAAGGAGCACGCTGCCGAGGTTGAAATTGCAAAATTCGTCTGTGAGGAGCTTGACCGTTTTGATTCTCCTGCAGGTAAATTTGAATATTCACAGGCAAGCGAGCTTTATTCAATGGGCATAAACGCCATCCTTACGATGGACAAATCCAATATCAAGGAAGAACTCAAAACCGCTAAGGCAATGCCCAAGGCATCAAAGGAAGAAAAGGAAATCAGAAAAACTGCTGTTGAAAATGCGAAGAAAAAGCTTACTGCAGTTAAATCGGTCAATAAATTCTTCAAGGGCACCACAGAGCTGGTTCAGCCTGATTTCGCCGTGCTTGACAGCCTTTATGACCGTGAAGATGCAATAAATGCAGAGCTTAAGGAGCTCTACGTAAGACTTGACGAAGCAAAGAAGGCAAAGAATTCCGAGCTCAAGGCTGAGCTTTCAGGTACAATTTCTGCTCTTAATGAAGAAAAGAAGCAGCTTCAGAAATCCGTAAAGACCGAAATGAACAAGCACGCATACTTCAACCGCGCCGCAAAGCCATATCTTGATGCTAAAAAGCTCATTACTCAGAGAAACAACTGCACACATCTTGATGAGATAACAGAGCTTTACGAGGATGCAAAGGCACGCCTTGAAGCAAAAGCTGCCGCAGAAGCCGAAAAGGAAGCGGCATCAAAGAAAAACTGATAAATAATTCGGGGAGAGGCTTCCCTTACCTCTCCCCGTGAAAGAAGACAAAATGAAACTCAGAATCCTTTACGAAAACATCTATAAAAAAATATTCTCCGTTCCCCTTTTTGCTAAGCTTCTGAAAATACCCGGTGTCGAAAAGCTTTTGCAGTATGAAATCGTTTCATATCTTGTATTCGGCGTTCTCACCACCGTGGTGAATATGCTTACCTATCTCGGCATCGGCGCTCTTGTGGGCGAGGGCTACGATGAAAAAATACTGTATACTCTGAAGCTTGGGGATAACTCCTTTGATATAAAATGGGTGCTTCTGATAAATGCAATAGCCTGGATAGTCTCCGTGCTTTTCTCCTTTGTGACAAACAAGCTGTTTGTGTTTGAAAGCAGCTCAATGAAGGCAGGCACGGTTATTCGGGAGCTTGCGTCCTTTGTCAGCGCAAGAATACTCTCATTTCTGATTTTTGAGGAGCTTATCTTTATGCTTCTCATAAATATCGGAGTTCACCATCTGATAGCAAAGCTTATTATTGCGGTATTCGTTGTGGTTTTCAATTTCGTAGCCTCAAAGCTTGTTATTTTCAGAAAAAAGAACGAAAGCAAAAATACGAAGGAGCAGAAAAATTCCGATGCTTAATATTGCCATCTGTGACGACGAAAAATATATATGCGACTTTCTGCATAAAAGCATCAGCGACTGCCTCGCAAAAACCGATATTGACAGCCGCATAACGGTTTTTAACGACGGAAGCCGTCTTGCGGAGCACTATCAGTCGGGACAGCCGCCCTTTGACCTTATATTCCTTGATATAACGATGAAGGAATGCGACGGAATGACGGCGGCAAAAATAATACGCGCCATCGACAGCAAGGTTATGATAGTTTTCGTCACGTCCTCCGCGGAATACGTTTTTTCGGGCTACGAGGTAAAGGCGTTCCGTTACATTCTGAAGCCCGAGCTTCTTCACGGCTTTGCAAGAGTGTTTTCGGAATGTCTTAACGAGCTTACAAACAGCAGCGAGCTGAGATATACCTTTCAGCGTTCCTCGGAAACGGTAAGCCTGCCCCTTTCATCCATACTTTACTTTGAAAGCAACAAGAGAATAATCAACGTCAAAACAGGAAATGAGGAATACTCCTTCTACGGCAAGCTTGACGATATTGAAGCCGAGCTTAAAAAGCACGATTTCGTGCGGTGCCATCAATCGTTTCTTGTCAACGCTAAAAAAATTAACGCCGTAAAGCAGAATGAAATTTCTCTTATTACGGGCAAAAGCCTTCCCGTCAGCAAAAGACGGGCAAAGGAAACAAACGAAGCCTTCTTATGGGCGATGAGATAAACAATGCTTGAATTTATTGCAGATAACTATCAGGATATAATACTCAACACCGCAAGGATATTTTCCTCGGTGTTTGAGATTATGCTGGCTTTTCTTCTTATAAATAACTTCTTCAGACCGCGGCAGAGCTTAAAAAAGCACGACTATATCCCCTTTGTCGGGCTTGCCTTTGCGGTAATACTTTTACAGGAATATACGGACATAGGCCATTTCCGATATATTGCGGAATGTGCCGTGCTTGTGGTATTCCTGTTTACGATGTATACAGGAAAAATCAAGAAAAAGCTGACGGCAAGCCTCCTTTTTTCGGCACTTCTCGCCTTCTCCGTTATAATATCGGGACTGCTTTACCGTCTTATCAGCAACAGCTTTTCAACCTCTCCCGGTGAAGGCTCTGCCTTCTCCTCGCTTTTGCGTCTTACACTTACCAATATCATAATGATTCCCCTTGCCGTGCTGATAAGCGTGCTTCTGAAGGGCAGAGCAAGAGGAAGCTATACCTTCAGAATGTGGATAAGCCTTCTGCCGGTTCCCGCAGTAACGCTTATTACGTTCTCCGTATTTCAGTATATAATCGAAACCTACGACCTTAATCAGCAGATAAAGGCTTACATATATATTTCCTGTATCGGCATAATAATTATAAATGCCGTTGTGTTCATACTGTTCTGGTTCAATCAGAGACAAGCAAGCATAAAAAGAGAAAACGACCTGCTCACGGCACAGCTTTCCTTGCAGGAGGTATCCATAAAGAATCTTGAAAACGCATATAACCGTACGAGAAATTTCCGCCACGATATAAAAAATCACATACTGACTATGAATATCCTTGCGGAAAACGGAGACCTTGAGGAAATAAAGAAATACCTCAGAGAAATGAGCGGTATCACAGACGAATCTCAGTATATAAGAATCACGGGCATATCGGCAGTTGACGCAATACTCAACGAAAAGCTTTATGAGGCGCAGTCCGACAGCATAACCACGAATTTTGACGTTATGAATATGAAGAAAAACAGCATAAAGCCCGTGGATTTGTGTATAATACTCAGCAACGCTCTTGATAATGCCATTGAGGCAAACAACAAAATAGAGGATCCCGACAGCAGATATATAAAGCTTAAAATGCACGGGGATGAAACCTACAGCGTAATAAGCATCTCAAATCCCGCAGTCAGCGTACCGCCGAATCTGTCGCAGGGACTGTCGGTCACGTCAAAGCGCGATAAGGAAAATCACGGCTTCGGACTCAAAAGCATAGAAAGCACGGCTAAAAAATATGACGGAGAAATGCTCACTAAATTTGAGGACGGCATTTTCACTCTCGTAATAAGACTTAATGCAATTTCCGTATAGAGGGGGATTATTATGAATAAAGACATTGTAAAAGAGATAAAACGACTTAAGGAGGAGACGGGCACTCTGATACTTGCCCATACCTATCAGCCGCCCGAAATAATTGAGCTTGCGGATATTACGGGAGATTCCTTTGCCCTTGCAAAGAAAAGTCTCTCGGCAGGCGCAAAAAGGGTTATTATGTGCGGAGTGCGCTTTATGGCAGAAAGCGTAAAAATTCTTTCTCCCGAAACCTCGGTTATTCTCCCTGCCCCCGAGGCTACCTGTCCTATGGCTGAAATGATAGCCCCCGAAAGAGTCAGAGAATACAAGAAAAGCAACCCCGATGCAAGGGTAGTGGCATACATCAACACCACAGCCGCGCTCAAGGCTGAATGCGACGTATGCGTTACCTCGTCAAGCGCGCTTAAAATAGTGGGACAGCTTGACGCCCCCGAAATTCTCTTTATACCCGACAGGAATCTCGGCAGCTTTGTAAGAGACAGCTTCCCCGAAAAAAACATCGTTTTATGGGACGGCTACTGCCCCGTTCACGCACAAATCACCGAGGATGATATATTAAAGGTTAAGGCTCAGCATCCCGATGCTCTGCTTGCAATTCACCCCGAATGCCCCCCCGAGGCTGTACGCCACGCAGATATGGCAGGCTCTACGGCAGATATAATCGGCTTCGCGCTGAAAAGCGATAAGCCCGTTATAATCGGCACGGAAAGAGGCGTTGCGGACTATCTTATACCCGAATACCCCGAAAAGAAATTTTACTATCTCTGCCCCGACAGGCTTGTCTGCCGCGATATGAAATATATTACTCCCGAAAAAATACTCGCAGCACTGAAGGGTGAGGGCGGAGAAGAAATCATACTTCCCGAGGAATTGATAAATAAGGCATTGCATCCCATAAACGAGATGCTCCGACTCGGCTAAGTGAGGTGCTTATAAATGGCAAACAAAACGGAAATAGTTGACGTTCTTATCGTGGGCTCAGGTGTTGCGGGAATGTACGGCGCACTGCAGTTTGCCCCCGATACAAGCGTAATGATACTTTCAAAATATTCAAAAACAACGTCCAATTCAAATCTTGCACAGGGCGGTGTTGCCGCCGTTCTCAACTTGGAGGACGACAGCTACGACCTTCATATAAAGGATACCTTTATTGCGGGCAGACACGAAAACGACCCCGAAAGCGTTGACGTGCTGGTGCGCGAGGGTCCCGATGACGTGCGGAGAATTATGGAAATGGGCGTCCGCTTCGACCGCGGTGAGGACGGAGAGCTTGATATGACTCTTGAGGGCGGTCACTGCAAGAGAAGAATCGTGCATTATAAGGACTGCACGGGTGCCGAAATGGTAAGAGGACTTCTAAAACAGGTAGAAGCACGCGAGAATATAATATATAAGGAAAACACGGTGCTTTGCCGTCTTGTCAGAGTCAGAAGCGGCTTCAGAGCGGATATTCTTCACGACGGAGAATATTCAAGCGTATTCTGCAGCTACTGTATGCTTTGCACGGGCGGTGTGGGCAGAGTTTATAAATATACCACTAATCCCAAGTCCGCAACGGGCGACGGTATAAGAATCGCCTACGAGCTGGGCGCAAAAATCAAGAATCTCAGCTACATACAGTTCCATCCCACAGCCTTCAACTCCGAAAACGGCGAGCAATTCCTTATCAGCGAATCCGTACGGGGCGAGGGTGCATATCTTCTCAACTGCCACAAGGAACGCTTTATGCACCGCTATGATGACCGTCTTGAGCTTGCCCCCCGTGACGTGGTTTCAAAGTCTATCATACTTGAAAGCAGAAGAACGGGAAGCAACAATTTCTATCTTGACATCACCCACGAGGATGCAGATTTTCTCAGAGAGCGTTTTCCCGCAATTTCAGAGGGCTGTATGCAGTACGGCGTGGACATCACAAGGGATCTGATACCCGTATTCCCCTGTCAGCACTATCTTATGGGCGGTATCGAGGTTGATATAGATTCCAAAACCACGATTCCGAGGCTTTACGCCTGCGGAGAGTGTGCAAATACGGGTGTTCACGGCAAAAACAGACTTGCAAGCAATTCTCTGCTTGAAGCGTTGGTTTTCTCAAGAAGAGCCGCCGAGGACATAAAAAGATGTATGCAAAACGGCTTTGCCAAGGTAAGCGAGCTTCCCGTCAATCTTGACTTTTCGGGTGCGCCCCTGCCCGAGGGACTGAGAACCGAAATCAGAAGCATAATGCAAAGAGCCTTCTTCGTGCTGCCCGATGCCGGCGCAATAAGATTCGGTCTGAAGCAGATAGACAACATTCTCAAGCGTCTCAAGGGAGCAAAATACGCTCAGACAACAAAATACCTTGAGGCTCTGTCTCTTGCCACCTGCGCGTATATTATATTAAAAGAAGCAGAAGAATCATAATTTATCCCCGACGGATTATGATTTACAAAGGAGAAAAAAATATGTTACTTCCTCAGTTTTACGTGGATGATATTATAAAAAAAGCATTAGAAGAGGATATAAATTATCTTGATACCGCTACGGCTTACGTTATTCCCGAGGGAACGATTACAACGGCTAAGTTCGTTTCAAAGGCTCAGGGAGTGCTGTGCGGTATTGAAATTGCATTGAGAGTATTCCGCCTTCTTGACCCCGACTGCAAATTCACCGTATATAAAAAGGACGGGGATAAAATAGAAAAGGGCGACCTTATTGCAACTATGCAGGGAAAAGCCTCAATGCTTTTGCAGGGAGAGAGAACCGCTCTCAATCTTTTACAGCACCTTTCGGGCGTAGCCACCGCAACAAACGAATGCGTGGAGCTTGTAAAGGGAACAAGCGTCAGTATTGCAGATACGAGAAAAACGCTTCCCGGTCTCAGAGCATTACAGAAATACGCTGTAGTCTGCGGCGGCGGCAAAAATCACCGCTTCAACCTCTCAGACTGCGCTATGCTCAAGGATAACCATATAGATGCAGGCGGCGGAATTACGGCAACCGTAAAGCGTCTCCGCGAGAAAATCGGCCATACGGTAAAAATCGAGGTTGAGACGAGAAATATGGACGAGGTCAGAGAAGCCGTCGGCGCAGGTGCGGACATTATTATGCTTGATAATATGAGTGCCGCCGAAATGGCTGAGGCTGTAAAATATATTGACGGCAGAGCACTCACCGAGGCTTCGGGCAATATCACCGCAGAAAACATCAGAGAAAAAGCGGCATCGGGTATCGATATTATCTCAATGGGGGCACTCACCCATTCGGTAAAGGCATTTGATATCTCAATGAGAATAGATTGATCGACATAAAATATATAATCGGAAGGTTAAAAAAAGCTCTTATGAAAATTCTTCCCGTTATTTTGACCTGCTCGGCTGCGGCTTCTTATCTTTTGTTTGAAAACAATTTCCCCGTTGTAACTGAGTACGTATGCGAAAACAGCCGTATCCCCGAGTCTGCAGAGGGCTTTAAGATAGTACACCTGTCGGATATTCATAACACGCAGTCGGATATACTGAAGAAACGGATTCTTGACAGCATAGAAAAGCAGGACCCCGATATAATAGCTATTACGGGAGACATTATCGACAAGAGAAGAACGGATATCGACACGGCTGTGGATTTTGCAGAAAAGCTCACCCGTCTTGCACCCGTATATTTCGTAATGGGTAATCACGAAGCGGCAATCGGCAATTTCAGCACCCTTGAAAAGGGACTTTCCCGAGCAGGTGTCAATATACTTCACTCTCAGTCGGAGGAGCTTGAGTGCGGAATTGTTCTGTCGGGAATCGACGATATAAACAACATAAAGGGAAAAAACAAGGACGAAAAAATCGAAAAGGCACTAAGCACCGTACCGATTCGTGAGGATAAATTCAACGTTCTCCTTTCCCACCGCCCCGAGCTTATTGAGGATTACGCCGAATACGGAGCCGACCTTGTTCTGACGGGTCACGCCCACGGCGGTCAGATGAGACTTCCCGTTATAGGCGGTCTCTTCTCTCCCGGAGAGGGCTTCTTCCCCGAATACGAAAGCGGAATCCACGAAAAAAACAAAACGAAGATGATTATAAGCAGAGGTATCGGCAACAGCTCCTTTCCCTTCAGAGTCAACAACCGCCCCGAGGTTGTGGTCATTACGTTAAAGCACGAATAGCACAAAGGACGTACCGTCAGACAGACTCAAAAAGCTGTCCCGACGGTATTTTTAATTTAATGGATTGACAATATAAAGAAAACGTGCTAAAATCAAATTAATATTTGAACAACTATTCAAGTGTTCAAGCATAAAAAGGAAGTGTTGTATGAAGGCTTGTGAAAAGAACGAGGAAACAGACATCTGCGAAATCAGAAAAACCCATCCCGAAAAAATTAAAATGGCTAAAGAATATATCCCCGACGAGGAAAAGCTTCAGGCACTCGGTGAGTTCTATAAGGTTTTTTCCGAGCCGTCACGGCTGAGAATACTCTATCTTCTGTCGGCAGGAGAAATGTGCGTATGCGACATAGCAGAAAGCCTGTCGGCAACGGTATCGGGTGTTTCCCATCAGCTGAAAATTCTGAAAACCGCCCGTCTTGTGAAATTCAGAAAAGAAGGAAAAAGCTGTCTTTATTCGCTGACGGACGACCATATAAGTAAAATTCTGTCTCAGGGAACTGAGCATATCAATGAATAAGGAGAATTTGTTATGAGAAAAACATTTAAGATTGAGGATCTGGATTGTCCCAACTGTGCGGCAAAGCTTGAAAGAGCAATAGCAGATATTGACGGAGTAACGAAGGTATCCGTCAGCTTTATTGCACAGAAAATGATACTTGAGGCAGATGACGGTGCATTTCAGGACGTGCTTAAAAAAATCCCCTCTGCCGCTAAAAGGGCTGTCCCCGACTGCACGGTAATTATTCCCTGAGAAGGCTCGGCTATGACTAAGAAAAACAAAAGGCTTTCAGCACGTATAATTTTAAGCTTCGTTCTTTTTGCCGCGGTCACGGCGGTAACAAGGCTTTTGTCTGTAAGCAATACCGCCGAGCTGCTTTTATATCTGATTCCCTATTTTACCGCAGGCTATGACGTGCTTATTGCATCGGCGAAAAACATAGTAAGGGGCAGAGTATTTGACGAGCAGTTTCTTATGATGACGGCAACCGTGGGTGCGCTTATTATCGGAGAATACCCCGAAAGCGTGTTCGTAATGATATTCTATCAGACGGGTGAGCTGTTCCAGAATATAGCCGTAGGCAAGAGCCGGAAGAAAATCTCCGACCTTATGGAGCTTTGTCCCGATGAAGCCACCGTTATCCGTGACGGGTGCGAGGAGACGGTATTTTCCGAGGAGCTTGAGCAAGGAGATATTGTTTTAGTCCGTGCAGGTGAGAAAATCCCTGCCGACGGAATAGTCCTTGACGGTGAAGGCTCCCTTGATATGAAGGCTCTGACAGGAGAAAGCACCCCTGCAGACGTATACCCCGACTGTGAGGTAAAGGCAGGAAGCATTTCCGTTTCGGGCACGCTCAAAATCAGAGCAACCAAGGCATACGGGGAATCTACTGCGGCAAAAATTCTTGAGCTTGTGGAAAACTCCTCTCTGAATAAAGCGAAAACGGAAAAATTCCTTACGAAATTTTCAAGATATTATACCCCTGCGGTGGTTATCCTTGCCCTGCTTATTGCGGTTATTCCCTCCCTCGTTACGGGAAACGCGGCGGATTGGATATACCGTGCGCTTATATTCCTTGTGGTCTCGTGTCCCTGCGCCATCGTAATCTCCGTGCCCCTTTCATATTTCAGCGGCATCGGAGCCGCCTCGGCTGAGGGTATACTGATAAAGGGAGCCGGCTTCCTTGAGGCATTGGGAAATGCCGACACCTTTGTTTTCGACAAAACGGGCACGCTGACAACGGGAGAATTTGAGGCAGACAGCATAACACCTGCAGAAGGCTTTACTAAAGAAGAGCTTCTCGACTATGCCGCCGCCGCGGAATATTACTCAACACACCCTCTGGGAAGGGCTGTAGTCCGCGCCGCAGACAAGCCCTCTGCCCCCGATAAGGTAACGGAGCTTGCAGGCAAGGGCGTAACGGCGGAATATAAAAACAAAACCGTTCTTGCAGGCAACAGAAGATTTCTTGAAGGCAACGGAATTAAAGTCCCCGAAGGCGAAAAATCGGGTGCATTAATCGCGGTTGCCGTGGACGGCACATTTGCCGGCACAATAACCCTTTCCGACACACCGCGTAAAAGCTCCGCAAGGGCACTGCGCAATCTCAGACGGGTCGGAATAAAAAGAATCGTTATGCTCACGGGCGATAATCCCGACGCCGCAAAAAAAACAGCCGCTCAGTTAGGACTTTCCGAGTGGCAGGATTCCCTGCTCCCCGACGGTAAGGCAGCCTACGTGCAAGAGCTGCTGAGGGAAAGAAACCGAAAAAAGGAAAAGCTCGTTTTCGTGGGTGACGGAATAAACGATGCCCCCGTGCTTGCACTCAGCGACGTGGGTATTGCTATGGGCGGTATCGGCAGCGATGCCGCAATAGAAGCCGCCGACGTGGTAATTATGGACGATGCCCCCGAAAAGTGCGCAACGGCAGTAAAAATCGCAAAAAAAACAAAGCGCATAGTCATAGAAAACGTAGTCCTTGCGCTTGGCATAAAATTCGGTGTACTGCTCTTTGCCGCCTTAGGCATTACCAATATGTGGATAGGCATCCTCGCCGACGTGGGCGTAGCCGTTGCCGCAATCCTCAACTCCGCCCGAGCATCAAAGCACAAAAAACTCTCTGATTAACAAAATCGGGAATGTAAAAAAGCAAAGACAGAATAAAACAATAGGTTCTTCACGGAAACTTGGGGGATATCTCAGAAAAGTTCTATTAATAGTGCTTCGCACTTTAAGAACCCCCGGCGAGGGTTCTTAAAAATCTCCTGCGCTTTAAGAAGGAAAAAGGATTTCGCACTCTGCGGAGTGCGA
>JAZNFG010000065.1:0-229586 GCA_045589015.1 Acutalibacteraceae bacterium
GAACCAAAATTCTTACCCATTCTGAGCATTTGTCTGAAGCAACATTTAAGAAACGCTATTTTATCTTCTCTTGTACTGAGAAAATCAACATCACAGTATCTGATTCTTTCAAGCAGAGATGCACCAAAAGGATACTGCAAATACTTATTGCAAAGAGAGTCAAGGCTTTTATGTCCCAAAAGATGAAAATTAAGAGGGATAATGCCCGGTTTTTCACCGATTTTGCTGTTCGGCAGTTCCCCTTTTTCCCTGAAATCAAAAAGAAAGGACTCCTGAGTTACACCGAAGGAAGAATTGCCCACATATTCCTTCATAAAGCGGAAATGCTCAGCGGTAATATATGATTTTTCACCGTCACCGCTTATAGAAAAGCAAACATCTCCACAGCAGGCAGAATCAGACTTTCTCTCCGGCTCAATATGTACACCGTAACCTTTGTCTATGGTATAAAGAGTGTTTCTATTACCCTCTTTTTTATTTGCAAAGTTAGGCTCAAGTGCGCCCAAAAGGCTGATTTCAATTGATTCATCAGTGCAATTTTCAGCTGTAAAATCCATATAAAATCCTGGAGTAGAAGAGGCATCTGAATTATGAGGAACAAAAGGCGAAACGGCTCTAAGGCTCAGTCTACAGGAAAAATCACGATCTTCATAGTCAATGTCACACACAGGAAATCTGCCATTAAAATCTATTCTTTCAACAGGCTTATTCCAAGCAAACATTCTGTAAGTAAAATCATTAGAATCAGTTTTCATTCCAAGCTTACGAATGACAGGCTGTTGATTTTTCTTCTTTTCACGCACCCAAAATGACAGCGCGCCTGTACTGCTATCTCCGTCATTCACTTTGTTTTCATGACTTCTCTTCGCAAATCTTGGTGGATTTGCTATCTGCCAGTAATGAAGCTCTCCGTCAGGAAGAAGTTCAACACTGCCTGCACCGATACCTCCGAGAGCAATACCGCTCATATGTGTTTTGGTTGTAGTAATTTCAGGCACAATAATAGCCACCTTTTACATAATTTGATACATTAATGTTATCATAAGCACAAAACGCAGTCAATAGCAAAAGCTTAAATTAATAAACATAAAAAAGTAAAAGACTTGCAACCGCAGTGTTTACAAGACTTTCACTTTGGCAGGGGCAGAAGGGCTCGAACCCTCGGCACGCGGTTTTGGAGACCGCTGCTCTACCAACTGAGCTATACCCCTATAAAGCAGTTAAAACTGGTGGGCCATCAGGGACTCGAACCCCGGACCAACCGGTTATGAGCCGGTTGCTCTAACCAACTGAGCTAATGGCCCGTTGTTAAACTGCTTGAATATTATATAAGTATTCCGTCAAAATGTCAAGTAGTAATTTTAAATTATTTGATATTTTAACAATTAAATTTCTTTATCTAAATTTCAGAGATTGACGGAAGAAGCCGCCAATCTCTGTAAATATTTTACATCAGTCCGCAGATAAGCTCAGAAAATTCAACAGGGTCCTCAATACTGAGTCCGCCTATAAGTCTTGCCTGGTTATAAAGAAGCTTTGTGTACTTTGTTAGTTTATCCTTATCATCATTATAAAGCTTCACAAGAGTATCGGCAATGGGATGGGCTTCATTGATCTCAAGAGCATATTCTGCCTTTACCCCCTTGCTACCGGGCATAGAATTCAGAACCTTTTCCATTTCAGCAGAAATCTCACCTTCATTTGTCAGACACACAGGGTGATTTTTAAGCTTATTGGTAAATCTGATTTCATTAATATCGCTAACAGCACCTTTCATAAAATCAAACATATCCTTATTTGCTTCATTTTTTGCCTTAATTGCGTCCTTTTCCTCATCGGTACCGATTTCGGCTTCGTCAGCACAAACGTTAATAAGCTGCTTTTCCGCATAATTCATTATGGTTTTAACGGCAAACTCATCGACATAATCGGTAAGATAGAGAATTTCATATCCTTTTTCCTTAAATGCTTCAACCTGAGGCAGCATTTCGATTCTATCTACCGTTTCTCCGCAGGCATAATATATAGCCTTCTGCTCGGACTTCATCCTGTCGGCATATTCCTTCAGCGTTACAAGCTTCTTTTCATCGGAGCTCACAAAAATAAGAAGGTCAACAAGCTCATCCTTATGCATACCATAATCAGAATACACACCGAATTTTAAGGAATTACCGAAGGCTTCGAAGAATTTTTCATACCTTTCTCTGTCCGTAGTGAGCATTTTATTAAGCTCTGACTTAATTTTCTTTTCAATTGTTCTTGCAATCAGCTTGAGCTGATGGTCGTGCTGAAGCATTTCTCTTGAAATATTCAGGGACAAATCCTCGCTGTCAACAAGACCCTTAACAAAATTGAAATAATCGGGAAGAAGCTCTTTACATTTATCGGAAATAAGAACACCCTTTGAATACAGCTGCAGACCCTTTTCGTATTTATTGGAATAATAATCGTAAGGAGCGTGTGCGGGTATATACAGCAAAGCATTGTAAGTAGCCTGACCTTCGGTTTTGGAATGAATAACTCTTAACGGAGCTTCATAATCATAGAAAACCTCTTTATAGAAATCATTATACTCCTCGTCACTTATGTCTGACTTTGACTTTTTCCACAAAGGAAGCATTGAATTCAGAGTGCGTATTTCGGTTACTGTTTTATACTCTCCTTCGGCTTCTTCATCGGGAACTCTTGTTTCAAATTCCATTTTAATAGGATAGCGGATATAATTTGAATACTTCTTAATAAGGGCAGATATACGGTACTGGTCAAGGTATTCGTCATAGTTTACCTCTTCTGTGTTATCTGCGATACTGAGGATTATGTCCGTACCGAAGCTGTCCTTTTCACTCGGAGATACCGTATATCCCGAAGCACCTGACGATTCCCAGCAGTTAGCAGTATCTGTACCATAAGCTTTTGAAATAACCTTCACGTTTTTGCTGACCATAAAGGCAGAATAAAAACCGACGCCGAACTGACCGATTATATCAATATTTTCGTCTTTATTCTCTGATTTAAATTTCTGCGAATCACTTTTTGCTATTACGCCGAGATTATTTTCAAGCTCTTCGGCAGACATTCCGATACCGTTATCCGAAATAGTGATTTTTCTTTCTTCTTTATCAATGTCGATAAAAATTTCAAAATCATCCTTTGACATTTTTACACCGCTGTCTGTGAGAGAACGGAAATAAAGCTTATCAAGAGCATCACTTGCATTTGAAATAAGCTCTCTTAAAAATATCTCCTTGTGTGTGTAAATTGAATTGATCATAAGATCAAGAAGCTTTTTTGATTCAGCCTTGAACTGTTTAGTTTTCATAGTAAATTTCCTTTCAGATGTTATAGAAACAAAAAGCCTCGGCGCAAACCGAAGCCTTCTGTCGTAATTACTTACAAATTTGATTAAGAGAAAGGGGGTTGCAAAGGAAATATTTCCCTGCATCTTCAATTTTATACGCAATCCTTTAAATATACTTAAATATCAATCTTCGATTGCTGCCTTTCTGCTGTTAACACCATAGAAAAATTCAGATTCAAATTTTTCCTTTCGGTCATAAGTAAATACACCGTTCTGTTCTTGTTCAACATCGGTAAGCTGAGTATAGCAGAATCCGAACAAGCAAGAATTATCAAGCAAAGCATCCGTAAGCCCCTTGTATCTTGCCTTGAATTCGTCCTCTGATTTAGGTGCATCACCGTAGCCCCAAGAGACATCACGGGAATTTCCGTCAACAGGACTCCATTTTATACCGCCGTATTCACTGATAAATACGGGCAGACCTTTTTTATATTCCTGAATTGCGGAAAATCTGTCATAAGGTATTCCGGTTTCAATGATTATATCATTATTCTTTTTAAATACATCAACATTCTGCTCATAATCGTGCAGATCAAAAATATCCGTCTTTACGTGGAAATTACCGCTGGTATCAATACAAGGGCGAGTAATATCCGCAGCCTTTGTCGCATCATAAACAAGAGCAAGCAACGGATCAAACTGCTTTCTGTCGTTAATATTCCAGGTTTCATTAAAGGGACACCAGCCGATAATAGCAGGATGATTGAAATCTCTTTCAATTTCAGTTAACCATTCCGGCAAAAAGCTGTATACGGCATCAGGTCTTGTATGATCAAGTCCCCAGTTTCCATATTCTCCCCAAACAAGATATCCTTCCTTATCACAGTAATAAAGAAAACGCTCTTCAAATACCTTTTCGTGAAGTCTTGCACCGTTAAAACCGCAAGCCATCGAGCGAAGAATATCATTATGAAGCTCCTCATCGGTCGGAGCTGTATAAATTCCGTCGGGATAGAAGCCCTGATCAAGTACAAGTCGCTGAAAAACGGATTTGCCGTTCAGCATAAATTTATAGCCGTCAAACCATACGTTTCTCAATCCGAAATAGCTTTTAATCTTATCCTCACAGAATGAGATTTCTATATCGTAGAGCTCACCTTTTCCTACTTCCCATAAATGTGTTTCAGACAAATCAAGAGAAAGTGCGAAATTGCCGCTGCAGGCAGGAATTTCTGAAGCTCCGACTTCCCTGCCCTCGTAAAATGCTTTAACGGTAAGATTTCCGCCTCCGCATACGTCACCGATAATTGCAACGGATGAATTTCTGTAATCGGGGTAATATTTTACCTTCCGGACGTAATTCACGGGAGTAAACTCAAGCCATACAGTCTGCCATATACCGGTTGTTCTGGTGTAATCGCAACCGTGAGAATAAAATTCCTCGCTTTGCTTACCTCTGGGTATCATCGGATTTCTCGTATCGTCCTCACAATACACAACAACAGTATTTTCACCTGCTGTTACAAATTCGGTAATTTCAAAGCTGAATGATACATAGCCGCCGATATGCTCACCGACTTTTTTTCCGTTTACAAATACAACAGTATTATAATCGGCAGCACCGAAATGAAGAAATACTCTTCCGTTGAGATTTTCTTCCGAAAGATTAACAGTCCTTTTATACCAGACGCCGTAGATAAAATCTTTATATCCGATACCCGAAAGCTCTGATTCAACACAAAACGGAACTGTTATCTTCTTATCATAGCAATCAAAGCTTTCATACAGCTTTCTTGCCACACCGCTTCTGCCGTTATCAAAACAAAAATCCCATTCACCGTTAAGGTTCATCCAATTTTTTCTCTCAAACTGAGGCTTGGGATGCTCAAATCTCGGTATATTCACTTACTTTCCTCCTTAATAAAACGTTGCAACGGGATCCTCAGGTTCTGTTGCAGGTTCTATGCTTTTAATATAGAAAACAGGTCCCTTTTTTCTGTAAAGTCCCGAAAATTTAATATCAATAGTAGCTGTAACCGTATACCAGCAGGAATTTGAGATATCTGAAATATTATCAGTCTTTGCAACAAGACCGCAGTATTGAATATCGTCAGCACAGCAGGTCATAATGTGTCTGCCTATTGCACAGGTGTTTTTCGGGAATTTATCATCTATAGCCGCGAGTGCCTTAAAGGTTACGGTCTTACCCTTGTATTTTTTCATATCCTCAGTAAGATCTCTGTAAAACAAAGCAAAGTCTCTGTCTTCAACGGTAAAGGAATCAGCATCGCAGTCGAAGGGTAACGGATCTTCAATTTCATCAGGAATCAAAGTGCCGTCACGATATTCATAGAGAATATTTGCACGTCTTGTTGAGCCGCGGACAATCCTATGAAGCTGCATTGTATCAAAGCCTTTTTCTATTCTGTTAAAAACAACAACATCTGCGTCCGTAAGCTTATCGACCACAAGACTTCTCATATTGGAATTATACGAAATAAAGGTTGCGGAATCAAAAAACAACATATTCTGATACGGAACCCAATCCTCGGGAAGAGAATCGTATAAATTCTGAATAAGCCACATACCGTTATATTCAACCAAAACACGGGCAGGCTTGTACCGCTCAGCTAATGAAATCAGCTTTTCTTCCGTCAACTCTTGTGCATCATCAAACGTTACGATATTCACATTTTTTCCGCTGAATTCAGAAGGCTCATACTCTTCTTCACCCTCCTCGCAAACAAGAAGCAGGGTTCTTTCACCGGAATTAAATCTTTTATCCTCAAGAGTGTCCTGAATAAACATCGTTTTTCCCGATTCAAGAAAACCGGTAAAAACATAAACCGGAACTGCCATATTTATCTCCTTATAAACCTAAACTCTTTTCAACTTCTGTCTCATTAAGCTTTGAGCCGATGACGCAGATTCTGCCGATTATACCGGGTATACCTCTTCTGATATCAATTTCACCGGGAGTGTAATCAAAATGAATCCAATCCCCGTCAGTTGAATCAACGATACCTTTTGCTCTGAGAATTATACCGAACCTGTTTTCATCACAGAATGAATCCAGAATATCCTGCAGCTCGCCTTCAGTAAATTTTTTGGTAGTTTCTCTGCCGAAGCTTACAAATACTTCGTCGGCGTGATGATGATGGTGATGATGGTCGTGGTCATGGCATCCGCAATCGCAATCCTCGTCGTGGTGGTGATGGTGATGCTCGTGCTCGTGGCATCCGCAATCGCAATCCTCGTCGTGGTGGTGATGGTGATGCTCGTGCTCGTGGCATCCGCAATCGCAATCCTCGTCGTGGTGATGATGGTGATGCTCGTGCTCGTGGCATCCGCATTCACAGTCCTCATCGTGGTGGTGATGGTGCTCCTTATGCATACCTTCAAGAACTGCTGTCAACGTATCCTTACGCTCTATCGCATCCTTCAGAGCTTCAGGCTCAAGCTGTGATATAGGAGTGGTAACGATTACGGCATCGGGATTCTTCTCCCTAACCAATGAAACAGCAGTACTGAGCTTGTCAGCCTTAACAACATCGGCGTGACTCATAATAACCGTACCTGCGTGTTCAATCTGATCGTTGAAGAATTCGCCGAAATTTTTCATATACATTTTGCATTTACCTGCATCAACTACAGTTGTAAAAGCATTAAGTATAACGTTTTCGTCGGCAATAGCCTCAACAGCCTTAATAACGTCAGATAATTTTCCGACACCTGAGGGCTCTATTAAAATTCTGTCCGGCTGATATTCAGAAATTACCTTTGAAAGCGCAGTTCTGAAATCTCCAACAAGACTGCAACAGATGCAACCGGAATTCATTTCGGTTATCTCAATTCCTGCATCCTTTAAAAAGCCACCGTCGATACCGATTTCTCCGAATTCATTTTCAATCAGAACAAGCTTTTCTCCCTTATAACAATCAGCAATAAGCTTTTTAATAAGGGTTGTTTTTCCTGCTCCGAGAAAGCCGGAATAAATATCAATTTTAGTCATTTTATCAATCCTTATAATTTTTTATATATTTTAACACTTAATAATTTTTTTACAATACCAAGATTGAAATTTCTTGAAAAAATTGAAAAAGCAATTCCAAAGGGAACTGCTCTTTCACTAAAATTATTCATAAAGTTTTGCAAGGCCACCCTCGCTGGTCTCTCTGTATCTGTGAGACAGGTCTATACCCGTTTCATACATAGTTTTAACAATCAGATCAAAGGAAATTTTGCGGGAACCTGCAAGGAAGTTTGCAAGATTTACAGCATTTATAGCACGCATAGCGGCAACGGCATTTCGCTCTATACAGGGAATCTGAACAAGACCCTTGACGGGATCACAGGTAAGTCCGAGGTGGTGCTCCATAGCAACCTCTGCCGCATATTCTATCTGATCCATATCCATTTCATAAAGCTCAGCAAGTGCGGCAGCCGCCATTGAGCAGGCACTGCCTATCTCAGCCTGACATCCCGCCTCAGCTCCGCTGATTGAAGCATTGGTCTTTATAATATTACCGATAAGCCCACCGGTGGCAAGAGCCCTTAAAATATCGGAATCAGATAAACGCTTTTTATCCTGCGTATACTTCAAAACCGCGGGAAGAACTCCGCTTGCTCCGCAGGTGGGTGCAGTTACGATTTTACCGTTACACGAAGCATTCTGTTCGCTGACAGCAAAAGCATAAGCGCAGACAAGTCGGTTTTCCTTTGTCTCAGACAGCTCATCCATATGCCTGTAGCTGTAAAGCTGTTTAGCTTTTCTCTGAACCTTCAGACCGCCGAATATTTCCCCCTCGGCAGAAATACCGTCCTTTACGGCATTTTTCATACAGTCCCAAATCGTTTGGAGAAAATCCCAGATTTCAAAGCCCTCTACCTCTTCTACATACTGCCATAAACGCATATCCCGTGCTTTGCAATATTCGGAAATATCCGTAAATGTGCTGAGTCTGTACGGACGCACGGGAGTATGAATATCCTCACCGGCAAATCTTATTGCACCGCCGCCTACACTCAATACCGTGTAATCGGTGATTTTTTCATTATTTCTGAATATTTCAAATTTCATTGTATTGGGATGCTCAAGACTTTCTGTGCTTTCATCAAACTTAATTACTGTTTTTTCCTCTGAAAGCGTTTGTCTGATAATATAATCGGTTCTGTGCCCGATTCCGGTCTTTGCTAATGAACCGTACAGAGTTACCACAAATTTATCAGCATCCGGATGTCGCAAAGAAATGATTTTAGCCGCCCTTTCAGGTCCCATTGTATGTGAGCTTGAAGGCCCTACACCGATTTTATACAGTTCTTTCAAGGATTCCATTCCGCTATTTTTTAACATATCGCTTATTACCGTCTCCATTAATTTATTATAATTAAATATAACGGATTAGCTTTGATAAATCAAGTGTTATTAAATATTAGGCAGAATTAACATTGTGTCATTTTTTATTTCATAATCACTAAGAGAATTAAAGCTCATTATTTTTTCAACAGAGGTTCTGTTATTTTTAGCTATACTCCAGATATTTTCGCCCTTATCCGCAAAATACAGAATCACTCCGTTTACGCGGTCTGTTTTAATATCTTCCGAAATCTTATATTCCGACAAAAGATTTACTTTACAGATATCACACAATGTGACATTAAGTGAAATGTCTATTGTAGTTTTGATTGTTCTTGACGCAGTTTGTAAAGATGATATACTTGACACAACACAAGACACCGTGTCGGGCAACTCATTAATTTCACGAGCAGATAGGTTGCAGTCTTTTGTAAAGCTCTTCACCAAACAGTTTACCGTTCCGTCTTCATTTTTCACAAGAACCTTATAGCTTCCGCTTAAAACGACGGCAGAAGAAAAATCCTTCGTCTGTGCTGAAACCGCTGTCAGCTCATCTATCCAAGTATCGATTATTTCAATATTATTTTGCGCAATATTGTCTGATTCAACCGATACTGTAATTATTTCGTGTTTGTTTTCAATATTTTTTACAAATTCAATATCTCTGAATGATGATTGAATATCCTTTTTGGTTGAAAAAATATCATCAACGTAGCTAACGTGATTTTTCACATACGCCGATACCTTCACGGATATGTTAAAGCTTACCGACATTTTATTAATGCCGTTAAATTCCGAAAGTACAGCTTTTGTTTCATTGACTCTGCTTGCAATAAAGCATTGAGCGTTTTCTTCAATTCCGTTAATATCAAGAATTTCCGAAAAAGGAACAGTCATTCTGTTTGTTCTGACAACTCCTTTATCGGTCATACACAAGAAAGATGTTAAACAATTACCGCTGAGATAAAGCTTATTATGAATCGGTTTAATTTCATTTATCTGAAAAACTGACTCTGCTCTGATAATTTCAGTAATTTCCTCTTTGATATCATCAAAAGCTATCTCCCCGTTAACCGAAAGGTCTCTTACGGCTATTGCAAGAGGGATATATATTTCAGCAGAAGCCTTATTAATTTCAATGCTTTCCTCTGATACCTGCGTAATCAAATCAACGTTCTTAAGCTCGGACGGAAATGCGCAGACAGTAATATTGGCTTTAACAGAAACTCTCTTCGGCCCCAAGGCTCTGAAATTGACAGACGATACCGATTGTTCAATATCAACACAAGCCGAAGCATTGAGATTATTAACCTGAAAGATTTTTGTATACTTCTGCTCATTTTTATAGCTGTAAAGCCTTTTATCTTCACCGATATATAATAGCTGAATTTTACCAATTCCTGCAACACTTACTTTATCACCTGCTATATTTACGGATTCACATACAGGAATTAAACTGCAATCAAGAATTTTTGATACAGAATCATAGTATTCGGGCAAAACTATATCAAAATCGAATCCGCAATTTCCTGCCAGCGTAGGCTGTTTTTCAATATAAGAAATCTGAGAAAGCTGTTCCATATAAATTATCACTCCTAATTTATTTTCTCTAAAATCTTATGCCGTACCTGTCCGAATTATTACAAAAAAAAGAGGGAGTCAAGCTGAAAAATCAGACAATCCCTCTTAAAATTATTTATATGCTTCAAGTCTGTATATCCTAAAACCTAAAGAAGAAAATTTATTCTCATATTCAGTAACTATATTCCCCTCAAAATCGCTGTTGTGCAAATCAAGTGAAACATTTTTCAGTTTATATCCGCCCAAGGAATATTGCTCAAGTGAATATTCAAAGAAATGCATATTATCAGTTTTCTGATGTATTTCAGCACCTTGTGCTAAAAGCTCATCATAGATTTTAAGGAATCTCAAATTGGTAAGTCTCCTGTTTTCATAAGCGTGCTTCGGAAAAGGACAAGAAAAATTCAGATAAATTCTGTTAACTGTGTGGGGCTTTATGTACTTAGTTAAAATTTCAGCACCGCAATGCATAAATATCACGTTACCGATGCCCTCATTTTGTAATTTAAGACAAGCATCACAGATAACGTTTCTGTTAACTTCAACAGCAATATAATTTATATCGGGATTTTTTTGCGCAAGCTCAAATATAAACTGACCTTTTCCGCAGCCGATTTCCATCTGAATCGGATTATCGTTACCGAAAATCTCAAAAAAATCAATATATTCCTTCCGGGAAACAACGTTTCTGTAATCATCATTTACAGGGGGAATATCAATAAGATTTTTGCATTGAAGCAGCTTTTCATCAAGATGCTTCTTTTTACGCATTCTCATAATCTTCTACCTTCATTTCATTAACAAACTTTAGGATATCACTTTTTGAGGCTGATACCTTGCCTTGAATCATCGTCCCTCTGCCACCGCCGGAACCGGCAAGAGATGCATTAAAAGTAAAAGCAAATTTTTTTAACTGCAATTTATCAGAATATACACAATAGCTGTACCCGTCAGTATCATTACCGGAAAACAGTAACGAGATATATTTACAGTTGTCGGCAAGAGTGTTATTGATAATTCTTAAATCGTCTATTGTAAGATTTTCGAAAAACTCAGTAATTATATCAGAATGCCATATATTCGATGCAATTAAGCGTAGAAATTCCTCTCTTTGCTTTTCTTTTTCATATTTCAATGCTTTATTGCTTTCAACTAAAGCGGATACGGCATTGACCGCTTCATCGTACTTTGAGCATAAAATTGCAGAAATATCAAGTATCTGCTTATACCTCTTCTGATATTCACGCAATGAATTGCGACCGCAAATAAGAGTGATTCTGACGCCGCCTCGGTGACTCGCAGATGAAAGAATTTTAATGAATCCTACTTCTGCAGTAGACTTCAGATGCGGTGCACAGCAAGCACATCTGTCAACGTCTTCTATTTCCACAATACGAACATCGCCTTCAAATTCCTTTTTGCTTCTGTAATCGAAATTACAGTCATTGGCAGAAGGATATGAAATTACATTAATCAATTTGTTTGCAAGAACATAACCGTTGGCTTGGTTTTCGATATCAGAGAGAGCGAAATCATCAAGGTATTTATCAAAATCAACCGTCATCAAACAATCGGCATCCATATGAAAACCGACATTATTAACTCCGTACATTTGATGGGCAACACCTGAGATTATATGCTCACCCGTATGTGCACGCATTCTTTCAAAGCGCAAATCGGAATAAACGTTTAATGCTACAGTATCACCGATTTGAACAGCAGCACCTTTGTCTGCAAGACGATGATATACCAATCCATCCTTTTCATACGCTTCAGCAATCGTTATTTCAATGTCCGAATCGGTAAACAGAACACCTTTATCAGAAGGCTGTCCGCCTCCACCCGGAAATAACGGTGTCTTATCTACTGCAATCGAAATACAGTCACCCTCATAAGCAATATCAATTACTGTCGCTTTGCAAGAGGTCTGATAACTGTCTTTTAAATATAATTTTTCGGTCATATTCATTCCTCAAAGAGAAAAACTGCGAACAACCTTATCCGATTTTACTATCCAGAAGCCGTTAGCAGTAATTTCAACTGTAAAATCACCAGCGTTATAGGGAAAATCAATTGAAAGACTTAACGTTTCGGGCATATTAAACCTGTAGTAAGATGAAGAAATTTTCTTCTGCGCGAAAATTTCATCATCCTTTTTTACTGTAATACAGTAGCTGTTTACCCTGTAGCCGTCGGTTTTTGCCTGCGAAAAGCGGATATTCAAAGCTCCGTCCTCAACAGTATAATCGAAATTAAAGTCATCAGCAAAATAAGGCTTCTTCTCAGCAAGTGCCCTTTCCGCCGTATAATTAAAGCTGTCGGGGTTCCAGGGCGTTTCAATATATAAGCCGTCACAGAAAAACTGTTCCGTCAGAATATCAACGGGGATAATTCTGACAGCGTTTTCAGCATTAACCTCGACAATATAAAACTGAGCGCATTCCTTACAATCGGGCGGAACCGTTCCGTACATAAAATCAAACTCGTCAAGCTCAAAATACAAAATAGAGCCCGTGCCCAACGAAGTGAAATATTTCTGATGTATGCTACGCGGGTCATTTATCGGAGCGTGCGAATGTCCCGAGAAATCAATAACCTGGGGATAATCATTGAGTATCGAATTAATATCGTCCTCACCCCAGTTAATACTTCCGTATACCGTATCAGTAAGATGCGGATGCTGAAAAACAAAATACGGACGCCTTCTGCCGATATCGGAGGCTTCCTTGAGACATTGCTTTAACCATTCCTGCTTCTTCTCCTTTATGCGGCATCCGTCTTCGGTGGAAATACAAATAAAAGGACAATCCTTTAGCTCAAAATAATTGTCGGGCTCCTGATTAAAAATTTCCTTTAATAAATTTACGGCACTTTCCTGTCCTGCTGAATGAAATTCATGGCTTGCAAGCATAAGAACTTTTTTCGTTTCGGGCTTTATAACCTTATCAAGAGAAGCCTTAAACTTCAGCATTTCTTCTTTTCTACCGCTGTTTGCAAAATCACCAACTGCAAAAAACGCATCAATTTCCTTATATGAGCTGTTTTCAGCATACGAATACGCAAGCTGCATTCCCTTTTCAAATCTCTCTCTCGATAAATCCTCATCAATTTTATAATGAATATCACTTGTAACTATAAACCTCAGTTTAGGTAAAAAGTCCATATCAAACACCTCTGTATTTTTTTATCATTATATCACTTGACAAGAATAAAATCAATAATTGATAAAAAGCATACACAAAAAAGATATTCCATACAAACCGCATATTTATTATGTCGTTTCAAACTGGTTATTTTTTTATTTAAAAGAAAAGAGAGCTGCTAAAAAACTCTCGTTTTTTAACAGCTCCGAAAAATATTCTATCGGTTAATTATTCAATACCGAAAAGGTCTCTGAACCACTGTCCGATGCTCTCGAAGAATTCAACAATCTTATCCCAGAATGACTTAACTTCCTTATCAGCTACATCAGTACCTGCATTTATAACGTCTTTAGCAGTATACTCGGGATACTCTGAGGGAACAAAATCATCGCTGAAGTTGACAATCTGAACAGCAGCACCGTTGCTATAGGTATAAGTAGGAATGCCTTCAACCTCAGTATCAAAGAGAATCTTTGAATTCTTTGTCATTTCAACGTCTGTGAAAGACCAGTCGTTTACAGTACCGTCATCAAGAAGCTCTTTATGAATAAGTGTTACATAACCGTTGTTTGTGCCGTTAAGTCTGATACGGTAACCGTCAAAGAGATAGACAACCTTGAGGTAATCCTGACCGAAATCGGAATATACAGTCTTGAATACGCCGCAATCGTTTCTGTCGGTATACTCAACACCGTCAACAACATTATATAATACGTTGTTGTCAGTATCGAGGATGTCAACAGTTACGGGGCAGTAAACATAGAGTGAATCAGTTACAACTCTAAACTGAGCGGGATCAAGATCAAACATCATTGATCTCATAATATCAAGACCTGCAATATTTACAAGAGTATCTTCGCAAAGTGTACCGTGAAGCTGATTCTTAACTCTGCCTACAGCACCGTCATTTTCAGCATTCTTGAAGTTTACGAGTGCTTCCTCACAAACCTTTCTTGTTGTCATAAGAAGATCAATGGCGAAGAAGGACTTTTCAGCCTCTTCCTGATAGTAAGCCTCTGCAGCCCATTCGGAAGCAGCAGTCTGGAAGTAGTATGAAGCAAGAACTGTCTCCATGTGAGGATATACTTCATTTGTATTCCAAAGGAAATCAGCAACGCTGACAATAGCATTGTAAATTTCAAGAACAGTTGCAGTATAAACGTTGGAGTTCATAGCAAGGTCAATAAGTCTGTCGATACCGAGAGAAACGCCGTCCATAACAGCATCCTGAAGAACCTCATCAACTACACTCTGAACGTTAGCATTCATATCTTCAATAAGATTTGTAGCAGCCTGTCTTAAAATATCATAAGGAGTAGTGTCAGCTATATGCTGAAGAAGATCAAGATAATACTGGTTAGCAAGCTGAACGGAAAGAACTCTTGAGTACTCTTCAACAAACTGATCTCTGTAGGTCTGATATGCATGAGCAATCTTAGTTACGTCACCGATAACCTGCCAGGTTGTTCCCCAAGCATCGGATTCAAGAACCTTGGTAAACTCCTCTGCCTTGATGATATCACCGGCTTTTTCAACAAGGTCTCTTGCGTCCTGAGCAAGCTCAAGCACGTCAACGAACTCATCAACGTAACCGTCATCAAATTCGTAGTCAGCCTTTTCAATAAGGGCAAGAAGAATAAGCTCAGCCTGCTCAATACTGATATGATGAGTTGCATAGTTTCTCCAAGCTTCATCATAAAGAGCGAAAGCTGTCCATGTTGCCATAGTATCTTTCATAGCTTTTTCATTGATATCAACGTAACTCCAGCTTGTAAAGCTTGAATTATCAAAAAGATGATCAAGGAAAAGATCGTAGTTAGCATTCCAGCCGTTGATTCTCTTGTCGTAATCATCAACCTCTTCAGCAGAACCGATTACGGCAAAGCAGGAAAATACCATCAAAACGGCAAGAACAACTGATGTCAATTTAGCAAACTTTTTCATAAAGCCACTCCTAACAAAAATTTCAGTTTCAGATATAAATATCCTTTATTATTTTAATCATAAAACCATTTACAGTCAATTAACAATCTTGTAAAATCTTCACGGAGCGTTTTGTTTATTTTTACCAATCAGTTTTAAATAATATACAAAATAACCACTATACATTTTACATTACAATAATTGAGTAAAATGAGGCTTATTTGTTAAATTTTTGTCGATATTTCTTAAAATTTGTTAAATTTCCAAATCGGAATTATACTACAATTGATTCTGTTATGCTAATTAAACAGGAGTGTGATATTATTATGAAGAAAAAAATTAAACATTATTTTAAAACAATCTATTCCGACGTATCAAAAGTAGAATTGTTTTATTGGTGGGGTCTCAGAGCAATAATGATTTACGGAATAATTGAATCATTAATTTTCGGAGATGAATATCTCGGAAGCAACCAGCCTTTACAAATGTTTGCAAATTTATGCGGTATGTTCGGATATGAAATATTCCAGATGCTTCCCGGAAACAACAGATTGAAGCTTCTCTCCCCTAAGTTTCAGAATATAACTGCTCTCGGATTCTTCCTCGGCTCATTCGGCGGAGCATATCTTAATTTTTACTACATTCTCCCCGGATACGATAAGGTGCTTCACGCATTGGGAACCGCAGAGGCTGTTTATATAGGTTACGAATATGTCGCCGCAACTCAGATAAAGTTAAAGAAAACCTGTCCGCACCAGATTGCAAATCTTACCGCTTTAGGCTTCGGTTTCGTTCTTTCAAGTGCTTGGGAGCTTTTTGAATTCATATTTGATCAGTTTTTCGGCGGAGATGCTCAGCATTGGAGCTACGAGAACGCATTAAGCGTTGCAGGCGGTGATCCTTCAAAAATCTTCAACCTCTTCCCTGTTGAGGATCCAATGAGATTTGCTCTTATGGACACAATGGGAGATATAGTTCTCAATTTCATCGGTGCTTTCATAATGTACGGCATACTTATTCTCATTCCCTACCGCCACAGGGGTAAGAATGACGTAAATGCTATGATAGAAAAAATGAATTCAGAGCAAAGCGAAGCAGCAGCTACAAAATAATAAAATTACATATTAAAATAAGACACTCTCTCAAGGAGTGCCTTATTTTTTAGCTGTTAAAAACTCTTTCGGCAAATCTGACGGATTCAAGCGCATCCTTGGTGTAGGCATCTGCACCTATAGAATCGGCAAATTCTGCTGTTACTACAGCACCGCCGACAAAAACTCGGCAGTCGGGAAAAGAATTCTTGATCAATATAACGGTTTCACGCATAGCATCAAGAGTAGTAGTCATAAGAGCACTGAGTCCTACAAGCTTAACGTTATTCTCCTGCACGGCACCGACTATACGTGAAGCCGGTACGTCTTTTCCGAGATCAATAATGTCATAACCGTAGTTTTCGAGCAGTAATCTGACGATATTTTTACCAATATCATGCACATCACCCTTTACGCTGGCAAGAATTATCTTATTTTTCCGTTCCTTGCTGACTTCGGAATGCTTCCGTATACAATCAAATGCGGCAGACGCTGCTTCAGCACTCATAAGAAGCTGAGGCAGATAAAGTATACCTTTTTCAAAATCCTGTCCTGTCTTATCAAGTGCAGGTATTATATATTCGTTAATTATCGTTAAGCCTTCTGCTTCATTCAATAATTTTTCGGTCAATACCGCAGCTCGTTCTTTTCTGCCTCTTGTTATCGCATCAAACAAGTCGGCTTCTTTTGAAGGATAAATTTGTTCAGAGCTTATACAGCCCTTATCTGAACAATGGGATATATAATTTTCAAAGCCGATATCCATTCCCGACAAAGCGCAAAATGAATAGTAAGTATCCATAATAGCACTTGATTGCGGATTGATAATCGCCGCAGAAAGTCCGTTCTGCATAGCAAGCAGCAAAAATGAACTGTTCAGCATATCTCTTTCGGGAAGTCCAAAGGAAACATTTGATATACCAAGAGACGTCCGACAGCCGAGCTCACGGGAAATTCGCTTTACACACTCCAGTGTAATAGCCGCATTATTACTGTTTGTGCTGACAGCCATTACAAGAGGGTCAAATATAATATCTCGTTTGCGAATACCGTATTTGGCGGCTTCATTCAAAATTTTTCGGGCAATTGAAATTCTGCCGTCAACAGTTTCGGGTATTCCCGCTTCATCAAGAGTCAGAGCAATAACCGCACCGCCGTATTTTTTTATGAGCGGAAAAATCTGCGCCATCGACTCCGCTTTTCCGTTCACCGAATTTACAAGGGGTTTACCGTTATAAATACGCATAGCTCCTTCAAGAGCAACGGGGTTAGCCGAGTCAAGCTGTAAAGGAAGCTCCGTTACGGCTTGCAGCTGTGTCACGGTACGGCTGAGCATTTGTGCTTCATTAATTCCCGCAAGTCCGACGTTTACGTCGAGAATATGCACACCTTTTTCCGTCTGATTAATTCCTTCGGATATTATATAATCAATATCATTTTCAAGAAGAGCCTGTTTAAATCGTTTTTTTCCGGTGGGATTAATCCTTTCACCGATAAGTATGGGGCTATCCGTAAAAATAACGTTTTTACAATAGGAGCTGACAGCCGTTTCATCAACTGAATCGCGCTTTTGTAAATTATGTGAAGCCATCTCCCGAGAAAGCTCTCTTATGTGTTCGGGCGTGGTACCGCAACAACCACCGACTATGCTTACACCCGAATCTAATGAAGCGGCAACCTCCAAAGCAAAATCCTTCGGTGTAACGTTATATACCGTCTTTCCGTCAATATACTGCGGCAATCCTGCATTCGGCTTCATAACCACGGGAAGATTTGTGTGCTTTGATATTTCGCTGACTATCTTTGCGGTTTGTTCGGGACCGAAGGAGCAATTGGCACCGACAGCGACTGCCCCCATACTTTCAAGAAGTCCTGCCATAATTGCAGGTGTTGCTCCTGTAAGAAGCTTTCCGTCTTCGCCGTAGGCATTTGTAACGAACACGGGCAAATCACAATTTTCCTTTACCGCAAGTAATGCAGCCTTAGTTTCATAGGAGTCATTGAATGTTTCAATAATTATAAGGTCAACATTTGTTTTAGCCGCGATTCGGACGGATTTTGAAAAAATTTCAACCGCATCATCAAAAGCCAAATCTCCCAAAGGCTTCAGCAATTTTCCCATAGGTCCGATATCGAAGGCTATAAATTTCTGCTGAGTCCCTTCGGATGAATCTTTTGCGGTTCGACAATTATTAACCGCAGAAACTATCAGTCTTTCGAGAGTTTCATCATCATATTTTAGAGCATTAACACCGAACGTATTAGTAGAAACTATATTGCTTCCCGCATCAAAATAAGCCTTATGAGCCGCGATAACCTTTTCGGGTTCACCTATATTCCAAAGCTCAGGCGGAGTTCCGTTTTCAAGCCCCATCGACTGAAGCAAGGTGCCCATACCTCCGTCAAGAAGAACAAGATTGTTTTTTATATATTCAAGAATATTCATCACATCACCATTCAGTTTTTTCGTAAATTTACTATCTCAGATAAATTATCTATAATTTTTTCAGCTACGGCAGGATTATTCATAGAATAAACGTGAACGTTCGTTATCCCGTTAGCATAAAGATCTATAATCTGATCCGTTGCATAAGCAATACCGCATTGAAGCATAGCTGCGGGGTTTGAGCCGAACATATCAACTAAAGACATAAACCTCTGCGGAATATGAGAACCTGAAAGCTGAATTGCTCGCTTTATCTGATTGGCATTGGTAATCGGCATAATTCCGGCAACAACCGGAACATTAATACCCGCTTCTCTGATTTTATAAAGAAAGCTGTAAAGAATACTGTTATCGAAAAACATTTGCGTTGTCAAAAAATCACAGCCTGCATCTACCTTTTCCTTCAGATATGCAATGTCGGTTTTTCTGTTTAAGCTCTCGGGATGCGTTTCGGGGTAACAAGCACCACCGATACAAAATGAACTGTCCTTTTGCTTTATTTCTCTGACTAACTCAATAGCATACTTATAATCCCAAGAGGCTCTGTCTTCACCAAGCTTATCAGCAGGGATATCACCGCGCAATGCCATAATATTTTCGATTCCTGCTTCTTTTATGTTTGATATCTGAGCGGTAACACTCTCTTTTGATGATGACACGCAAGTAAGATGTGCAACGGAAGGCACAGAATACTTTTCTTTGATTTCACGTGCAATTTCAAGAGTATATTTGCTTGTACCGCCGCCGGCTCCGTAGGTTACACTCATAAAGGAAGGCCCGAAAGAAGCAATTTTGCGCACGGCAGATCTCACACTATCAAAACCGGAATCTGTTTTCGGAGGAAAAACCTCAAAAGACAAAGATAATTTATCAGAATTAAGTAATTCTTTCAACTGCATAAAAACTCCTCCTGAACGTTATATTATCATTATAAATGCACCGACAGATTTTTCAAGCAAAATTTACGTTTTTTATTTAAAGTGGTTTTTTATACTTGAACAAGCACCGTTAAAGTTATATAATAAAAAAAATAGTTTTGGAGGGGATAATGTGTGCAAGAATAACTCCCAATCAATACATTGGGAACCGGAAATCATCAACAGACCGAATGATTTCCATAAATTCAAAGCAGTACTCTTTGATTTTGACGGTACGTTAAGCCTTATCAGAGCCGGCTGGCAGGAAGTTATGCTGCCCTATTTCTGTGAAGAATTTTTTGATTCGCTTCCGCAATACAAAAATGATGAAGCATCAATTACAGAAATGATACGTGATTTTATCGATCGTCTCACGGGAAAGCAAACAATATTCCAATGTAAACAGCTTAAGGATGAAATTGAAAAACGCGGCGGCAAAGCAAAGGAAGCTATGGATTACAAAAATGAATATATCAGAAGGCTTCTGATGAAAATCGAAAGCACTAAGAAAGGCCTTGCCGATAAAAGCTTGGATCCCCTTCTTTTTATTGTTAACGGCGCGGCTGATTTCCTTGAAATGCTGAAAAATCACGGTCTTGAGCTTTACTGTGCCAGCGGAACCGATCAGCCTCAGGTAAGACAGGAAGCTCGGCTTCTCGGACTTGACAGATTTTTCGGCGAAAATATCTACGGTGCTTTAGACGAACACGCAGAACAATGCTCAAAGGAAGTAGTTATTAAAAATCTTCTTGATTCCAACGGAATAAAAGGAGAAGAGCTTTTATCCTTCGGTGACGGTTTTGTTGAAATTGAGCTTGTCAAAAATGTCGGCGGCTTTGCTGTTGCAGTTGCTACGGACGAGATTCACAAATCGGGTGTTGACGAGGACAAAAGATTAAGATTGTTATCGGCAGGTGCCGATGCCGTAATTCCGGACTTCGGAGAATTCAACAAGGTATTTGAATTTTTGTTTAACAAAGGAGCATAACTATGAAAAAATTTATTGTAAGTTATAAAGACGGACACAAGGTAATTACAACCAATGAAACAGAAAACAGCTTTTACAAGCTTGAAATCAATGACACGGACTCACGCTTTACCGTAGACCTTATACCTAAAAAAACATTTGAGCTGGTTGATTTATACGTTGAATTTCCTTATGAATTCAAGGATAATGATAAATTCTTCGGCGCAGGCTACCAGTCGTGGACAGTTACAAAGGAATACACAAAAAACGACATTATGCGCGGCTCTATAAAGCTTGCAAATATCCATCCCAAGCTCAAGCATATTGCAACAATGACAAGTGACGAGCGTATAATCGACTATTCCGAAAAGCCCGGAGAATTTCACAGCCACGGTTATACGTACGTCAGAAACAACGATTTTGTAAAGCTTTGGGGCTCACTCAGCGAAAACACAGGCTATACATACTTCAAGGTAAAAATGAACAACAATTATTTCTCAATAAGAAAGGATGCTTTGGGAAAGTTTGTTACCGAGCCCTGGAAGGTATTTGACGTTGTTTATTTTGAAGGCACTTATGATGAGGTGTTTGACAATTATTTCAATCTTATGAAAATGCCCGAAACACGCACAGGTGCTATGAGCGGTTATACATCCTGGTACAACTATTTCCAGGATATTAATGAAGACATAATTCTCCGAGACCTTAACGGACTTGATCCCGCAAAGGAAGACGTTTCTATCTTCCAGATAGACGACGGTTATGAAACCTTCGTCGGCGATTGGCTTGACCCCAATCCTTCACGCTTCCCCAACGGAATGAAGTACATTGCAGATAAAATTCATGATAAGGGCTACAAGGCCGGCATCTGGCTTGCTCCCTTCAGCTGTCAGAAGGTTTCAAGAACAGCAAAGGAGCATCCCGATTGGTTGATACAGGATAAAGACGGCAATCCGATTCAGGGCGTTCTTGCCTGGGGCGGTGCATACGTTCTCGACATTTACAATGAAAACGTAAGGAATTATCTCAAAGAGGTATTTGATACCGTACTTAATGTGTGGGGCTTCGACATGGTTAAACTCGACTTCCTTTACAGCCAGTGTATGCTTCCGAGAAACGGCAAGTGCCGCGGTGAAATTATGCGTGAGGCTATGGAGTTTTTAAGAGAGCTGGTAGGTGACAAGCTTCTTCTCGGATGCGGTGTGCCTATGAGTGCCTGTCTCGGACTTGTTGATGCCTGCAGAATCAGCTGTGACGTTGACCTGACTTACAAGGGAAAGATTTACAATCACATTCAGGTTTCAAACGAAATGCTCAGCGCGCAGCACGCAATAAACAATTCAATATTCAGAAGACATCTCAACGGCAGAGCATTTATGAATGACCCCGACGTGTTCTTCCTGAGAAACAACAACCTTAAATTTACGGAAGAGCAGAAGCTGCTTCTTGCTAAAATCAATAATCTCTGCGGTAACGTACTTTTTGTTTCCGATAATGCAGGTGATTACGATAATAAGCAGATGGAGCTTCTGAGGAAATTCTTCAAAAAGACCGATGAAAGGATTATATCGGCAGAATACACAGACAGCGAAAATATTACAATTATTACCGAGCTTGACGGAGAAAGAAAAACCTTCTCATTCAACATTAAAAAAGGTACTGTCAACAAATAAATTTAAGGGTGAGACTAAAAATCTCACCCTGATTTTTATCTGGATTTTTTTGCATCGTCAAGAATTTTCTTATAAGGCATAAGCATACCCTCGTTCATTTTATTGCCCATTTTAGACTTGATCTTATCAGAACCGAGCATAGCACCGACAAGATACATAGCATAAGTCATAACCTTATGCTTATGCGGGAAATCATAAAGCTTATGCTCTTTATAGAACTTGTGGTCTGCTTGCATCATTCCGCGCATCTGATAAACAAGATCACGGAAAATCTTCATTCCGCCCACGCCGAGGAAATTAGCAGGCTGCGTGATTTTGTTATCAAGAGCATAAGCTAATTCATCGGCTAATCTGTCAATGCCGGAATCAGTATCAGCCTCGTCTGTCGCAACACCGCAAAGGTAATTGCCGCCGACTTCACTTCTGCCGTCAATTATCATTCTGAGATTGTTTTCGCGGCTTAACTGTCCGCTTATGAGATAACCGACAGGCATTCCCATTGTTACGCTTCTGTGACCGTTACAAAACTGTCTGTCATCGTACATTTTAAATAAAGACCCCATCGAATGATCCTTAATTGCAAATGCATAAACAATTGCATCAGCCTTCTGAATATTATTTCTTAATATTTCACTAAAGCCGTCTTTATATACACACTCACCCGAAACGGCACAGTTAAAGCAACCTAGACAGCCGCCCTTCATTGCGAAGTCGTTAAGATTAACAATTCTCGCTTTTCTGGGTGCGATAGCTGTAAAGCGGTTAATCATCTTTTCAAGTGACACGTTCGTGCCGTCGGAATCTGTCAGCACCACTATATCACCGGAATCGGAAAGCCTTGCCTTTTCGGGAACAGACGCAAGAACACTTTCCGATACGGCAGATTTTCTCGGCGGTATTTCATAATAATTATTCTCTGCAGACCAAAGCACTTTTTTAAAGAAATTAACACAATCCGCTCGGCCCGAATCCTTAGTAAGATCATCCATATCTGCCGAAAGACCCTTTATGTATTTCAGTCCCATATCGAAACAGTTTTCTTCAACATATCTGTGAGCGGTCACGTCATAAAAATGCTTGGAGGTTGTAATCTGCGTAGCCCACTTCCCTGAAAGTTTTACTCCCGAATTCTTAAGAAGCTCTATAAAACGATGCAACTGATAAGGAGCAATAAAGGTATAAACGGGATAAGAAAAAATTAAAAGCTCCGCTTCGGATACCAGCTTTTCAACCTCAGAAAAGTCCTTTTCCAGGGAGCGGATTTTTCTGCCGACATTAAAATAAACAAAATTGTGTTCAGGGAACACTATTTCAAGATATTTTGATGTCTGCACGGTTATGCTGTATTCACCCTTGGGACTGCCGTTCAATACAAGAATATTCATTTTTCGCTAAACCTCGATAATTTTTTATTAATTTTATCACATAAAAAATTATCGGTCAATATCAAGAGTGCAAATAAAAAAGCAAGTTTTTTGTTCAAAAGGCAAAAATAGGTATTGTGCTTTAGATAAAAATATTATATAATAACTTTCAGTGGTTTTTTACCCAAAAAAAATATCTTATATGAAAGGTGTTTTATTATGTCTAACAAAAACCTTCAGCAGGATAATTACCGTGCTGAAAGAAAAAAGCGTCTTGCTCAAAACGCAAAAAAGAAAAACAAGAATGAAGTTGATTCTGTCAAGGTAGTTACCCTCGTTGTCAGAGTAGCAACCGTTTTAATCGCTGTTTTTGTTGCAGCTTTTGCCCTTTATCAATTTGGTGTTCCGCAGAAGCTTTTACCGTCAGTTAAGGTTGGCGACAGAACCTACTCAATGGCTGAGTACAGCTATTACTACACATCTGTTTACCAGTCTTATGCCGAGCAGTCAAACGAATACCACCAGACATACGGTATTTTGTCTTTTGATTACTCCAAAGACCCTGCTTTGCAGACAACAACCGATGAAGACGGCAACAAGGTAACATACGATGAGATCTTCAGAAAGACTGTAATTACTACTCTTGAAACAACAAACTACTATCTTGCTAAATGCGAAGAAGAGGATATTTCTCTTTCTGACGAGCATCTTCAGGAAATGTCTCAGTTGATTGAATCCTTAGAAACTCAGGCAGCAAGTAACGGTGTTTCTCTCTCTCGTTATATCAGTATAGTTTACGGTAAAGGCCTTAATGAAAAAATCTTCCGTGAGCTTCTCGGTGAGCAGTTGCTTGTAGCTCAGTACCTTGAAGGAATTCAGGACGGCTTATATGATGATATTACCGATGAAGAGCTTGAAGCTGCTTATGAAGCAGATCCCTCTGAATTCCAGGCAGTTGATATCCGTTTGTTTGGTTTTGAAATTGCCGAAATAGAAGGCGAAGAAGAAACAACTTCAGCTGAAGCCGACACAACCGAAGCAGAGGACACTACCGCTGCTGGGGATGCAACCGAAGAAACAACAGCTGAAGAGACTACCGCAGCAGAAGAGACTACTGCATCTGAAGAGACAAGTGCAGAAGAGACTACTGCCGAAGAAGCTTCTGAAGAAGAAACAACCGAGCCTGAAGAAAAGGAACCCACAAAGACCGAATTGCTCGCACTTGATATGCTCGACCGTATCAAGGGTGAAGAATCCTTCATTGAGCTTGCATACGAATATGCTGCCGAGGATGACAAAGAAACCTTCTCTGATGATACCGCAACTCTTGCTCTTAATATCAAAAAGTCTGTTGTTGCAAGTCAGATCGGCGAGGATTTGGCTGAATGGTTATATTCAGACGAGCGTGTTGTCGGAGACAAGACAACGTATACAACCGACGATTATGTATATGTAATTTACATTATTAAGACAGCCTACAGAGAAGAACAGCCTCTTGTTGATGCAAGACACATTCTCATTTCCTTCGATTCAGTTGCCACAGAACTCAAAAATACCGAGGGTAACACTATTGATACGGAAAAGAAGGATGATGTTGAAGTAAAAACCGAAACTCAGAGTGATAAGGAAATCACAAATGAAGGCACAGGTTATTCAATAGAGCTTGTAACAGAAACCTACAAGAGAGCACTTGCTGTTTACAACAAGTATATGAGCGGTGAAAAAACAGAAGAAGCATTCGCACAGCTTGCTGAAGACAACAGCACAGACTCCGGTTCAATCGGCGACAACGGCGAAGGCGGACTTTACACCGATATCGAAAAAGGCAAGATGGTCAAACCCTTTGAGGAATGGGTATACGATGCTGACAGAAAGGCCGGTGACGTTGATCTTGTAATGACAACTTACGGCTGGCACGTTATGTACTTTGTTAAACAGCACGATGAGCCCGCCTGGAAGGCTGATGCAAGAAGCACACTTGGTCAGAAGGCAGTCGATGAATTTGAAGCAAGTGTAGAGGAAGAAACAAAAGATACGTCAAAAACTCTTTCTTTCTTTGAATTTGCAGCATCAGAAGCTCGCAAGAATACTGTTAAGCTTTACGGTTAAAGTTAAAGGAATAGAAAAAATAACGAAAACCGCATATAATAAAATATAACAAGAGGGTTCGGTAAAAAAATACTTGCCGAGCCCTCTGAAATTAATCCGCAAAAAACGTTCGTTTTTTACGGATTGTTTTTTTATTTATCCAAAATATGATTTGCGCTGAAATTAACGAGCTGCTTTTTTACACCTTCAGTTTCAAAAACGATAATTTCGTTGATTCCTTTTGTCAGAAAGGATTTCGGCAAATACAAGGTTTGCTGAGGCCCCTCCTCCCAATATCTTCCGAGTACTTTTCCGTTAACAATTACAATACCCTTTTTAAATCCCTTCATATCGACAAATGTATCAAGCGGTTCCCTGTCAATCGTAAAATATCCTTTAAGAAACACAGGTCGTTTGGCAAATTTAAACCTATCGCGCTTAAATTCAAGCTGACTAATCTCATCAATATTAATGCAATACGTTGTCCAATGATAAATATTCTGTTGTCCGAGCCTTACGGGTGCAGTCAATCCCTTAGGGTCTTTAAGATTGATACCATAATTTATTCTGCCCATATTCTCAACAAGTATTGTAAGCTTCACTCCTTCCTCGGGTATTCCGATTTTGATTTTATTCTTTTTATCATTTCGATACTGAATACCCTTAAACTCCCCGTTAATATAAACGTAAGCTCTGTCTGCAGCAGAAATATGCAATTCGCCGACCTCTCTCGGACCGCGTACAAAGGCTTCATAAACGATATAGCCGTATCCCTGTCCGAGCTTTTCCATTGTTACAGGCAAGGTAGTCGAATGCACTGCTGAAATTTTTTCAACGTTATCAAGCAAATCGCAATACTCTGTTAATTTAACGGAATTATACTTAATCATCTCAGGTTCGCTGACCGCAACATCATTCTTATAGCCGTATTTTTCCAATGTATTTTTGAACAAATGATACTTAGGAGTCAGACCGCCATACTCGTTTATCGGTGCATCGTCATCATAGCTTGTCACAGTTGGCTGATATACTCCGTCCTGAAAATTAGCACCGTTCATAAAACCGAAATTAGTGCCTCCGTGCATCATATAAACCGAAACACTGCCGTTGCATTTCAGTATTTCATCAAAGCACTTATCTGCATCTGAAGCATCGCGCTTATGATGCTTTTCTCCCCAATGGTCAAACCAACCGTTCCAGAATTCTGCACACATCAATGGACCTTCGGGCTGAAATTTTCTGAGATTATCAAAAGCCTTAGCCGCTCTTGAGCCGAAATTGCAGGTCTTATGTATTTCAGGAACGGTGCCGCCCGTAAGCATCATATCGCAGTCACCGTCAGACGTAAATAATTCTGCCGTGATACCCCTTTTTCTCAGTCCTGCGGCAATATACCTCATATATTCAAGATCGTCACCGTAGCTTCCGTATTCGTTTTCTACCTGCACCATAATGACACTTCCGCCCTTATCCAACTGACAATCCGCAATTATCGGTATCAGCTTATCAAAGAAGGCATCAACCTTTTCGAGATAAATATCATTCATACACCTAAGCTCAATACTATCATATTTCAGAAGCCACCAAGGAAGACCGCCGAAATCCCATTCTGAGCAAATGTACGGTCCGGGTCTGACTATTGCGTACATTCCGAGACGGTTTATCAGCTGAAGATACTCCCTTAGGTCAAGATTGTCGGAAAAATCAAACTTCCCTTCCTCCGGCTCGTGGAGATTCCAGGCAACATAAGTTTCAACAGTATTAAACCCGCACGCCTTTATCTTTAAGAGTCTGTCTTCCCAATAACATCTCGGAACTCTGAAATAGTGCATCGCACCGGAAACCACACGGAACTCCTCGCCGTTCAACAAAAAGCTTTTTTTGCCTATCAAAAATTCATTCATATTTTTTCCTTTCTATGACAGCAACCGCAATACGGTTCTTTGCATCAACAAAAACCTTGCTCACGTCAAAATTGCCTTCCGAGCATAATACCTGATTGTCACCTATGCTGAAGCTGACCTTTCTTTTTACACTTCTGAGTCCTCTTCCGCTTGCATTAAAATATGCTTCCTTCAAGGCTGAAAAAACAGCAAACTTTTCGCAACAGCTCTTATTTTCAATTTTTCCCGAGTTAATCAACTGATTATAAGAATATCCGGAATCGGAAAAAACTGCCCTGATTTCAGAGTCAGTCAGAATTTCCTGTGCTTCAGTAAAAGAAAAGGCTGTAATCGGACTTATGCCGATGCCTATGTAGTCATAAGATGCCGCACAGCCTATAAAATCACCTGTATTAACTATAGAAAGCTCTGCGGAATAATTACCTACGGCACTTCTTGAATTAGGATTACACAGAATATCAAAGCTGTATTCGGGGGCATCACAAAGCTGTGAGAGGCACTTTCTTGCAAGAATTTCACAGCAAAATAAAACCGCGCTGTCTTGTCCGTTCTTATAAGATAACAATTTATTCTGCTTAGCTTCCGTCAGCATCGGAAAATACTTCCTTGTCAGCCCCTCCGTCAGCTCATTTATATTCATTATCATATATATCAATTCAATCACCCACCACTATATAAAGACAGAATATTTTTTGATTTTTCAATAATCAATTCCTTGAGCTGAATCGGATAAATAACCTTAATCTTATCGCCGAACTGCATTATCCAAGAAGCAAGTCCGTCATTGATAAACAACTCATCGTGAACGTAAAACCAACCGTCCTCGCCCTTGCGTATAGATATTTTTTCACCGAATCTGTCAAGTATTTCCTCAATTATCTCAACTCTGCACTTCAGCTCTGCGACCGCACCGCTCCCGCTGAACATATTGAACGCTTTAGAAACATAATCCGCAACATCAAATCTCGTTTTATAAGAAGTACATTCCGAAAAATGCCGTCGGTAATCATCAAGCACCTGCACTTTTTTAATACGGTCGATACGAAGATTCATTACATTATCATACTTCTCATTATTGGCAACGAGATAGTAGTGGTCGTTTGCCCAAACAAGAGCATAAGGACTTAATATAAATTCTTTTTCCTCTTTTGATGCAGCAAATTTTTCGTCAAGCTTGCGTCGAGAATACTTGAGAAGCACTTTTTTCTCATTTTTAATTGCAGTATCCAGCGCATCTATATTATAAAATATTTCTTCATTTTTACTTTTATTTCTGTTGTCTATAAAAACTTGGTTTTTGAGGCGCATCGCCTGTGATTCACTGACCAAGCTGTCTGTTTTTCTGAGAAGTCCTTCTGTTTTTTTCTTGCTGATGAAATTTGCCGCCTGAATGGCATCATTAATCATTCTCAGCTCTGCAACCTCAAAATCTCTTGAGGCCAAAAAGAATCCGTTTTTGGGCTTGCTTGTTTTTATAATATCCATTCCGTATTCGCAAAGAATCTCAATATCCTTATAAATTGATTTTCTTTCGCTTTCAATACCGTAATTACCAAGTAACGCAACGATGTCATTCGCATTAAGTATGTTATCTTCATCAGAATATTTTTCAAATATTTCCTTCAGATATAAAAGCTTTAATTTTGAATTCTGTTTTCCGGACATATAATAAGCCTCCTTCTTACAGTAATTTTATTATATTAAATTATACTTGACAAATCAAGTCAATGAAGTATAATAAATATATAACTTTGGGGCGGGGTGCAATTCCCCACCGGCGGTTACAGTCCGCGAGTCTTATGATTGATTCGGTGAAATTCCGAAACCGACGGTAAAGTCCGGATGAAAAAGGTTATTATTTTCATATGCAAGTTTTCGCCCCGAATTAACAATTCGAGGTGTTTTTTTATGAAATTCAAATCCCTTTCAATCAACAAATTAGTAGTTACTGCGATGATGAGCGCTCTTGCAGTCGTTTTTATGCTTGCGGTCAGATTTTCTATCTTACCCGGTGCTCGCTTTCTTGAATATGATATGGGAGATATACCCGTTATTTTGTCCGCTCTGCTTGTCAGCTTCCCGTCATCAGCATTTACTTTGATTTTCGTCTCATTAATACAATCACTTACCGTAAGCGCAGCCAGCAGCTGGCAGGGTTTTGTAATGCACGTGCTTTCAACTGGTTGTTATATTATAACCTTTAAGCTGATTACCCGTAACAATGCCACAGCTAAAAGATTGATAATTGCCGGAATTGCATCAACGTTAGTTCTGACTGCAGTTATGATACCGCTGAATCTGATTTTTACCCCCTTGTATCTGAACACCACGGTGGATGCGGTTTTACAGCTTATGCTCCCTGCTATAATTCCTTTTAATTTTATAAAAGGTGCTATAAATTCGGTAATTATATTTTTGATTTATAAGCCGTTAAAAAGCATACTTGACAAAACTAATCTTTTAAGAAAATAGTCCTTAATTGTTGACAACGAAGCAATAATGTAATATAATGATGATATGTTCATATTCCTTATGAAGAGCGGCTGAGGGAACGGCCCTGTGAAGCCCGGCAACCTGCTTTACGGCAAGGTGCCAAATCCGCGGTAAAGCCGAGAGATAAGGTATCTATACTCACGGCTTGCGCCGTGAGTTTTTTTTGGAGGTAAAATATTATGGCTAAACATTTTTTCACTTCGGAATCTGTTACTGAAGGACATCCCGATAAAGTTTGCGATCAGATTTCTGATGCGGTTCTTGATGCGCTTTTGGCTCAGGATCCCTATTCAAGAGTTGCTTGCGAAAGTGTATGCACAACAGGTATGGCAATGGTTATGGGCGAAATAACCACCAAGGCAAACGTTGATATTCCTGCAATTGTCAGAAAGGCAATATGTGATACTGGATTCAACTCACCCGATGCCGGATTTGACGGAAATACCTGTGCAGTACTTACAACTCTTGACAAGCAGTCACCCGACATTGATATGGGTGTCAGCAAGTCCTATGAAATGAAAAACGGCGAGGACGACGAGTATAATCTTCACGGTGCGGGTGACCAGGGTATGATGTTCGGTTTTGCTTGCGACGAAACTCCCGAATTAATGCCTATGCCCATTACCTTAGCGCACAAGCTTGCTAAGAAATTATCTCAGGTCCGCAAGGACGGAACCCTTAATTATTTAAGACCCGACGGTAAAACGCAGGTTACAATTGAATATGAGGACAACAAGCCCGTGCGAGTTGATACCGTTGTTATTTCAACACAGCATAAGCCTGACGTTGAGCTTGAAACAATCAGAAAGGATATGATTGAACACGTCATTCTTACCACGATTGATTCTGCTCTCATTGATGAGAATACCCGTTTTCTGATTAATCCCACAGGCCGCTTTGTTACGGGCGGTCCCGAGGGTGACAGCGGACTTACGGGCAGAAAGATTATCGTTGATACATACGGCGGCTACGCCTGTCACGGCGGCGGTGCCTTCTCGGGAAAAGACCCGACTAAGGTTGACCGTTCAGCTGCTTATGCTGCAAGATATGTTGCAAAAAATATTGTAGCCGCAGGAATTGCAAAAAGATGCCAGGTAGAGCTTGCTTACGCAATAGGTGTAGCAAAGCCCGTTTCGATTCTTGTTGATACATACGGTACAGGTATTGTTAACGACGAAAAAATCAGCGAGGCTGTATCAAGCGTGTTCGATCTTCGTCCTGCTGCCATTATTGAAAATCTTGATCTCCGCAAGCCCATTTATCATAATGTTGCGGCTTACGGTCATATCGGCAGAACAGATCTTGATTTAAGCTGGGAAAAAACTGACAAAACACAAGAATTACTTGATGCTGTCAAATAAATAATATTTAATACTTATGGCTTGATAACCTTTGAACGTTACCAAGCCATAAATTAATTCTATTACATTTCTTTATTTTCGGCAAGAACTTCATTTTCACGAAAGAGTAATGAAATACACCAGATACCTGCAAGTGCAACGATTGTGAAAATAATTCTGCTGACTATTGCTGACTGTCCGCCAAATATCCAGCCGACTATATCAAACTGAAACAAACCAATTGCGCCCCAGTTAACAGCACCGATTATTACAAGAATTAATGCAATCCTATCGAGCATAAATTTTTCAACTCCTTTAATTTAATCGCTATTATTATTTACTGTTGTATAGATTTAATACGGTGGTAAATATTTAATTTGAATAATTTTCTAATTTTTCCTTTTTTGCGGTGATAAAATGGACGAAAATAATAAAACTACAAACTCAGCTACTAAGCTTGAGAAGACTGACACTAAAACAGAATTATCAAAAAACGCTGTCATAATTATTCTGACAATTTTAATTTTTCTTCTTTTGATTTATATTGTAGGTTCAAGGCTTATTGAAAGAAAAAGCTTTGAAATAAGTTATGAAATTAACAGCGCACTTAATGAAACAACCGAGCAAGCCGTTACTACAGAAAATATGATTAATATTAACACGGATAACAAATACGAGCTTATGCAGTTACCCGGTATCGGCTCATCCAAAGCCGATGCCATACTTGAATACCGTAAGGAGAACGGTGATTTTCATACTATTGAAGAACTCAAAAAAGTCAGCGGCATCGGAGAAAGCACGTTTGAAAAATTAAAGCATTTAATTTACGTTGAGTAGAACGATTATTTTCAATGCGACTGATTACGTCAATAAAACTATTAATTTCAGCAATTAGTATATAACGCAAATTAATCAAAAAAAAACCGCCGGTAGCTACAGACTATCGACGGATTTTTTTTATAAAATTTATTAATTGAATAAAAAATTATTTGCCTGTCAAATAAGAATAGGCTGCCTGATACTGATGGTCATTTGTAAAGTCAGTAAAATTAAGATTACTCTCAAATGCAGAATCTGACTCTGATAAAATATCAGGCTCAACCCCTGTCTCATCGAAGCTGTCGCTTATATAAGGATATACCTTGGCAACAGTCAGAAAAACCGCACCGCCGTCTGACAGCTTGAATAACTTTTGCATTTTTCCTCTGCCGGCAGTAAGCTCGCCCACAAGAACAGCTTTTCCGAAATCAGACAAATCAACGGCAAATAATTCTGCGGCACCCTCAGTCTTTGAATTTATCAATACTGCAAACGCACAATTGACTGATGCGGCATCAGAGGAAAAGCTATGAATTACATCACCATTCTGATTCTTTGCCGTATAAAGCAAGCCTGAACCGTCAGTTCCTACAGGAACTATCAAATCAATCAATTCTGCCGCAATATCGAAATTATTATCGGAGCAATTTCTTACATCTATAATAATATTCTTTACAGCATCAGCAACAAATGAATTAAGTCCTTCAGAAAAAACCTGCGTGGTTTTTTGAGTAAAAGCAGAAATGCGGATATAACCGATACCGTCTTTCTTTTCATAAAAACAGCTGTTGCGTTCATATCCGAGATTTACCTCAGCTTCAACAGGAGAACTGATATCCGAATAATCCTTAACAAAGGTGATTTCAGCCTTTGCATCATAGCCGTCAGCAAGAACAGCAGACAATTGATTTGAATTAGCTTTATTTACCTGATTGCCGTTAACCGAAATGATGTAATCGCCTGCCGAAATTCCGCAGGCTACAGCAGGAGAATCCATATCAACATAAGATACCTTCAGATATCCCGAAATATCATCGTAATACGCATTGATTCCCGAGCCGTAAATCTTTCCTTGAAGATAAGAATTATAAACCTCAAAATCACTTTCGGAAACATAAAAGCTGTACGGGTCATTAAGACCGTCAATATAACCTTCCGCAAGTCTATCGTCTATATAATCCTTATCAACAGTACCGTAATACTCACTTCGCAATAATTCATCAATTTCGGACAATCTTACGTATTGCTCTGCTTTTTGCGGCAAGTCAGTTAATAAATTACTGTAATTTCTTAAAACCAAAAATATACTTGTTGTTGATGAAATGCAGATTGAAATAAGAATCAGCACAACAACAATGCCCAATGAAATTTTTCTTGTCATAATATACTCTCAAAACTTATGGTAACGAGGCATAGCCGGTCGGATTAACCTTTGTATTATTTACACGCACTTCAAAGTGACAATGAGCACCCGTTGAATAACCGGTAGAGCCTGCATAAGCCACAATATCTCCCTGCTTTACAGATTGACCGACGGAAACGTTAAGAGAACTGTTATGTGCATAAATAGTAACAATACCGTCACCGTGATCAATTCCGACATAATATCCGTAAGCAGAATGATAGGTGGATATGATAACGGTTCCTGAAGCAGAGGCTCTGACAGCTTTGCCCATAGTACCGCTCCAACAACACGTATCCGTACCGCCGTGAAGCTTGTAAACACCTGAAATAGGATCATATCTGTAGCCGTATGAGGATGAAATGTAAACATCGCTATACTGTAACGGCCAGATAAATCCACCCGGCTTAGAAGCGATATTACCGTCACCTCTGGATGCAGAATTAATAATATCGTCAATCTTATTTTCAAAAGCCTTTATATCCGCTTCATAGCTTTCAACAAGCTTTTTATAAGTTGCACTCTGCGCATCAAGCTCTCGGATATAAGCATAAGCCTCTTCCTGGAGGACTACTACATCATTCTGAGCATCCTCAAGCTTGGAGCGTGAAATAATAATAGTATTCTCTTTTTCATTAAGCTTATCAACCTGAATCTGATGCTCGTCTCTTTTTACTTCAATTTCCTTGATCATAGACTTATACTGCTCAGTCAATATGTCAAGCTGTAAAATTTTATCGTTAAGCGAATCAACAAGCTCGGCATCATTATCTGTACGCCTGTTAAGTATTTCAACAACAACGAGGTAGGTAGCAAAATTATCATTGTTCTCAAAATCAAACAACAACTCAAGCTCTGACGTTGCACCCTTTACATACGATTCATACAATCTGTCCTCAAGCTTACCGTATATATCGGTAATTTCAGTTTCGGTAGCAGCAACATCCTGCTGATTCTTTTCGATATCTGCCTCAATACCAGCAATTTCAGTATCAAGAGTATCAATAATATCCTGAATAGAAGTCTTTTCTGCTTCAAGAACATCAATTTGCTCATTCAGCACATCAATTTGTGACTGATAATTATCAATCTGAACAGCAAGCTTTGCAGCATAAGCTTCCTTATCGGCAATATCAACCTTTAATCTGTCAATCTCAACCTGTGCGGCATCAATCTTTTCCTGGAGCTCTTCCTGCTTTCTTTCATATTCATCAATTTTATTCTGATCTTCTTTACTGATAGTTGCGAAAATCTCTACAGGTAATGCAAAAATACAATAAAAACAAAATACTAAAGCAAGAAGCTTTTTAAGTATATTAGTTTTCATTTAAAACCACACTCCCCTGTTCTTTGAGATATTTTCTCATAGAAATAAGACTTCCGATTCCACCTGTTAAAACACTTAAAACAATGAAGCCCGCAAATAAAACAAGTGCATAATCCCAGAAATTAACAACTGCATTTCCGAGAACACCGAATATAATTGAAAACGGACCGCTCAGAAGATTATAAAGTAAAGCAAGCAGTAAAAAAGATACCACAGATGAAATCAAGCCAATTGTAATTCCTTCAACAAGGAACGGCCAGCGAATAAACCAATTTGTTGCACCTACAGCCTTCATAATGCTGATTTCAAGCTTTCTTGAAAACATTGTTATACGCACGGTATTTGCAATAATGAACATTGAAACAATCAACAGAACAATAATAACACCGATGCTGATATAAGTAACGGCTAAACGGATTTCTTCCAGCTTTGAAGCAAGATCACTGTTTTCTCTGACACTCGAAACCCCGTTTAACGATTTGATTTTTGACACGGTTTCACCAAACAAGCTCATATCAGAAACCGTGACCTTAAAACCTGCAGGCAAAAAATCAGAATCAAGATTTTCTAAAATCTCGGAATTAATACCAAAAGAAGATACAACCATCTGAAAAGCCTCTTCTTTTGAAATAAACTCAACAGCACTGACGTTTTCTGTATCGGTTAAGCTGTCTTTAAGCTCATTTACGGTAAGCTCATCCGCATTAACCTCGCTGAAAACCATTATTACGTTCTGCGATTCTATATATCCGAGAAGTGAATCTACGTTGAGAAAAAGCAAAAGTGCAAAGCCCATTATCATAAGGCAAGACATCAATACGGCAATTGAGGCAACAGACATAAGCCTGTTAATACCGATATTCTTAATTCCTTCCCGAGTTAAATATCGTATATTTCTGTTTTTCATAAATAAACCTTTCAATCAGAGTCAGAATTTTCAGCTGAAGTATCATCAGCATCCGATTCATTTCCGTAATTGTGTATAAACGATTCAATATCATCATCTTCAAGAGGAGCCTCAAAATATGCCCTCGGAGAAGTTACAGCTGATTCGTTAATTTCAGAAACCACAATCTCCGGATGTGCGGTATCCGATACAACAGTACCGTTTTTTATAGTAATTATTCTTTTATTATACTGTTTAACAAGCTCAACCTCATGAGTAACCATAATAATCGTTGTATTCTTATTCTGATTAATCTGATTAAGAAGATCAACAATTTCACGGGACATTTCAGGATCTATATTTCCCGTAGGCTCGTCTGCAACGATAATATCAGCCTGATTTACAAGAGCACGTGCAAGCGCAACTCTCTGCTGTTCACCGCCCGAAAGCTCGTTGGGGTAACATTTTGCCTTTGAAATCAAACCGACCAGATTAAGAGCATAAGTTACACGACGTGCAATATCCTTATTCTTTGCACCGATTACGTGCATAGCAAATGCCACGTTATCATATACCGTTCTGTTGGGAATCAATCTGAAATCCTGAAAAACAATACCAAGCTTGCGGCGATAATACGGAATCTTACTGACCTTCATATCGTTAAGAGAAACACCGTCAACGGTAATGGAGCCCGAGGAAGGTACCTCTTCTCGCATAATCATTTTAAGAAAGGTACTTTTACCTGCACCCGAGGCACCTACAACAAATACGAATTCGCCTCTGTCTATATGTATATTCAGCTCATTCAAGGCTTTGGTGCCGTTTTTGTATGTTTTTGAAACATTGGAAAAATCTATCATAAATACGATCCTTAGAAATTAATACTTAATGGGAGAAGAATCAAGATATTTCTTAACCATTAATGCTACCTTGAAAACAATAGCATCGTCAAACTCACGAAGATCAAGACCGGTGAGCTTTCTGATTTTTTCAAGACGGTATACAAGAGTATTTCTGTGAACAAAAAGCTTTCTTGATGTTTCCGAAACGTTAAGATTATTTTCAAAGAACTTCTGAATTGTAAAAAGAGTTTCGTGGTCAAGAGAATCTACGGGACCTACCTTGAAAACTTCTTTAAGGAACATCTCACAAAGAGTTGTGGGAAGCTGATAAATAAGCCTTGCAATACCGAGATTCTCGCAGCTGATTATTACCTTTTCCGTATCGAAAACCTTACCTACCTCAAGGGCAACCTGAGCTTCCTTGAATGACCTTGCCAAATCCTTAATACTCTTAACCGCTGTGCCGATTCCGACAACTGCCTGTCCTGCAGTCTCAGAGCCGAGAGAATCGATAACGGAACGGGCAAGCTTTTCAAGATCCTTGCTGTCGGTTCCTGCAGGAATGTCTTTGATGATTGCAACGTCATTTTCATTTACGCTGATAACAAAGTCCTTATTCTTATCGGGGAAAAGAGACTGAATCGTATCGAACATTGAGGATTCACATACCTCGGCAAATCTTACGAGAAGAACAACTCTTACAGAATCATTATTGAAATGCAATTCTCTTGCTTTAAGATAAATATCTCCGGGAAGAATATTATCAAGCATTACGTTCTTAATAAAATTACCTCTGTCATATTTCTCATCATAATACTGCTTAATGCTTGAAAGGGATACGGCAAGAATTGAGACATATTTCTCGGCAAGAGGATCGTTGCCTTCAACAAAAACAGTATATTCGGGCTGCATACCAACCCCAAATGCCTTATATGTATTGCCGTTGATATTTGTGGAAGAGTTTACTGAAAACACTTCGGATAAGCCTATGCTGACAACGTCACCTACTCTGGTAACCTCGCTGCAGGCAATTATGGTGCCACTTTCATCAATAACACCGATAGTTCTGCCTACGGCATCCTTCATCTGATGTAAAACGCCCTGGAATAAACGATTTGACATAATATTCATCCTTTCAGACTCTTAATTTCTGTAATAATGTTGATAATTAGACAAAATCACAATACAAAACATAAGTATTATACACTCAATGGTGCAATATTTCAAGAGTTTTTAGAGAATATTACAAATTCAGCTATAAATTTTATTAATTTCAGTAAGTTTTGCTTTATACAAATAAAAAAATATACAACAACTCTCATTGTTTTTTGTAAAAAGAGCCATTGTATATTTTAACCAAGCAAGCTTAAATTAACTATAAATTTTTAATTTCTTTTATATCCTCGCAGCTCAGATACCTTGCTGACCCGGGTGGCAGAGCTTCATCAAGACGAAGTCCCCCGATTGCAACCCGTTTTAATTCAAGCACAGGATTTCCCACGGCGGCAAACATTCTTTTTATCTGATGATATTTGCCTTCGGTTATTTTGATTTCATATATATAACCATTGTTATCGGAAGAAGCGCCCAGCAATTTCAACAAAGCGGGCTTGAAGGTATCCTTACTCACCTTCATTCCCTCAAGAAACCTTTTTTCCTGCTCAGAATTCAGCTTTTCTCCTACGGTTACCTCATAAGTTTTAATTACGTGATGAGCCGGAGATAAAATATTATGAGCGAATTCACCGTCATCAGTTATCAGCATAAAGCCTACCGTATCCTTATCCAACCTGCCGGCGGGAAACAATCCGCTTCTTTTCATCTCCTCGGGTAAAATATCGATTACGGTCAAGTCCCTGTTATCATCTGTTGAAGAAACAACACCTTTAGGCTTATTCATCATAATATAAACGTAACGGGCATAATCTATCCTTTTACCTTCAAATGAAACAGTATCGGAATCGGTATCAATCTGCATATCGGATTTTACCGCCACGGTACCGTTCACTCGTACGGAATGATTCCTTAAAGCTTTTTTAGCATCATTACGTGAAATATTCAATTGCGAAGAAAGAAATTTATCCAATCTTATTTTCATCAGCTACAGCTCCCTGCAAGAATCCGTCAATCCGCACTGAACATATTTCAGCAGCGATAATTTTATCGTCATAAATATAAACGTTGGCATATATCCCAGGTTCATTTAAATATCCGGAAAGATTTAATACTTCATAAGATATCTTTTTAACGGTCTTTCCGATATACGGTTCGATTAAAAATCCTTGTGCTTTTTGTAATTCAATATATTCATCCATTACAGACTCGGAAGAAAAACTGAATTCCGTTTGAGAAAAACTGACAGACTTCTCATCTACTACCCATCCGTTGTTTTCTAAAAAATCCAGAGCGGTTCCGTCAGCATCCGAATCACATACAACTACGGCGGAATCAAACTGAAAAATAAGAATTATCAAAAATATACAAAGAAGACAAATTAAAATATCCGTTACTCGGTTTCTCGGATATCTGAAGCAAACAAACCTCAAAATAAACACCTCGCACATAAATATGCGAGGAGCTTGGGAAATATTACTGCTTACTGACCGGATTTCTTAACGGTAACAGACTTTAACTGCTGTGATGCAAGTCTTACTTTATTCAGATTCTTCGTAAAATCATTTATGCTCTCGGAAAGAATCTGATCGCTTTCGGACATAATCGTGTCAACAAAGCTGCTTGCGCTGCTACGAAGATCACTTGCCCACTTCTGAGCATTGTCAACAATTTCATTGGAATTTGCCTTTGCGCGTTCAATTATTTCAGCAGCCTGCTTCTTAGCATCAGCAATAATCTCTGCTGCATTAAGCTGTGCGCCCTTTGTTATCTCGTGCTCCTCAATAAGCTTTCTTGCCTGAGCTTCTGCCTGCTTGATTCTTACGTCCGCAGCATCATTTGCCTGCGATAAAATAGCTTTCCTTTCAGAAGCAATCTGCCGAGCCTTTATAACCTCGTCAGGAAGAGCAACTCTGAGATCGTTGATAATTGAACGAAGAGCATCAGCATCGATTTTAACCTTATTACCGCTAAAGGGATACTTGCCTTCTTCAATCATATCTTCAAGCTGATCAAATAAATTATCAATTGTAACCATTTTCTTATTCACCTTTCTTTATTCTGTCTATTATATCCTGTTTAATTACGGCAGGGACAAAATCGCTTATATCACCGCCGAAACTGCATACCTCTTTTACGACACTTGAACTTAAAAACATATACTCGGTATCTGTTACCATAAATATTGTTTCAACGTTCTTTGCCAATTTCTTATTAGTAAGAGCCTGCTTGAATTCGTCTTCATAATCCGAAAGAACCCTCAAGCCCTTTACTATTGCTACAGCACCCTTGCTGACGGCATAATCCGCAAGCAAGCCATCATAAAAATCAACCTCAACGTTAGGAATATCAGATGTGCATCTGCGTATCAATTCAACCCTTTCCTCGGGAGAAAACAAACCTGAACGCTTATTTTTATTGATCATAACTACTACTATGACCTTGCTGAACATTTTTGCTGCTCTTGCAATTATATTGACGTGACCTATGGTAATCGGGTCAAAGCTTCCGGGACAAATCGCAACGGAATTCATTAATATTCATCACCTTACTGATCATTTCTGCAATAAAAAGAAAGCTTTATTGAAGAATAAACATAAACTTTATCAACAATAAGATTACCTATCCGTTCAGGCAATTCTTCATCGGTCTGAGTCTCACAAATGATTCTTGTTTTTCCGGAAACCTTATCCGATAAAATTTCAAGAGCCTTGTTGCATAAGCCTTTATTGTAGGGCGGATCCATAAAAATAAAATCATATTCATCGGAAACCGTATTCAAAAACAAAAACACATCCGAGCCCACAACTGAACAAAAGTCACCGAATTTACATAATTCAATATTTGTTTTTATAACCTCAAGAGATTTTCTGGAAGAATCCACAAAAACTGCTTTTGAAGCACCTCTGCTTACGGCTTCAAGACCTATCTGACCGGAGCCTGCGAACAAATCACAAAAAACTGCACCGTCAAGGTCAAACTGAATTATATTAAAAAGCGATTCCTTTACTTTGTCGGTAGTAGGACGAACATCATAACCCTCGGGCGAAGCAAGACGTCTGCCTCGTGCCGAACCGGTAATAACGCGCATAAACTCACCTTAATTCATATTTATTATATTATCACATTATCAGTAACATTTTGTCAACTGTTATTTACAAAATAATTACAAAAATACGATTTTACCTGAAATAATTATAAATCATCAATGCAACGGATTCAGTTATTCCGTCGACTTTTACAAGCTCACTAAGCTCAGCCTCTTTTATCTTATTCAGACTTCCGAAATATGACAGCAGCATTTTTGCACGTTTTTCCCCAACTCCGGGAATTGCGGTCAATGCAGAAACAAGAGTATTCTTTTGCTTGAGCGACCTGTGATAACTGATTGCAAACCTGTGAACCTCTTCCTGTATTTCAGAAATAAAAGTAAACAGGCTCCTGTTATCATTTATGGTCAATTCCTCGCCCGAGGAGGTAATGGCACGTGTACGGTGCTTATTATCCTTTACCATTCCGAATAACGGCACGTCGAAGCTTTGAGCCTCAAACACCTTTCGGACAGCATTTACCTGACCGACTCCGCCGTCAAGCAATATAAGGTCGGGCTTTATGCCGAAGGTATTATCCCTGCCGATATTTTCACGGTATTCCCTTATTCTTCTGTCAAGAACCTCGGCAAGAGATCGGAAATCGTCTTGTCCTTCAAAGGTTTTTATTCCGAATTTCCTATATGCTTTCTTATATGGTCTCGCATTCTTAAATACAACCATACCACAGACGTTTTCGCTGCCGTTAGTATTTGAAATATCATAAGCTTCGATATATTTCGGTATTGAATCAAGTCCCAGCAATTCCTTGAGCTCGTGCAAAACAGCCTTTGATTTATCATTGGAGGCAAGAATCCTTGAAAGCTTTTCGGAAGCGTTCTTTTTAGCCATATTCATCAGAATATGCCCTTCTCCAGCCTTTGGCTGATAAACCGTAACCTTTTTTCCTGCAGCTTCAGTCAGATATTCGGACAAAACAGAAGAATCTTCAAAGCTGTGCTCAATGCAGATCCTGTCGGGTATATCCTCACGAAGAATGTAATAATTAGTAACGATCTGATAAAAATCATCATCATTATCATCAATTCGGTCCAGAACGAAATTATCAGTAGCAATAATGGTTCCGTCTCTTACAACAAGAATATTGACACAGGTTTTCGAATCGGCACTTTCAATTCCGAAAACATCCTGATTCTTATATTTCATATCAACAACGTACTGCTTTTGCGCTACCTTTTCTATGGCCTTGAGCTTATCACGGTATTTAGCTGCTTTTTCAAATTCAAGATTTTCAGCCGCTTCTTCCATAATGCTTCTGAATTCCTTAATAATTTCATTTTTTTCACCGAGAATAAAACGAAGAGCACTTTCTGCGTTTTTATTATGCTCGGCTTCGCTTATGAGTCCCGCGCAAGCACCTGAACACAATTTAATATGATAATTGAGGCACGGACGACCTCTTTTTTTTATATCCTGCGGAAAGCATTTTGAACAATGCGGAAGCATAAAAATATCGGATGCCTCTTTAACAGCGGTGCTGACATAATCCGAAGAAATAAAAGGCCCGTAGTATTCAGCGGAATCATCATCCTTTTGCAAAACGCAGGAAATACTCTTCCAACCGTCGTATTTTACTTTTATATACGAATAGCCCTTGTCATCCTTCAGTAGGATATTGTATTTCGGTTTATATTTTTTGATAAGACTGCATTCAAGAACAAGAGCCTCAAATTCCGAATTGACAATAATATAATCAAAATCATCAATGTGCTCAACCATTTTTCGTACTTTTTCGGAATGCTTATTCTGTGAGCTGAAATACTGACTGACTCTGTTTTTTAAGTTTTTTGCCTTACCGATATATATTACAGCTCCACGGGAGTCTTTCATAATATAGACTCCGGGAAGAAGTGCTAAAGCATTTGCCTTTTTTCTGAGCTGTTCAATTTTAGGATTCAGATTAATCACCTCAAAAAAACAGGTGTATCGGGCAAAAAAACCAGATACACCGAAGAATCTTTCTTATTCAACAAAACCTGATAAAATAAGCTTTTCAAGAGCCTCAACTGCAGCACTTTCATCAATTCCGTCTGCAATTATTTTAATCTCTGTTCCGCCGGTAATGCCGAGAGAGAGAACACCGAGAAGGCTTTTTGCATTAGCTCTGCGCTCTTCTTTCTCCACCCAAATTGAGGACTTAAACTCATTTGCTTTCTGAATAAAAAATGTAGCGGGTCTGGCATGGAGTCCGACCTGATTCTGCACGGTTATATCTTTTGTGATCATTACTAATCTCCTCTCGGATATCTATTTATAATTTATTATATCACAAACTGAATATCAGTCAATCAAAATCATTGAACAAAAAAACAATTCGTTTGATAAACTAAATCGAATCAATTTAGTTTATCGGTATTTGTGCATTTTTACTATGTCACACTTAAAAAATTACTGCAAATACCCCAAAATCATTCATCGATATTTTGGTTGTCCGAAATTATTTTGTTATGTTTTGTCAAACGCTTTCAGCAAATCGGGACGCCGCTCAGCAGTTCTCTTCAAGGATTGCTCTCGTTTCCATTTTTCAATATTTGCGTGATGGCCGGATAACAGAACGTCGGGAACCGTTTTTCCGTTCCATTCATAAGGCTTGGTATACTGAGGATGCTCAAGAAGACCGTTGTAATGACTTTCACCCTGATAAGCCTCCTCACAGGGAAGAACGCCGTCAATCATTCTTGCAAGCACATCAATCAGAACGAGCGCAGGCAATTCGCCGCCTGTAAGCACGTAGTCGCCGATTGAAATTTCTTCGTCAACAATTTCCTCAAGAACACGCTCATCAACACCCTCGTAGTGACCGCATAAGATAGTAATATCCGATAAAGAAGCCAACTCCTTAGCACGCTGCTGAGTCAGCACCTTTCCCTGAGGAGACATATAAACTACGTGAGGTCTGGTATTATTTTTATTGCAGATATCGACGAAACAGTCATATATGGGCTGAGCCTGCATCAGCATTCCCATACCGCCGCCGTAGGGCGTATCGTCAACTCTGTGATGTTTATCTTTTGAATAATCTCTGATATTATGCGCACTGATTTCCAAAAGTCCTTTATTCAGAGCTCTTCCGATAATACTCTCTGAAAAAACAGCCCTGCACATATCGGGAAATAAAGTCATTATATCAATCCGCATCGTCAAAAATACCTCTCAGGGGGCGAATTTTAACTATGTTTTCACAAACATCAACGTCAATCACTACGTCTTTAATTGCAGGTATCAGATACTCGTTATTACTATCCGAAATATGCCATACGTCATTTGCACCCGTTTCGGATATCTCCGAAATTTTACCGTACAATCTGCCCGTATCAACATCATAAACCTCGCAGCCTATCAATTCTTCAATAAACCAGGTTTCTCTTGAAAGATGCGCATCATCTCTTTTAATATAGATTATACGATTTTTGTATGTTAACGCACTTTCAATTGAATCAATACCTTCAAGCTTCATAAGAATAACGTTACCGTGAGCTCTGCACGCTTCAACCTTAACAGCCTGTTTTCCCGAATTATCAAGATAAACAGTTTTGAATTTTTTAGCAAAAGCAGGGGAATCGCACCAAGGATTGATGCGAACTTCCCCTTTAATACCGTGAGTTGAAACAATCTGTCCTAATTCAAGATATTCCTTTTTCATATTTTATATTTCGGGAATCTCAACTGTTACTTCCCTGCCGCACTTTGCGGAACGGGAAATACCGTCAATAATAGCCTGATTGTAGATTATCTGACTTGAAGGAACGGGAGCACAGCCGCCTTCCTTGACAGCATCGATAAACAGACGAATCTTGCTGTAGAAATTATCCTGATGATTTTCTCTTTCGGGAACAACGGTTTCTACGTCACTGCCTGCAATGGTTCTGTAAATTTTGAGAGGACCGCCGATGCTGCCGTTCCAGCACTCTGTAGAAGGAATACGAAGACCTGCCTTTGTTCCGAGAATAATTGTATCACCGGGAGTATCCATATTCATAGCCCAGGAAATACGGAAGTCAAGAATTATACCGCCCTCAAGACGTACGAATGCAGCAGCGAAATCATCTACACCGAAAACGTCGGCATACTCGGGATGACCGGGGAACGTCACGGGATCCTTACCGAAGAAAGCAGAGGTGTAGCCCGAAACCGTAAGAGGCTTGGGATATCCGACTGCATTAAGCACCATATCAAGAGAATAGCAACCGATATCGGCAAGTGCACCTATACCTGCAGTTTTGTCTTCAATGAAGCTTGTACCGTAGGGAGTAGGAATACCTCTTCTTCTGCCGCCGCCCGTCTGAATATAATAAACATCTCCGAGCTCGCCTGATTCAACAATCTTTTTAACCATTTTCATATTCTCATCAAATCGGGGCTGGAAGCCGATTGAAAGAATCTTGCCGCTCTTCTTTTCTGCACGGCAAATCTCAACAGCCTCCTCAAGGGTAACACACATAGGCTTTTCAAGAAGAACGTTTACACCGTGCTCAAGAGCATAGATTGTGCATTCGGCGTGAGTTCTGTTATAAGTACAAACACTTACTGCATCAAGCTCTTCAGCATCAATCATTGACTTGTGGTCAGGATAAAGTCTGATGCCGTCAATTCCGTTATCCTTACAGAATTTCTCTGCCTTTCCGGGCACGAGATCAGCCGCTGCAACTATTTCAACGTCAGGGCATTTAAGATAATTTGCAACGTGAGCCTCTGCAATCCAACCCGTACCGATAATACCGACTTTTACTTTTTTTCCTGTATCAACTGCCTTTTCTTCAGTTGCTACTTCCTTAAAACGATCAAGAATATTGTCTGCCATAATATGACCTCCAAAATTTTTATTTATTAATAATAGCAAGGATTCCGTCCTTGACTATATTATTTGAACAAAGCACGGATGATGGACAGCTGAATGAAACGTCCTCTCCGGAAAAACTGATAACAGAACCTCCTGCCTCTCGCACAATCAAAGCTCCTGCGGCATAATCCCAGGGGGAAAGCAAGCATTCAAAGAAACCGTCAAGCTTTCCGCAGGCAACATTTACCATATCAATGGCGGCACTGCCGCTACGTCTGATATCGGCGCAATTCATAAATATTTTTTTTGCGGTTTCAAATCCGATATCCGCAAATTCTTCCTTTTTATACGGAGAGGTTCCGAAGGAAATGACAGCCTCAGACAGCTTTCTGTCCGAAACGTGAATTTCTCTGCCGTTACAAAAAGCTCCCTTACCGCTGAACGCAGTAAACATCTCATCACTATAAGGGTCGTAAATCAACCCGAACTGCAGCTCTCCGTCAACGAGAAGGGCAATAGAAATTGCAGATGCATTAAAATTATGAATAAAATTTGTTGTACCGTCAATAGGATCTATAACAAAGCAATAGCCGCTTTTTGTATCTTCCGCAGAATTAGCTTTTTCTTCGGCGAAAAAACGTGAATCGGGAAACAAAACGGTTAAGCTCTCTATCAGCTTATTTTGTACTCCTTCATCATAAACGGTAACAAAATCGGAATCGCTGCTTTTTGTTCTTACACAGGAAGAATCATTCTCTGCGACAGAAGCAGATTTCATATAGGTGCCGCAATCACGTACGAGCCGAACCAAATTACTGAATTTTTCTTCTGAAAATATCATATTTTATTCCTCAAAATCAAGAGCCATAGCGTGACCCATTTTAGTCGTAAGCAAATCCTTGAATCCGTTTTTACGGTAGAAGCTTTTTGCATTTTCGTTGTCCTCTCCGCATACCATCATCATACCCTTAATATTTTTTGACCTGAGATGAGCCTTAAGCGTGCTTATAAGCAGAGAGCCAAGCCCCTGTCTCTGATAATTATCGTCAATATCTATATGAAAATGAGTCGGATAATCCTTTTTGAACATTGAATGAGAAAGCAAATCAAGCTTAGCTTCAACGTAACGCTTAGGACTTAATGCCGCACATTGATTAAGATAATTTGCGGTAAAGCTCTTTTCATAAGCATCATAATCCTCACTGCAGATAATATATCCTACAGCTTCATCATTTTCATTGACCGCAACAAAGCAATTTTGCGGTTCCTGCTCAATATAATAATTACAATACATAATAAGAATATATTTCTGTGTATCCGCGGGAGAATCAAGACATCCTGCATTTGCAAGACATATCTGCTGTACCCTTTCCTTGTCTGATTCTTTATAAGCTCTTACTGAAACCATTATATTCACCTCTTGTTTTCATATTATATAATCAAAAATAAAAAAAGTAAATAAAAATATCTGTCAAAATTATAAAATTTATGTTATATTTTCAATACAGGAAGCTTTCTCACGGCTTTCCGACACTCTAAAAAACAAATCAAGGAGAATAATATGAAACTTGCAACAATCGGAACATCCTGGATTACAGATAAATTTATTTCTGCAGCATCAAAGGTAGAAGGCGTTGAGCTGACAGCTGTTTATTCACGCACGGAAAGCTCTGCACAAGCCTTTGCATATAAACACGGGGCAGATTTTTATTATACGGATATTAATGAATTTGCCGCAAGTGATAAATTCGACAGCGTTTATATAGCAAGTCCCAATGTATTTCATTATGAACAAAGCAAGCTTATGCTGATGAACGGCAAGAACGTAATTTGCGAAAAACCCGCAACTACAACTCAAAAAGAGATGGAGGAGTTATTCTCACTGGCAGAAAAAAACAATCTTATTTACTGTGAAGCAATAATGACAATTCATACGGACGGATTTGAAATTTTGAAAAGCAATCTGCCGTCTCTCGGAGAAATCAGATCTGCGCATTTTGATTTCTACCAGCTTTCTTCAAAATATAACCTCTACACCGAGGGAAAAAATCCGAATATTTTTAATCCCGAAATGCACACAGGCTGCCTTATGGATATCGGTGTTTATAACTTATATCTTGCAAGCGCGTTGTTCGGTCATCCATCAAAAATTATATCCGATGCAGTAAAGCTTCCTAACGGTTGCGATGCCGCAGGAACCGCAATATTAAAATATGACAACCTTTCTGTTGTGCTTAATTATTCAAAGGTCGGACAGACATATTCTTATTCGGAAATCATCGGCGACAACGGAACAATTATGTTTGCTTCGGTTTCACAGCTGACAGATATGTTATTCTGCCACCAAGAAACAAAAAAGAGATTAATTCCCGAGGAAGTGTCAAGAGACGACATTATGAGTCCCGAGGTAAGATTTTTCAAAAATATGGTTGAAACAAAGAATTTTTCTTCTGAGGATTACATTTTTGCAAAGAAAACCGCATTGTCCGTCAGAAGCATCTGCGATACAATCCGCTGTCAAAACAGTTTTATGTTCTGAGCAGTTCTTCAAGAATTGTAATTGCATTTGCTACACTTCCGTTGTCAGAATTACAAACGATAATATCTGCGGCCTCCTTAGCTAAAGCATCACCGCTTTCCGGTACAAAGCCCTTTACGGCGTCACAAAGCATATCAACGTCATTGGAGCCGTCACCTATGGCAAATACACGGTTATTATCTATATTCAAGGCATCGGCTAACTGATACATAGCTTTACCCTTCCCTGCTTTTTCCGAAAGAATTTCAATAAATTCTCCGTTACAGGGAATATATTTCAATTCACCCAAATCAATACTCATCAAAAACTGCTGAACCTCTTTGCTTTTTTCCCCTGCATACAGCATAATTTTTACCGCAGGGAAAAAGCTTCTGTCAAAGCCTTCACAAACAGAATAATTTTCTATCCTCAGTCCCGAAAAATGCCTTATGTTCTTCGGGTGAGGATTAATTACGAAAACCCCATCGTCAACAGAATATATCTCGGCACCGATAAAAGGATATTTTTCAATAATTGTATTAAGCACCGGAATTGCCGCTTCGCTGATTCCATTGACGAATACTTGAGCGGAGCTTTCATAATCAAAAGCCATAGCACCGTTTCCGAGAAGCACAGGCGCATTTATAATTTCACTTGAATAATTATGAAAGCCTGCCTTAGTCCGTCCCGTAGATACGGTAAACTTACCGCCGTTTTCTGTAAAATAACGTATTTTTGATAAATTTTCAGCAGGAATCAAGCCGTCAGAGCCTGTTAAGGTTCCGTCGAAATCAGAAACAAGAAGCGTATTTTCAAAAATTTTCATAATTGCACATCCTTCCGAATCAGAGCTGTTATTTAATATATTGACAAATCAGAATTTTGTTTTATACTGAAATAAATAAAATAAAGGAGTTTTTTGTATGATAAAAATTATTCCGAACGGTGTATATCCCACTATGATAACACCTTATACAAGTGACAACAAAATAGATTATAATGCCGTGGAACAATTAATTCAATGGTATTACGAAAGAAATGTTGACGGTATTTTTGCAATATGCCAATCAAGTGAGATTTTTTTCCTGTCCTTTGAAGAAAAGCTTGAATTACTGAAATTCATAATGTCGCACAAGCCCAAGGATCTCGCAATTGTAGCCAGCGGACACACGTCCGACGATCTCGATACTCAGATTTATGAAGCAAACAAATATATAGAATGCGGTATAGATGCATACGTATTCATTTCAAACCGTTTTGCAAAGCCGGATGAAAGCGACGACATACTTCTTAAAAATATGGAATATGTTGCATCCGCACTTCCCGAAATCGGCTTAGGCGTATATGAATGTCCCTATCCTTACAAGAGAATACTTACTCCCTATGTACTCGGCAAAATGGCTCAGACAGGCAAATATCAGTTCTTAAAGGATACGTGCTGTGATATCAATATGATTCAGGCAAAGCTTGATGCAGTAGCAGGCTCTGAGCTGAAGATATACAACGCTAACTCTGCTACACTTCTCGATTCACTGAAAATAGGCTGTGCAGGCTTCTCAGGAGTTATGGCTAATTTCCATCCCGAGCTTTATGCAGAGCTTTGCAGAATTTATAAGACCGACGAGGAACGTGCACAAAAGCTTCAGAATTTCGTCGGATTCTTCTCAGTAGCAGAATGCCAGTGCTATCCCGTCAATGCAAAGTATTATCTCAGTCTTGAGGGTATTGATATCAACACAGACAGCCGTGCTCGCAACAAGGCTGAATTTACTCCTAACCGTCAGGCTGAAATCAGACAGATGCGAGAGCTTACGTCAGATTTCAAAAGCCTTCTCCTTAAATAAAATTCAAGCGAAAAAAAGAAAAACTCATTAATAAGCTTATTCTCTTTATAAGTTTATTCGCACATCAATTCAAAAAACCGCCGATATGCAGCAGCATTTCCGACGGTTTTTTCATTTTTATTTAATTACAAGAGTTTCTCCCGTATCGACAATATCAAAAAATACGGGACGCTCATAAAGACTCCTGTTGGGACAATGCAGCGTGAGCTTCAGATTATCATCAAGGTCCTTAAATATCATACCGTGACCGCCGTCTTTTGTAAAAATCGGTTCAAGCTGTGTCCAATTTCCGGTTATATCGTCATTGTCGGAAACTGCAATACATTGATAGTACTGATGCTCAACCGTGGTAGACCAAATCATATAAAGTCTGTTATTTTTACCCCTGTGCAAAAACGGACCGTCGGTAACATATCGCCCCTCGGAATTCACCTTTGCTCCGAAAGCGTCAAGTCCGCTGAAAAGACAAACGGGCTCTCCCACAGCTTTTTTCAAATCCTTACTTAACTGAACGAAGCAAACCGTTCCGTTAAGAATCTGCACGTGCTCGTGACAGAATACAAGATAAGGTGTGCCGTCCGCCGAAACATATAAGGTTCCGTCAAGACTCCACCAATCCTCCGGTGTCAATGCCTTTTCGGAACAAGGCACAAACTGTCCGTCGGGGGAATCGCAAACAAGAGAAAAGGTTCCTCTGAAACCGTTTTGCTGTTCAAATGTAGCAAACATATAAAATTTATCGTTATATTTATGTACTTCGGGTGCCCAGTTTGATGCATTATTGAGTCCGAAACGCGAAGAATCAAAAACCGATTTAGGCTCCGTCCAAGTCTGAAGGTCCGTTCCGACGTAAACATCAAAGCCTGAGGTTTTATTTCCGAAATCCTTAGCACGAGTTCCGTAGAGATAATACAGACCGTTATGCTTCAGAACAAACGGATCCCTGATATTGATTTCGCAATTCTTTTTCATAATTCATCACGCTCCCTTATTCTGTATAAATCTCCCTCAGTTTAATGAGCATATCACCGCTTATACCGAAATGCTTTTCAAACATAGACTCAACAGATGAAAAATTGGCATCAATATATTCAAACAAACGGTCAAGATATTCTCTCTTAACTCCCATCAGAACGGCAAGGCATTTTCTTTGATATCTGTCTCTTATAACAAGAGGAGCAAAAACTCGTGTCTTTATAATTTCTGCAGCAGAAAATCTGTTTGTAGCAAGGAAATCCTGAACGATCACTTCCCTGTCTACACCCAACGCAAGCAAAATCAGCATCGTTACAACTCCGACTCTGTCTTTTCCCGCACTGCAATGCCATAAGACTGCAGAAGAGCTCCCATCAAGAAGAATACGGAATATTTCCGAAATCATATTCTTTGTACGTTCACCGAACACAATCATTTTATACATTTCATAAAAGACATCCTCGGGACGCTTAGACCTGTCTTCAAAAATATTAAACCAGGACCTTAAAGAATACTCATCCCTCGTAATGCCGAGAAAAGCCTTATCAAGCAAAGGTAAATGCACGTAATTGATACCCTCATTAAGAACATCCGGCTTTTCGTTAATTTCAGCTTCAATGCGAAGATCTATAACGGTCTTCAGATTATGCTCATTACATAAAATCCTCATATCGGAAGGCTTAGCCTTGTTGAGATGTCCGCTTCTGATAAGCATACCGTATTTGACTGTTTTTCCGTCTGCCGTTTTAATCCCACCGAGATCACGTGTATTTTTCAGACCTTTTAATTTTATTCGTTTAATTTTCATTTACTTTTATCCCTGAAATATATTTATTCTTTACAGAATATTTTGAACAATCTCCGTAAAACAGCAGGACTGCTTAAAACTATTATTCTCATTAAAAAGCTCCTCCCTTACTGTGTTTTTAACAGAATAAAACCTGCAATAATCAGAAGACAGGCAAGTATAACTATTAAAAACTTGGTCGGAAAGCAATAAGCAAGAAAAAGACCTGCACCGAAGCTTATAACAATAAAACCCTTACAATAACTCTTATGCCTCTTCATATTGCACCTCTGTCAGTAATTATCCGTATAAACCTATACATTAAATATTACGCAATAAGGTACAACAATGTGCATGTCAGGCTATTTTTAATCCCACTTTTTAAAATCCTTCACTTCAGCATACATTCTCATATAGCTGTTATGACGCTCCTTGGAAATTAAATTATTATTTACCGCCTCAGTAACTGCGCACCCTTTATCATTAATATGCGAGCACGAGGAATTGAAATAGCATCTGTCAGTAAAAGCATCAATATCAGGAAAACAAGCGGCAAGCTCTTCTTTATAAATCCTCTCAGTAATTTTTTCAAGGTCAAAGGAAGAAAATCCGGGAGTATCAGCAATAAATCCGTCACCGATTTTATACAAGGAAACAGTTCTTGTTGTATGCTTTCCTCTGCCAAGCTTAGAACTGATTACGTTCGTTTCAAGATTAAGCTCAGGACATACAGCATTCAGAATACTGGACTTCCCTACTCCGGAATTGCCCGTAAAGACTGCTTTTTTTGAGCCGATAAAATCAAGAATTTCTGAAATGCCGGTTTTGTTCTTTGAACTGCAGCAAAAGGTTTGCAAGCCGCTTTTTAAGTAAATATCCAGATACTCATCTGCGCGAGCGAGGTCACTTTTGGAAAATACAATAACAGGCTCAATATTGTGATATACGGCAAAGGCACTAAGCTTATCTATTACGTACAGATTTGGCTTAGGCTCATCAACAGACGAGACGATAAACAATATATCCACGTTTGCAATGGGCGGCCGTATAAGATAATTCTTTCTCGGCAATATATCGGTTACTGTACCCGTTTCACCGACAGCCTCAATCACAACCTCGTCTCCGACAAGAGGTGTAATATTTTTTTTTCTGAATGCCCCTTTGGCTTTACACTCGAAAACCGCATCAGCGGCTTGAACATAGTAAAAGCCGCTGATTGATTTAATAATAGTTCCTTTTAATTCAGACATTTAATTACTCCGACAATACTTATTAAGAAACAACCGTATTTTCAGGCTCGTTCACCGCCGCTGACGACGTTGTTGCTTCGACAGGAGCTGAAGTAGTGTCTTCCTCGGGCTCGTTACCGTCAGTAGTTACCTCGGGTGCTGTAGTTTCGTCAGAGGGAAGCTCACCTGCGCCTTCACTTATAACAATTGTAATTATAGTTGCCGTTGAGTATTCTGCAGTATCACTATGCACGGGAGACTGAGAAATAACAATACCCTCAGGAACAGTAGCACTGGCTTCGGTTAAGACGTTAACCTTGTTGAATCCGGCAGATGCGAGTGCAGCTTCTGCTTCGCTTTCCGACATGCCTACAACATCGGGGACAGGCTCCTTGGTAGAGAACTGATATCCGTGAACGTTTGAGAAAGTGGGAGGAGTCGTTGTAAAGTCAATATCTCCGGTATAAACAAGCACGGCATCACAGAAAATCTTAAATGAATTCTCTTTACCTGAGCCCGTGAAGCTTAACTTATAGCTTTCACCGTTAAGGGCAACGCCGGGAATCGAATCATAGGCTGTATCATTAAGATAAGTTTTGATAACACCCGTTGTACCCGCACCGAGCGAAGGCAAGGAAATGGTAAATGTGGCTGTGTTCGTAGAAGGAATGCCGTTACCTATAACAAGATTTACGTTCATTCCGGAATTTACGGGGGTGGTAGCATCGGGAGTCTGACTGATAACAAAGCCTTCAAGAGAAGGAGCACTTGCACCCTGTGTAATCGCACCGACCGTAAGACCTGCATTGATTATTTTCTGTTTTGCGGCTTCAAGGTCATAGCCTACAACGTTAGGCACTCTTGTGGAGTTAATGTCATTTTTACCCGTCGCATAATATACGTAGACAGTACCGTTATAAGCCGTATATTTATTGGCAACAGGCTCAGTATAAATAACAATACCCTCATCTCTTGTTTCATCAACAAGAGGAATCAATTCAACCACAAGTCCGGATGCTCTGAGTATCGATTCGGCTTCAATGGATTTTTTACCCGTAACGTCCTGAACAAGCACCATTTCAACACTTGTTGCAACCGTCAATTTAAATACCGTATCCTTAGAAACCTTATCGCCTGCATCAGGATACTGATTACAAACATAGCCGTCTTCGTAATTTGAATTATATTCATACTGAGGAGGATTCTCAAAAGCAAGCTCGGGGTAATTTTCAAGAATTTCATCAAATTTCATATTGATAAAATTAGGAACCTCAATTTCTTCATCGGAAAAAAGTCCGAAAACATCAATTTTTTCCCAGAAGCTTTTATCCGAGCTGCTTGATTCACCTATAGAACTGCCGATAATTATAAAAATAACAATACCGACAACTATAAGCAGAGATACGGCAACGCCTATCAGAACAGGGAAAAACGAGTTTCTCGTATCCTCCTCTTCCTCATAGTCATCATCATAATCGTAATAATCATCGTCATCGACGTTTTCAAGATTATCGTCAGTAAGCGGTTCATTTATCAGATTGTCTTTAACGCCGATATATTTGGTAGGATTTTTGTCTATAAAATACTGATAATCGAATACGATATCGGGATTTCTGCGGAATTCATCAAGGTCCTTAAGGAATTCTGCGGCAGAGCGGTATCTGTATTCCGTATCCTTCTGCATAGCTCTGAGAGCAATCTGTTCAAGACCGACAGGTATACGGGGATTTATTTCGGTAGGCTTTCTGGGTTCATCCTGTATATGCTTTCGCGCAATTTCACTATCGGTTGCTCCGTCAAAGGGAGTCATACCAGTAAGCATTTCATACAATACAACACCGACTGAATATAAGTCAACGCGCTCATCCGTATATCTTCCCTCTACCTGCTCAGGACTGATATATCTTGCAGAACCGAGAACCTCGGTATCAACAGATACAATATCTCCGCGTTTAAAAGATGCGATTCCGAAATCGGTCACCTTAATAAGCTGATTATATAACAGAATATTCTGAGGCTTTATGTCACGATGTATAACGCCCTTATCGTGAGCGTGCTGCAAAGCACGCAAAACCTGAACGACAATTATCAGAGCCTCTTTCCAATCAAGAACCTTCTGTTTGTCAAGAAATTCTCTGAGCGTAATGCCCTCAATATGCTCCATAACAATGTACTGAAGGCTGTCGGTATAGCTAACGTCAAAAATCTTAACAATATTTTGATGATTCAACAGGGAAACGGCTCTTGACTCATTCTTGAATCTGTTTCTGTATTCCTCATTAGCCATAAATTCCTTCTTTAAGATTTTTACGGCTACAATTCTGTCATCAAGACGGTCATAGGCTTTATAGACCCTTGACATACCGCCTGAACCGATTATTTCAAGAATTTCATATCTGTCACTGATAACCTGATTAATTAAATTATCCATAGTGAACACCTCTCATCCATTATCTGAAAATCACGACAGCTGTTATGTTATCATTACCGCCGCCCGAATTTGCTTTATTAATTAATGCTTCCGCAAGCTTCTCGGAAGCAACCTCTCTGAAAGACGAAGCAATATCGTCTTCGGAAACAAAATTGTAAAGACCGTCCGAGCACAGAAGAATATCATTATTTCCCGCATCATTAAACGTAAAGGTATCAACCCTTACGGTTGCATCTGCACCCAATGCTCGGGTGATAATGTTTTTGTAAGGAAACGTTTCAGCCTCTTTTTTACTTATCTGACCTTTATCAAGCATATCCTGCATAAGAGAATGATCTTTAGTTATCTGCTGCAGCTTATCACCGACAAAATAAGCTCTGCTGTCACCTACGTTTGCAGCAATAACATCATCATTTACACATACGGCGGCTACCAACGTTGTTCCCATTCCGTCATATTTTGAATCTTCCTTGGATTTCAAATATATTTTTTCATTGGCTGATTTTACGGCATCAATAAGAATCTCTTCAATTTCAGCAATATTCAGCTCATTATTCCAATGAGCGGCAAAATACTCCGAAACTGTCTTAACGGCAATCTCCGAGGCAACATCACCTGCATTAGGACCGCCCATTCCGTCACAAACAACAGCAAAACAGCTTTTGTCATTGAACTTGGCAATATAACAGTTATCCTGGTTTTCAGCTCTTACTAAACCCTTGTCGGTTTTCATAGAGAAATCCAATTGAATTGCTCCTTTCAGCAAATAATCATTTCATAGTATTACGCCTTAATTGTCCGCAGGCGGCATTTATATCGGAGCCGAGCTCCCGACGGACAGTAACGGCAAAGCCCTTCTTCTGTAAAATATCAGAAAACTTTTTTACTCTTTCCGGAGAGCTTTTCTTGCATCCGGTTTCTGATACCTCATTAACGGGTATCAGGTTAATATGACACAGCATTCCCTTTAATAATTGCGACAGACGCAAAGCACATTCATCGGTATCATTTACGCCCTTTACCAATGAATACTCAAAAGAAATGCGTCGGGATGTCGTTTTGGTATAATCCCTGCACGCCTTTATCAGCTCTTCAACGGGATATTTTTTGTTTACGGGCATCATCGACGAGCGAAGAGTATTCTCGGGAGCGTGCAGAGAAACAGACAACGTAAGCTGCAGATTCTCCTGCATAAGCTTATAAATTCCGGGAATAATTCCGCAGGTGGAGAGAGAAATATGTCTCATACTTATATTCAGACCGTGCTCATCACTAATCATATTAAGAAATTTAAGCACATTATCATAATTATCCAAGGGCTCTCCCATTCCCATCATAACGATATGGGAAACTCTGATATTATTGTCTCGGCTGATAGTATAAATCTGAGAGAGAATTTCAGAGGCATAAAGGTTTCTGACAACACCCGACAAGGTCGAAGCACAGAAGGTGCAGCCCATTCTGCATCCTACCTGCGATGAAACACAGACCGTATACCCGTATTTGTATTTCATAAGAACAGACTCAATATATTCTCCGTCCTCAAGAGCAAATAAATACTTTATTGTTCCATCATACTCCGAAATTAGCTTTTTTTCAATAGAACACTTAAATATGACAAAATTGTCACTAAGCTTTTGTCTCAGAGCAAGAGAAATATCCGTCATCTGCTCAAATTCACAGACCATTGATTTATGTAGCCATTTATATATTTGTCCTGCGCGAAACTTTGGCTCACCTAATTTAACAATTTCTTCGGTAAGCTCACTGAGATTCAATGATAAAATATCCTTTTTCATAATCAACTCCTGATAAATTTAGCAATAAAGAAGCCGTCTCCGCCGTCTTTTTCAGGAAAAACAGTCAGAAATCTATTCGTATATTTGGAATACTCATCATCTGAAGCAACAGCAAAATCAGAATTATCAGATAAAAACCTTTCGCAAACAAGCTCATTCTCATTTTTGTTCAGGGTACAGGTAGAATAAAGCAAAACTCCGCCTTTGCGAACCATCTGTGAGCAAGAACTTAAAATATCACTCTGAAGGCGGGGCAACTCCGCGATTTCACCCATATTTTTATATCTGATTTCAGGTTTTCTTCCCATAACTCCAAAGCCTGAACACGGCACGTCACACAAAACGATATCAGCCTGACTGTATAAATCTTTTAATTTCCGTGCATCACAGCATACTGCGCTAAGATTGGTAATTCCGAGTCTGCGGGCACCCTGTTCAAGTAAAAGCTTCTTATGCTCATGCACGTCACACGAAATAATTTTTCCTTCACCGTCGAGATACTGAGCCAGAGTAAAGGACTTACCGCCCGGAGCCGCACAACAATCCACTATCATATCGCCCGGCTTTGCTCCTGCGAGCATACAACAAAGCTGAGAAGACATATCCTGCACGTAAAACATTCCCTTTGCAAAGGAAGATAGCTTCGTGATATCGCCTGTATGCTCTATCTTAAAGCACCCTGAAATATCGGTACCGTAAACAGAAACACCGTCATCCTCAAGCGACGAAACAAGCTCAGCATCCGTGCATATCAACGAATTACGTCGGATAAACACGGGCCGTCTGCCAAAATATGAAGAAAGTATCTTCTCTGCCTGTGAGAATCCGTAATCGGAAATTAAAGAATCAACGATTTCGGAATTCACCGAATACACAACACTCAGATAATCTGCAGAATCGGTATTCTGCGGCAATTTAAGACCGTTTGAGGATATTTTTCTTAATACTGCGTTTACAAGACCGGATGCATAGCCTGCCCCTGTTTTTTTAACAAGCTTGACTGTTTCATTAACTGCCGCACTGTCGGGAATCTTATCCATATACAATATCTGATATGCACCGAGACGAAGTAAATTAAGAACGTTGTTCTTAAGCTTATTGACCGAGGAGGTCAGATATGAAGAAATATTATAGTCAAGAGTCAGCTTTCGCTCAAGCACACCGTAAACCAGCGAAACAACGAAAGCCGTATCGCGTGAATCCGAAAACTCAGCATTTTTTAATGCTTCCGTGACAGAAAGAACAGAATAAGAATGCTCTTTTTCAATTTTCAGCAAAATTTTATATGCTTCATATCTTGAATCTGCCATAATTCAACCTTTCAAATCAATCTCTTCTGCGGGTAAATATCAAAACAAAACGCAACAGGTTAGCAAGTGATGAAATCAACGCGGCAACATAAGTCAAAGCGGCGCATCTGAGTACCTTTCTTGCTCCGTTAAGCTCATTTTCATCCCTTAAAAGTCCCGTTTCCTCAATTACGGTGAGGGCACGCGAGCTTGCATTAAACTCAACGGGCAAGGTTACCAACTGAAATACGGTAATAAACGAATATAAGAGCAGGCCAATAAAAATCAAAGGCTCAAAGCTCAGAAGCATTCCGACAAAAGCAAGCGGTATTCCCGCGTAAGAGCCGATTCTGCATACGGGAAGAATTGAATTGCGAAGCTTAACGGGAACATAATTTGAAGCGTGCTGTGCCGCGTGTCCCGCTTCATGACAGGCAATTCCTATAGCCGCGATTGAAGTTGAAGAATACACACCCTCAGAAAGCCTTATCACCTTGGATGAAGGGTCATAGCAATCCGTCAGCGTACCGGAGCACTGCTCAATTCTTACGTCAGTAATTCCGTAATGTCTGAGCACAGCCATAGCAGCCTGTGCACCCGAATAACCGGATTTAGTATATATCTGTGACATCTTTCGATAAGCACTTTTAACCATTACCTGTGCTGCAAGTGATATAATCAAAGCAGGAATTATCAGATAAAAGTAACTGAGATTATAACCTAATCCGGAATAAATATAAGCAGGTATAACAGTTATATCCATAAAAACACACCTTGGGATGACGACAATATCCTGAAAATTATATTTTCAGATAATTCCGTCAATTATAATTTAGTTGATAAATTGAATACTCGCAAATACAAAAAAATAGCTGTAATTCAGACTTAAATTGTCAAGAACCCAATATCAAGCCGTCTTCAATTGAATGTCCCCTGAGAAAATCAGCGATTGACATTCGCTTTGAGCCCTCTAACTGTACTTCAGAGATTTTCAGTAATTTACAGTCTCCGCAAACAACTGAAACCTCACCGTTTTTTATCAAAACGGAGCCTGCAGTCTTGTCCGAGGAGGTTGACAATAAGGAGCTTTCAAATATCTTCAGCATTTTGCCGTTATACGATGTTTTTGCGACAGGCCACGGATTGAGACCTCTTATTAGATTATGAATGCAAAGCGCATCTTTATTCCAATCAATTTCTGCCATCTCTTTATTCAGAACCGAAACGTAGCTTGCCTCATCGTTATTCTGAGCAACGGGAACAATACTGTTATCAACGAGTCCCTTTAAGGTTTTCAGCAAAAGAGACGGACACATTTGCGCAAGAGCATCAAACACCTCGCCTGCAGTTTCATTTTCACCGATAAGCTTGGTTTCCTTCAAGAGAATATCTCCCGTGTCCAACCCCTCGTTCATAAGCATAGTCGTAACACCGGTAATCTCATCGCCGTTTATAACACTCCATTGAATAGGTGCTGCACCTCTGTACTTAGGCAACAATGAACCGTGCAGGTTAACGCAACCGTACCTCGGAATATCCAATATTGACTTGGGAAGAATATTTCCGTAGGCTGCAACAACAATAAAATCGGGGGAATATGATGAAATTAAATTTACGGAATCATCATTTCGAAGCGATGACGGCTGATATATATCAACATCATATTGTAAAGCAATCTGTTTTACAGGTGAAGGGGTCAGAATCTGTTTTCTGCCCTGCGGTCTGTCGGGCTGTGAAACAACCAGCTTTACAGCATATTCATCGGAATCTATTAAAGCTTTTAAAGCGGGAACGGCAAAATCGGGAGTTCCCATAAAAACAACGGTTTTCATTTAATCAATCCTTAATCGTAATCATTTGTCAGATATACCTTTTCACCGGGAGCTAACGAGTCAATATAAAGCTTTCCGTCAAGATGATCAAGCTCATGGCAGAAGCATCTTGCCTTAAGGTCACTTCCCTTATAAATGCACCAGTTACCGTTACGGTTCTGCGCTCTTACTGTTACGGTTTTTGGACGCAGGGTTTTTCCAGCCTTATGCGGCAGAGACAGACAAGCCTCCGCCTCCATCTGCTCGCCTTCCTTTTCAATTATTTCAGGATTAATAAGCTCTATAATTCTGTCATCAAAGTTTACGAGAACAATTCTTTTTAAAATACCTATCTGAACAGCAGCAAGACCTATGCCCTGAGATTTGATTAAAGTATCCTTCATATCATCCAAGATAAGAAACAATCTTTCATCAAAATTCTCGACCTTTTTGCTGACCTTACGCAAAACCGGATCGTCTTCCGTTCTTATATTTCTTATAGCCATATTACACACCTACATTTAATTTAAGTTTTCGGGATTCATATCAGCAGATATAAACACATTATTAAACGTTTTATTATTCTGAATTTCCTTTATCAGTACAGACACCATTTCACGGAATCTCGGAGAATTTTTACATTTAATTAATATCCTCATTCTATACTGATCGTTGATCTTAGAGACCTTGGGAGCCATCGGACCGAGTACAATTATTTTCTCGTCAGAGTATTCCTTCCCGTTGGTTTCAACAAGCTTATTAAAAAATGCTTCAGCACAGGCACCGATATCATTCTGCGACTGACTGATAAAGAGTATTTCGCAGATATCACAAAACGGCGGATATATCATAGCCTTTCTGATATCTATTTCAGAGGCATAAAAAGACTTATAGTCCTGCTTGGACGCAATAGAAATTATATTATTGTCGGGAACAAGAGTCTGAATGACAGCTCTTCCCTTCTTATCTCCGCGTCCTGCCCGGCCGACAACCTGCGTAATCAGATCAAAGGACCGCTCCGAGCATCTGAAATCATTGTTATATAGTTCTTTATCCGCGGAAATAATACCGACAAGTGTAACGTCCGGAAAATTCAGTCCCTTTGCAACCATCTGAGTACCTATTAAAATATCATACTCCTTCCGGGCAAAAGCAGTTAGTGCCTTTTCGTGAGCATTTTTATTAATGGTAGTATCTGCATCCATACGCAATATTGATGCCTCGGGGAAACGTATTTTGATTTCCTGCTCAATACGTTGAGTGCCAAAGCCCGAATAACGGATATTCTCAGCACCGCAAGTCGGACAATTATGCGCAAAGGCCGAAGAATAACCGCAATAATGACACATAAGACGGTTATTCGCGGAATGATACGTCATTGAAATGTTACATTTAGGACAGGTAACAACGTTCTTGCAATCCGAACAAACAACAAAGGTATTATAACCTCTTCTGTTAACTAAAAGAATGGTCTGCTCTTTTTTCTCAAGATTAGTCTGAATCTCACGCGCTAACGGGTCGCTGACGGCAAACATAGGAGACACCAAAGACTTATCGGACATATCAATTATGTGTACGTCCGGAAGAATTGCATTACCGTAACGTACTCCAAGCTCACAAAGTAAAATCTTTCCTTGCTTTGCCCTTGCATACGTCTCTATACTCGGAGTGGCAGATGCCAGAACTAAAAATGCCGAATTATACTTACATCTGAATCTGGCAACATCCTTAGCATTATATCTTGGGGACATTTCAGATTTATAAGTATGCTCCTGTTCCTCATCAATGATAATAAGCCCGAGATTCTTTACAGGTGCAAAAACTGCACTTCTTGTTCCTATGACAACACGTGCCTTGCCGCTTTCAATTCTTTTCCATTCATCATATCGCTCTCCCATTGAAAGTCCGCTGTGAAGTATTGCGACATTCTGACCGAAACGTGCCGAGAAAAAAGCAAACGTCTGCGGAGTCAGCGAAATCTCGGGGACAAGGACGATTACACTCTTGTTGTCCTTGACAACATTTTCTATCAATTCAAGATAAACACTGGTTTTGCCGCTTCCCGTAACTCCGTAAAGCAGCGCAGCATCAGTGCTCTTATCGCGATAGGCTGCAAATAATCGGTTGAAGGCTTTTGATTGCTCATCAGACAGTTTAATTTTTTCGTTGTTTTGTACGGGAAAGCTATTCTTGACCTCTCTTTGTATAACAGAATCAAATGCTTCACATATTCCGTTTTTAATAAGAGTCTTAATTACAGAATCACTGACTCCGGTAAAATAGGAAATCTCTTTTTGAGATGCGGCACCGATATCCCTGAGAAGCTCAATAACCATTTGCTGTTTTTCCGAAAAAGTATTAATTTCGGAAAACTGAAAATCATTGCACAAGCGAATCAACCGTACGGATAACTCATTTACCTGTCTGAAAGCATCGCTTGATTCAACCAGACAATGCTTTCGGGTCAGCCTTTTAAGAATTTCGGAGTCCTTATTGAGCTGTAATCTTTTCAGAATTACAGATTCCTTGACAGGCTCTGTCTTTTTTCTCAGAAAAGCAATTATACTGCATTCATCCGGAGAGAGTGTATCAAGCAATTCGGGAGGAATATCAGAAGCGCACGAATAAACTTTCTCTGTTTTTAAGCACAATCCCGCAGGCAGCAATGCCTTAGCCGCAGAAAAATATGAGCAAAAACAAGTATCGCGCAACCAATCAGCAAGCTTCAGCATTTCTGCTGATAATACAGGCTCGGAGTCAAGTACGTTTATTATATCCTTGAGCCCTACCATACCTTCAGCTTCTTCGCTGATACTAAAAACAAAGCCTTGTCTTACTGACTTCCCGCGGCCGAATGGAACCAGAACTCTTGTTCCGGGGCAAACATATTCACGCAAAAAGGGCGGAATGTTATAAGAAAACAGTTTATCAAAGCTGAAAGAACAATTTTCAACCGCAACTAAAGCAATCAATACAGCTCCTCGGTCTCCTCTGTGCTATTTTTGGAAGACGCTGCAGAATTACCGCTTTCGAGATTTTCAGGTATAACAATTTCATATAAACCCTTCTGCAATTCCTCAACAGCTTCGGTAACACTCTTCTTTACAGGCGGAAGCTTAGTATCCTTTGCACTTTCGACGACTATATCCTTAGTATTTTCGGATGAATCATCTTTAGAAATTTCCTGTGCTCTTTTTGCAACACCGGAAACAAGCGCATAACGGCTGATTTCCTTTCCGTCTTTTTCAATAAGTGATCTGATATCAACATTAATCATAGCATTCTTCTCCTTTTTATTATTTGGATATTATATTGTATATTTCTTTAACGCAAGCACTCAGCTCATCATTTACAACGCAAAAATCATAAGAATCCTTAAAAGTCATCTCACTCATTGCAATTTCAATTCTCTTATCTATCTCTGCTTTTGTATTTTCGCCTCGGTCTTCAATTCTTTTTTTCAATATTTCAACAGACGGAGGAAGAATAAAAACAGATTTTGATTCGGGGAAACAACGTTTAATATTAGCGGCACCGCGTACCTCTATAACAAGAATAACTGTTTTACCCCTGCTGACAAGATTATTTATCTCACTTTTCAGAGTTCCGTAATAATTGTCTCCGTATTGAACATATTCAACAAATTCATCGGAGGCAACCATTTCCCTGAATTTTTCAACTGTAACAAAATAATAATCAACACCGTCAGCTTCATTATTACGGGGACTGCGTGTTGTTACAGAAACAGTTTGAACAATATTATTATCAAGCTTTACCAATTCATCATAAACAGTATTTTTACCTGCACCTGAAGGCCCTGATAAAACGAAAATCTTTCCTTTTGACACAAAAATCACTCCTCTGCAACGCTATTAAGCTCCCCTGCCATCTTTTCTGATATTTTTTCAGCCTTCAAATAGGACAGAATTATATGCTCGCTGTCAGTAAAAATAACAGATTGAGTTTTTCTTCCCTGCGTAACATCAATAAGCTTTCCCAAATCCTTGGAATTCTGAATAATTCTCTTAACAGGAGCAGAATCAGGAACAACTACGGCGACAATTCTGTCAGAGTTAACCATATTACCAAAGCCGATGTTTATCAAACGCATATCAAGCACCTTACTCTATATTCTGAATCTGTTCGCGTATTTTTTCAATATTGGACTTCATTTCAAGAACACGCTTTGTAATCTCAAGGTCAGAGGCTTTTGAGCCGATTGTATTGGTTTCTCTGTTAACTTCCTGAAGCAGAAAATCCAAATCCTTACCAATAGGCTTTTCGGCATCCAACAGATTTTTCAACTGCTCAATATGACTGCGAAGACGTACGGTTTCCTCTGCAACGGCTATTTTATCAGCAAAAATTGCAGCTTCCGTCAACAAACGCTGTTCGTCAACATTTACGTCTCCGATAAGCTCCTTGATTCTGTTTTTAAGCTTTTCATTATACTCAGTTACTGTCTGAGGCGAGCGCATTTCGATATATTCAACATCAGCATAAATTACGTCAACACAGCTGAGCACATCAGCCTTGAGCTTCTTTCCCTCCGTGCATCGCATAGACACAAATGCATTAAGAGCATCGCCGAGTACCTTTTTAACTGCTTCCCAGATTTTTTCTTCATCGGCAGTTTCTTTTCGGATAGCAAAAATGTCATTTTTAGCTGCAAGAACCTCAAATACATCATCAGCGTCTACACCGTATCTTGACTCTATCTCTTTAAATGCATTTATATAGCCGGATACAAGTGAATGATTAACCTGAACAACGCAGTCCTCACCCTCTTGTACCTCAATCTGAATACTGCAATCAACCTTACCTCGGCTGATAAAAGACTGAACAAAGGGCTTCAGCTTTTCTTCAAGAAAAGAATAAGTACGGTAAACTCTGGGGCTGAATTCAAAATATCGATGATTCACACTCTTGATTTCAACAGTAATCATCATGCCGTCAATCAATTCGGATGCACGGCCGTATCCTGTCATACTTTTAACCATTATATTTTACTCCTTACTGTCAATAGCAACCGGACTGACGCTTCAGCAAGCTTACTTCATCATGGGTAAGATTGCGATACTCTCCGACCTTAAGACCGTTTAATTTAAGCTGTCCGATAGATAATCGCTTCAAACGGACTGTTTCAAGACCTGCTTCCTCGCAAAGCCTTCTGATCTGACGATTTCTTCCCTCATACAGAATAATCTCAAGAGTAGTTTTATCCTCTTCTTTGTTAACAATTCTTACTTCGGCAGGAAGCGTTTTCTTGCCGTTTATCATTAGTGAAGAAGTCAAAATCGTTAATTGCTCCTCAGTAATCGCGGGACGAACGGAAACGCGATAAGTCTTTGAGATATGTCTTGAGGGATGTGTAAGAGCATTTGCGAATTCTCCGTCGTTTGTAAAAAGCAGCAGCCCTTCAGAATCCCTGTCAAGTCTTCCGATGGGATATATGCGCTTACCCACGTCAGCAACAAGCTCAGCGACGCATTTTCTGTCCATTTCATCACTCATTGTCGTAACGTATCCGCGGGGCTTATGAAGCATAATATAAACGTAATTAGTTTGCTTCGTCAGCTTTTTGCCGCTGACGCTGATTGTGTCCTTTCGCGGATCAACCTTATCTCCGACACAAGCAACCATTCCGTTTACCTTGACTTTGCCTGCGGCAATAAGCTCCTCAGATTTTCGACGGGATGCAACGCCGCAATCAGCCATAAATTTCTGTAACCGAACTAAATCTGCCATAAAAACCTTCCAAAATTTAAAACTTATAAAACACAACTAAGGCTGTAGTTCGAGTTTTTTTAAAAACAATCTACAACCTCAATTATATATTAAATTATCACAATATTACTGTCCTGATTTAGCTTTTGAAACAACCTGTCCTACCTTATCAATAACCTCAGGCACCATATCAACGAAACGCTCAGCTGCGTTATCGTTTGAATTAATGTGCTTAAGAGTTACTTCTCCGTTTTTAAGAATAAGGAAAGCAACGGGATTGATTGTAACTCCGGCACCGCCGCCGCCACCGAAAAGCTGGGTATTATTTTTTGACGGAAAATCGGAACCGCCCGAAGCAAAGCCGTATGTAACCTTAGAGACGGGAATAACAGTAATCTCATCAGATAATGTGATAGGTTCACCGACAATTGTGCTGACATCAACTAACTGACGAACCTTTTCAATTGTTGTTGCAAGAATACCTGCTGCAGACTGGTCTTTCATAATAATCGCTCACTTTCTTATTTTATGCTGCTGATTCGGTTGAATCAGTTTTTTTATTTTTATTTTCATCCTGACGATTTTTTGCAGGAAGAAAACATTTGACAATTAAACGTAATAATACCTTAAACAGCATTTTACATACAAGAGAAATTGTAATGCCGACAAGATATATCGGATAAAGGTGCATTGAAACGGCAAACGAAGCCGAAGAAGTTCGGGCAAGATAATCGGGATATACGTTTATATCATATTTTCTCACCTTGTATTTCGTTATCAATGAACCGAGCATCGGGAACAGAGAAGAACAGACCTCTCCGTAATATATAGCCGTCGAAGCCGCATCATTTTTGTGACATCTTACGTCAATATACAACTCTTCAATAACAAGCGAATGCATCAGATTTCCGGTAAATGTTCCGAGATATCGGAAAACCCGTCTGACAATCAGCAACAAACCGTCAATGCCGTGCGCGTTATAAAGAGTCTTCAGAAAATTATTTTTAGGCTTTGCAGCTGCGGCTTGTCCTGCTTCATCAGTAACGGTATTTGTATTTTCAGCCTCTGAGCTATTCTCTTCAGCCACAGCAGCGTCCTGTTCCGTCAAAGACACTTCTTCTGCAGGAGCCTGCGTTTCGGTTGTTGCGGAGGAATCCGTCTGAGCATTCTCTTGCGGCTTCTTCTTTGCTTTTGCGGGGTAAACGGGAATGTTCAAAAACAGCCATTTAATTTTAACGTTTGTATCATACTCAGAGTATTCAGCAAAAATCTTAACCTTAATACATAATGCAGCTATGATTAAGCCGAAAATGCCCAATAAAATAAAGCCTATTATTTTCAGGACGATCATAACAATTCACCCTCTTTTACAGAATAGACATCTGTCCGGATAAAACACCATCAGAATTATGAATATTCTCAAGTGCTGCCGCAGCCGCCTTCGTATCGGGAATTGCGGGCAATTCCGCAAGAGTCGTCATACAGAAGCATTTAAGAAATTCCGTTGTAGTACAGTATAACAGAGGTCTGCCCGGCAAGTCAAGTCTGCCGCACTCTTCAATCAGACTTCTTTGACATAGAGTATTGATTACTCCGCTGCAATCAACTCCGCGAACCTGCTCAATAAATGCCTTTGTAACGGGTTGATTATAAGCAACAACGGACAAAACCTCAAAGGCAGCCGAAGATAAGGGCTGATTCTTTTTCATATCAAGGACGTTTCTGACGGCAGTAGCATATTCGGGACGTGTAACAAACTGTACCTCTGAGCCGAGAGAAATTAACTGCACAGCGCTTCCGCGTTCATCATAATCAGCAGAAATCTCACAGAGTATTTCATCAAGCTTTTCGGGACTGCAGCCTAACGCTTCAATTAATCTGATTCGGTCAATAGCTTCACCGGATGCAAAGATTATGGCTTCAACAGTACTTTTCAGATTTACAGAATTTTCAATCAAAATCCAACTCTCCTTCCGGTATTTTTATCAATTCAATTTCAAGCCCGTCACCGCTTCCGAATAAACGTATATGCTTGGTCTTGGCAAGCTCAAGAACGGCAAGAAACGCGGCAACCATATCGGATCTGCTTTCGGACTGCAAAATAATGGAATGAAATTTCTGTCTTTTTTTCTCCGTCAGCAAACCGACAATTCCTTTAATTTTTGATGAGACAGAAACAATTTTTTTCTCGACAATGACCTTAAACGAATCAAGCGGAGGCGGAATTTTTCTCAAACGCTTTCCGACAACTCTCATATAAGCGTTAAGAATTTCCAGCGGTTCGTGAACTCTGTTATAGGTCATATCAATTTCAATCTCAGCCTGAGGTCGGCTGATACAATTAAATCCGTCGGTCTTCTCAGATAAAACCTGCGCAATACGCTTACATTCAGCGTATTCAATAAGCTCACCGCTAAGCTCCTTTCTGAGCTTCTCTGCCTCTTCATAAACAGGCAACAAGGAAACGGATTTTATATAAACCAATCTTGCCGCCATTTCAAGAAATTCACTTGCAATTTCAAGATCAGAATTTTTCATCTCCTCAACGTAACCGAGATACTGCTCAACAAGCTCGGCAATGGGAATGTCATAAATATTTAATTTGTGCTTTGAAATCAGATGTAACAGTAGGTCCATAGGACCTTCAAAAACATCAAGCTTATAATTTAATGTAGACATACAAATATCCTTAATTACATAATACCGAAAAGAGCAAGAATTGTATCACCGAAAACGGTATCAAGGAGATTAAATATTGCACTTGAAATGATACCGAGAGGTGAAATACCAATCACTCTGTTAAAAACAAATAACAAAGCAAAGAAAATATAGAAGAAATATCTTTCATAACTCAGAAGCTTATAATAAATTCTGTCGGGCAAAAACATAGTAAGTATTCTTGAGCCGTCAAGAGGCGGAAAAGGAATCATATTGAATACGGCAAGCGCAACGTTATAATATGCAACACTATAGAAAAACATATAGGCAACTTTTAATACAACTGCCGTTCCCGATACTGCAAGAGCATAAAAAATATTGGAAATAATTATAAAAATAATCGCAAGAATAAGATTGGAAACGGGACCTGCTAAAGCGGTCAAAGCAAAATACAGCTTTCTTTTTTTGAAATTACGAATATTAACCGAGACAGGCTTTGCGTAACCGAAGCCGAACAAAAACAGCATCAATGTTCCCTGTACAGAGAGATGGGCCATAGGGTTTATATTAATTCTGCCTTGAAGCCTGCCCGTCGGGTCACCAAGCTTATCAGCCATCCACGCATGTGCACATTCATGCACCGGCAAACAGCAAATTGTTACAAAAACAAGAACAAAGATTTCTAAAAGAAATTCAAAAACCTCAAGCTCACCGCTCATTAAAGAAACAATATCACCTAACATTTATATATCTCCTCTTAAATATTTTTCTGCAACAACAAAACGCTCTGCGCCGTATAAATCAAAGACTGAACGGCTTTTATAAAATTCGGTAAGCAAATTTCTGATTGAATCAGCCTGTTCTTCACCGCACTCGAATGCAATTGACCCGTTATGAGCAAGAAAGCTCAACCATTTATCTGAAATCGCTTTATAGAATGTGAGACCGTCAACACCGCCGTCAAGTGCGGTAATCGGCTCCTTTAGCACCTCAGGCTGTAAAGCTCTTATCTCCGCAGAAGCTACGTACGGTGGATTTGACACTATAAGTCCTGCCATCGGAATAACCGGAAAAGCAGGATTCAAAACATCACATCTAATAAGCTCCACGTTATTAAGCTTTAATTTTTCAGTATTTTTACGGATGTATTCAATCGGAGCATCAAAAAGCTCAAACAGATAGCATTTAATGTGCGGGAATTTTTTGGCAATACTGAGTCCTATACAGCCGCTGCCGGCACATAGGTCATAAATCACGCGGTAATTATAACGGGTGATTAAATCAGCGCAAATATCCACAAGCTCTTCCGTTTCACTTCTCGGGATAAGCACTCCTTCACCTACGTAAAAGGTGCTTTCGTAAAAATCCCATTCACCGAGAAGATACTGTAAGGGAACGTTTTCCGAACGAAGTCTTATCAGTTCATTATATTCATCTGCCGATTTTTCAGAAACAAAAAGCTGTCTGTCACACAAAAATGAAGCTCTTGACCCTCCGTGAATCTTCAATATCAGCTGTTCGGCATCAAAGGCGGCATCTTCAACACAACAGCCTTCAAGACTTGCCGTACCTTTATTTAATAACTCCTGCCACGTGAACATCAGAGCTTATCATCCTCCGGATTATCTGTAATTACAGCTTTAATTGAAGCAATTGCAACCTCAATCATATCATCGGTAGGCTCTTTTGTGGTAATTCTCTGCATCCACAAGCCGGGTGCTGAAAATATTTTTGTTATGAGATTGTCGTGTCTGCCGGCATATTTAATCAGCTCATAGCTGATACCGGTAACAATCGGGAGAATTACAATAATTTTTACTGCTGTCCATAAGATTCTGTATAAAGGCTCGGGAGAATTAAGAGACGGGAAAATAAGAACTGTAACAAACGAAACCAATACACTTGTAATCAGAACAATAAAAATAAAGCTTGTTCCGCACCTCGGATGAAATCTCTTGCATTTCTTAACGTTCTCGACAGTAAGCTCAAGACCCTTTTCATAGCAGAATATTGACTTATGCTCAGCTCCGTGATACATAAAAACACGTTTGATATCATTCATTCTTGAAACTGCAAGCATATAGCATACAACAAGAGCCATTTTTATTATACCCTCAAACAAGGGGTGAATGTCTGCAATAGCACCACCAAGAAGCTTTTCATCGACAATGTCAACAAGAAATGTCGGAGCATAAAAGAACAGCAGCATACAAACAGCAACAACTATAACGGAAAGGACAGCTGTAATGGCAGTTACCGTTTTAGGTCCCATTCTGTCATTGAGCCATTTATCAAGCTTAGACATATTTTCAGTATTCTCTTCTGCATCAAGCTGTCCCGAAAGCTCAGCCGAGCGCATAAGAGACTTATATCCTATAATCATTGATTCAATAAAGTTAACAATACCTCTGATAAAAGGAAACCCGAGGAATTTAACCTTATCCTTAGCGTGCTTTACCTCTGACATCTCAGTAATTATATGTCCGTCAGTATGACGCACGGAAATGGCGGCCCCCTTCGGACCGTTCATCATAACACCCTCTATGAGTGCTTGTCCGCCAACAGACGTTTTATGTAAAATTCCGTCCTTACTCATCAACTTTCTTTCCTTTCAGATAAATTAACAGGCAGAGTCGGCAAGGTAATACATACCTCTGTTCCCTCACCGAGAACACTTGAAATATCCAACTTACCTTTATGAAGACTCACAATTTCATCGCATACGGCAAGACCGATTCCCGAGCCCTTGGCAGCTAAATTAGCTTTATAGAATTTCTCTTTAATTCTCGGAAGATCATCACTTGAAATTCCGCAACCGTTATCAGCAACCTTAATTCTTACATCATCAGAGGAAATCATAGCAACAATCGAAATTCTTCCTCCTGCAGGTGTGTATTTAATGGCGTTATCAATAATGTTTACGAAAACCTGCTTGATTCTGTCGGGGTCAGCATTAACGGGTGCCGGAAAATCGGGGGAACTGTAAAAAATCTCTTTCCCTTCGCGGTTAGCACGGTCTTTTAACACGTAAACAGCATCATCAAGCTCAGCTATAACATCAATTTTCTGCAGATGCAACGTCATTCTGCCGCTTTCCATACGCGAAAAGTCAAGCAGATCCTCAACAAGCGTATATAATCTTTCCGTTTCATTCTGAATAACTCTCAAACCGTTATTTACGGTTGCATCCTGTGAATCATTAATGCACAACAGAGTTTCCGTCCACCCCTTTATAGCCGTCAAGGGAGTGCGTAGCTCGTGTGAAACGGTAGAAATAAATTCATTTTTAAGTTTATCGGTTTTATCAATTTCATCCGTCATATAATTGATGGACTCGGCAAGCTCAGCAAGCTCGTCGTCATACTTTTTGGGCAATTCAATTTTTTGTGAATAATTACCTGCCGCAATACTTCTTGCCGCTAAAGTCAGCTTTTTAACAGGAGTAACGATAGACCTGATAAAAAACAAGCCCGAACTGACAACAAGCATCAACGCAAAGAAACAAATTAGCAGTAAAATCAGTGCAATTTTCGTTAACTGTATGTCAATTGGTGCAAGAGAAATTATGTACCGCACCGCGCCGTTACTCTGACCGTGAGTTTTTGGCAAAAGAACGGATAAAGCCATTACCTTTTCGCCGCTGCTCATAGTACCTTCCCACAATGCACGTCCCGACGGAGACTGCAAAGCATCATCATAGTCGGGATATTCTTCATTTTCGGAATAAAATCCCGTAGATGTAACGATAACGTCACCGTTATTATTAATTACCCATAATTCCGCGATATTGATCTCGTGAAAATTGTCTACATATTCCTGAGCGCGTGCGGAAAAAACATCATTATTTGAACCGAGATATGAGCTGAAATAATCGGCAACAACACCGCTCTGACCCAAGGATTGGAGCTTTTCTTCAACAGTAGTATAATAATAATTCCTCAGAATCAGAACAATAGAAGCAGATATGCAGGTAAGAATCAAAGCTATAACAAGAATTGTGGTCAATAACCACCTTACCGTAATACCGCTTTTAAACATTTTTTCACCTCAAAATATAATCATACAAGCCATTTATATCCGACACCCCAGATGGTTGTCAGATGATGGGGACTGGATGGGTCATCCTCAAGCTTCATACGTAATCTTCTGATATTTACGTCAACGACCTTATCATCACCGTAATACATATTTCCCCACACGTGATTCAGAATCTCACTTCTTTCAAGAGCAGTATTCGGGTGATTAAAGAAGAATTCCATTATCTGAAACTCAACCTGAGTAAGCTCAATAAGAACACCTTTTTTTGTGAGAGAACGGCTCCTGAGATTCAGAACAAAATCTCCGAGCTCAATAAAGTTTCCTTTATTTTTGCTTTTTTCGGCAAATTCTCTGTTAAGTGTAACACGGCGGTAAATTGCATCAATTCTCGCCATAAGCTCGGAGGGTGAAAAGGGCTTGGTAACATAGTCATCAGCACCGACAAGCAACCCTGTAACCTTATCCATCTCCTGGGTTTTTGCAGTAAGAATAATGATTCCGATGGTACTGCTTTTCTGTCTTAATTGCTTACAGACCTCAAGACCGTCAACGCCCGGCATCATAATATCAAGCAAAGCAATATCAAAGCATCCGTCATATTCTTCATATAATTTCAAAGCGGTTTCGCCGTTATCTGCTTCTACAACCTCAAAACCGTTTCTTTGAAGGTTAATAACAATAAACTCACGAATAGACTTTTCGTCTTCTGCAATAAGAATTCTTTTCATCAAAATACACCCTTAAATTATATATATTAAGCTTTTGACATAAGCCTCGGTAAAACTCATTGATTTTCCCTTAGCCGAAATTGTTATATTGAAATCAGTCTGATTTCTGTCTGTTAAAAATGTATCACCGAGCAACAAATGCTCATTTACGCTATCCCTGCTCACAGAAACAGAAAAAACTATGTTATTTTCATCATCGGAATCCTTGAGTCTTACCTGAGTAACCTTATTGATTTCATCGTACACAATATAAAAATTATCACAAAGCTCGTCAAACTTTAACATAAAACCGTCAATATCATTGACAAAATACTTACCCAAAGAAGTAAATTCTCCGTCAAAATAAGAATTCCACTCGGTAAATATTAATTGCAAAGGTGAATTATCCTCTCCCGAGACGGAATAGGATTCAGGGGATTCAAAATAAAACGGCAGATCAATATAACCGTCTTTATTGAAATCAGTTGAAAAATACTTATAGGGACGCTTCGTATAATCGCTGATATATCTGCCGTCAGCCTCGGGAATGAATAAAGCACCGTTGTCACTGCTGTATACAATAAGCTCAGTAAAAATTAAGTTATCGGGCGAAATACACTCAAAATAAAAACGGTAATCTGTATTTTCCTTATCAAACTCAAGATGCAGAATAGAGGAAATATCACCGTGGAACGGAATTTCACTTATCGGCACAAAATTTTTTTCGGATTCATTATAATCAATCAATCTCGCACTCAGATAATACGGCGAAGAAGCATCGGAATAATATAAATACAATATTTCGCCAGATAAATCATTATCAATGTCAATAAAAAGACAATCGGAAATCTGAATAGTTGCGATTGAAGATAAATTTCCGTCAGCGTAAATATCTATTGAATCAACCCTGTAAAAAGATAAAGTTTTTTCTTTTTTTGAATCATCAAGTGACCAGATAACTGCAATTTCAAAATTATGGGAAGAATCTATATTACAGAAATCAATCTTATAAACGTCTGTACCTGAACCTGTTATGTCAGCCAAGGAATACCATTGACCGTCCCTGTGCGTCAGCAGATGCATGTGAACCACCGACGGATTGGTAATCATTGAATAAAACACTACAGCTTCATCATAACCGTCAGAATTCAAATCAAAAAAGATATAAGAGGAACGATAGTCTCCTGCAATAGGTGCATACAAAGAAACATCGCTTCCGACCTCATTTTCAAATGCAGTTTGCAATGCAGCATTTTCACCCGTAAGCTTGGGGGGACGCAAAAGTGATTCAGCAGAGAAAAACTCAATCAGCGAGCAACTGCTGAGAGACAGCATTACAAGCAAAATCGCAACAATCGCTTTTATATATCTGTATATCAACAGCTACTCTCTCCTTTTATTTTACTTCGATTTCTATTGTATAAGTACCGTGAACCCAACTGTCGGTCAGAGTTCTCAGAACAATTTTTGCGGGAATCTGATGTATTCCGGGGGTCAGATCAATATTATCAAAAACAGGCACCGCATAAGCAGAGTTTTTATCAATATTCATTACTGATGAGGAAGGTCCGACTATCTGTACCGACTCAACGGTAGTCGTAAGCACGGTCACACCTTCAGGAACCTCTACGGAGGTCAGATCAACAGGAAGCCCAAGCCATCTCTTTGCCATAGAAGACATATCGATTGTAACGGTAAAATTCTTTACGTCAGATGCAATATTTGCATTCTCAACTACGATTTTATTCACAGTATTATTGATTTTACTGAAATCAATAGTTCCTATTAAAATTTTGTTATTATCGTCAAGCTGAGCTTCACCGAGCCCTGTCTGAACAGAAACCTCTATCTCCGAGGGATAAACACCGTATTCAATTCCTTCACTTCTGTATGCCTGAGGAATTCCGATAAAATCGACGGCTGTTTCGTAAGTTCCGACCTTGCATACGGGAATCGTAACGTAAACGGGTTCGGAAAGCTCAATTGTGCAGTTTGAAAGATCCACAACACCGTTGGAAGATTCAGCTATAATATCAGCCTCAAAGCTTTCTGTTGTCATAAGCTTTTTGTCGATTTCAACATAAGCCTTTACAGCTGTTATCTTTGAAATTTCTCTTGAAGGACCGGAAATATCAATTGAATCAACGCTGAGTCTCGGATTTTCTCTGACAAAGCCTTCCTCTAATTCATAGCCGTCAAGCTCCTTGACCTCTTCGTTAATTGCAAACGTCTTGGTTATTCTCTCATCAAAGGATACCTTTACGCTGCTTGCAGAAACGTTCACAACCTCAACGCTGCCTGAATTATTTCCGACGATATTCGCAGTTACGGGAAGATCATAGGTACCCGCTGCTGCAACGGCAGCACAGGATGCGGTAACGTTAATATTGCTGCTGTCAAAGGAATCTGAATTAATTATGTAGCTGAAGCCTTTAACGGTAACGTCAACGAAATAGTCCTGCTGTCCGAATATATCAAGTCCGTTATTCTTAGCAACGCTTTCGTCAATATTAATATTAACCTTTATGTTTGTAAAAACCTTTTCAATCTCCGTTGTCTGAGAAGCTGAAACAAAAGCCCAGAAAACAATCGCAAAAACAAGAGACATCAAGAAAACAAATTTATTGTTTGACATCAGAAAAGAAAATGAAATCTTCTTCTTTTCAACAGCTTCTTTATTCCTGTTCATCATTTTCAGCTCCTTCATTCAAAATTTTATTAACTTCAGCAGCTTCGTCCTCAAAGGGTGCTTCAATGGCAACCTCTTCATCCGGAATGCTGTTTTCTACGTCAATTTCTGCCTCCGCTTCTTCTTCAACGAAAGCCGTGGTCTTTGTATTCTCTTCGATTATCTCAGCCTTCTTCTCTTTTTTCTGGAAGATACGGCTTTTTGATGCCTTAGGATTAAGAAGCAGACTTCCGAGCTTTTCTCTGAGCTGGCTGTCGGTAAGACCTCTTATGAGCTTTCCGTCAACAGCAAGGGAGATAATGCCCGTCTCCTCGCTTGTTACAACCGCAACAGCATCGGAGTTGAGGCTGACCTCAATAGCTGCTCTGTGTCTTGTACCGACATTTTCGGTAACATCTCTGTCATTCTTCATCGGAACAACACATCTTGCCGCAACAATTCTGCCGTCCTTGATAACAACGGCACCGTCGTGCAAGGGAGCCTTGGGATAGAAAATACTGCAGATCATTTCAAATGTAGTTTCCGAATCAATAGCAACAGCGTGCTTGGTAAGGTCACCTAACAAGGATTCTCTCTGGAATATTATCAGAGAACCAACCCTGCTTCTGCTCATAGCACCGCAGGCACGGCAAACCGCATTTATACTCTCCACTTCCCTCTCGTCAGAGCCGGAGGAAGAAAAGAAGAAAGAATACTTGCCGATCTTTTTCTTTCCGAGATTCTCAAGAGCGTGTCTCAGTTCAGTTGAAAAGAGCACAACAAAGATAATTATAATATCGGAAAACAGCTTTGTAAAAATAAATTTGCTCGTATGCATTTCAAATAAATTTACAAAGCAATATAGTACAGCAACAAAAACTAACCCCTTGATAACCTGTATCGACTGTGATTTTCTGAGCTGAAGAATAATCGCGTAAGCGAGTAACGCAACAAGGAGAATATCCAGCACATCAGGAAAAAAACTTATATTTACAAAAACATCCTTTATCTGCATAAAGAAGGTTTTTACCGTTTCAAACAATTCCATTTATTACACCACCGTATTTTTTTTAATCATCGCTACACTGTGAGCCGAAATACCGAGTAATTCACCCGTAAAGCCGAGACCTTCCTCAGTAGTAGCCTTAATATTTATCTGAGAAACATCTATGCCGCAGGCGAAAGCAATGCAGATACGCATTGAATTGATATACTCTGCGAGCTTTGGCTTCTGAGCCACAACCGTCGCATCAATATTGCAGATCTGATATCCGCCGCTAACCAAAAGCTTACAAACATCAGAAAGAAGAATGCGGCTGTCAATGTTTTTATATTTGGGATCCGAATCGGGAAAGTGTCTTCCGATATCACCGAGAGCCGCCGCACCAAGCAAAGAATCACAAATAGCGTGAATCAGCACGTCGGCATCCGAATGACCGAGCAATCCCTTCTCGTACGGAATCTCAACACCACCGATAATAAGCTTTCTGTTTTCACTGAATCTGTGAACATCATAACCGTGTCCGATTCTGTACATTTCAATCATCCTTAACTATTTTTTGTTCTTAATTCCCTGCAAGCGGAAAGTTTGACAGCGCAACAGATAATCTCAGAAGCAATTTTTAATTCCTCAACATCAGGACAAGAAGGAGCAAGTCTGATGTTTTTATCATCGGGATCAATTCCGTAAGGATAAGTAGCACCGACTCCCGTAAGGGTAAGTCCCGCTTCTTTGCAAAGCTTCCCTACATATTTGGCTGAGCCGACATTTACATCAAGACTGATAAAATAACCGCCCTTAGGCTCATTCCAGCTTGCAATTCCCAGACCGCTCAGCTCGCGGTTAAGAATTTCAAGAACGGTATCAAACTTAGGTCTGAGAATTGCCGCGTGCTTCTTCATTCTTTTTTTGATGTCATCGGCATTCTTAAACAGTCTGCAATGATTAAGCTGATTGAGCTTATCATAGCTTATAGTCTGAAGAGTCATACGACTTGTAATATCATCAAAATTATTTTTACTTACTGCAATTGCAGAAACACCTGCACCTGCAAAGGTTATTTTTGAAGTAGAAGTAAATGCCACAAAATGATCTTCATTTCCGTATTTTTCTGCTTCTTCAAAAATATTCAGCAAATCTGAATGCTCATCATACAGATCGTGAACTATATATGCCGCATCCCATATAACACGGAAATCATCGGCAGCAGGCTTCATAGCGGCAAGTCTCTTTACCGTTTCATCGGAATAGGTTATGCCGTCGGGATTTGAATATTTGGGGACACAAAACATTCCCTTTACATCGGGGTCCTTGACGATATTTTCTATCATATCCATATCAGGACCTTCGCTCGTCATTGGCACGTTAACCATCTGCAAGCCGAAATATTCAGCAATAGCAAAGTGTCTGTCATACCCCGGAACAACAGCAATAAACTTCCTGTTTTTATTGAATATCCACGGCTCGCTGCCGCATACTCCCTTGTAATAGCATTGAGCAATATAGTCAAACATAAGATTAAGACTTGAGCTGCCGCAAGCAATTACATTTTCGGGTTTAACTCCGAGAAGCTCTCCGAACAAACGTCTGCATTCGGGTATACCGTGAAGTAAACCGTAATTTCGGCAGTCACTGCCATCCTCTGAGCTATAACCCGTCAAGCTTAAATCAGACTTTAACAGGTCATCTGAAAGATCCAGCTGTTCGGCTGACGGCTTACCTCTTGCCATATTCAAGGAAATTTTCATTTCAAGAAAACGCTTATATTTATCCTGAGCAACCTCTTCAAATTCTTTAAGCTGCTCAGGTGAATAATCAATCAATAATTTCATATTTGCCCCCATAAAAAACAGTTTTACTTTATTAAAACAGTTTAACACATTTATTCTTATTAATCAATATTTATTTTAAATATTATATAAATAATAAGACACCCGACCGAAATCGGGTGCCGTATATTCATTTTTCACCGCGTTCGCGTATTACTAAGCGGGTGGGAGTACCTTCAAGACCGAATACTTCCCGTATCTGATTATCGATATATCGCTGATAACTGTAATGGAACAATTCCTTGCTGTTAACGAAGGCAACGAACGTAGGAGGCCTCGTGGAAGCCTGTGTCATATAGTAGATACGCAGACGTTTTCCCTTATCCGTGGGCGGCTGAACTCTTGCCTCTGCATCAGCCAATACCTGGTTAAGCCTGCCTGTGGGAATTCTGACGGCATTCTGGTCATCAACGTATTTAATGAGCTCATAGAGACGCTCAAGACGCTGACCCGTTTTTGCAGAGATAAAGATTATGGGCGCATAAGACATAAAAGAAAAATCATTCATAAGCTTCTTTCTGTACGCATCCATAGTTTTGCCGTCTTTTTCATAGGCATCCCACTTATTAACGGCAATTATACACGCCTTTCCTGCCTCATGGGCAATACCCGCAACCTTTGAATCCTGCTCGGTAAAGCCTTCAAGGGCATCTATCATAATTACGCATACGTTAGCACGTTCAACGGCAGCAACTGCCCTCATTACGGAGTACTTTTCAATCTGATCGTCAACCTTTGATTTTTTACGCAATCCGGCAGTATCAATAAACAGAAAATCACCGAACCTGTTGGAAATACGGGTATCCGTTGCATCGCGCGTCGTACCTGCTATATTTGAAACAAGCACTCTTTCCTCTCCGCATAATGCATTTACAAGTGAAGATTTGCCGACATTGGGCTTACCGATAACGGCAACCTTGATGGTTGAATCCTCTTCATCAATATCATCATCAAAAGACAGATATTTCAGCACCTCGTCAAGCAAATCACCCGTTCCGTGACCGTGAACGGAGGAAACCGCAACAGGGTCTCCCAATCCGAGATTGTAGAACTCATAAAAATCAGCAGGCGGATCACCGAGAGCGTCACATTTATTTACACATAAAACTATTGGCTTACCGCTTTTGAGAAGCATAGAAGCAACCTCAGCATCGGTAGCTACAACTCCGGTCTTTACATCACAGACAAAAACAATACAGTCAGCCGTGTCAATGGCAATCTGTGCCTGACGGCGCATCTGTGACAGAATAACATCATCAGAATAAGGCTCAATACCACCCGTATCCACAATAAGAAAATGATGGTTAAGCCATTCACAATCCGCATACAGACGGTCTCTGGTAACACCGGGTCTGTCATCAACAATAGCAAGCCTTTTTCCGCTTAACTTGTTAAACAACGTCGATTTACCGACGTTTGGTCTGCCTACTATTGCAACAATAGGCTTAGACATAATTAATCACCTCCGTAAAATTATAAAGCTACCGTTCAAAAAAACGGAGAAATAAATTTTTACCCGAATTATCACAGCAAAAAACTGTTGTATTAAGCTCGCCTTCAACATCATTCACGGTTACGTCATCAAGAAATACCCTATCATCCGAGCTGCGAAGCATTACTGACGGCAGCAACAGAACACTTTTGTCAAAGCCGTTGCTTTTCAACTGAGAAATAAGGTCTCCTCCCGTAACAAGCCCTGCAACCGTAACAGATTTTCCGAAAAACTCATTTTCTATACAATAAACGGTAATTTCGGATTTTTTGAATTTTGCCGTAAATTCATCGGCAAGATTTTTCATCAGCACATAAGCAGAGGCTCCGGTTGCGACAGCAAAGCTTCGCTCCCTTTCATCCCCTTCTGCAGCGGCAAGCTCCGTCAAAAACTCATGCTTCATCAGAGCATACAATCCGACTCCGTTATCGAGTTGAGGGAATTCATCATAATAATCAATACTCGGCATTTCTTTTTGTGCAAGCTGATAGAATTCATCAGATGCATAAACAAATTTTTTCCTGCCTTGTTGTTCTGTTTTTCTGTTAAAATCATCGATAATATCAAGCACGGCACAGGCTGATTTATTATCATATGGAGTCAGCTGTGTCAAATTATCACGGTATTTTGTAAGCCCGACGGGAACAGCAGCAACACTGTTTATCGATTCAAGCTCGGACAATTTTTCCAACGAAAACAACAATTCATTACCGTCATTAATCCCGGGACAAAGAACAAGCTGTGCGTTAATATTTATCCCTGCATCCGAAAATTCTCTGAGATATTTTAATGATTCACCCGCAAACGGATTGCGCATCATTCTGACTCTGAGCTCGGGGTTCATTGTATGAACGGAAGCATTAATGGGACTTATATGCATCTTTATGATTCTGTCGGCATCACTCCGCGACAGATTGGTTAACGTTATATAGTTTCCGAATAAAAACGAGAGCCTTGAATCATCATCCTTAAAATATAGACTCTCCCTCATACCTCGCGGCAACTGGTCTATAAAGCAGAAAATACACGAATTCTTGCATCTGCGGTGCTTGTCCATAAGATATGTTTCAAATCCGAGACCGCATTTTGAAATATCGGGTATTTTCACCTTAACGGCATTATTATTGCGGCACCGAAAGACATATTCGGCACCATTCTCAGCATAAAAACGGTAATCAAGAATATCATTGATATCGTTACCGTCAACAGATATCAGGAGATCACCCGGTCTTATTCCGAATCTGCCGCAAATACTCTTTTTTACAACAGAAAATATCCTTACTGACATACTTTTCAGCCTACCTCAAAAAAATAGCAAAAAGGCGGGGAAGTCAAATCTTCTCCACCTGTGCTGTTAGTACAAGATTCACCGACATAAAGACGGCAAGACATAACAAATTAATCCTCAACAACTACAACCTGACGGCCGTTGTAATAGCCGCAAGCAGGACAAAGTCTGTGAGATCTCTTGTATTCGCCGCACTGTTTGCACTTTTCAATAGCGGGAGCAGATATCTTCCAAACATTATTACGTCTCTTATCTCTTCTTGCCTTTGAAACTCTTCTTGCAGGAACTGCCATTATTTTATCCTCCTATCAAGGTAAATTATTAATCCAACAACTCTTTAAGCGCATCCCAACGGGGATCTGCAGGTTCAGTGCATAAGCACTTTTCAACATTCAGATCAACGCCGCACACAGGACACAACCCCTTGCAATCATCATTACATAAAAAACGAGGCGGAAGTGCGAGATAAATATCTTCGCTTACCAACTCATCAAGGTTCAGACGCATACCGTCAAGAACAATGAATTCATCGTTATCATCACTATCCGCGTGCGACAGTAAAGTATGATTAACAGGGACCTTTGCGTGCTTCAGTAAAGATTTTGCACAGCGTGCACACACAGTTGAATAATCAAAACGAGCCTCAATCCTGAGATACACAATACCTGTCTTATTAAAAACAGAGCCGAAAACCTTTACCGGGGTAACTATACTTTCATCATCAATTGAATACTCATAATCAATCTGCAAACTTTCACCGTCATTATTAAATACAGCATCAAGCTCAAGATACAATTATTTCAACCTCCGATTTTTACACATAATAACCCTTAGCAAACGCAATCAATATTATATATGCAGATTTCCCGTTTGTCAACAGGAAATCTGCTATTTAACAAAAAAATTTAATTGTTGATATTAAAGAACTTCACAGTTTTCAAAAATTGAAGCAGGAAGATTTGCCTTTTCGGTAGAAATAGTGAAGGTGAACTGTGTACCTGTCAGCTTGCTGAGATTAGCTACCTTTGCAAGGAAAGCGGCAAGAAAATCATAATCTCTTCCGCCGATTTTCAGAGTAGCATCAACAAGAATATCGGTGATATCGTGGTCACCTGCACAAAGACCGCTGAGGAAACCGTAAAATGCATCATATCCGTCAATACCGTAATTGCTTGCAGCAAGAAGTCTTACCTTGTAGCTGATCTGATATCTGAGCAGATCATCCTTTTCTACACAAACAACATGACCGTTTGATGCTTCAAGAGCTGCATTTACACAGTCAATAAGTTTCTTTGTCTTTCCTGTTCCTTTTTCTCCGATTAAAAGCTTAACCATAGTTAATCAAATCCTTTCAATTTATATTCTTTATTTAAGTCTTTTTTCGAGCTCTTTTGTCATTTCTTCATATCCGGGCTTGCCGAGAAGTGCAAACATATTCTTCTTATAGCTTTCAACTCCGGGCTGGTCGAAGGGATTTACACCAAGAATATACCCCGAAACGGCACAGGCCTTTTCAAAAAAGTATATCAGCTCACCGAGGTTTTCCTCGTCCATTCTGTCAAGCTCAAGAATAATATTCGGAACTCCGCCGTCAGTATGAGCAAGAACCGTTCCCTCGAAAGCCTTTCTGTTAATATAGGACATTTCCTTTCCTGCAAGGAAATTGAGTCCGTCTACGTTTTCCGCGTCAGCTTCAATTACAATATCGGTCTTGGGTTCAGCAAAAGTTATGACTGTTTCAAAAAGCATCCTTTCGCCTTCCTGAACGTATTGTCCGAGAGAATGAAGGTCGGTCGAATATATTGCCGATGAAGGATAAATGCCCTTCAGCTCTTTTCCTTCACTTTCTCCGAACAGCTGCTTACACCATTCATTAAATAATGTAAAGTCAGGCTCGTACGAAATGAACATTTCAACCTTTTTTCCCTTGCGGTATAAAAAATTTCTCAAAGCCGCATATTTGTAACAGTCATTTGCAGACAAATCGCAAATATTATATTTCTCTACAGCAGCTGCAGCTCCGTGCATCAATCTGTCGATATCAATACCGGCACAGGCAATCGGTAACAATCCGACAGCCGTAAGCACCGAATATCTGCCGCCTACGTCATCCGGCACAACAAACTGTTCATATCCCTCTTTCTGAGCAAGAGATTTTAATGTACCTTTAGACTTATCCGTCGTTACGTAAATTCTTGATGCGGCTTCACTCTTTCCGTATTTCTTTTCAAGAAGGCCCTTGAATACTCTGAAAGCGATTGCCGGCTCGGTAGTTGTACCCGACTTGGAAATTACGTTTACGGAAAAATCACAATTTTCACAAATTGAATAAACCTCAGAAAGCTCAGTCGGCGAAATGCTGTTACCGAGGAAAAATATCTTGGGAGTTGCCTTTGCAGTCAAATTGTAATTCTTAGATTTCACAAATTCAATTGCAGCACGGGCACCGAGATACGAACCGCCGATACCGATTACAACAAAAACCTGAGAATCGGAAATAATCTTATCTGCACATTTTTTAATTCTGGCAAACTCCTCTTTATCATAATCAAAAGGGAGACGTAACCATCCGTGAAAATCTTTTCCTGCAGCCGAATCCCTGTTTTCGTTAAGCAAGGAATGAGCTTTTTTCACATCCGATTCCAGTGCTGACAATTCATCACTATTGACAAATCCGCAAAGATATTTGCTATTAAGTTTTAAAGACATTGCTAAAAAAATCCTCCGAACACTTAGTGTTATGATCATTTTACTATATGACGGAAAATTTTTCAATAATAAATATAAAAAAATTTATAATTTATCTGAAAAAGCACGCATCAAGAAAACCAAAGCAAAGCCAAAGTTCATTTTTTCTGCCGATTCGTCTGCCAAAATATCACAGGATGCTATCTCCTGCCCGTTAAATTTTAAAACAATTTTACCGATACTGTCACCTTTTTCCACAGGCGCGCTGACACCGTCCGCAATTTCCACCTCGTAGCTGATGTCCTGACTTCTTCCTTTATTTATAATCACATCATTTATTTGAGTATGTGTAAGAGATACCGATTTTTTCGTTCCGTGTGACACAGCAACGGATTCGGGATATTTTCCGGAAGCGTCGGGAATGAAAATCTCATAATTTGCAAATCCCCAGTCCAAAAGATTCTGAGCTGAGCTGAATCTGTCCTTGCTGTTATCCGCTCCGAGAACTACGGCAATCAACTCAAGACCGTCACGTTCAGCCGATGCGCTGATACAACACCCCGCCTTGGAAGTGGTACCCGTTTTCAAGCCGGTTGCGCCCGAGTAATATCTCATAAGCTTATTTGTATTAACAAGCTGTGTCGTTCCGTTTCTCAGAGTGTCCATCCAGATACTCGTATAATTCCTTATCAGTTCATATCCCAATAACTCTCTGGACATAAGAGCAATATCATACGCAGAGGTTTTATGCTCAGTAGTTTCATCATCAAGACCTGTGCAGTTATCAAAGTATGTATCATTCATTCCAAGCTCTTCCGCTTTTTTATTCATAAGCACGCAAAAAGCCTCCTCGCTTCCTGCCACACACTCAGCAAGAAGACAGCAAGCGTCATTTGCACTATATACCACCGTGGCTTTCAGCAAATCGTTCACCGTCATAATTTCTCCCTCTTCAAGCCATATCTGCGAACCGCCCTTTTCTGCCGCAGACCTGCTGCAGGTAATATTCATATCCAAGGTAAGCTTTCCCGAAGCTATTGCTTCACATACAAGAATCAAGGTCATTATTTTGGTAACGGATGCGGGATAAAGGGCTTCATGCTCATTTTTTGCCGTAAGCACGGTTCCCGTGTTGCGGTCCATTAAAATACAAGCCTTTGCCGACACCTCTGTCTGAAGCTCAGCGGAAACGCTCAACAGCTCAGTATTTTCACCTTCCGCATTAACGTTCACGTAAAAAACATTTAAAAACAGGCAAAATACCGGAATCAGAGCAATAATTTTTTTCATACAATTCCTCCTTTCGAATAATTAATATGCATATTATGTCCGATAAATGCAAAAACCGATTGAACTGAGTAATGCTTTACGGTATAATGTTTTTATTAAAAGAAAGAGGTAATTTATGAAAGCTGCAATTTATACTCTGGGATGCAAGGTTAACCAATATGATTCACAGGAAATTTCTTCGTTACTCAGAGCTCACGGCTTTGCCGTCGTCAGCGCACGGAACGAGGCTGACGTATATATAATCAACTCTTGCACGGTTACTGCAGAAAGCACAAGAAAAAGCAAACAGGCAGTCCGCCGCTTCAGAAAACTGCATCCCGATTCGGTTATTCTTCTGACAGGCTGTTTTCCTCAGGCTTTTCCCGACGAAGCTAAGGATGTCTCAGAAGCGGATATTGTTATCGGCAACAGGTCAAATTCGGAAATAATCGCTGTTCTGACCGCTTATATGAAGACAAAAAATACTTATTTTAATGTCTCCCCTCACTTGATTTCCGATAAATATTTTTCATACAGTATAGATTCATTTGAAGAACACACAAGAGCATTTGTCAAAATACAGGACGGCTGTAACAGATACTGCTCCTACTGCACAATTCCGAAGGCAAGAGGCTTTTCACGCTCAAGAAGCCCCGAAAGCATAAAGGCTGAATTGATAAAGCTCGCATCTCTTGGCTACAGCGAAATAGTTTTTGTAGGAATAAATTTATCATCTTACGGTCTTGATTGCGATCTCACACTCTTTGATGCACTCAATATCGCTCAAAATACAGAAGGAATAAAAAGAATACGGCTCGGCTCTCTTGAACCGGACCATATTACGGATGAGCTGATTGAAAAAATGAAAACTCTCACTAAGCTTTGTCCGCAATTTCACCTGTCACTTCAAAGCGGCTCTGACAGAATTCTAAAAAAAATGAACAGGCACTATACTGCCGATGAGTATTATTCCCTTTGCCGAAAATTACAAAATGCTTTTAAGGATACGTCAATAACCACCGATATTATCGTAGGGTTCCCGGGAGAAACTGAGGAGGATTTCACGGAAACCTGCAATTTTGCGAGGAATTGCAGCTTTATGAAGGTTCACGTATTCCCCTTCTCTGCCCGCAAAGGTACACCTGCTTATAAATATGCGGATAAGGTTCCGGAAGATATAAAAGCACAAAGATGCTCACGTCTTCAGCAAGAATGCGATTCTGTCAGAAAACAAATTCTCACTTCTTTTGTCGGCTCTGTTACCGACGTTTTGTTTGAAACGCCAAAAAACGGATGGTATCACGGTTACACGGCAAACTATACGCCGATTAAAGTAAAAAGCACAAGCAATATCACAGGTCAGATACTTACGGTTAAAATTACAAATACGGATGGTGACAGCTGTATAGCCGATTTAATTTCGGAAAAATGATTTTACGTCTGTGATAATGTTAAATTATGAAGGCTGCAAGCAAACCGCTTGCAGCCTTCTGTTTTTTTATTTTGTACCGAAAATTCTGTCGCCTGCGTCGCCGAGACCCGGAATAATATATCCGTGGTCATTGAGACAATCATCCAAAGCAGCGCAGAATATATCAACGTCAGGATGAGCCTCCGATAATGCCTTTATGCCTTCGGGAGCAGCTATTGTGCACATAAACTTAATGTGCTTGGGACCGCGTTTTTTAATCTGAGAAATAGCATCAATAGCACTTCCGCCCGTAGCACACATCGGATCAACAACAAGAACGTCCCTCTCTGCAATATCGTGGGGAAGCTTACAGTAATATTCAACAGGCATAAGCGTTTCGGGGTCTCTGTAAAGACCTATATGACCGATTCTTGCAGAGGGAATAAGTGCAAGTATACCGTCAACCATACCGAGACCTGCCCTTAAAATAGGAACGATAGCGAGCTTTTTTCCGGAAAGCTTTTTAACCTTTGCGGTTGCGACAGGGGTTTCAACCTCAACCTCGGTAAGTTCAAGATCTCTTGTAGCTTCATAGCACAAAAGCATTGCTATTTCACCGATTATAGCCCTGAAATCCTTAGAGGGAGTATCCTTATCGCGAAGAATTGAAAGCTTATGCTGAATTAACGGATGATCAGCAATCTTAATATTTGCCATATTTTAGCCCTCCTGTAATCCTTATATCAAAGATTTTCTATTTCTGTTATCTGATCCACTCTTCTCTGATGTCTTCCGCCCTCAAACTCCGTATTAATAAACACGTCTACAAGCTCAAGTGCAAGTCCGACGCCCACGACGCGTGCACCGAGGCAAAGAGCATTGGCATCATTGTGAAGTCTTGTATATTTTGCGCTGAAATAATCCGAGCAGCAAGCGGCTCTGATACCTTTTACTTTATTTGCCGCCATAGAAATGCCGATTCCCGTTCCGCAACAAAGAATTGCTTTATCACATTTTCCCGAAACAACAAGATCACAGGCCTTTTTTGCCTGATACGGATAATCAACGCTGTCAGTACTGTAGGCTCCGCAATCCTCGAATTCGATGCCCTCGGAAACAAAATATTCTTTAATTGCTTCCTTTAAGGGAAATCCTGCATGATCACTGCTTAATGCTATCATTTTTTTCAACTCCTGTTTTTTAATTCTCTTTCTGCCTGAGATAACCTCAAATATACGGGAACGAGGTCGTCGGCAGAAAAGTATTTTTCACTTTCATTATACTTCCTGTAAGCCGCAATTGCAACTCCGGATGCGTGCTGAAACTTAAAAATTTCTGAAAATTTTCTCACGTCAAGCCCTTCTGCCTGCAAAAAATCAAACGCAATATCCGCACCGTCTCCGATAAGCAACACCTTTTTATTAAGTGCCTTCAGCCGTTCGGACAATTCAGACAGTGCCATCGGTGCATCCTCAGAAATTCTTTGAATCTCATTATTATTTTTTTCAAACAACGCAGTATAAACCTGCTTGCATCTTGCATCCATAACTGGGCAAATCAAATAACCGTCTATATCAGCACAATGCGCCATCGCCTCAAGGGTTGAAACGGGAAGGCATTTTTTATTATCGGAAAAGCACAAGCCCTTTACTGCGGAGACGCCTATTCTGATTCCCGTAAAGGAGCCGGGACCTACCGCAACTGCAATTCCGTCAATATCCGTGAATGTCAAATCTGCATTCGAAAGCGCAGTATCAATCAGAGATAATAACGTCTGAGAATGCGTTAAGCCCGTATTTATATACGTTTCACTAATTACCTTTCCGTCTTTAAGAACAGCAGCTCCCGCGGCTACTGCCGAAGTATCAATTCCGAGTATAAGCATCAAAAAACACCTCCGCTGACTTCAATAATCCTGCTGTCGGACTTTTCACCGTTTTTTATAGTGACGAAAACCGTATTATCGGGGAGAGCATCAACAATATTTTCACTCCATTCTATAAACAAAACGGAGCTGCCGTCAAGGTAATCAAAAAAGCCGGTAGAATACAGATCATCAAGCGTTTCAACTCTATACATATCAAAATGATAAATATGCGGCTGTCCGCCGTAATCGTGAACCAGCGCAAAAGTCGGAGAGCTGACAAAGGAATCATTATCAAAGGCCTTCAATGCACCTCTGACAAATGCAGTTTTGCCCATTCCCATACCGCCCGAAAAGGCAACAACGGTTCCGGGAGTAATTTTTTTGCATATTTCATAGGCTATACTCATCGTATCCTCTTCACTGTACGATTTAAACAGCGTCATTTTTCTTCCACCTTTAACTAAATACTATTGAAAAATAACAAAGAAATGATATAATAATTCTATACTTAACCACGGAGTAAAACAATAATGGCTAAAATTATCAGATTTATTAAAAACGCAATAACAAATACGGATATTCTTCTTTTGGTGCTGTGTATAACAGCCTCGGTATTCGGAATAACAATGGTACACAGCGCAACCACTCTCGGTATCACCGAAGGTTCTGTTATTTCGCGAGATACGAGAACTATGATTCTGGCAGTAGCGGCAGGAATAATTCTCGCAATAATAGTGTCATTCGTTGATTATAAATTTATCACAAGAATGTTCCCTCTTATCGGTGCCGTCTGTATAGGCTTAATGCTGCTGACACTTCTGATAGGTGTCGGCCCCGAAGAAAGACCCGACGCCAAAACCTGGATTGTTCTTGGCTCCACAGGCTTGTTCTTTCAACCCTCGGAATTAGTAAAAATCGGTTTTATAATTACGTTCGGAATGCATCTTGAGTTAGTTCAGGATAAAATCAAAAGTATTTTACATCTTTTTCTTCTTTGCATCCACGGTGCTGTACCGACAGGACTTGTTATAATATCGGGCGACCTCGGAAGCGCACTCGTTTTTATGGTAATATTCATAACAATGATGTTCTGCGCAGGGGTACAGCTCAGGTACTTTGCATTAGGTGCCGCCGCAGTCTGTGCCGCAGTCCCCGGAATATGGTACTTCTTTTTCAGCGAAACTCAAAAGGAAAGATTTCTCGGTCTTATATACCCTGAACGCTATCCCGACGTAATGTATCAGCAGACAAGAGGAATTGAAGCAATAGCCTCCGGCGGTCTTACGGGACAAGGTCTGTTTAACGGAGAATACACACAGAATGAAATTGTCCCCGAAAGCGAAAACGATATGATATTTACCTGTATAGGTGAAGAGCTTGGTCTTATCGGATGTATTGCCGCCTTAGCCGTCTTATCGTTAATTATTGTAAAAATAGCCGTAAACGGAACAAAGGCACAAAATGATGCAACAGCTTTGATGTGCTACGGTGTTGCCGCTATGCTTGCATCACAGGTCATAATCAATATAGGAATGTGCCTTGTAATCTTTCCCGTTATCGGCATTACACTACCGTTTTTCAGCGCAGGCGGTTCGTCAAATCTTTGTCTTTATATCGGCATCGGACTTATTATGAGCATCTACAGATACATAAAATCCGGCACCATAGACCAATACAGACTTAAATAAACAGCAACCTAAATAACGGCTTTAATTAACCCTGCACTTATTGCAGGGTTATATTTTTTTCAGTCCTGCCATACCTTCCATCAGCTTTTTAGTACCGTAGGTCTCAAAGGCAACTTCAAGCAATACGTCATTACCCAAGGCTTGGGTCGAAACAATAAGACCCTTTCCGAATTTTCTGTGCATAACGGTATCGCCGGTCTTTAAGCCCTTATCTCCTGCAATGCTCTGATTATTGACAGCACCGAGAGAAGAGCGAACAGGAGCAGATTTGCCGTAATTTGACGAAGCGAAGTAGACGTCTGAGGAAGAAGAATAAGAGTCGTAGCCCTTATTATAGGTACTGCTGCCGTCAAAACGTCCGTACGAGGAGGCAGGAGGCGAAATCATCTCAACAAGCTCCGATGGTATTTCGCTGATAAACCTTGAAGGAGGATTAATACTTGTTTTGCCGAATTGCATTCTGCTTTGAGCGCGAGTAAGATACAGCTTTTTCTTTGCTCTCGTTATGCCCACGTATGCCAGTCTTCTCTCTTCCTCAAGCAAAGAAGGCTCTGTTATAGACTGCATTGACGGAAAAACTCCGTTTTCCATACCCACAATATACACGTACGGAAATTCCAAGCCTTTAGCAGAATGAAGAGTCATCAGAGTAACCGTATCAGAATCCGTATTATAATTATCTATATCTGAAAGCAAAGCAACCTCGGACAAAAAGCCTTCAAGAGTAGCCTCTTCTCCGTATTCCTCTTCATATCTGGAAATGGTAGAGTATAATTCATTAAGGTTTTCTATTCGCTCTTCTTTTTTTTCATCCGAATCAAGAGATGCAATATAGCCGGACTCATTCATAACAACTCTGAATAAATCTGCAAGTGAATTCTTTTCTCTGAAGGCAGAAAATGCTTTTATCATTTTTGAAAAAAGCCTGAGCTTGGAGGCACTTCTTGAAAGAGCGGCATACTCTTCCGAATGCTCCATCAGATAAAAAACGCTTTCACCGAGTCGGGACGATATCTCAATAAGATGATTTATTGTAGTCTCACCGATGCCGCGCTTCGGCTCATTTATAATTCTTCTGAGACGAACGTTATCATTAGGATTTGAGATAACGGAAAGATAAGCAAGAGCATCCTTGATTTCTTTTCTGTCATAGAATCTGTGTCCGCCGATGATTCTGTATGGCACACCGGCTTTTACAAGTGAACGCTCAATCATATTGGATTGTGCATTCATACGATATAAAACGGCAGTATCCGAAAACGGGGCATTCTGATCCATTATGCTGTTTGCAACAAAAGCGCCTTCCTCTATGTCATCCTTACAGGCTTTCAGAACAATCTTTTCGCCCATTCCCCTTGATGTCCATAGTGACTTTCCTTTTCTGCCGGAATTATTTGCTATAACGGCATTAGCCGCATCAAGTATTGTCTGAGTAGAACGATAATTCTCTTCAAGACGGATTACGACAGCATCCGAAAACTGTTCCTCAAAATTAAGAATATTCTCAATCGTCGCACCGCGGAAGCTGTAAATGCTCTGGTCATCATCTCCGACTACGCAAAGGTTATTGTAACCGCCTGCAAGCAGACTGACAAGAACATACTGTGCATAGTTTGTATCCTGATACTCGTCAACCATTATGTATCTGAAGCGATTGCGGTAATATTCAAGGACTTCCCTGTCATTCTTCAGAAGCTCAACGGTCTTAAATATAATATCGTCAAAGTCCATAGCATCTGCTTCGGATAATAATGCCTGGTATTTTGCATAAGCCTTTGATATATCCTTTTTACGCATATCGGAACCGACATTCTCGTCATAGACCTCGGGGGTCATAAGAGAATCCTTGGCGCGGCTGATTTCACCCAATATAGATTTCTGAGGCAGGTATTTATCATCGATGTTAAGCTGACGCTGAACCTCTTTCATCAGCCGCTTTGAATCATCGGTATCATATATGGTAAAATTCTTGGAAAATCCGATTCTGTCCGAATAACGTCTTAGTATTCTGACACAGGCAGAGTGAAAAGTGCTTGCCCATATTTCATCGCCCGCTTCTCCAAGCTGATTCACAAGCCTTTCCTTCAGCTCCTTTGCGGCTTTATTGGTAAAGGTTATGGCAAGAATCTGCCAAGGCTCGGGAGCATCAACACACAAGAGATTTCTGAGCTCATCATAAGAACCGCTGATGTTATTGAGATATTTTTCAAGCTTTTCCTCAGCATCCTCACAGAAATCGGAAAATATACGCTCAGAATTATATGCATTACCGTATTTAATAAGATTTATAATTCTGTTAACAAGAACAGTAGTCTTTCCGCTTCCGGCACCTGCAAGAATAAGAAGCGGACCGTTAACCGTGGTAACAGCCTTGAACTGCATACTGTTCATCCTTGAAAACTCTTTTTCAATTATTTTTCTTCTTAACTGAAGAAGTTTATCTGACGACATAAATTCACCCTAAATTTTTTCTGCTGAATATAGATTTTCCCGAAGCATCAATACCGACAACCAAAGGCATATCCTTAACCGTCAGCTTTTTTATACTTTCACAACCAAGCTCCGGAAACGCAATTTCCTCAAGACTTACAATGCTGTTGCTGATAAGAGCACCTAATCCGCCGCCTGCACAGAAATACACGGCTTTATTTTTTACGATAGAATCCACAACCTCCTGCGAACGATTCCCCTTACCTATCATTCCGAGCAGTCCGTTGTCCATAAGAATAGGAGAAAAACCATCCATACGTGAGGAGGTCGTAGGACCGAAGCTTCCTATTGTACCGTCCGATTTTGTCGGTGTCGGGCCCGCAAAATAAATGACCGCACCTTTTAAGGAAAAAGGCAAAGGCTTATCTGCAGATATCAATTCACATAATCGCAGATGTGCCGCATCCCGTGCAGTATAAACGGTACCGGACAAAAGAATCTTCTGTCCGGCAACTAAATGAATAACTCTATCCTTTAATTGTTCGACCGTGAGAGCTGTTTCAATCATTGACATCTACCATAAAGTCATACTCGTCGGCATCATCGAAATTAACGTTGCCTTTATCAGCGGACGAACCTGAAAATTTCCCGTTCTTGGAAAAAACATCCGTATGAATAAAATCGCTTTTAACAGCATCGTCACCGCCGTCAGATGCAGAATCATCAAAGTGAGTAGTAAAATTGAACATACTTCCTGTAGCATCAACTTCATTCTTGAAGCCGTCAAGCTTTTTTCTGAGAGAACCTATATTATCAAGCAAAACCTTGAAGGAAGCGTTAAACTGACTGTTAAAATCGGCAATATCACGGGATATCTCACTTGCCTTTGCTGAAGTGGATTCGACTGCAGTAAAAGCATCCGCAAACAAGTCAGCAGCCTTATCATTGGCTTCCTTAACAAGAATTTCAGAAAAACGCTTAGCATCAAGCATCGCGGCACCGAGACGCGCCTCATACACCTTGGAAATATCACATTCGGAACACTTGTCCTTATCAGACTTATTTGCCGCCTCGGAGATGCTGTCTTTAAGTGCTGAAATCTCAGCTTTCAAATCAGAAATTTCATTTTCCTTTTCAGTTACGGCAGCCTCAAGCTTCTGCTTCTCCTGAATAAGACTGTCGATATAAGCGATTACGTCATTTCTGTTAAATCCGTTCATTGAAGAACGAAAAGAAAAGTTCTCAGGCATTTTAAATCCTCCGGAAATTAAATTTCTATAATTTTATCATATATATAAATGAATTACAAGCGTTTTCAGCATAATTCGTGTCATTATTTGTGTTGACTTTACATATTATAAACATTATAATTATCAAAAAAGGAGGATTTATATGGAAGTACGAATTTTTAACAATGCAGACGAAATTGCAGTAGCTTGTGCGGATATTTTTACCGTAGGCTTGCTTAATAAAAAGGATAGTGTTTTAGGACTTGCAACCGGTGCATCCCCTGTCAAAACCTACAAAGAGCTGATAAAGCGCACCAGGAACGGAGAGATATCCTTTAAGGAAGTAAAAACCTTTAATCTCGATGAATACTGCAATCTCCCCAGAGACGATAAAAACAGCTACTATACCTTTATGCACGAAAACCTTTTCAATGAGATAGATATTAAAGAAGAAAACGTGCATATCCTTGACGGCAACGCCGAGAATCCCGAGGCTGAGGCTGAAGCATTCGATAATGCAATTGATATGGCAGGCGGTATTGATATTCAGCTTCTCGGAATCGGAACTAACGGTCATATCGGCTTTAATGAACCTTCCGATACCTTTTCAAAGGGAACCTTCAAGGTAAAGCTTACTGACAGCACAATCAAATCAAACAGCATTTATTTTGATGACGATTCTATGCCGAGATATGCTCTTACAATGGGCATTGAGTCTATTATGAAGGCTAAAAAAATCGTGCTCATCGCTACGGGCGAATCAAAAGCCAATGCTATTGCTGCAACAGTCAACGGTGAGGTTACACCTATGTGCCCCGCTTCCGTGCTTAAAAACCATCCCGATGCAGTTCTTCTGATAGACAAGGCTGCCGCAAAGCTTCTCTAAAAAAACTGATCTTGAATCTCACTCGGGGATTCAAGATCTTTTTTTCGAATATAATATTATATTTTTAATGTTTAATTAACAAAAAAACCGCACAAAAAAAGCTACTGAATTATATCCATCCTTTACTGTAATCTGAATTCAATTCAATATATTTATCAATAAGCTTTTCGGCAACCGTATACGATTCAACAAGAGGATGAAGTGCCAAGGCCTGCGTTGCCCTTTGCTTGTTTTTTTCTATAATTGCACGGGCAGCCTCGCGCTCATAAAGCTTTACTCTTCTTATTAATTCGGCGGCGTAGGAATCGATAGCTTCACTTTCAAACCTCTGCGGAATCACACCGTCTTTTGAAACGTCACAGGTTACCTCAACTATGTCATTGTCAAGAAGAAACGGGAGTGCACCTTTATTGGGAGTACAAAGTATCATTTTTCCGCTGCTGTTGCGGCTTATGATATCAATATACCTTAATGCAACCCCTGCATATCCGCCGTCGTCCTCAGAAAACGGATCAAAAGTCCATTTTTTATCTCTGACAATACCGGTTTCGCTCGCCATATAAGAATTCTCCCGCATACCGTAATACTTTTCAAATATTTCAAGTGCATTATCAAAATCACCTTCAATATCTACCTGAGAAAGCTCCTTGATCATTAGACGGTTTATTTCCTCTATCTGCTCTCCGCGCGTTTTTTCGGCATTGAGAATATTATTAAGAGCATTTTGTCTGTCAAAGAAATAATAAAGATATTCATTGGGAATAAATCTCTTATTTATAAGCATATCCTTTGAAAAATATCTCATATCGGTTTTCAAATATGCATTATCGTCAAAAATCAGCTTTTCAGTTACATTTTCGGAATCCGTATAAACCTCACAGAAAAATGACAGATGATTCAAGCCGTAGATACTGCCATATATATTCCCTGCATCAACCCCTAAAAGCTCAGCAAACGAATGAAGCATACTGCTCGGCGCATCGCATATACCGAAGGTAAAATCATATCCGAGATCACTCAATGCCTGCGAAACGAGGCCTGCGGGATTCGTAAAGTTAAAAACCTTGACATCAGGCTTTGAATATTTTTTAATCAATTCACAGTATTCCGCAAGCACGGGAATACTTCTCATAGCAAAGCTGAAGCCTGCCGCTCCTGTGGTCTCCTGTCCTAAAACTCCGAGATTCAGAGCAATTCTTTCATCACGTACTCTCATAGAATCTCCGCCGACACGTATAGTTGTAATAACATAATCGGCATCGCGTACGGCTTCTGCGGCATCGGACGTAATGATAAAATCAAGCGTCGGACATATCATCAAAGCTACCTTTACCGCCATTTTACCGAAAATATTTAATTTTACCTCATCATTGTCCATAAAGCAAAGTGTGGTAATTCCGAGTTCTTCCGCCCTTGCGGCAATAGATTTTGCAAGAAACATTGAGCGAACACCGCCGCCGCCAATAACAGTCACTTTCATAAAACTCCACCCTGCTCTTCCTTAATTTTCTTTTTAGGCTCAAGTATGAATTTTTTAACAAGATAATATATAACCCCTAAGGGAATCAGACAAATAACGACAAGAATTATCTTATCCATAGGAATCCAGCTGAAAATTGCATCACCGAGAATTGTAAACAGTATAACTCTCCACGAAATACCGACAACGGATAACAATGCATATTTAAGATAAGCACATCCCGATGCTCCGTAAAGAAGGCTGACAAAATCAATGGGAAACGCCGGAATTGCTCTGATTGCCAGAAGCACGGAAGCTTTACTTTGTATGTCCCTTTCAAGAAGCTTCCTTCCTGTTTCCTTTTTAGACAGCATCTTATGAACAGCATCTTTTCCGATAAATCTGCCGAGAATATAGGTTACGGAAATTTCAATAAAAATACCCGTAAGATTAACGATAACTGCAGGCAAGGGATCCATAATTGCACCCACCGCGACGTAAACCAGAGAGGCGGGCACAACAAAAACAAGAGCCTTCACAAGGTAAACTCCGAGAATCATAATTATCATCAATGAAAGCGTGTCGGTAACATCCGCAATTGCCTTAACGTCTATTGTGGATAATTCATCATAATAAATGATTGCAACCGCAAATAAGGTCAGTGCAACCGCACAACGCAATACAATTAAAAAAATATCTTTCTTTTTCATTCGTTCTCCTCTGTTTTATTAAAATCCCGACGTACTTCCATTTTATAAATGCTCGTGTTAGAAATATCAATATACGGCAGATAAACGGGTGAAATACCTGAATTTGAAGTCAGACCCGCAACAAAAGCCTTTACAAACGGATACATAGCATCATAAGTCAGAATATGAAGCTTTTCTTTTGAAATATCGGATTTTATAACAAAAAATCCTTTCATAATTACAACTATCCGAAATCGGTCGGGATTATTTTTATCGGCAATTTCAGCTCTGAATTCACCTTGACAGGTATTTACCTTTGAATATCCGACATTGTAAGCAACCTTCGTGCCGAGCTCAATTTTTACGTTTGAAGGCAATTTGTTGATAAATTCAACAGATTCCGTCCGACAAAGCTTTAATTCAAAATCCTTCATATATTCAACTCCTTAGTCACTTGATAAATTTAACACATATACGGCTGAATTACAATAGAATCAGTTAAAATTCTTGCATTGAGTTTAATATTATCATATAATAAAAAGAAAACGGAGAAATGATTATGAAACGTAAATTATTAATTACCGTTAGCGTTATTCTGGCAGTTATAATTGCCGTCTGTGTTGTTAATTTTACAAAATTCCCGATAAGCTCAGCCTTCACGTTTACTTCTCATTCCTCAGAGCCGCAGAAATTTATTGCTCACCGCGGTTTATCGTCAGCATATCCCGAGAATACACTGCCGGCAATAAAAGGTGCGATAGACGCCGGATTCTACGGCGTTGAGTTTGATATTCACACAACCAAGGACGGAGTCTGGTTATTAAATCATGACAGCGACATAGATAAAATGACAAACGGCACCGGTGAAATTTCTGAACTGAGCTTTGATGAAATACAACAGTTTACCGTAGATAACGGCAACAATATCGAGGACTACGAAAATCTCAAATTACCGAAGCTTGAGGATGCCCTGAAAATAATTAAAGACACTTCGGTTGTTCCGTTTATTGAAATAAAAGGCTACAATAAGGAGGCTTTCATAAATCTTCTTTCTTTAATTGAAGAACACGGTCTTACCGACAGCGCAGTAATTATATCCTTTGATATGGAAGCCTTATTGGGAATCCGTGAGCTGAACAAGAGCATAAAGCTGATGTTTATCACAAATAATCTTACAAAAGAAGACGTTGATATCTGCATAGAAAACGGTAATATCGGAGTGGATATCAATTTCGGATTAATCTCAAAAATGACTGATGCCGTAAAATATGCTCAACAAAACAACCTTGAGGTTGCAACGTGGACTGTTGACTTCCCGATAGCGGCAGATGCTATGAATTTATTCGGCATTAAATATATAACAACCAACAGAATATTACCGTAAATAAGTTAAGACAGCATCGGAAGACTCACCGATACTGTCTTATTTTTACTTTGCAGAAAATTCCTTCCCATGAAGTAAAAAGATTTTATGTCCCTCCGAACAGAAAGCGGGGCTTTCCTCGGGAGCCGGACTATTCAAAAACGGTCACCGTAGGCGTACGGCGACCGTTTTCTTGTAATGCGACTGATTATTTTTCTTCTTTCTTCTTATGGAAAAGAATCTTATCAACGGGGAAATAAAGGAAAAACTGAACTGCAGAGCAAATCATTGTTGCTATATTCTTTGCGCTGGTTTCATCAAGGCTCCAGCCGACAAAAACATCCTTGAGCGTGGGATTAAGCCAGGCGGAGAAAACAATAAGTCCGATTGTAAATACTATGTAAATGGGAAGAGCAATTGCAACGTTCGCACCGGAATTAAAGGTCTTTTCTTTGTTTACAAAGAAAGCAACTATCTGAGCAACAATATTAGCAACGTTGCTTACGATGAAATATCCGAGACCGCCTACAGCTACAGGATAAGTGAAGAAAAGCCAATTAAACTCCTGCGTGTATAAATCATTTATTGCAGGAATAAGATTAAGGGTGTTAAGAAGAACAAACTGAACAATCATAGCAAGAAGACTTACAACAATAAACTTCACAAACTGCCAGATAGTTACAAGCAAGCTTCCCTTCTGTTCAGCCATATTATCAATTTCTTTTAATTTTGCCATACTACCAACTCCAAAACTTATTTTGCAATATAATAACATAAAGCCCGTAAAAAATCAACCTTTAAATAAATATTTATATTATTAAAATATCGCTTGACTGGCGCAACAGAAAAAAGTATAATTTAAGAGAATAAATATCCGATAGGTGAGGCTACTACAGGGATATGGATTGCGGCCGCAAAACGGTGGAGACAACGTGCGCCGGTCAAACAGGATATATCGAAAATTCAAGGTATACTCCAACGCAATTACACGGTTATTTTACCACGCCCTGCAAAGCTAAAGCTCAAGCGGTCTGTAAGGAAAACTTCTGCGGCCGTACGGGCGCGGTTTTTTTTCTTTACAGGAAATTCCATCCTATAAAGCAAAAGGATTATATCGTTCCTCGGAGACGGACTATCCGAAAACGGTCGCCGTAAGGCTCGGTGACGACGTTTTCCTGTCGGATTTTATTTAATTACAAAATAAAGGAAGTGAGTTTATGGATACAGGTGACGGCGGCGCGAATCCGGGTAGTAGAAGCTTTTGCTCTTTCAGTTATATAAGTGTTCATATAACTCACTATTTTATTTAATTTATTTGTTAAAGCTTCCCTCTCGCTTTTGTGTTTGCTCCTGTATAACAAGGCATTAATGCCGCAATTTCAGAAAGGAGAAAAACACATGGAAGAAAATTATGAAATCACATTAATCGAGCAAGCCTTATCTCTGCTTGAGGAGAAAAAGTTTGCGGCTCTTCGTACACTTCTTGAAGAACAGAATCCTGCTGATATAAACGATATCATTGATGAGCTTTCAGATGAAAAATCGGTTCTTATTTACAGACTCTTACCGAAGGAGCTTGCTGCCGAGGTTTTTGTTGAAATGGATACGGACAAGCAGGAATTTCTCATTAACTTTTTCAGCGATTCACAGCTGAAGGATGTTTTCGATGAGCTTTACTATGATGATACAGCTGATATCATCGAAGAAATGCCCGCAACCGTTGTAAAACGTATTCTGAAGGTCGTATCACCGGATATGAGAAAAGCTGTCAATGAGCTGCTGAAGTACCCCGAGGATTCTGCGGGCAGTCTGATGACCACCGAGTTTGTCAGACTCAAAAAGTCTTTTACGGTCGCCGAATCTCTTGAGCTTATAAGAAGCGTCGGTGTAAACAAAGAAACAATTTACACCTGCTACGTTACCGATGAAAAGAACCATCTTATCGGAATTGTAACGGCAAAGGATCTGTTGCTGTCAGATCTTGATGCTTCTGTAGCAGATATTATGGAGGAAAACGTAATTTCCGTATATACACTTGAAGACGCTGAAGAAATCGTCCTTATGTTCGGAAAATACGATTTCCTTGCACTCCCCGTTGTTGATAAAGAAAACAGACTCGTCGGTATTATCACGGTCGATGACGCTATAGACGTAATGCAGGAGGAAACCGAAGAGGACTTCTCCAAAATCTCAGGTATTACTCCCAATGACACCGAATATCTTAAAACACCCGTAATGAAGCTATGGGCATCCAGAATCCCCTGGTTGATGATTCTTATGATTTCAGCAACCTTTACAGGAATGATAATATCTAAATTTGAGAGCGCGCTTGCCGTGCTTCCTATTCTTACAGCATTCATACCTATGCTTATGGGTACAGGAGGAAATGCGGGAAGTCAGGCATCGGTTACGGTTATTCGAGGTATTTCGCTCGGACAGGTGGAATTCTCCGATTTCTTCAAGGTTTTGTGGAAGGAATGCCGAGTTTCGATATTATGCGGAATCGTTCTCGGAGTTGCAGCCGTCGGCAAGGTTATGCTGGTTGATAATCTTATGATGAAAAATCCCGAGGTTACCGTTTTTGTTGCACTTGTAGTAGGTATAACACTTTTTGCAACAATTGTATCAGCAAAGCTTATAGGCTGTGCTTTACCGCTTCTTGCAAAAAAGGTTGGTCTTGACCCCGCCGTTATGGCAAGTCCTCTTATTACTACTCTGATAGATACTGTTTCCCTTCTTGTTTATTTTTATTTTGCAACAATTATTCTGAATATTTAACTAAAAAGTCTGCGGGCATTAAAACCTGCAGACTTTTTAATATACGTAAAAATATTCACTTTTGAAGCAAATTTACGGCTATTACCGCAAACCCGCAGCTTTACGAAAAAATTATAAAGTCAAAAAACTTACAATCAGAAATCAGAGCCGTTCCAGCCCCAGAATTTACCGCCCTCGTACCGTACGTAAACTCTTGAAGGTGAAATATCAAGCTGGTTGCTCATATATTCACAAATTTTTGCAGTAAACTTATCTGCTGACTTTTTATTAACGTCTCCGAAAAGCTTTACTTCAATGAAAGCACTGTCATCCGAATCATTACCCTGAAACCAGATTTTACAGTTATCGGAAATTGAGCACATAAGCCAGTTTTCACTCTTACCGGGAAACAATGAAATGACTTCGCCAAAATAAGATTTCAAATCCGAAAGCTGAGCCTCACAAAGCTTTTTTGTAATTTTTGCATCGATAAACGGCATATTTGTCTCCTGTTATCTATTAAAAATTGATTCTTATTTTACGACAGCAACGCTGATTACAGCCTTTTCGCCGTTGATATCCCATTCCTTTGAAATATCATAAGCTTCACCGACAGTTACAGAATCTGCAAGCACGTCAACGGCAATTTCAGCGGTATGAGCACCGACAATTGCATTGAGCTTTTCAGATGCAGTAATGCCGACTCTGATATGATCGGTAACGTTGAAATCAGAATCCTTTCTCATTGTCTGAATCTTGGAAATAAGCTCTCTGACATAACCTTCGGCAATAAGCTCGTCGGTCAGCCTTGTATCAAGAGATACGGTAAAGCCGTTATCGGAAAGTGAGAAAGAATCATCCATCTGCTGAGCGGAAACAAGAAGATCATCAGCACCAAGCTCAATATCACCGATTGAAATTGAAAGAGTAATAAAGCCCTTGGTGTCAAGCTCCTTCTTTGCGGCAGAACCGTCAAGCTTTTCAAGCAGACCTCTGATTTCACCGAGCTGCTTTCCGTACTTAGGACCGAGGGTCTTCAGCTGAGGCTTAAAGGTGTAGGTTACAAGTCCGTCTGCATTATCTGCAAAATCAACAGTCTTTACGTTGAGCTCATCACGGATTATATCAGTATACATTTCTCCGAGCTTTGCTTCGGAAACAACCGTAATTGCACCAAGAGGCTGACGGTTCTTGATGTTTGCACCGTTTCGGGCGGCACGACCGAGAACAACAATATTAAGAACCTGCTCCATATTCTTTTCAAGCTCTTCGTCAATAAATTCCTCGTTTACCTCAGGATAATCGCAAAGATGGATACTCTCAGGAGCATTTTTATCAAGAGAGCATACAAGATTTCTGTATATATCCTCTGACATAAAGGGAATAAGAGGAGCAGAAGCCTTTGCAATTGTAACAAGAGCAGTATAAAGAGTCATATAAGCATTGATCTTATCCTCGGGGAGTCCCTGAACCCAATAACGCTCACGTCCGCGTCTTACGTACCAGTTGGAAAGCTCATCAACAAAGCCTTCAAGAGCCTTTGCAGATTCGGGAATTCTGTAATTGGCAAGATGGTCGTCAACTTCCTTAACAGTCGAATTAAGACGTGAAAGAAGCCACTTATCCATTACGGAAAGCTTATCATAATCAAGCTCATATTTTGTTGCATCAAAATTATCAATATTTGCGTAAAGAACAAAGAATGCATACGTATTCCAGAGAGTACCCATAAACTTTCTCTGTCCCTCCTGAACTGCCTTACCGTAGAATCTGTTAGGAAGCCAGGGTGCAGAGTTTGTATAGAAATACCAACGGATAGCATCAGCTCCGTATGTTGCAAGCGCATCAAAAGGATCAACCGCATTACCCTTAGACTTAGACATCTTCTGTCCGTTTTCATCCTGAACGTGGCCGAGAACGATAACATTCTTATAAGGAGCCTTATCAAAGATAAGCGTAGAGATTGCAAGAAGTGAATAAAACCATCCTCTTGTCTGATCAACTGCCTCCGAAATGAAGTCTGCGGGGAACTGAGAATCAAAAAGCTCTTTATTTTCAAAGGGATAATGATGCTGTGCAAAGGGCATTGAGCCTGAATCAAACCAACAGTCGATAACCTCGGGAACTCTCTTCATCTCTTTCCCGCATACGGGACATCTGAGAGTTACGGCATCAATATAGGGACGATGAAGCTCAATATCATCAGGACAGTTATCGGACATTGATTTAAGCTCCTCAATACTGCCTATACAATGTCTGTGTCCGCATTCACATTCCCAGATATTAAGAGGAGTACCCCAATAACGGTTTCTTGAAAGACCCCAGTCCTGAACATTCTCAATAAAGTTACCGAATCTTCCCTTACCGATGCTTTCAGGCATCCAGTTAATAGTATTGTTATTCTTTACAAGATCATCCTTCACAGCGGTCATCTTAATAAACCAAGACTCTCTTGCATAATAAATAAGAGGAGTGTCACATCTCCAGCAATGCGGATAATCGTGCTCAAACTTGGGTGCATCAAACAGCAAGCCGTTCTTCTCAAGATCTACAAGTATAGGCTTATCAGCATCCTTAACGAAAAGACCGGCATAGGGGGTCTCCTGTGTCATCTCACCCTTTGAATCAACGAACTGAACAAAAGGAAGACCGTATTTTCTGCCTACGCTTGCATCATCCTCACCGAATGCAGGAGCAATATGAACAATACCCGTACCGTCGGAAAGGGTAACGTAATTATCACAGGTTACGTAATGTCCCTTGATTTTCTGTTTTTCAACAGCTTTTCCCGTACACTCGAAAAGAGGCTCATATTCCTTTCTTTCAAGTGCGGTTCCGGGGAAGGCTTCAAGTATCTCATAAGCCTTCTCCCCTTCTTCTCTTTTAAGACCACCGAGAACCTTATCAAGGAGAGCTGTAGCCATATAATAAGTATATCCGTCGCAGGCCTTAACCTTACAGTATTCATTTTCGGGATTTACACAAAGAGCAACGTTTGAGGGAAGCGTCCACGGAGTTGTGGTCCAGGCAAGGAAATATGCATCCTCTCCCTTGACCTTGAAGCGAACAACTGCAGAACGTTCCTTAACACACTTATAACCCTGCGCCACCTCATGAGAAGAAAGAGGAGTTCCGCATCTCGGGCAATAAGGAACGATTTTGAAGCCCTTATAAAGCAGATCCTTTTCCCATATAGTCTTTAATGCCCACCATTCGGATTCAATGAAATTATTATCATAAGTTACGTAAGGATCATCCATATCAGCCCAGAAGCCTACCGTGCTTGAAAAATCCTCCCACATTCCCTTATACTTCCAAACGCTTTCCTTACACTTGTCAATAAAGGGAGCAAGACCGTATTCCTCAATCTGTTCCTTTCCGTCAAGTCCGAGCAGCTTTTCAACCTCGATTTCTACGGGAAGTCCGTGCGTATCCCAACCTGCTTTTCTGGGAACCATATATCCCTTCATTGTTCTGTACCGAGGGATCATATCCTTGATAACACGGGTAAGAACGTGACCTATATGAGGCTTTCCGTTAGCCGTAGGAGGTCCGTCATAGAATACATAAGATTTACCGTCTGCACGGTCTGCCATACTCTTTCTGAAAATATCATTGTCTTTCCAGAACTGTTCAACCTTTTTTTCGCGTTCAACGAAATTCAAGTTAGTCGAAACCTTTTCGTACATAAAAAATCCTCCTAAAAAAATATCCTTTGTCATTAACAGGACAAAGGATTCTTCGTTTATACCACCTATTAACATACAATAAATATGCCGTCCCTTTAACGGTGGACCTCCGACCGACCCTACTGCAATTTTCAGTCCGGCTACTCCAAAGTGATTTTCAATGCAATTTACTGAAACAGGGCTCACACCAATCCCCTGCTCTCTGAGTTTTTCAACGGCATTTACTCTCTTTTTCTCAGTATTTCAATTATCTATATTATACTAAATTAAATGTTAAAATTTGTCAAGTATTTTTTCATTGAAAGGCACTAACTATCATATTATTCATAAAATAAAACAAGGAGGTAAACAAATGTCAGATATAAAAACTATAAGTGTTATCGGAGGAGATACCAGACAGCTTTATGCCGCAGAATACCTGCACAAATCAGGATTTGAAGTAAAGATTTTTGCCTGTGAGCACGGAAAAATCAATAAAGCCGTAAAAAAATGCGAAAGCCTTGCAGAATCATTAAATTCGGAGGCAATACTTTTACCGCTGCCGGTATCGAAAAATCCCGGGATTTTAAATACCCCTCTTTCCTCGTGGGAAATTCCGCTCAGAGAAATCGCAGATACCGTAAAACAAAACCAACTCGTATTTCTCGGAATGGGACAGCCGACCTTTTATAAACAATTAAAAGCAAGAACCGATTTTGTTTTTGATTATTATAAAAACGAAGAATTTATACTTAAAAACGCAAAGCTGACAGCTGAAGGTATCGTTTCAATAATATTTGATAAGCTTCCTGTATCAGTCGTAGGATTAAAAACGGCGATAACGGGATTCGGACGAATAGGAGCATTTACTGCGGAGCTGCTCAATTTACTCGGTGCTGACGTAACTGTTTTTGCAAGAAATCCGTTACAGCTGACAAAGGCATCATTAAAAGGCAGTAAAGCCTATAGCTTATCACAGCTCAACAGCCTTGCAAATTACTTCGACTGCCTTGTCAATACGGTACCTTCACGAATAATCGATGAAGACTTCATAAAAAACACAAAGGAAAACTGCCTGTTAATAGAATCGGCAAGCGCTCCGTACGGAATTAATTTTGAAGCGTGCGACAAATATAAAAGAAATCTTGTCAAGGCATTTTCCTTGCCGGGAAAGACCGTGCCGAAAAGTGCAGGAATCGTAATAGGAGAAACAATTGAAAACTGTATAAAGGAGGTGAAATAATGACAGAGCTGAATATAGGCTTTGCATTGACCGGTTCATTTTGTACCTTCAGTAAAATTCTCCCCGAAATCACAAGGCTGAAGAAAAACGGGCACAATATAATACCTATAATGAGTCATAATGCATATTCAACCGATACAAGATTCGGTTCTGCCGAATATTTCAGAAATGAAATCAAAAGCATTACGGGGAACGAAATCATTTCGAGTATAGCGCAAGCGGAACCCATAGGCCCGAAAAAGCTTCTTGACATACTTGTAATTGCTCCCTGCACGGGAAATACCCTGGCAAAGCTTTCAAGCGGAATTGCAGATACGAGCGTAACGCTTGCCGCAAAATCCCATCTCAGAAACTCCGGCCCCGTTTTGATTGCTGTTTCTACAAACGATGCATTAGCGGGAGCTTCAAAAAATATCGGCAATCTGCTTAATTATAAAAATGTTTATTTCGTACCTATGCGACAGGATGATCCTAAGGCAAAGCCTCGCTCAGTCGTTGCCGATTTCACAAAAATTCCCGACGCCGTCGAAGCTGCCGTTAACGCAAAGCAGCTACAACCGATATTTTTGTAACTCTTATTGAACGGGATACAGCTTTAATATCTCTTCGGTTATTTCCTTAAATACGGGAGCGCAATCCTGAGATGCTGCGCTTCCGTTTTCGTTGAATATAACAATGGTATACTGCGGCTCCTCATAGGGAAAAAAGCCTGCAAACCAGGTACAGAGTATTTCTTCCTCATTTTCATTGAACCGTCCTGTCTGTGCCGTTGCTGTTTTTCCGGCAGAGCTTACGTAAGTAGACAAGCCGTTTTTACCGGTACCGTTAAGCATATTATTATATAACGCCGCATTAATTTTCTCACAGCATTCTTCAGATACGACGCGGTAGCTGTTTTCTGATTTATAATACCCGTACACTTCCCCGTTATCATCAATAAGATTTTTCATCAAAACGGGGGCATTATACACTCCGCCGTTGGCTAATGCGGAGTAGGCGGCGGCAAGCTGTATGGGTGTTACAAGCAATTCGCCCTGTCCGAAGCATAAATTTGCCAGCTGTGCATCCGACGTTATATTTTTTGCTTCGGGTAAATTACCTGATGAGCTTATCAGAGCTGAACAGAATGTCGTGCTTTTTCCGAAACCGAAGGCTGAAAGCATAGAAGCTATTGCATCTTTTCCTATATTCAGCCCCATATCGATAAAATAACAATTACAGGACTTTTCTATCGCACCGTTAAGCTCTATACTGCCGTGAGAATTAAAATTAAAGCATCTGAATTCGGTTGCACTGACGCTTACGCTTGCATTACATTCATAAGCTTCGTAAATATCAAATCCGCTTTCGATAGCCGCGGCGGCAATAAACGGCTTTATTACCGACCCCACGGGAAAAGCATTGAAAACACGGTTAAGAAAAGGCTTATCGGGGTCATCAAGCGATTTTTCAAGATTATCTATGTCATAGCACGGCACGCTGACACTTGCAAGAATCTCAGAGGTTTTACAGTTCATCACGATTACGGCGCCTGTTTTAATATTACTTTCACCGATTATTTTTTCGCAAACAGACTGAATTTCCTTATCAACCGTCAAAGACACACCAGCAGCTGAATTATAATTTCTGTTATTCAGGGTTATTCCTTGCAAGGATAACGCTTCACCTCTTGAATTAGTGCAAAACTGTGCCGTCAATTCACCGCCGCCGTCATCAAGAATTTTATCAAACGCCTTCTCAATTCCGCATACGCCGACTCCGTCCGCGTCTGTGTAGCCTATAATATGTCTGAGAAGATATTTATCATAATTCCTTGTAACTGTCGAGAATTTTTTGACGTAATCGTTTTCCTCAACTTCGGAATTATCGTTTATTGAAACGTAAATTCCATCTGCAATCTCATTTTGAGTACCCTCATTCTCCAACAGCTCTCCGATAAGTCCTTTAGTATATGAATTTGAAAGAAGAATAATTTTATCCGTTTCATTACCGTTGACAAGAGGCTTCATATTTCTGTCATAAATATATCCTCTCGTCTCTCCGAGCTTTATGGTTCTTGTACTTTGTTCAACTACCACGGAAGAAGATATTTCGGATTGAATAATTATAACCTTTGAGATACAAATTCCGAAAATTAAACAAACTGCCAAAAACATAAGCCTTGCACGTTTGATCATCGTGTTAATTTTTTTCAAAACAATCACCGATAATATTCTTTCCCGAAAAAAACAATTATTACAAATAAAATCAAATAATGTTTAATTATTGAATCACGGTGACTTATGTAGTATAATAATAAAAAAATTTGAGGAAGATAAAAATGCCAATTAGAGAAATGCCGGCATTTATTATGTCACATAAAAACGTAAAACAGGCAATTATTTACTGCATCGCCTGTTGTGCTTGTCTGGTGACTCAGCTGATTCTGATGGACAAATCAGCCATAAGCGTCGTTTTCGACATAATAATACCGTTTACTGCTGCAATTTGCTTTGCCTGCTATGCTATTACAATGGCTATGGACAGGCCTATAATTCTGATATGTCCTCCGACAGTATATTTTGTGTCATTACTGCTTAATCAGCTTATTTCCGTTGAAGTCGGAGTCAGAGATACCTACCCCTTTATAACGCTTATAGAAATGATACCCTATGCATTCTTCTGTGTTTCCGTTGCAACCTGTAAATTCAAAAAAATCACGGATATTATTCTGAAAATTTTCGGCACAGGCTTAATTATAACAGGCTTTATTCTTGCAATACTCGCAGTATTCTTCAGAATTATTATTTTTATAAACCGCGTTCATTATCTGATGAACACATTTGCTATGATTGCCGGTTTTTTTGCAATAATATTCATTTATGCAGCAATGATAGAATTATTGAAAATTGCAGGAATCAAAAAACGCAACAGACACGGCAGTTCAGTTCCATCCGAACAACAGCTTTCCAATAACTGAGTATTAAAAGAGCAGAGATTCACGCATAAGTGAGTCTCTGCTCTTAGTTAATTCTGCGAATTCAGCATTCGCCGCCTTCTAAAAGCTTCTTCGTGTATTATTTTATGAATTTCTTTATGTCGGATTGGTGACACATAACGATTACGTGTTCATCGGCAGAAAATTTACTATCGGGAGAAAGCACAGGAATAATATGCCCCGAATTTTTTATTGCTATTATATTGATGTTATATTTTTCTCTGATCCGAAGCTCTTTAAGAGATTTTCCGACCCACGCAGTAGGAACGGCAATTTCATACACCGAATACCCGTCCGAGAGCTCAAAGAAATCAAAAACGTTGTCGCTGCTTTCTTCAGCAGCCCATCTGACAGCAACATCCTCCTCGGGATAAATTACCGCATCCGCACCGTTTTTCAATAAAAACTTCTTTTCTATTTCTCGGTTGACCTCACTGATAACCTTTTTTGCACCTAATTCCTTCAATAATGTGCTTACTTCAAGTGCCTCTGTAAAATGTCCGCCCAAACATACAAAGCAAGTATCAAATTCATCGACACCGAACGATGTCAGCACGTTAACGTCGGTACAGTCCGCAACCTTGGCAGAAACTGCAATGTCAAGATACGGTGTAACAAGATTTTCGTTAATATCAACTATCATAACCTCGCAATTTCTTTTTGCAAGCTCTTTCAGAAGATGCTGTCCGAAAGTACTCATACCGATAATAAGAATTGATTTCATAATATTCACCCTAACCTACCGTTATAGCTTCTTTTGGATATTGAACTGCCGGCTGTGCTTTTTTTTCTAAAAGAGCAAGTGCAAACGATATACTGCCAACTCTGCCGGCATACATAAGAAATATAATCAAAATTTTAGAAACAACAGACAGGTCTCTCGTGATTCCTGTTGTCATACCGACTGTTCCCATTGCAGAAAATACTTCAAACATAATATCCTGCAAAGGAAATTTTTGTAACGCACTGATAATCATAATTCCCGTGCAAATCAGCAGAAGATTAAAAGTACATACGGTAACAGCCTTTTTATGAGTTTCTGCCTCAAAGGTGCGGCCGAATACTCTCGGTCTTGCTAATCCCCTGAGACTTGCAACGAGGTTGCAAAAAATCACCGCTACGGTTGTTGTTTTTACTCCGCCCGCGGTAGAACCCGAGGAACCGCCGACAAACATCAATGAGCACATCATAAGAACGGTTGCCCCGCCCAAAGACGAAAAATCAACAGTATTAAATCCTGCCGTCCTGCAGGTTACAGACGAAAACAGACATATTAAAATCTGTTCTTTTAAGCTTTTGCCCATAAGAGCTCCGTCTTTTTCAAACAATCCGAAAAGTAATGCTCCCCCCAGCGTGAGGATAATGCTGACCGACAGCACAAGCTTTGTATGAAGCTGATAACTTCTGAAGCGAAGCTTGTTTTTTAGCAGGTCATCCCATACAAGAAAGCCTATACCACCTGCCGTTATCAGAATAATGAGAACGGTATTTACAAGAAGATTATCAGAATATGCGACAAGTGAGCAAAACTCTTCATTAACTCCCATAAGATCAAATCCTGCATTACAAAACGCAGAAACCGAATGAAACACAGAATACCAGATTCCTTTGACGAGTCCGAAATCCTTTATAAACCGAAAAGAAAGCAGAACTGCACCTGCACCTTCAAAAATTGCCGTACCTATTATTATCTTGCGAGTGATTTTTTTAAGTCCGGATATATGTGCCGTATTGATGCTTTCAGCCATTATACTTCTTTTTCTCAAGTTTATATGTTTTTTTGTAAAAGATAAAAAGAAGGTTGCAACAGACATAAATCCCAGACCGCCGAGCTGTATAAGCACAAGAATCACTATCTGCCCGAATAAGGACCAATGTGTTGCAGTATCAACAAGCACCAAGCCTGTTACACAAGAAGCAGAAACAGAAGTAAACAAAGCCACAAGAGGCGAAGTCCATTCCCCCTCGGCAGACGAAAGCGGAAGCATCAGCAAAACCGTTCCTATAATTGCAATCAGAAAAAATCCAACAGCAATTATCTGAATATTTGATAATCTGCGATTTTTCATTTGATATCACCGTACACTTTTATAAGCTTTGTCAGGGTATCAGCGGCGTAAATTGCTGCCGCCTCCCTCACGACATTTCGCCCTGCGTTACCAAAATGCTTAGTGGCAGTCAGCGTTTTTTCTTTTACGCAAAAGCCAAAGCAAACAACACCTGCAGTAGTGTCAAATTCATCTGCGGCAGGTCCGGCATAACCTGTTATTCCGACTCCGCAATCTGCTTCGGAAGCAAGCATTGCACCCTTTGCCATTTCCAAGGCAACCTTTTCGCTGACCACACCGAATTCTTCAACAGACTCTTTGCTTACGTTTACAAGCTTAATTTTGGCATCAACCGAATACGTCACAAAGGATGAAGCGATAACCCTTGATGCATCGGCAACACTCACTACTCCCGAAGCAAAAAGACCGCCCGTGCAGGATTCGGCAGCAGATACCGTCAAATTACGCTTTGTGAGTTCATTTACCAATATTTCAAAAGAATTCATAAACCAATGCTCTCCTTATGTTTTAATTCATTTTAGCACAATCAAGTTAAAAAGAAAACAGTTCACATAAAATTATTTATTGATATTCAGCTGTTTTATTATATAATAAAACTAATTTATCAATAATCGGAGTCTGTAAAATGGATTTTTTCAATTCACATACCCACACCTGTTATTCACATGACGCAACAGGAACAATAGAAGAAAACTGCAAAAAAGCACTTACCGAAAACCTGTTCGGCTTTGCCGTTACCGACCACTGCGACTGTGAATATGCTACAGATATCAGCATTCAAAATAAACTTTCGCAATCATTTTCGGAAGCAAAAAAAATGCAAACGCTTTATAAAGGAAGGCTTATAATCTCCTGCGGAGTTGAAATCGGTGAAGCCTTATATGAACCCTTGTTTGCAAAAAAAATCATAGCCTCGCACAGTTGGGACGTAATTCTCGGCTCTGTCCACGCCGTGAGATTAAAAAATCTTGATATGCCCTTTTCCACGATAAATTTTTCAGAATTCAGCGATGAGTTGATTGACAGATTCATTTCACAGTATTTTACTGATGTGTATGAAATGCTCATATCTCAGGATTTTGATATACTTTCTCATCTGACTGTTGTTCTGAGATATATTATAAACAAATATAAAAGACAGGTTGATATAAAAAAATACTATCCCGTAATAACAAAAATACTGCAACAAACAATTAATCTCGGGAAGTGCCTTGAAATCAATACCTCAGGCTTTTCCGACGGTTTAATTATGCCCAATGAAAATATTATTAAAATTTATAAAGAGCTTGGTGGACACAAAATCACTCTCGGAAGTGATTCACACTCCCCCGAAATGCTGTCAAACGGGCTTGAAGGCACAGCCGCAATATTAAAAAACATCGGCTTCGACACTTTTACTTATTATATAAACAGACAAGCGTGTTCGTACAAAATTCAGTAAAGAAACAGTAAAAAAACTATTTGATGTATTTTAACTGAATCTTGATGGTTCTTCAGAATGCTTTTTTTCTGAAGAACCATTTTTATCTGACCCTACCTTTTTTAACCAAGCACCTCACAAACGGACGTATCTTCGACAAAGGTATTAAGATTATATAAGAACAGCAAATGAGAAAAGGCGTTATCCTCAAGAATATGCTGTATATCATCATTGAAATAGCGAGGATCGATTATAACAATTTTTTCAAAATGCGGAATTAAAAGAGGAATAAAACAATTAGCATACGAGTCCTTGATAATCAACAGATTTTTACGGTTAAGATTATCGGTGTGTATTTCAATTCTTCCGTAGTTTCCGCCGAAAAAAGCTTCATACTGATTCTTTTGCGAAAGCTTGTCCTCACAAAGCACAGACGCGTTTTTTTCAAGTGTATCTGCATTGTAAACATAATATTTTACGGCAGAATCGTTAGGAATAACCGCTGTTAATTCATCTCCTTTTTCATATATACCCGTTGAAGATGCAAGAGTTCCGTAAAAAGAATTACTGAGGTTGATTCTACTGTATGCCTTCTCATCACAGTCAATTTCCGCAGCCTTCATAAATTCCTTGAATACAACAAATGCCGCATCCGCCGTCCAATGATGATCCGTTCTGAAGTAAAGATTCTTATCACCATCCGTATTGCATAACACACTTAAAGCATCAACGTCAACAAAATTTTCGCTAAGCTCAGAATAAATATCCCGTATCTGCTCCCCCTGCGAAGGAAGCTTCAAAAAACGCGGCAATTGCTCATAATATATTTCAGATGCGTTTGGTGCAAGAATAAAATATTTGTTTTTAATTTCTGAATTTTCGACAAAGGAATTTATTGCATCCGTAGTTTTCTTCAGCATTTCTTCCGATATCTCTGACGGCACCTCAAAAAGTCTGTTCTGTTGTCCGAGATACACACCGTTAATTTCGGTTTCACCGAGAAGTCTTGAAATTACTGTTTTTGATTTAATACTAAAATTTCTTAAAACGGACTGATCTGAGAGATACTCTTCAAATCGGCTCATAAATTTCCCCGAAAAAACTGATTTGATTGATATATCGGGAAACTGAGCGAGAACACGATTTTCGGTATCGGAAACAGCCTTATCCTCTGCAACCACGTCCGCAACGGAAATCACCAAGAGAACGCAGAAAAATATTATACAAACAATTATGCTTAACAGTTTAGTTATACTATCTTTTTTGAAATGCATAGGCTCTCCTTTCTCTCAAAATCTGAAATATAAAAACGGATTATATGTATCGGCAAGCAAATATATAATACTGACGGCAAACAGCAGAGCATAGCTTACAAAACGAAGAACCGTCACACTTATTTTTTTCTTATTTTCTTCCTTCAATGTAAAAATATCCGTTGAGAAAACAGCCATAATTATAAGAAGTGCGGAATTAGAGAATAAAACATACAGGCTGTTCTCTCCGAGCAAGCCGTTTACTCCGAAAAGACTGCCGAAGAATCCGCCGATTGCAGACAAATCTTCGGTAGCAAATAATACCCATCCGAAAAGAACAAGAATGAATGTCACTAATCTTCTGAAAAACAAGGGCATCCTGTCAAGAAGCTTTCCGTAAAAGTTTTTCTCAAAAACCAAAAGAATAAAGTAATATATTCCCCATAGCAGATAATTCCAGGAAGCTCCGTGCCATAAGCCGGTAAGTGACCATACAATGAAAAGGTTAAAAACCTGACGAGATTTTGAGCACCTGTTACCGCCCAATGGAATATAAACGTAATCTCTGAACCACGAGCTCAGAGTCTTATGCCAGCGTCTCCAAAAATCGGTTATATCGGTTGCCATATACGGATGATTAAAGTTTTTGGGGAAGGAAAAGCCGAACATTCCGCCGAGTCCCCTTGCCATATCCGAGTAACCGCTAAAATCAAAATATATCTGAAAGGCATAAAATATTATTGCCGTCCAGGAAGAAACAAGCGACATTTCACCGACACCGTCAGCGATTATATATTCATATACCGCACCGGCTCCGTTAGCAAGTATCGTCTTTTTTGCAAGTCCCTTAATGAATTCAAATATTCCCTCTGCTGCCGTATCAAAGCCTTCCTCACGTTCGGAAAGCGAACGCTCTATTTCGTTATACTGCACAATAGGACCTGCAATAAGCTGAGGAAACATCGAAATATACAAAGCAAAATCAGCCAAATTCCTCTGCACCGCGGATTTTTTTCTATATACGTCTATCACGTACGACATTATCTGAAAGGTATAAAAGGAAATACCGATAGGAAGAGCAGGCTCATTAAAGGAGACCTCCGTACCCGATAGTAAACAGAAAGTCTCACATAACATTGTACTGTACTTAAAAAATACAAGTAATCCGACGTTGAATAAAACCGTAAAAATTAAAAGAGCTTTTCTCTTAGCCTTTTCTCCGTCAAGCCTTTCAAGATGCAAAGCTGCTGTGTAATTAAATATAATACTCAGAAGCATCAGAATTATGTTCCGAGGCTCACCCCACGCATAAAAAATCAGACTTGCCGATAAAAGCAAAAGATTCTTATACACTCTGTAGGCATTATTCTCATTTCCCGCAGAAATAAAAGCCTTCGGAAGATAATAAAGAAGCACGGTCAAAGGGAGAAATAGGGTCAGAAACGTGATACTGCTGAATAACATTTCACCCCTCCTTTAATCCAACGCTTCCGAAATTGCGGAATATATATCTTCGGCATTTTCAGCAACAATAAAAACTACTGCTCCCGAGACCTCATCGTAAATAAATGAATCGAGCAAAGCCGCCTGCTCGGGTGCATATCCGTTGAACAAATTATATTTTTCAGACTGATACTTTTCAAAGGCAGCTTTGATTTTTTCATCAAACGAGCCATTGACGATACCGACAAAAACCTCGGTTACGTTCATTATATCGTCCGAAGAATAATATGAATATGACAAAAACTCCGTCAAGTCAAAGCCGAAGGCTTCCTTGATAAATAATCCGTCCCTTTCTTTCAGAGTGCTGTCATAAGCCGAAGCTGCAATTTCATCCGTAATTTCTTTGGCTGTTTTGTGTGTTGCCTTTTCGGGAGTTATGCTGTTAATGACAAAAACCAGCGTCAAAATAATACAGAGTATCTCAACAAAAATATATTTTTTCATAAAAACTCCGTTCATTTGAGATAAATCTCATAATAAAGCTGAGGAAGCCATACTTCCGTATAAAACCCTTTTGAAACGTGAATACCGTCACTTCCGTAATACTCTCCGTCTCCGGGCAGAAAAGAAGAATTATCAAGATAATTTACATCAAGCTCATCACACATTTTACTAAGACGTGCATTGTATTTTTCTATTGCTGAATACCTGCCTTTAACACAAGGGGCAACGTCAAAAATACCGCTTACGTAAATTTCGGTATCAGGTAATGCATTTTTCAGTCTTATAAGTATTCGCGTATATTGAAGAATAAAGCTGTTAAGATATCCTTCGCTGTCAACAAGCATATTAATGCCGTAATGTGTAACAAGCTTTTTCGGATTATTGGAAATAATCCTTTCAACGTTTCCCTCAAGGTGATATAAGCTTGCGCTGACCATTGCTATCATATTTGAGCTGTCAAGAACTCTATATGTATTTAGTCCCTGCATCAGGGAATCCCCTACTATAAGAACATCTGAAAATGCCTTTCGGAAGGTATTTCTGCCGTTTTTGATATCCTCAAGAAACAGATTGAATTTTTCTTCTCTTTCCATCTGAATTCTGATTTCTTCCTCTTGCTTTGCTCTCTGCTCAACAAGTCCGTCAATATAGCTTATTACATCATTAACGTCAGAGGCAGACTCCGGTTTATATACGTCAATATATTCATCCGCAGCTGCTTTGCGTTCACCGAAAATATACAGACGCACACCGTTAAACACGGGAATTACGGCTATTATCACAACAAGAACAATTCTTAAAAAAGTTTTTTTCATATTATCTCCGTCTTTTTTCAGCATCACAGCATATAATACAACTTTTTATACCCCAAATCAACAAAAAAAAGAACATAAAATGATATTCAGAATAAACGGATTACACAATAAAAACAGAACAAAGCAATTGGGATCTGCAGGACAAATAAAACCTGCAAATCCCTTCAAAATTTATATAAAAAGCAACCTCATATCAGAAATCCCATCAGCCCACAGCAAAGGTCTTACTGTATTTCTGCCAGCAATTCAGCTGTAGTACCGATGGTTTTTTCAGCCCCCGCTTCAATCAGATATTCGCTGTCACGGAAGCCCCAACCAACAATAACAAAACTGATTCCGGAATTTCTTGCCGTTTCAATATCAACCTCTGAATCACCGACGTACACGGCATTATCTGCTTTTATTCCGAGAGCAGAAAGCGCGGCAAAGACCATATCCGGTTCGGGCTTTCTATTTATACTTTTCTGTTCGCCGAGAACAAAGTCAAACTTCCCGTCAAAGAATATACGAACAAGCTCCTGCACGGCAAAATCTGCCTTATTGGAAACAACAGCTGTTTTTATCCCGCGGTTTTTTAAGCATTCAAGCATTTCCTGAATACCCTCATAGGGTTTTGTATTATCCATACTGTGCAAGGAATAATACTCCTTAAAATCTGAAAAAACCTTATCCGTAGCTTCAAGAGAAGTATTTTCGGGAACAGCCCTTTCTATAAGAAGTCTGATTCCGTTACCAACAAATTTCCGTACTTCCTCTCTTGATCTTTCGGGGAGTCCGTTGCTTTTAAGTGAAAAATTAACGGAAAGATACAAATCCTCAAGAGTATTAAGAATTGTACCGTCAAGATCAAATATAACCAATTGATATTTCATATTTTCCTCTTATTTCAAAACAATACTTAAAATAGAATATTCCGGCAAAGTAATCTGAATTTCACTTGCAGCCTTGACCTTTGCCGTCAATTCGTAATCCCTCTCTTTATCAACCGTATAAATCTCTGCCGTTTCGCTATTACAATTATCAATATTAAGCTTAATTGTCTGCTCATTTTCCGTAATATTTGCTATTCCAAGCAAATTATATTCTCCTTTTGCGGCAAGAGTATATATTTTATCTCGGCTTTCGGAATAACACCATTGTCCTAAGCTATACATTTCATTAAACTGACGGAATGCGTAGTAGGTTTTTGACGGTAAAAGAGAAGGTACGTTGAAAAGACAGCCGTATTCACACCAAAGCTGAGCATCGTAAAACATAGCCGCATCAACCTTAAGCCTCTGCATTTCATAAAGCGAGCCTGCTACGTGAGATGCACCCTTGTGAGTCCTCATATTGATATAGTATTCGTTTCTGTAATCGGGTGTGTCTTTATCGCATATACAGCAATTCCATTCCGTATCAAAACGAAGAGTATCACAAAATCCGTACTCATTGAGTATTTTGTCAACAAAGCTGCTTTCAATTTCAATTTTTTCAAGATACTGACGGCTGAGATAACCGTGCCAACTGAAAAAATCAAGAGGTGCTTTTGTTTCAGAAGCCGAAATATAAGCAAGAAAATCAGTAAAATACCGATAATTACCCGCGGTCCATTTACCGTCAACATTAGCACCTAAAATATAACAGCTTGAATACCCCCCGACTTTTATTTCGGGATGATATTTTTTCAGATGATTAGCGGTAATGCTGTAAAGCTTATAGTAATCCTCAGCAGAGCCTATCCAGTTCGGCGGTCCGAAGGGCTCAACCTTAGGGTCGATTCCGTCGGGTTCATTCCAGATTTCCCAAAATTCTATATTCCATTCGTAACCGCCTGCCCAGCCTTTGTTGTAATGTCGGACAATATGCTCACAGATATCTGCCCACTTATAGGGGTCGGAAGGTGCATATATATTATATTTTTTAGGCTCATGCTCAATAGTTACCCCAAGACGGTACATTATTTTTATGCCGTTTTCAACAAGAGGCTTTATATAACAGTCCGTCAGAGTAAAATCATAGCTGTCGGGGTCATCGGCATCGGCATCAAAATCGGGAAATATATTCGGAATATCAACATAATGCGTACCGCCGTATGTACCTCCCGTGTCGTGAAGTCGTACAAAGGGCGGTGACAGCTTGAGAAAATCGGGGAGAACTTCTCCGTAATCCGTTTTTCTTGCCGCATTGTTAAATCCGTGCAAGGGTTTGATTTTTCCGAGAGTTTTTCCGAAATCAACCTTAATCTCTGTCATTTTCCTTCCACCTTTTCAGATAAAGATATTCGCCTGACGGGTGCGTACCTATTCTTTCAAATCCGCATTTTTCATAAAGCCTCTGTGCAGGAATATTTTCGGTATGCGTGCGAAGCAGCAAGCCTGCGTACCCCTGTTTTTTCAGTCTTGCAAAAATATCGCCAATAAACATACTGCCTATTCCTTGTCCCTGATATCTGTCACTTACGGCAATACCGAACCAGGGGATACTTGTATTAATATCCCAGATGAAGCTGAGCGCAATAATTTCCTTCTCATCTGTCACAACAAAGAAATTATGGTCTTTTTTACCGTTTTCAAAAAATTCCATAATTCTATTTTCGTTTCCGTGATTGACATTGAAGAATGAAGCAGAGTGCGCGCTCATATTGTCAAAGAAAGCCTGAACCATTTCTTTGTCGGTTTCCTTCAAGGCTCTTATAATCATATAAAAAACTCACCGCTTCCCCGACCTGCTGTCTCTCCATTATTTATAACGGTAACATCTAATCTGTCATCGGCATCAACAGATATATGAATACCGTCATCCTGCCTTTCCCAGCAAACTTTTACCTTTCCCAAAGGTGTTTCAAGCGAAGCATTAGCACAGCTAAGAGAAGAAATAAATTCGGGCTTGATGATTACTTCGGAATGTAGTTTTCCTGTCGTATTATATCTTATTCCCGCAACCTTTGAAATAAACCAGTTTGCAATATCTCCGAAAAAGTGATGATTCAGAGAATCACAGTCCTTGAAATCGGGGAAGAAGGATTCCGGAACAGATGTGAGTCCCTGTTCAATAAAATGACCGTAGGAGGGCCATTCCTTTCTTGTTATCATTCTGAATGCGAGCTCACTCTCACCATAATCACAAAGAAGGTGGAACATTATTCTTGCCCCAAGAATTCCGAAATCAAGAAAATCACCGTTTTTGTGAATGATATCAAGCAATATTTCAAATGCCTTATCCTTCTCATTCTCTTCAAAAACATCAAAATATATGCCCATAGCTTGCGAGGTCTGACAACAGGTATCTGCAATAAGCGTATCGGTATCTATAAATTCCTTTCTTACGTTTTCTTTGATTTTGTCCCAAAGCTTTTCAGCATATTCCTTTTCGGTTTCTTTTCCGATAATGCCAAAAATAAACGATGCTTTTTTCAGAGTATCCATAAAATTAACATTACAGGTATATTCAACAGAAGCCTTCATTTTAGAATTTCCGCCGACAGGACACCAATCTCCGAGCCCTGCTTTTACAAGTCCCTTTTCATCAAGAGTACCTTCCGCCCACCTAAGATATCTGTATAAGGATTCGGCATTATCCTCAAGAATCTCCCTGTCTGCCTTATATACGTAAGAATAGTAACAGATATTAACAAGAAAAGCATCCCAAGAGGGACCAAAGCCGAAGCCCCAGCCGCTTGTGGGGATAATTGCGGGGAACTGTCCGTCGGGAAGCTGTGCTGCCCTCGCATTGTCAAGCCATACAGCAAGGCTTTTTTCACAATTATACATCATAAGCATATGCTCTGCCGAAAGTGCCGCATCACCCGTCCAACCGTTCTTTTCACGGTGAGGACAATCTGTGGGGAAATAGAAGAAATTAGAAAGGTCAGATACCTTACACATATTATAAAGCTTATTTACCGTTTCGTCCGAGCAATTAAACTCCGCAGTATGGGCAAGCTCTGAATTGCATACAACAAAGAACAGAAGCTCTCTTGTTGCCTGTTCTTCGGTTATGCCCGTAACAATGCAATATCTTGCACCGTGATAAGTAAAATACGGCATAAAGGTATCTTCTTCACCCGAACAGATAAACACATCCCTTTGTGAATACTCCTCGGGATAAAAATTTATATTACGATAAGTTAAGCTGCCGTTTTCATCAAGAAATTCAGCAAACTGAAGCTCTATTCGCTGTCCCCTTTTACCCTTGATTTTAAGCAAAGGGACACCTGCCTTATTGACTCCGAAGTCGTATATAAAGCCGGCTTTCATTCCTGATTTTTCACAGGGAACAATGTATGCCATTTTTTTATGTATCAGATAATCATCGGCAATACTACCCTTTTTTATGCTTACGGCATAAAGCACTTCACCCGTAGGCTTTACAGGCTCTGCCTTGCAAAGTCGGCTTACTCCTTTCGGAGATTCGGTAATCAACGCCTTTTTCCAGCCGGATGCATCAAAATCAATCTCATTCCAGCCCTTAATTTCTTTTGTTGCATCATAGCGTTCACCCGAACGGAAATCATCAAAATATAACGGAGAATCGGCACATAAGACACTTTCATCGGCTTCAAAGAAAATATCCTCACCGTTTTCGGTTTTTCCCTCAACAGCAAAAGCAACACAGGGACTGCGGCGGAAGGAGGCTTTTTCAAAATCCCATATCTCACCGCCGGGATTATTCAGCATACCGTTTCCGAGCTGAATTCCGATAACATTTTTTCCGACTGAAATATATGGTGCAATACTGTAGCAGTCATAGTATTTAATATCTTCGGGATTTGAAACATAGGGAGCAATTATACCCTTTGTAATTTCCTTGCCGTTTATCCACAGGCGGTAAAAGCCGAGTCCGCAGACGATGATATCAAGAGCCCTTACGGCTTCGTTTATCTCAAATTCCTTCCTGAAATAGGGAGACGGAACAAATTTGTAATAGGATGAAAATTCCTCGGTTGCACAAATAAAGCTTTCTGAAAAAAACATAAGCACTCTCCTTTTTATATATTGATTTTAGGATAAACTGATAAAAATAGCAATAGAATATCAGAAAAACCGTCGGGATTTTTCACCCGACGGCATAAATTTAGGTTATTTTGCTCAGATTGAAATTCTGAATGCCTGCGCTACAAGATTGAAAAATTCAATGAAGAGACAAATTATTTCTTCAAAAAGCTTCTCGTGAATATCCGCGCAGAAGGTGCAAACAATTTGCTCGCCACATCCATCAAAGATACCTTCTTTAGCCTTGTCAGCGTGACCGAGTGCAGGCTTTCTTCCTGCGCAACTGTCATATCGTCACAGCGCGAACAGTACTGCCCCTCTGTGAGACCTTTTTCTTCGCACTTGGGTACAACAGATTCGTCAATTCAAATTAAACCGTAGTTCAACTTAACGATATATTACCGCATCGGGTTTATGCTGTCAATATATATGCCAAAATATTTTTTCAGCTTAATAATTTTGTCTGCGCTGACCATATCTGCTAAAATATAAATGTGCAGTTCCCCGCAAGAGGAACCGCACAATAATTAATTTATGTATGAAATATAGCTTATTTCTTCTTTTCCCATCCGGCAAAGATTTCATCAAATTCGTAAACATTGTGTTCATCCTTGGAATGGTTGGTGTACCATACCTGAGCAAAGAAGGGATTTGTCTTTGCGATTTCGTCATAGTTCCACTTCTTTTCGGGCAGGTAGCATTCGGGGCACCAGTGACCGCCGAGAAGGATAAGATTGGGGCTTGCTTCGAATTCAGCACCGCAGCAGCCGCACTTCCACTTAAGCTTTGTAACAAGGTCGCCCTTAGTCATCGTCTCGCTGAGGCATTCACCGCCGCGGAACTGAGCAGCCTGCTTCATATCCTCAATATCAAGCTCTGTCTTGGGCTTGGCCTCATCATAACCGTGGTCAAGCTTAAATTCGTCAGCAGCTTCATTTCTCTTATCGGGACTTTCAAGCTTGAAATTATCCCACGTATTGGGAATCTTGAGGTAGTCTTCGTAAGAACCGTAATATGCAGAAAGTCTTACGGGATCCTTTGTCTTAATCCAATCAAGAGTACCCCATTTCTCAGTCATAGCAATCTTCTTCATAAAGGGCTTTGCACAAGCACCAATAAGCTTCTTAGTGGGGATATACTTGGGAATTCTGAAATAGAACTCAACCTGGTTTGCCATATGATCAAAGTAATCCTTAACGGGCATATTTGCACGGAAGTGGAGATATTCTTCAAGAAGATCACCGTCTGCATAATACTGGCCGTGGAAGTTCTTTGTTGTGAACCAGTTGGGATCAAAAAGAGTCTTGGGTGAGCCGAGACCGATACAGCCGAGAAGAAGCTCCTCAAACTCAAAGTTTGTAAGTCTGTATTCTTTACCTGAACCGATGTTATAGAATCTTCTGAAGAATTCTTCGGGAAGATCCTCGGTTACAAAGTTTCTCATAAGACGGCCGGAATCCTCAACAGTACACCATTCAAGCATACCGTTAAGAGGAACGTGATACATAATGGGCTCCATATTATGAAGAATTGCAGGATAAAGGATACCTGACTGACGCATTACAACCCAATGCTTAATTCCGCTTTCAACAAAAACTCTCTCAGCCATAACCTTTGAAATAGCATAGTGGTCATATACGGAAACCTTGATGGGGTCGCCGCATCTGCCCCAATGAATGGGAGTGTTTCTATCGCCTGTTTCAGCAACAGAGCCTATGTAACAAACCTTGATATCATCAGCGTTGGGCTGAGCAAGAACAGCCTTACAGATATTCTCTGCAGCACCTACATTAACTTTTCTTGTAGTATAGGGCTTATAGTCAGCAGCAGGAGAAACCATACCGCCGATATGAAGAACGTAATCAGCACCGGTTACACCCTTGAGAATTGAATCATACTCAAGGAAGTCACCCCAGATGATTTCAACGTTCTTTTTGCCCATATAAGGCATAAGAAGCTCCTTATTCTTATCGCTGGGACGAGCAAGGAAATTGATTTTTACATCGCCGAGCTTGTAAAGCTCCTGAAATGCTGCCCAACCCATATTACCGGTTCCGCCGGTAAGGAATACAGTTTTCATTTGGTATACCCCCAATTAATAAATTACTGAAAGATTTTATATTGTAAAGCAATAAGAGTAAATAGCTTTACTAATATTTTAACTATAAATTAACAGTTTTGTTACAAACTCAGAACATAAACAGAAGATGAACAAGATTAACGTAGAGACTCATAAGTACTTCCTGAATTTTTCCGAAAACGGCATCAGCCATTGTTATCTCACCAAATTCAAGGAGATGCTCACCACCGTTAAGAATATAATCGGAAACAGTAAGAACCTCTGTGGTATAGGTAGCAGTATTGTTTTCGTTAATTGTAATAAGACGGAGACCTCTGACTGAGTTATCGCCATAGGACTCAAAGCTTGCACCGGGGGTATTGACAATATCAACACCCTTTTTGGTTACTGTATAAGAGTTAGGATGATCGTGGCCTGAGAAAACGGCAACAACATCACCTGTTTCAGCAAAAGCATCAAGCTGACCATAGTTATAGTAACCGGGACAGGGTGCTTCAAGAACAAAACCGTCCTTTATGTCACGAACGAAAGGAAGATAGGTATAGCTTTTTCCGTCAAAGTTGAGAGTAAGGGGTCCGAGATTGAAGGGACTTTCAATGAAAAGCTCCTCAAAGGCTTCCTGAACAACGATGTGCTGGAATGCCATAGCGTGAACTGTTTCACCGTTGTTTGCAGCCTTAACTTCAGCAGAATTATTTTTATACCATTCAATCTGATCCTCGTGAACAGCATCATAACCGAGACGGTTACCGTCCTCGTCATAGGTATATGAATTAGAGTCAAACATATAAAGGTTGTAAGCAATCTTACTTCCGTCAGAGCTCTTTACGGTAAGATTGTGAGTGGCGACACCTGTGATAGAGGGTTCAGCATCATAAGCAAGACAATATTCTCCGCCGTACTGCTGATAGAGCTTAAGAAGTTCCTCACGGGAAACACCCTGCTCATCATCGTGGTTACCAAAAACAAGTGTAAAATAGGTTTCGGTCTCAACGAAAATATTGCAGATTTCTTCAATCGCCTGAGCCTTTGTGTCTGCAGAGGAAACTGTGTTGTCACCGCCGAGAATTACAATATCAGGGTCATAAATGTTTATCATATCCGTGATAAACTGCTTTGCTGTTTTGTGCATAGGGAAATTATCCTGTATGTCACAGATGTTGAAGATTTTGAATTCGCCGTTTTCGTCAAATTTAAGCACATCATTGTCGCCGGGCACTGCAGCAAATGCGACAGCCGTAAGTGCAAAAATCATCACTAAAGACAGGAAAACGGAAATAAATTTTTTCATATAAATTCCTCCTGAAAATAAATTCACAGTAATTTTACTACCAAATTAAAACAAAGTCAAACAGCTTAAAAATTTTCAGCACATATTACAATTTTCAATAAATTATTTGTTGAAATATACAGAAATGAAATATTATATTGATAATATTTTTTGTTTCACTTATTATAAAATAAAAATACCGAAAGGATTGATAATTATGAACAAGCCCAAGCTCGGAATTCAGCTTTATACGTTAAGAGATTTCTGTCAGAATGCCGAGGATTTTGATGATATACTCTCATATCTTGAAAATTTAGGTGTTAAGGACGTGCAGATTTCTGCCATAGGTCCCATTGAGCCGGAAATCCAGAGAGATATTCTCACAAAGCACAATACAGCTGTCTGTGTAACACATAAGTCCTTTGACAGATTCATTAATGATACAGATAATCTTATTGAAGAGCATAAGATAATTGATTGCTATGCACTCGGCTTAGGCGGCGCTTCTGAGAATCAACGCGGTACAAAGGAAGCCGTTGACAAGTTTATTGAAGAAATAAGCTCAATTACAGATAAACTCAAGGCAAACGGAATGACCTTCAATTATCATAACCACGATTTTGAATTTCAGATTATGGATAACGGTCAGGCTATGATTGATTATCTCATTGAAAACACCGATCCTGAGGTTTTCCATTTTATTCCCGACGTTGCCTGGATTCATTATGCAGGTGCTGACCCTGTTGAATATCTCAATAAAATGAAGGGCAGAGTAAAGGTCTGCCACTTCAAGGACTATAACGTTACAGACGGCACAATAAAATTCTGCACCTTAGGTGAAGGCAAGGTAGATCTTAAAGCTTGCTATGATGCCTGTAAAGAGCTTGGTATTCCCTATATTATGTATGAGCAGGACCGCGACTGGATTGACGATGATGCAAAAAAGGCCACAAAGCTCTCCTGGGAATATATGCAGAGCCTCGAAAGCTGAGCAATAATGAAATTGTAAATTCCTTCCATAAAATTTAATGGTTTTATGTCACTCCGAACGGAAAGCTTGCTTTCCGTTCGGAGGCTGACTATAAGAAAACGGTCACCGTAATGCATCCGGAGACCGTTTTCTTATACAGATACTTTAATCATATCACGCAGTCTTAAAAGCGTAAGTCTTTTTCTCATATACGGAGAATATTTAACGCACAAATCAAAGTATTCCTGCGTTTTTTCAATATCGCTTACGGTTATTTTACAGCCGGCCTTAACCATAGCCGTTTTACAGGTCTCATAATCGGGCACCGAGCGTATAATAGCTCTGATTTCATTCCAGCACTTCCCTATTTTTTCCGGATTGACTCCGTCAACAACGTTTTCGGGGAAATTAAGCCTTCTTACGTCATCTGCCATATCACCGTATACCTCAAAAACCCTGTCCCAGTCAACCTTTTCCTCAACTCCGATAACTCTTTCATTCTCTGCAAGCATATTATAGAATCTGAGCATTTCCAGCGTACAAACACCTACGTCTTCTCCGTGATAATTGGGTATTATTCCATCGGGTAGCTGCAGACATTCTATAAGATGAGCAATAATATGCTCGCTTCCGCTGGCAGGCCTTGAGTTTTTCGTAAAACTCATAGCAATTCCCGTCATTAAAAGGCTCTCAAATATTTTACCCGCTGTTTCTTCATCATTTACGGTAACGAGATGCGCCATCTGCATAAGTGTATCAACAGCGTTTTCAGTAAGGGCGGCAACCTTCTCACAATAGTACTCACCGCTCAGAAGAGCGGAAATCCGCCAATCTATAAGTCCGACATATTTTGCAATCATATCTCCGAAGCCCGCGGATTTAAGATACGTCGGTGCAGCTGCAAGAATTTTTGTATCACCGATAATTACCTCGGGGCTCTTTGCCGCATAAGAGGATTTAAACCCGTTTTCGACAATAGGCGATGAATCTGAAGCAAATCCGTCCATAGAAGGTGCTGTGGCAAATATGCAAAGCTTTTTATTCTGACGGGCAGCGGCAAGTCTGCAGGGGTCATTGACAGAGCCTGTTCCTACAGACAGAATTGAAATATCATTATCGCAGATAATAGCCTCAAGCTCCCTCACGTGATTCATATCCGCAACTCTGATATTATCATAAATCTTCTTTTTTACGTTAAAATCCTTTAATGCATCCTCAATTCCCCGAGCTGCCGCAAGTGTGTTTTTATCTGCCACAAGCAGAACATTTTTACAAAACCCATTTTCTTTTAAAATACTTCCGACCTCTTTTACAAGACCTGAGCCTATTCTGATGTCTTTAACGTCGGTTTCGTGAACTCTGCCGCACGGACACGGTCGCTTGAAGGATTCAATTAAATTCAATATTTCAGACACAATCTTTCACCTCAGAATTCATCAATTTCATTAAGTATTATATCAATATTTTCCGTACTGTGTTCGATTTCCTTGGAATAAAGCCTTGCCGCCTCACCGAAAGGCAAACCGTTTGACTGTGCGATGAGAACCGATGCCAATACGCTGAAAACTATAAAAAGTGCTCGGGGATAGATTTCAAGGTCACAGACAGCCTTCAGATAATATCTGTAAATATAATAAAAAAAGACGTTTACGATTTCTTTTTCGTTTTCGCGTATAAAAACACAGCTTGTGAATTTATCATCGTCAAATTCAAGCGCGTTTTCAAGCTTTTCCTTCCAGGAAGGCATCAAAATCTCACATTTTGACAGCAGAATTTTTATAAATTCCTTTATGCCGACAATATCGGGGATATAGATAGGCTCAATAAACCTGAAATTAATATCTTCCTCATCACGGCAGGCTATTCTCATAAGCTCCGCCGCAAGATAAAAGAATTCAGTTTTCGGTGACAGTAATTCTTCTCTTGATACGATAAGAGTTTTTAATATGTCGTCATCGTCGCCGTCGTAAACGGGAGCTTCATACAGAGGCAATCCGGGATTCTGAGATAAGATTATTCTTGCTGACTCAGGACAGGATAAGGACAGCGAAACTTCGGTAAAACCGTCATAATCCTCAAAAAAACGCGGATGCTCACGGCAAATCTTGCTCGTCAAATCTTCTCCGAGTTTTTTATGAATTATACAAAGACCGTCACAATCAAGAAAAGGACACCGATTGCCGAGGAGCATAAAATAATTGTCTCCGTCCTCATCCGTATCAAGACAAAATCTTATATTTCTCCCCAGCTCTCCCGTCAGCTCCGTATATTTATTATACGTATCTGTATCAATAACAATTTCCCAGTTTTTACAGCAGCTGTCGGGGCATTTATCTGCAATACATTTAAATTCACCGTAATATAAAGGATAATAAATCATAATTGCTCACCTAAAAATCAAGTCCGCACGCTGAAAGAACGCACGGACTAAAGATACATAAAATCAGATTGAAATCTCCATAGCAGTATTATAGAGCGAAATATCTATTGATTTTTTCATTTCAAGGGCTTCCAAAATATCATAATCAACGATATCTTCCTTCTTCATAGCAACAACACGGTTACCGATACCGTTAAGAAGAAGATGTGCAGCATAAGCACCCATCTGGCTGCCTGCAACTCTGTCTTTGACAGAGGGGGAACCGCCGCGCTGAACGTGGCCGAGAACTGTTGCTCTTGCCTCAACACCGAGATTATGTTCAATATACTTTGCAAGTGCCGAAACACCGTTGATGCCCTGAGATTCAAGCTTTTCATTGACGCCTTCAGCAACAACAATGATAAAATGACGCTTGCCTGTTTTCTGAGTTCTTCTCATTCTTTCAAGAATGTCTCTTTCTATATCAAACTCAAGCTCGGGAATAAGAATTGCGGTAGCACCGACAGCAATACCTGCATTAAGCGCAAGGAAGCCTGCTCTTCTTCCCATAACCTCAACAACAGTACATCTGTCGTGAGATTCACTTGTATCCCTTATCTTATCAACCATATCCATAATGGTGTTAAGACATGTATCATAACCGATTGTATAATCACAGCAAGCTATATCGTTATCAATTGTACCGGGAACACCTACACAGTTTATGCCTCTCACGCTAAGGTCTCTTGCACCTCTGAACGAGCCGTCTCCGCCGATAACAACAATACCCTCAATGCCGTTTTCCTTACAGATATTGATTGCCTTCTGCATACCTTCCTCTGTGCAGAATTTCATACTTCTTGCAGAATGAAGCATAGTACCTCCGCGATGAATAATATCCGAAACACTTCTGATATTCATTTCATACATATCGCCTACCATAAGACCTGCGTATCCTCTTCTGATACCGAGAACTCTGACACCGTTTTCACATCCGGTTCTGACAACAGCTCTGATAGCAGCATTCATTCCGGGAGCGTCGCCGCCGCTTGTTAATACAGCAATAGTTTTCATAAATATTTTCCTCCTATGGGGTTTTACTTCTGTTAATTATAATTAGTTACTCCTGTAAAGTCAACATTATTTTACTTTATATTTTATTTTTGGGTGCTTACAGCCTTAAAACAACATTACTCTCACCTAACATTTTCTTTAATCCGTTCACAAGGTCGGGATTATTATCCGTAAAAATACCGGTGGAAAATTCATAGGCTTTTGTGTCGTTATAGTATAAAATCAGAGGCAGATTGCCCTCAAAAATCGAACACATCATTTTGGCTCTTTCGCAATCAACACCGCTTGCGGAGGATACTTTAAGAAAGATACCTTTTCTTGTGTTCTTTTTCGGCTGTTCGGCAGGACGCTCCTCTCTTGTCTCGGGAACGTCTTTCTTATTCGCAGTAAAAGCACTTTGCTGAATGCGGTACTCCGTATCAGGAAGCTTATACTTCTCAAGCAGCGCGCTGTCATCGGGAATTTCTCTTAACGGCACGACCTCCTCGCAAAGAAGCTTCGGTATTTCATCATCCTTAATGGATACCCTTGCCGTTAACAAAATAATTTCATCTTCAACAAAAAACTGGCTGTAGGCATCGTATTTTTTCGGAAAAACAAGAACCTCAATACTGCCGAAAACGTCCTCAAGCGTAAGGAATGCCATAGTCGTATCGTTTTTCGTTATTTTCTTTCTGACGATTGAAAGAATACCGAGAATTCTTATTTTATCTCCGTCCTTGTATACGGAGACGGGATTTTCAATGCCGGATTCAAGAATATCGGTAGTTTTTGCACTTCCGAGCTCATTTGCCAATCTCTGATGCTCAGTCATCGGATGACCCGACATATAAAGACCTGTTGTTTCTTTTTCAAACGCAAGACGCTGCTTTTCGGGGAATTCCTTTACGTCGGGAGGTGTAGGCTCAATTGCCTCGGCAAGCTCTGAACCGAAATCAAAAAATCCTATCTGACCGGATATCTTACCCTTTTTATCATTATCAAGAGCAGTCAATATCTGGTCAATCATCAAAAACATCTGATTTCTGTTAAGACCGAAGCAGTCAAGAGCACCGCTCTTAATGAGGTTTTCAAGTGCTCTTCTGTTAAGCTCCTTACCGTAACAACGCTTACAGAAGGAATAGTATGATGCAAACGGACCGTCCGACTCACGTTCTTTTATAATCTGCTTAATAACACCGCTTCCGAGGTTTTTAATTGCAAGAAGTCCGAATCTGACGTTATCACCGACAACTGTAAATTTCTCACCGGATTCATTTACGCTCGGCGGAAGAACCTTAAAGCCGAGATTCGTCTGACATTCCGCAATATAGCCGACAACCTTATCGGTATTATCAAGAACCGAAGTCAGCATGGCTGCCATAAATTCCTGAGGATAATAGCATCTGAGCCACGCTGTCTGATACGTAACAAGAGCATAAGCCGCAGAGTGGGATTTATTGAAGGCATAAGATGCGAACGATGCCATATCGTCAAATATCGCATTGGCAGCCTGCTCGGAGATTCCGCGTTTAAGGCATCCGTCACATTTTGAGCCGCCGTCAGTACCGTCAGAGCCGTACAGGAAATATTTTCTCTGCTGTTCAAGAACATCTGCCTGCTTTTTTGCAACGGCACGTCTTACCATATCAGCCGCACCCAGAGAATATCCTGCAAGCTCTCTGAATATCTGCATTACCTGCTCCTGATAGACAATTGTACCGTAAGTAACGTCAAGAATAGGCTTAAGCTCGGGAGTGTGGTATTTAATGTTCTGTGGGTCTTGACGGTTAGCGAGATAATTAGGAATGAAATCCATAGGTCCGGGACGGTAAAGAGCAATAACAGCTATAATATCTTCAAGATTATGCGGCTGCATATTGATCATAAGTGAACGTATACCGCCGGATTCGCACTGGAACACGCCGAAGGTTCCGCCTTCGCCAAGCATTTTATAAACGTTCTGATCATCAACGTCTATTTTCATTATATCAATATTCGGATCCTTTTTTCTGATCATCTTGACAGCATCGTCAATAACGGTCAGCGTGCGAAGACCCAAAAAGTCCATTTTCAGAAGTCCGAGAGCTTCAACCCATCCCTTGTAATACTGTGTAACAACGGAATCACCGCTCTTAAAAAGAGGAACGTACTGATCAACAGGCTTATCACAAATAACTACACCCGCCGCGTGCATACCCGTATTTCTCGGCATACCTTCAATTTTGATAGAGGTATCAAGCACCTTTTTTACAAGAGCATTTGAATCATAAATCTTTTTCAGCTCCTGATTGGATTGCAGAGCCTTCTCAATCGTCATTCCGAGCTCCTGCGGAATTTCCTTCTGAATTGCAGAGCATTCCGCAACGCTCATTCCGAGAACCTTTCCTACATCGCGAACACAACCTCTTGCGGCAAGAGTACCGAAGGTTGCAATCTGCGAAACGTGATCCGCACCGTATCTGCGGACAACGTAATCAATAACCTCCTGCCTTCTTTCATAACAGAAGTCAATATCAAAGTCAGGCATACTGACTCGCTCGGGGTTAAGGAATCTTTCAAAAAGGAGAGAATAACGCATAGGGTCGATATCGGTAATACCGCAGGTATATGCCGCGATACTGCCCGCTCCCGAGCCTCTGCCGGGGCCTACGGGGATTCCGACGCTTTTTGCATAGTTGATATAGTCCCACACTATAAGGAAATAGTCTATAAAGCCCATCTGGTTGATAATACCGAGCTCATAGTTCAATCGATCCATATACTCCTGCGGATAGTTTTCACCGTAACAGCGAACCATCCCCTTATAGCAAAGATCAGAGAAATATTCAAAATGATCACGGTTATCGGGAACCTCGAATATGGGAAGCTTTGTATTACCGAATTCAAATTCAACGTGACAACGCTCTGCTATAAGATTGGTATTGGAAATAGCCTCGGGAACGTCAGGAAACAGCTCAGCCATTTCATCACCGGATTTTACGTAGAATTCTTCCGTTTCAAATCCCATTCCCGTATCTTCCTCAAACGTATGCTTCGTAGCAATACAAATGAGAATCTTCTGTATTTCCGCATCTTCTTTTGTTATGTAATGAGCATCGTTGGTTGCAACAAGAGGAATATCAAGCTCTCTTGCAAGCTTTATTATCAACGGATTGGTAAGCTGCTGCTCTTTTATTCCGTGGTCCTGAATCTCAAGGAAATAATTATCCCTTCCGAATACCCCCTGATACCATAAAGCAATCTCTTTTGCCTTCTCATAATCACCCTTCAGAAGTGCCTGCGGAATCTCACCTGCAAGACACGCTGAAAGACAGATTATACCCTCGTGATACTTTTCAAGCAGCTCCTTATCAACTCTGGGCTTTGTATAAAAGCCCTCTGTCCAAGCCATAGAAACAAGCTTTATAAGATTCTGATATCCCTGCTGATTTTCAGCAAGAAGAACAAGATGGTATCTTTCATTATCAAGACCGTGAACCTTATCAAAGCGCGTTCTCTGGGCAACGTAAACCTCACAACCGATTATTCCGTTGATTCCCTCTGCCTTGCAGGCTTTATAAAAATCAACAGCACCGTACATTACACCGTGATCGGTTATGGCAATGCTTTTCATGCCGAGAGATTTTATATGCTTTATAAGAGGCTTGATTCTGCAAGCACCGTCAAGCAAAGAATACTCGGTATGAATATGTAAATGTGTAAATTCTGTCATTTTATTTACCTTGTCCGTAATATGCGTTTTTTCCGTGCTTTCTCATATAATGCTTGTTTAAGAGATATGTCGGAATTTCTTCTGCGGAATTATTAAGCTGCATCGTTTTAATTGCCATTTCGGCAACGATTTCAAGGGTTCCTGCATTTTTTGCCGCATCCTTAGCACTCTTACCCCAAGTAAAGGGACCGTGTGAGCGCACAAGTACTGCAGGAACGGCATTTTCGTCAATACCGTTATCTCTGAAATGAGCAACGATAACATCACCCGTGCTTTTCTCATATTCACCGCTGACCTCTTCATTCGTAAGCTCTCTTGCACAGGGCACTTCACCGAAGCTGAAATCAGCGTGTGTGGTACCGAGGGCGGGAATACTGCAGCCCGCCTGAGCGAATGCAACGGCATTTATTGAATGAGAATGCACAACTCCGCCGATTTCGGGAAAGCTCTTATATAAAACGGCATGCGTTGCGGTATCTGATGAAGGGTTATACTCCCCTTCAACCTTATTACCGTCAAAATCAACTATTACCATCATATCAGGTGTCAGCTCTTCATACTCTACGCCTGAAGGCTTAATGGCAAAAACACCTTTTTCTCTGTCACACTCAGAGGCATTTCCCCAGGTAAAAGGAGCAATACCCAACTTATACAACATCATATTTGCCTTATAGGCATTTTCTTTTATTATTTTATACATATTATTTCAGCTTTCTTATAAGGTTATTAAGCTCAAGCTCCTTAGTAAACGAATTAATCTCAGTATCCTTATTAATATGCACGAACTCAATATCAAGAATATTTGCAAAATCACGCATCATTTCCGCCGTAACATCATAGCTGAGAACGGAATGGTGAGCGGCACCGGCATATATCCAGGCTTCTGCTGAGGTTTTAAGATTCGGCATCGGCTTCCAGAGAACCGCGGAAACAGGAAGATTGGGAGTATCATTTATCTGCTCTACACATTCAACGTCATTGACAATCATACGAAGTCCGTCTCCCATATCAACAAGCGAAACAACAATTGCAGAGCCTGGCTTTGACTTAAATACAAGACGGGCAGGGTCTTCCCTGTCACCTATACCTAAAGGAAATACCTTAATTTCAGGCCTTGAAGCGGCAATTGTAGGACAGACCTCAAGCATATGTGCCCCCATAATCATTTCATTCCCGGGTTCAAAATGATAAGTATAATCTTCCATAAAGGCTGTTCCGCCCGTCATATCGGAGGTCATAGCCTTGAGAATTCTTGTCATAGCGGCAACCTTCCAGTCGCCCTCTGCACCGAAGCCGTACCCCTTTGCCATAAGATCCTGAGAAGCAAGCCCCGGAAGCTGGCGAAGTCCCTGCAAATCCTCGAAATTCGTATGAAATGCTGTAAAGCCTCTTTCATCCATAAAATTCTTTATTGCTATTTCTTCTTTGGCCTGATAACGAACAGCATCGATATTATCTGTTGCAAGGACGTATTTTTCTTCGTACTCCTTCATAAGAGCGTCAATTTCATTTTCCGTAACTTTATCAAGCTCTGAAATAATATCTCCGACACCGTAATGCTCGATTTCCCAGCCGAGCTTCATCTGTGCCTCTACCTTGTCTCCGTCGGTAACGGCAACACTACGCATATTATCACTGATTCTGAGCACTCTTGTTCTGCGGCTTTCAAAAACACCGACAGCAGCTCTCATCCAGACAGCAATCTCTTTTCTGAAATCCTCATTCTCCCAATGACCTGCAATAACCTTGCGCTTTGCACCCATACGCGCACCGATATAACCGTGTTCACGGTCACCGTGGGCACTCTGATTAAGATTCATAAAATCCATATCAATCGTCTCCCACGGAATATCGCGGTTAAACTGAGTATTAAGATGAAGGTAGGGCTTCATCATTTTAGATATTCCCGATATCCACATTTTGGAGGGTGAGAAGGTGTGCATCCACGTAATAATACCTGCGCATTCGGGATCATTGTTTGCTTTGATAACAGCCTCTTCTATAGCTTTTGACGTAGTAACACAGGGAAGGAATACAACAGTACAGGGAATAACGGGGTCTGCATTAAAGCCGTCTGTCATAATCTTAGCGTGAGCATCAACCTCTTTCAGAGTTTCATCACCGTAAAGATGCTGTGAACCGACAAGAAAATAAAACTTATATTTCTTCATAATTTATTGCTCCTTAAACAGACTTTTTGATTTCCTTCAGACGCTTCATAACGTCATTGGCACCTCTGCCGAAATAATCGTGAAGAATCTTATATTCGGCATAAAGCTTATCATAAACCTTTACGGCCTCGGGATTGGGAATATACTTTGTATCAAGCACCTTACCGAGCCTTGATGCAGCCGTAAACACATCATCATAACCGCCGTTCTCTTTGCCGGCAGCTACAGAGCCGAAAATAGCAGAACCGAGAGCACCGCCCTGATCACTACCCGCAATCTTAATGGGAAGGTTAAGTATATCTGCATAAATCTGCATTGTCATAGGGTCTTTCTTTGCAATTCCGCCTGCTGCATAAAATTCATTAACCTCAACTCCGTACTCGCGGAAGGTTTCAATAATCATTCTTGTTCCGTATGCCGTAGCTTCAATAAGTGCGCGGTAAATTTCCTCGGGCTTTGTAAGAAGCGTCATACCGAGAATCATTCCCGTAAGGTCAACGTCTACGAGGCAGGAGCGGTTGCCGTTCCACCAGTCAAGTGCTACGAGTCCGCTTTCACCGGGCTTATATTTTTCTGCCTTTTCACGAAGATATTTATGTATATTCATTCCCTTTGCCCTTGCGTCCTCATAGTAGGCGGCGGGAAGACAGTTTTCGATAAACCACTGAAAATGGTCGCCGACACAGCTCTGTCCCGCTTCATAGCCGAAGAATCCGGGAAGAATGCCGTCCTCAACAACTCCGCACATTCCTTTAACCTGCTTTTCTTCGTTACCGAGAAGCATATGACACGTAGACGTACCCATAATAGCAAGCATCTTGCCGGCTTGCGCAATACCTGCAGCAGGCACGAAAACGTGAGCATCAATTATAGCCGTAGCAATTGCTGTTCCTGCATTAAGTCCGAGCTTCTCTGCCATCGCCTGTGTCAGCTCGCCTGCCTTTGAGCCCATAGGAGAAATATCGGTAGAAAGCTTTTCTTCCACAACGTTTTCAAGTCTCGGGTCGAGTGCTTTGAAGAAATCCTTTGAGGGATATCCTGTTCTCTTATTCCACATTTCCTTATATCCGGCACAACAGGAATTTCTGTTCTCCTTACCGCAAAGCTGCCATACGACCCAGTCAGCGGCTTCAATGAAGGTATCAGCAGCTTCATATATTTCGGGAGCCTCATCAAGCACCTGCCAGATTTTCGGAATTGCCCATTCTGATGAAATTTTGCCGCCGTAGTTTTTAAGCCAGGGCTCTTTTCTTTCTTCAGCAATTGCGTTGAGCTTATTTGCAAGATGCTGTGCTGCGTGGTGCTTCCACAGCTTTACGTATGCGTGAGGTTCATCCTTGTATTCATCAAGGAAGCAAAGAGGAGTTCCGTCCTTTTTTGCAGGAAGAATCGTACAAGCGGTAAAGTCAAGACCTATACCAACAACGTCATCCTTGGAAACTCCGCTTTCCTTGAGAACGGCAGGTATTGTGTTATATAAAACATCAAGATAATCCTGAGGATGCTGTAAAGCCCAGTCGTAACCTAATTTTTTTCCGGATGGTAAGCATTCTGCCATTACAGAATGAGGATACTCAAAAACCGAAGAAGCAAGCTCTTCTCCCGTTTCATTGTTTACAATAAGTGCTCTGCCCGAAAGGGTTCCGTAGTCAACACCGATAGAAAATTTAGCCATTTCAATATTCCTCTCTTTCAATTCTGATTAGTTTCGGGATTTTTTGCTTTTACGTAAAGCGTGTTATAAATATGATATATTACAAAACCGGGATTTGCACCCGCAGGTTTTTTCAGATTTCTGACCTTAGTGTAGTCAACCTCTACCATACCTCTGTCTCTCACAGAAGAGAAATAAGCCGCGGTTTCGGCAGCAAACTCCATATCACGGCGGGCAGGCTCTCTGCCTTCAAGAGACAGAATAACGTGTGAACCGGGTGCTTTTTGCGAATGAAACCAAATATCATTATTCGACGCCTTTTTAAATGAAAGGTTATCATTCTGTATATTATTCCTGCCTACAAAGACCTTAAAGCCGCCGGGGGAAACAAATTCAAGAAAAGGCAAAGGTGAATTCTTCTTATTTTTTGTCCCCGTTTTACTTTTTAAGAAGCCTGCTGATGACAGCTCCGTACGTATCTCGGCAAGCTCGCGATCGGTTGAAGCACGGGAAAGCTCATCCTGAACGGAAAGAAGATACTGCAAATCCGCCGTACCCTTTTCAATAAGCTCAGAAAGCATCCTTTTTGCGGTTTGAGATTTGCGGTATTCCTTATAATATCTCTGAGCATTCTGAGACGGAGTCAGATGCGGCTGAACCGGTATCATAACGGTATTATAACCGTCATAATAATTCTGAAGCTCATAAACCGTCCTGCCCTTGTCAAGGGAATATAAATTTGCATTGATAAGCTCTGCATACAGCCGCTTTGTTTCCATATCCTCACAGGAAAGCAGCTCTTCACGCTGAACATTAAGCTTCTTTGTAATTCTCTCAATGAGAGAAGCGACAGTCCTGAACAAATCCTCAGCCTTTGATTTAGCTCTTTGCAATCTTTCCCGTTCAAAATAGAACATATCGAGAATTTCCGAAAGCGTTTCGGTAAAATTTACCTTTGCGCTGTTATCGTAAAGGGTCAGAGGCATATAAGAGAAATCAAGATATGCTCCGTCATTATCCGTAAGATAGCAGGGTCTGACCTTTCGTTCCTTTACGGTTTCAGATAAAAAGGTCAGCTCGTGAACAATTCTGTCCTTCATAGTATCGGTCAGCTCGGATATATCTGCATCAGAAAGAGCGACTCTGTATGCCAGCTCCTTTGAGATAAGCGGAGAAATGCCTGCAAGAGTGCTGATGATTGCCCCCGACAGCCTCTTGTCCCTATATCCGAGAACAGCTTCGGCTATTTTTTCGGGAGAATCGTCAGTAATACTGTATTTATTCTGTTGCGGAGGAAGCTTATACTCCTTCTGCGGCAAAATCTCTCTGAAAGAGGATTTTGAAGAATCTACTCGTTTTAAGGCATCTATGATGATGCCGTTTTCATCCAGTAAAATACAATTTGAATACTGAGCCATAATTTCAACAACAAGTGTTCGGCGGACTCTGTCCCCTATCTCGTTTGTTGCATCAAGCTCAATCATAAGGATTCTGTCAAAGCCTATCTGTCTTATGTCGGTAATTACGGCACCGCAAAGCTGTTTTCTGAGCAGCATACAAAGCATCGGCGGTGTCATAGGATTTTCGGGGGTAAATTCCGTAAAATTAATTCTCGGAGAATTTCCCGAAACCGAAATAAACAGCTTCTTTGTCTGAGTCCTTGTTCTGAGCACGAGAACAAGCTCATATTTTGTCGGCAGATATATTCTGTCTACCTTTGCACCAATTGCAAAATCTGCAATTTCATTTTTCAGAAAATGAAGAAAAATACCGTCTATTGCCATTTAGCACTCCGTTTTTATAATGCTCGCCGAATCATATTCAAAAACATCAATATCGGCAAGCAGTTCTTTAAGTTTTACCGCCAACGTCCTGATAATCGGAGCTTCCGTTTCAAAATGTCCTGCAGTAATCAATGAAATACCCATAGACTCAGCATCAAGAAATTCGTGATACTTTGCCTCCCCCGTCAAAAAACCGTCACAGGAAAGCTCAGAAGCCTGCTCAACAAATTCAGCTCCCGCACCAGAGCATACACCAAGGCGCGTTAAATACTCTGAGCCTTCAACATATTGAACAACCGCATTTAACCTTGCTTTAACAAAACGAACAAAATCACAGACTGCAATTTTTTCATCAAAATTAATAATATTCAGAAAACCGTCGCAGACAGGCTCGGGGATTTTTTCATAGCCAAAGCCAAGAATATCGCAAAGGGAATCGTTAACTCCGCCGACAGCCTTATCAAGATTAGTATGTAAAGCAATAATTGCGATATTGCGTCTTACGGCTTCAAACTCAACACTACCTGCACAAAATCTCTTCTTTGCCTTAAAAATCACAGGGTGATGGGATATTATAAGCTCACAGCCGCACTCTTCGGCATAGTCAAGCACAGCAAGAGAAGCATCAAGACAAACGAGAATTTTTTTGACTTGTGAATTGGAGTCTCCGACGATGAGACCGCTGTTATCCCATTCCTCCGAAGATGCAAACGGAAATTCTTTGTCAAGAGCACTTATTATCTCAGCTATCTTCATCCATTGTCCTCTTTTCATAATACTGTCTGATATTTTTCAGCCTTTCAATCTCACTTGCCTGTCCGCCGGAAGCTACCAATGCATTCAGTTTTTTATCAAGCCGTCTCAGCCTTGCCGAAACGTAATCATTCTGCACAGGATCCTTAGGGGGCAGAAAACCAAAGAAATAAAAGCCCTCTTCTGTTTCAGAGGAGATTCCTTCATAGTGCGCGCTTATAACACAATACACCTTTGCTCTTTCTGCCACAAATCTCTCCTCGGATATAACAAACCCGTTTTCACACAAAAACTGCCTTACATCCTCGGAATGTGTCATAGGCTGAAGCACAAGGTTAATGCCCTCTTTCTTTATCCACTCTACCGCAGACAAAATTTCGGTCATAAGAGTGCCGCCCATTCCGCAGATTGATATCACTTCCGCTTCGTCAGGAAATACTTCCTTCAAGCCGTCCGATATTCTGAGAGTGATTTTATCACCGAGTCCGTAGGCTTCTACCGTCTTCTCGGCATTTTTGAGTGGGCTTGTTCCTATATCGCAAGCAAGAACACACTCCGACTTACCTGTGAGAACCAGATAAGCCGGAAGATAAGCGTGGTCAGTTCCGATATCAACTATTTTTCTGTGCGGCAAAATAAGCTCTGCCGCACATCTCAGACGTGGTCCGGGATCAAACATCGCCGTTTATTTGGTTAAGAAATAATTGTTGAGCTCTTCAATAAGATCGTCAACATCAACGCCGTGAACCATACAAGCCTGAGCTATTGATTCATTTCTTGCCGAGGGACAGCCGAGACAATGCATTCCCATATTAAGGAAGAAGGGAGCCGTGCCTGCATCTGCTTCAAGAATTTCACCTATTTTTGTTGTTTTTGTTACTACCATTTTGATTTCTCCTTTATATTTATTGATTCTCAGAAAAGCTGTAAACAACCTGAGTATTTGACTGAGCTATTATATATTTGGGTCTGCCCTTGGATTCGGTATAAACTCTTGCGAGATATTCACCGAGAATTCCCATACACAGCAGTACAAGACCGCCGATAAAAAACAATCCTGTCAGAATATAAGGAACAATTCCCGAATACAAGGGTTCAGCTATATTTCGGATTATTCCGTATGCAATACTTCCGAAAGACAAAATAAAGCTGATTACAGAAAAGAGGAAGCTGATTCTTAACGGAACCGACGTAAAGCCTAAAATTCCGTCAACAGCGTATTTTGCAAGCTTTGTAATTGACCATTTGGTCTCCCCTGCAGCTCTTTCCCTGTTAGTATGACCTATCCACTTGACGTTAAATCCTACCCAAGAAAAAATACCCTTTGAAAATCTGATGCTTTCGGGCAGGGAAATTATAGCCTTTACAACGTCTTTTCTCATTATTCTGAAATCCTGTGCGGACTCAGTAATTTTCGTATCGCTGAATTTATTGATAACCTTGTAGAAGGATTCGGAAAGAAGGCTTTTGAATTTAGCTTCTCCTTCACGGTCCTCCCTGTTTGCGGCTGCAACGTCATAGCCTTCCTTATCAACATAATTGAGCATTTGGGGAATGAGATCGGGAGAATGCTGTAAATCGGCATCAAGTATACCGATATAGTCTGCTTTTACGGCATATTCCATACCCGCAAGCATCGCAGCTTCCTTTCCGAAATTTCTTGAAAAGGAAATAAACTTTACGCTGTGATCGAGAGCAGCAAAATTTTTAAGAATCTTCAGAGTATCGTCGCTGCTGCCGTCATCAACAAATACTAATTCAGAAGCATATTCCTCTTTTAATGACTCAAGCACCTTTTTTGTTTCCGAATAAAACATATTGAGTACGTCCGCTTCATTGAAGCAAGGTACAATCAATGCTAACGTTTTCATTTTTTCACCTTTATTTCACTAAATTTTTAACAATCGTCAATTTCATCCTCAAGCACCGCCTCGGCACACTTGATTCCGTCAACAGCGGCAGAAACGATACCGCCTGCATAGCCTGCACCCTCTCCGCACGGAAAAATACCTTTAACGCTTGCCTGTCTGCATTCATCTCTTAGAATTCTCACGGGAGATGAGCTTCTGCTTTCGGGGGCTGTCAGCACGGCATCTGCCATAGCAAAGCCTGTCAGCTTCTTATCAAAGGCATTTATTGCGAGTGCAACCGAATCGGTTATTTCTTGGGGAAGAACCTTTCTTATATCCGTAGGGGTAACACCTGTGGGACAAGTAGGAGCAACACTTCCGAGCCTTCTTGACGGACGGTTTTCAAGAAAATCACCGACAGTCTGCGCCGGTGCTGTATAATCACATCCGCCGTATGTGAATGCCGCTCTTTCAATTCTCCTTTGAAGCTCTATACCTGCAAGAGGATTATCTGAGCCGAAATGACAAGGCTCAACACCGACAAGAATAGCAGAATTGGCATTGGGACCGTTTCTTGCATATTCACTCATTCCGTTAACAACAACCATTTCCTCCTCGGAGGAAGCACAGACTACCGTTCCGCCGGGACACATACAGAAGGTATACGCACCGCGCTCGTGCAGAGTGTGATTTGCAAACTTATAATTTGCGGCACCGAGCAAGGGATTATTCCATTGTTCACCGAAAAGCCCTTTGTTGATGACCTCCTGCGGATGCTCAATTCTGACACCGACGGAAAAAGCCTTCTGCTCCATATTTATTCCGTGTCCGTAAAGCATTGAAACAGTATCGCGTGCAGAATGTCCGATACAAAGAATCAGGCAATCCGTTTCAACGTCCACGGCTCTTCCGCTCGGATCGGTATACTGCAGGCCGTGAATGTATCCGTTTGCTTTATATATATCGGTCATACAGCATCCGAAGCGTACTTCACCGCCGAGAGCGATAATTTCTTTTCTTATATTCTTAACAACGTCAACAAGCTTATCCGTTCCTATATGCGGATGGGACGAATACATAATCTGCTCGGGGGCTCCGAAATTACAGAAGGTCTCAAGAACAAATCTGCACCTGCTGTCTTTAATTCCCGTTGTCAGCTTTCCGTCGGAAAACGTACCTGCTCCCCCTTCCCCGAACTGAACATTTGAAGAAGTATTCAGCCTTCGGGTATGCCAGAAGCCGTAAACGTCACGTGTTCTTGTGTCAACGTCATTTCCTCTTTCAATTATCAGAGGCTTCAAGCCTGCCTTGGCAAGTATCAGCCCTGCAAACATTCCCGCAGGACCGAAGCCGACAATAACGGGTCTCAGTCCCGAGGTTCTTTTATTATCAGGTATAACGTAAACGTACTTTTCGGTTTTCTGCACCTTGTTCTGCGGAAATTTAAGGGCAACCGCATCCTCATCACCGTCAAGCTCAACGTTGACCGAATAAATCATTTTTATGTTGCTTTTTTTCCTTGAATCAATGGATTCCCTTGCAATTTCAAAGGAGGATATACAGCTCTCCGAAACACCGATAGCTTCAGCGGCGAGCTGCTTTATATACTCAAAGGAACTGCCCAAGGGAGCAGATATTTCATTTATTCTGAGCACTTCAACAACTCCTTTGCCGCACTTTCTCCCGCAACGTATCCCGAAGACCACGCCCACTGAAGATTATATCCTCCGCAGTCACCGTGAACGTCAACAATTTCTCCGCAGACGTACATACCGCTGAGCTTATGAAGCTCCAGAGTCTCACGGTTTATTTCCTTTGCGGTTATTCCGCCTGCTGTAACCTGCGCATCACTAAAGCCTTTGACTGCTGTGACCTTGTATTTTTTATTTTTTATCAGAGTAACGATTTTTTCAATTACCGATTCGTGAAGTCTTCCTATGGGCTTTGCGGGATTAACCGAGCATTCCGAAATCAGATAAGCACCTAATTTTTTAGGCATTATTCCCGCAAGAAGCATCTCATTCGGCATTTCGGGGTTTGTACGGGCAATTTCATATATGATTCTTTTCAGCTCATTTGCATTGAAATCCGGGCAGGAATCAACGACAGCCTGCACATCGGCTCTGGCAGAGGCTAAAGCCTCGGCTGCGGCAAAAGAGACCTGCATACTCGGAATTCCCGATAATCCGTATTCTGTATACTGAAGCTCACCCGTATCTGCCGCAAGCACCCTTCCTCCGCATCTGATGCTGACAGTACCCTGTGCCCTTACTCCCTTGAGACCTTTATTGAACCGCTCGCATACAAGAGGAGCCAGCGCGGGAAACAAGGGTGACACTTCAACACCTAAAGCTGAGAGCATTTCAAGACCGCTACCGTCGCTTCCGTGCACCGAAGCCGCCTTTCCTCCGCAGGCTACGATACACGCATCGGCATAATAACAATCATTAAGCCGAAAGCCTCCGCCGGATTTTTGAATTTTCGTAATTTTTGTATCGGTTAAAAACTCTATACCGAGTCTCTGCGCCTCAAATCTCAGCGCATCAAGAACAGCCGATGCCTGAAAGGACATCGGATATATCCTTCCTGCGGCATCACCTTTTTCATAAACCCCGATTGAACGGAAAAAATCTACGGTTGAAATATTGTCAAACTTACGATAAATCCCGAAGGCAAGCTCCGATTCACCGTGGAAATTTTCCTTCTTGATATTAAGATTAGAAAAATTACATCTTCCGTTTCCCGTAACGAGCAGCTTTTTTCCCACACGGGTGTTTGACTCATATACGGTAACTTTTATTGAGCCGTTTCGTTTTTCTGCTGCTTTTACGGCGGAAATTGCGGCGATAAGTCCCGACGCTCCGCCGCCGATTACGGCTAAGGAAGCACTCTTATTTTGCGTTTTTCTCATTCGGGCTTCTCTTCCAAGGCAATGTTTACAGCCTTTACAATCTGTTCTTTTTTTCCGCCGGCATCAGCAAGACGGAACAAGGCAACAAACTGCCTTTCTTCCTTTGAAAGCTCCGTAATGCTTTTCTCTTTTACAGCCTTCAACAGCATAAGTCCGCCCTCGGGCGACTTTAAGCTGTCCGAGTCACCTGCCATACCCATAAGCCAATTTGCATCTACCTTGAATATAGCGGCAAGTCTGAACAGATTTTCTGCAGAAGGACTTGAAACACCAAGCTCATAATATGCATAAGCAGATCTGTCCACTCCTATCAGGTCGGCAACCTGCTGTTGAGTAAGCTTACACTCTTTCCTGCACATTTTAAGTCTGTCTTTATCCAACAACCTAAACACTCCAAAAAAAAATTTCCGGACACAATATCCGGAAAAATTATAGCATTAAATAGATATAAATGCAAGTATATAAATATATAATATTGTCAGACGCCTAAAAGCCAGTCCAGACTCACACCGAGTACACGTGCGATAACAACAAGCTCATAGTCAAATACTCCTCTTATCTGACCTTCAAGCTTGGAAAGACCGGAAGCATTGATATCCATTCCTTCAACCTGCAGCTTTGCCAAAAATTCCTTTTGCTTCATACCTAATTCTTTTCTTTTTTTCTCAATTCTTGCTCCGACGATGTTTTTATCGCCAAGCACCTGTTTTCTCATCCTCATAACATCACTCCGTTTAAGCGTATATTATCATAGAATTTTTCAGAGAGTCAACACAAAAAAGCACAAATATCATAATTTTTGAGCAAAATCATAGATTACCGATACAAAAATATTGCATTATACCAATTGCCATAAGCGTCAATATATGATAGAATTAAAAAAAATGATGCGGAGTAATCACAATGAAAGATAATCAGACTACTAAGTGCGACCTTCTTTTTGATTTCTATGAAATACTGCAGGCTACAGGCTTTCTTGCAAACGGTATTGATGAAACAATAGCCTGGTTTGATATGCTTTTCCGTCCTTCAAACGATATCGGCGGCTTCTGTATAATGTCAGGACTGAGACAACTTACGGACTACGTCAACAGACTTTCATTTTCGGAGGAGGACCTTGCATTTTTATCCGAAAAAGGTATGAACGCGGAATTTATCGAATATCTGAGAAATTTCAAATTTTCCTGCGACATCTGGGCAATCCCCGAGGGAACTCCTGTTTTTGCAAATGAACCGATAATCAAGGTGCGTGGCCCCGTAATTCAGGCACAGCTTCTTGAATCGATTATTCTGCTGTCCGTTACTCATCAATCCCTTATTGCTACCAAAGCAAACAGAATCACGAGAGCCGCAGGCGGCAGAGCGGTTATAGAATTCGGAGCAAGAAATGCTCACGGAATCGGTGCTGCAGTTAATTCATCAAGAAGCGCATACATCGGCGGGGCAACGGCAACTACTAACGTGCTGGCATCAAAGCAGTACGGAATTCCTCTTTTCGGCTCAATGAGCCATACCTGGATTCAGATGTTTGACAGTGAATATGATGCTTTTGCCGCTTATGCAAGTCAATATCCCGATGACTGTGTTCTTCTGATTGATACTTACGATACAATGGATAAGGGCCTGCCCGATGCTATCAGAGTATTCGATGAAATTCTTGCACCTATGGGCAAAAGACCCAAGGGCGTCAGAATTAACAGCGGTGACCTTGCTTACCTTTCAAAGAAAATCAGACGTGTGCTTAATGAATCCGGCTATCCCGACTGCGATATTTATGCCTCTAATGCGCTTGATGAATATATAATCAGAGATATGCTTCAGAACGGTGCGAGAATCGACAGCTTCATCGTGGGCGAAAAGCTGTTTTCATCAACCGCAAATCCCGTAACGGCAGGAGTTTACAAGCTCTCTGCGATTCAAAAGGACGGAGAGATAATTCCGAAAATCCAAATCTCCGAAAACGTAGCAAAAATCACCACTCCCTGTCCTAAGCTTGTATGGAGACTGTTTGACAATGAAACGGGAAAAGCAATAGCTGACGTTCTCACAACGGAGGATGAGGACCTTTCCCTTTGCAAGGAATATGAATTATTCGATCCGGACTACACCTGGAAACGCAAAACAGTAACCGACTTTGTTGCAAGACAGTTGTTAGTGCAGTTATACAAGGAAGGCTCACCCGTATATGAGTTTCCGTCCACGGAGGAAACAAGGAATTATTGTGCCGAACAAATCGATACTCTCTGGGAAGAGGTTGTCCGCTTCGAATACCCTCATAATTATTACGTTGATCTGTCTCAAAAGCTCTGGAACATAAAGCAGAAAATGATAGACGACTGCTTCTCAAGGTAAAGCTCCCCTCAACGTCTTCACTTTTTCGCAAAAGGCATAGTATCAACAAACCGTCACTGATTTTTAAGAAGAAAAATCAGTGACGGTTATCTCTTTCTTTTGTGCAATATTTTCAATGCAAAGATATTTGCCTGTAAAGGTAACTTGATTTTCGCAGGTAACGGAAATTACACGTTCAAGAACCTGCCCGTTTCTGTAGTAGTCTTCGGAAGAGCGGCAAAAATCAGAAAAAGCAATCAGACACGCCTGTTCTTCGGTTAGCTCAATCTTTGATTTCTGCAGCCGGGTACAGTTTTTTCTTATCATACCCAAAGGAAGAGTTATATCTCCCGTCCTTATGAAGCTGCGGTTTTCTGTAAAGGTATCTGACTTTACAACACCGTTTATCGGTACACATAAGCCGAATACATACGCAAGGTATTTATCTTTACAAGCTTCAACAGTATAGGCGTCTATAATTTTTGCAGACGAGGAGTTTACAACGTTTCTCGTTCTTGCAAGTATTTGCGCATCTGCATCATAATAACGAGTATTCCCGTTTTCATCAAGAACAATTCCCGGAACTAAAACGTCTCCCTTAACAACGGGGGTTCCCGGCAGAATTTTGCCCTCGCCGACAAAAATATCTGCTCTTATTATCTCTGCATCCTTTGATGCAATAATATCGGAGCATTCAACCGTATTCCTGTTTTCCTGCATATCGCGTTCAATTACAGAAACAAAAACTCTGCTGCCGACTATATTGAGCTCAATCCAGGCAAGCGATTCTAATTTTTTATGAATATAAATTTCAGCATCGTCAGCCTGTATGCTGTCTCTGAATACCCCCTTTTCAATTCCCAGCTCATTCAGAAGGCTAAGAATTTCCTCTTCCTTTATGTGTTCGGTAGGAGCAACGTCTATGCTCCATATAACCGAGCTCAGTAACGCGGTCACAAGACAAAATATAAGCAGCCCCGCAGGAATCCCGAGTCTTCTTCTGTATCGATAAACAAAATCGGGAACCCCTTTTCTGTACTCTATATGTATTTCCATACCGCTTTTTTGTGCCGCTGTAAATATTTTTTCCTTGTCGGAATAGCGTACCTCTGCACGCAATATTTCATTATCGGCACTCAGATTATGCAATTCAATGTTGTTTTCTTTACAATACTTAAAAAATAATTCAGTAAAACCGTATCTTACCGTAAAGCCTATCCTTCCGGCAAAAACGACCGACAAAAAGCTTCGGATCATAAATTTACCTTTCTACCGTTTTATAAAGTTAATGCTTTCAACTATACCGCCGATAACAGTATCCTTTTCGGAAAACTGTTTCATAAAAAGGTCTTTTCCCTTGATGTTTATATAATATATTTCGGAAGTAAGCAATATATTCTCCGTAAAATATTCATTAACGTCAACACAGCCCTTAACGGCAAGCTCCCCCAATGAATTGAATTCCAACAGAAATTTCTCAGGCAGCATCAATTCGGGACTGTTAAAAAATCTTTCAATTTTCTTGACTGCGCTTTTATGCTTATTGCTTTTCAAATCATCATCTCCGACCTCGCTGTTATATAAAAATATGAAAAGGTTGTAATAAATAGTACACCGAAGCATAAAATTCCAATATGAAGAAGCTTAATTTTCAAAAACTGCGGTCATCAAAAATACCTGTACTTATAACCTGTTCACTCTTTATTTTAATTATCACGGTACAGCGTGAAGCTATATCCCAAAGCTGTATTGAGGCAGTAAATATTTGCCTTAATGTGATAATCCCCACTTTATTTCCGATACAGGTGCTAACATATCTGATACTGAACATCGGTCTGCCCGACAAAGTAAAGCAACGAATAAACCGCATTACGTTAAAGCTGTTCGGTCTTTCGGGTGGCTGTGCGGAAGGAATACTACTCGGAATAACGGGCGGCTATAACGCCGCAATAAAAACCGCTGTAGCTTTATATAAAAGAAAAGAAATATCCGAAGATGAAGCAAAACACTTATCGGTATATTTTTCTAATCCCGGCATATCCTTCTGCATTATGATATTCGGCAGTACAATTTATAAATCCGCCGAAATCGGATTGTTTGTGTTTATAATAAGCAATCTTGTCAATATGACGTGCGCTTTTATTAATCGTCCGAAAAACGTTTCCCCTTGTATGGCAGATAGCCCCTTCAATAAAGACTCTTCTTTTTCCGAGGCCCTTATACGTGCAGTTAACGATACAGGCAGAGCAATTATATCAATATGTCTGTGGATAATCGTTTTTGCCGTTATAAAGGCATCGATGAAATGCATTATACCGCTTGAAAGCTTTTTAACGCTTTTTAACATTTTTTCCGATGTTTCCGTAGGACTTTTTATTGCAGCTGAAGGCTATTCTCTTCCCTTCTGTGTTTTTGTGCTGTTAAGCGGAGGCTTATGCATTCTTCTTCAGCAAACCGAGGATATGAGATATCTCAAAATCAATCCTCTGAAAATGATTACGGTAAAAACTATCAATGCTTCCGTTACATCCGTAATCACCCGAGCAGTAATGAAGCTTGATGTATTCAAAACCATAATATCTGCCGTATCCTACAGCATAAAGCCGCTATCGGGAACACCCGTATCATCACTATCTCTGATTTTACTTACCGCAGTCTTTTTCAGTCTGGCTTATGAACACAAAAAAAATGCTTTTAAGACTAAATAATGTTGCTCTTTTTGTATGTATATGATAAAATACTAAAGAACATATACGGAAAAGAGTGTCACTTATTATGAGTAAAAAGATTATAGGAAACGTAGAAGCTAAGTGCGAATACTGCAAGTACGGCAAGCTCGCCGCGGATAACACAAGTATTCTTTGTCCAAAAATGGGAGTAACCGCCAAAGATTTCAGCTGTAAAAAATTCTCTTACGACCCTTTGAAAAGAATACCGTCAAATTCCACACCGAGTCTTATGCATTTCGATAAAAAGGATTTTGAAATCTGAATTTAAGGGTGAGAAAATATGAACGCTGAATTTAATCTCGGTTTGGGAATAGACAAAAACGGAAGAATAGCAAAAAGCCTCACCGAGCTTATCGGAAACACTCCGATGCTTTCTCTCGGAGGCTTCTGCAAAGCAAACGGAATTAACGCGGATATCGTCGCAAAGCTTGAATATTTCAATCCCTTAGGAAGCGCAAAGGACAGAGTCGGAGCGGCACTTATTGATGCGGCTGAAAAAGAAGGAGCAATTTCTGACGGGTGTGTTATAATTGAACCCACGAGCGGAAATACGGGTATCGGGCTTGCATTTGCCTGTTCATTAAAGGGATATCGGTTGATTCTTACTATGCCTGAAAATATGAGCAAGGAAAGAATTGCTCTTCTCAAAGCCCTCGGTACGGAAATCGTGCTTACCCCTGCAGAAAGCGGTATGTCGGGTGCAATAGAAAAAGCGCAAAGATTAAAGGAAGAAATCGGAAATGCCTATATCCCCGATCAGTTTTCCAATCCTGCCAATGCCGATATTCACCGTAAAACAACGGGACCTGAGATACTCAGAGACACTTACGGAAAAATTGATTATTTAATTTCCGGAGTCGGCACGGGCGGAACGATTACAGGTGTCGGTGAAATTCTTAAGGCTTTCAACAAAAGCATAAAAATTATAGCCGTTGAGCCCTCGGATTCTCCCGTATTATCAGGAGGACAAAAGGGTCCTCACGGTATTATGGGAATCGGAGCCGGCTTTGTTCCCGAGATTTTGAACACAAAAATCATTGATGAAATTATCGGTGTCAGCGAAGAAGATGCGTTTTATTCTGCAAGAGCCGTTGCAAAAACCGACGGACTTCTTGTAGGTATTTCTTCGGGTGCCGTACTGCACGCAGCAAAGCAAATTGCATTAAGAAACAACGATAAGAACATAAGAATCGTCGTTATTCTTCCCGATTCGGGAGAACGGTATTTGTCAACTGCATTATTTGAGTAAACGCAAAAGGATGTATCGGAAATCAACTGATACATCCTCTTTTTTCTTTATAGGAAATTCCTTTTTATTAAGAAAAAAATTTTTTCAAAAAAGGTGAGATTTATGAACAGCATCAAATACGGCTCACGGGGAGCATTGGTTGAAGCCTTACAGTCAGCGTTAATAAGAAGCGGATATTTATCCGATTCTCCTGACGGTATTTTCGGTGTCAAAACGCTTGAAGCACTTAAAAGCTTTCAAAGAGCATTCGGTATATATGACAGCGGAATAGTTGACTCGTTTACACTTCCGTTCGTTGAGAGATTTTTACAGGGCTTTTATATAAAGGAAATCCGAAAAGGTGATACCTTATGGAAAATCTCAATTGATAACGGAATTAATCTTAATTCACTTTTGACGGCAAATCCGACAATTGACCCTGAAAATCTGCGCACGGGCGAAAAAATAATCGTTCCGTTTTCTTATGAAATCGTGCCTACGGACATATCATATTCATATTTTTTAACGTCGAGCATCATAAAAGGCTTAAAAGCCCGATATCCGTTTATAACAACAAAAACCATAGGTCACAGCGTAATGGGTGCAGCTATTGAAGCACTTGTTGTCGGCAACGGAAATAAGCATATTTTTATAAATTCGGGCTTTCACGCAAACGAATGGCTTAACGTCCCCTGTATTTTGAAGTTTACGGAAGACTATCTGAAGGCAGTTTCTGACTATAAGCCTATTGAAAGCGCAGATTCCCGATATCTTTACGAAAACACCGTGTTGCATATTGTTCCCTTGGTCAATCCCGACGGAACAGATCTTGTAACCGGAGCATTATACGAAGGAGCTTATTACGAGCAGGCTAAAAAAATAGCGGCCAACTACCATTCTTTGCAGTTTCCGTCTGTATGGAAGGCAAACATCAACGGAGTCGATTTGAATCTGCAGTTTCCCGCAAGCTGGGAGAAAGCAAAGGAAATCAAATTTTCCCAAGGCTTTACAATGCCGTCACCTATTGAATATGTGGGCAAGGCACCTCTGAGCGAGCCCGAGTCCGAAGCAATATACAGATATACAAATGACAATGATTTCAAGCTTATACTCGCATATCATTCTCAGGGCGAAATTATATACTGGAAATATCTTGACTTCTTGCCTCCCGAAAGTGAAAGAATCGGAAATATTCTGAGTATTGCGTCAGGCTACCCCTTAGAAATAACACCTCCCGATTCCTCTTATGCCGGTTATAAAGACTGGTTCATTGAAGCCTATAACCGTCCGGGGTATACAATAGAAACCGGCAAGGGAACAAATCCCCTGCCGATATCACAGCTTAAAAATATTTATAAAGCAAATAAACCGTTAATTATCAAAGCGATTGAAGAAACAGCGGCATTGTGATTACTTCTTTTTTCTTGCATCCTTATACTTTTTGATACCGCCGTTCATATCATAAAGCCTTGCAGCCTCAAGACAAATTTTCAAAGAAAGCTCAATACAGGCAGGATCCATATTGTCTGGTGTATCAAGTCTTGTATGATAGTATCTCTTGGGGTCGTGATTAACACCGCAGAAGCCTGAAGCCATAAGACCTTCCTGTGCCCAGGCATCAGAATCTATAGCACCGGGGTAAAGATCGGCACGGGGCATATCGATACCGCAGTTAACACCTGCTTCGTGTATAAGATCACCGACGGCTTCATCCGAATGAACCGTTCCCGTGCAACCTGTTGTATATACCTGAAGCTGGTCTATTTCTCTCATAGTGTCCATAGCAATAAATACAGTTTCAATTTCCTGCATTTCTTTTTTATGCTTTCTTGCAAAGGCACGTGAGCCTCTGAGGCCTGCTTCCTCGGAGCCTGCAATAAGGCAGCCGACCTCTGTATTCTCAAATCTGAAATCATTTTCTGCCATAGCCTTCAAAACGGCAACGGAAATAAAGCAGGCGGTGAGATTATCGTTTGCTCCGTCAACGACCTTTTTCCAATTGATAAAAAAGAACATACTGAAAACAAAGGGAGCAAAGACTATGAGAATTATTCCGAGTACCTTCCATACGCCTTCTATAGCCACCGTGTCAAAGCCTACGGAAATCAGCTTGATAAAATAAGCGATGTTTACAAAGAAAACAACAAACATACCGCCTATACCGCCGCCCATTACGGGAGCAAGCGCTTTAAGCTCACCAAGATATGAATACGTCCATTCGGGAGAAGCATCGGCGTGTCCGCCGAAGATAATTCTTCTCTTCGTCTCACCCTTACTCTTTCTGACGGCATATACATTTCTTGATACTCTTTTCGGGAAAAGAAAATCAACGAATTCAGCATAAAGCATAAATTCAAAAATGAACATAAGCATAGAAAGCACCATAAGCACTACTGCGGCAATCGAAAAGCCGAAGCCGAGGCTGCCTGCAAGCCAGTAAAAGACAACGGACAGCAGGGTAAACAAAACGGCAAAAGGTATGAATCCCATAAATGCGTGCGGATGAAGCTCAAAGTCCTCCATAATAACCGAATCTGCATACTTTTCAAGCAAGCCTTTGAAATAGGCCTGAGAATCTCTCTCTGACTGAGAGCCCGGAGAACGGTTCTTATACTTATCACATACATATTTGATACCGTCTATCATAAATTCAAGATTATCTTTGGCGTTCTTTACAATATCCATCATAAAATCTCCTTAATTTTTTGAACATTATACAACGCTTTAACAAGTTTTTACAATTACTTTCATCGTTTATTAACACAAATTTAACAATTGCAAATTTAAAGTTTGACTTATGAATTTGTCTGTGATAAAATGAAAACAATCAATTATTTTACGGAGAATAGCCAGATGAGCGACATTTCTTCCCACATAATCAGCACGGAAAAATCTAATGCAGAAATTGAGCTTATTAAAGCATTAAGCTTTGAAAGCACGCTCAACAATCCGAGATTTTCCTTTTTTATTACACGCAATATGGTCATAGCAACCTTCGGAAAGACATCCGATGCGGCTGTGCGCTCCTGTCAGCACAGTCACGATGCATTCGAGTTTATTATTCCCCATTCACCGCTTCCGTATCTTACTAATGACGATGCCGTATATTTCGGCGAGGTCGGTTATTTATACCCTGTTCATTCAGGCAGAAAGCACGGTATTCGTTATCCTATCAATAACGTCAGCTACACTTCAATAGCAATCAATAAAGACTTCTTTACCAGAATTCTTAACAAAAAGGGGCATTCAGATTATATTTTTAACAGCGCAATACAATGCTCTGATGCTCTTTTTTCATTACTTGATATGCTGAAGGCTGAAGCTGTCAAAAAACCGAAGCCGGATACGGATTTTAAGCTTGAGCCCTTAACAAAATTAATCTGTGCCGAAATCATTGATCTTGCAACGTCAAATACCGAGGATAACAGAAAAACAAAGGCAAAATACCAGAAGGGTGTCAGAATTGCGGCAGACTATATAAATGAGAATTTCTCGGAAGCAATAAGAATCGAGGAGCTTGCGGATATGTGCGGTTTATCCGTTAATTATTTCTCTCTTTGCTTCAAGAACACTTTCGGCGAAACACCTAAAGACTATATAACAAAAATGCGGCTTTCAAAAGCAAAAACCCTGCTTGAGTTTTCTCACCTGTCAATCAAGGAAATTTCCGTTTTATGCGGTTTTCAAAAAATTAACTCCTTCTCCTGCTCATTCAAAAAGCACAACGGCCTGTCACCGAGTGAGTTCAGAGAACAGTTAAGGGATAAATAAAAAAAGGAGACAGATTCAGTGAAAATCTTAACGTTATTTATGAGCTTTTTAACAACCTTGTCATTGTTTTTCGGCACCGCCGGCAGCACTGACTATACGAAGCAATCCGGCTTGTGTGAGGCTGTCAATTCACTCTTTAATAAGAATGAAATAATAAACAGCCAATACAAGGGTGAAGTCAGCAACTACAGCTGGCAGGAAGGCGAAGAATACAGTCTTGAAAATACCGTTGTATTAAAAAAGGAAAAAGATAAGGATTTCGTTATTCTTAACATCACAGACACACATTTCAGCGATTATGATTACAGAGCTTTTACCGCTTTTGATGTTGAAGCAAAAATAAAAGCCCTTGTAGCATCAGTCAAGCCTGACCTTATAACGGTCTCCGGCGATATCGTCTGTACCGATTCCACATACTATTCAATCAGACGAATAACGGATCTTTTTGAAGGCTTCGGCATTCCCTGGGCTCCCTTCTTCGGCAATCACGATAACGAAGGTAACTGCGACAAGAATTTCCTTGCTGATATTATGATGAGTGCTCCTAACTGTGTTATGTCCAAGGGCGACCCCGATATGGGTGTCGGCAACTACATAATTAACGTCGCGGAAGAAAACGAAGACGGCTCTCTCAACGTGGTTGAATCTGTTATAATTATGGATTGCAGACCTGTTGATTTACAGAAGCAGGAGGCCTGGTACGTATGGGCATCCGAGGGAATCAACAGCTTAACGGACAATAACGCTGAAATCACAGTTATGTTCCACATTCCCCTTCCCGAGTATCAGTATGCTTACGATGCCGCCTGGGACAGTGAAAATAACTGCTGGCGTGACGGCTTCAAGGCATACGGCGAATCCAACGAAGACATCTGCTATGATAACGGTCCTGACGGTCCCGTTCGCGCAGGCTTCTTCGATATATTAAAGGCATCGGGAACTACAAAATACGTATTCTGCGGTCACGAGCATCTCAACAACTTCTCTATTGAATACGAAGGAATCAGACTCACCTACTGCCTCAAGGTAGGCATGGGCTCGGGTTACAACTTTATGTTCTCGGGAGGAACAGAAATCAGAGTAGGCTCCGAGGGTATCAACAGAATAATGCATAAGTCTGTTGCTCTTGGTCCCGTTATCACCATTGAAGATATCGTTATCTGAAAACAATACTAAAAATTCGGACACAGCACTTAAAAAATGCTGTGTCCTTTTACTATATAATTATCTGATAATATCGACAGACTTTCCTGTTTCAGCAGAAAGATAAATTGCATCAAGAATTCTCATAAGCTCAACGCCGTCATCAGCCGTTGCAAGGCATTCAGCCTTACCGTTTACTGCATCGACAAAGTTTTTGACTTCCCTTTTGAAATCACGTCCGAAATCAAAATCATTGCAGCCGTGAGGTATAATATCCGCAAGTTCATTATTAACCTCAGTATAAAGCTCAAAGGGACTGAGATTAAGCCCCGCCTTATCACCGAAGAATATAATGTCACCGCAACCGTTTTTGGTATTAAGATTAAAGGAAGCCTCAACCTGCAGAACCGCACCGTTATCAAAACGTATCATAGCGGTTGCAAGGTCTTCAACTGTGAAAATTTCTTCATTGACAACAGTTTCACTTTGCCATTCCGTGCCTTTTATATGGCTTCTTGCGCCTAATTTATTAAAGGTTGCACCGAAAACGGTAACGGGCTTCGGACAACCCATTATATATCTTGAAAGGTCAATAACGTGAACACCGAGGTCAATAAGAGGACCGCCGCCCGAAAGCTCCTTGTTTCCGAACCATCCGCCGGGGAATCCGCATCTGCGAAGATAAGAAGCCTTTGCATAATAAATGTCACCGACATATCCTTTTTTTATGTAATCAATTGCAGCCGCGGCGTCATTTCCCTGTCGGCGCACAAAGCCTATCATAAGAAGCTTTCCGTTCTTTTCAGCGGCTTCCTTCATTTGAAGAGCCTGCTCGGTATTCATAGCCATAGGCTTTTCGCAAAGAACATTGCATCCTGCGTTAAGTGCCGCTATTGAACACTCTGCGTGAGCATTATTCCACGTACATACGCTTACAACGTCAAGCTGATGATTATTGAGCATATCATAGCAGTTGTCGTAGCAGTAAGGAATACCGTACTTTTCAGCATAAGCCTCTGCCTTAGCAAAATTGATATCACAACAGGCAACAAGCTCGACCTCGTCCCCGAGAGCCTTATATCCGTCCATGTGTGCGTTTGCAATACCGCCATTGCCGATAATTCCGACTTTAAGAGCCATATTTTATAATCTCCTTTATTAATATAGTTTATTCAAAATATCCGTTAAGAATGCAACTGCATTTTTAATATCCTGAAAGCGTGTTGCGCCCGCTTCTCTTTCAATGGTAAGGAATCCGTCATAACCGACCTCCTTGAGGGCAGCGATATATTCGGGGAACGGTACTCCGCCCTGTCCGAGAGGATATTCCTGATAATCCGTAGCCGAAAGCTTTACGCCGTCCTTTGCGTGCGTATGAACAATATAGTCCTTGAGAATATGTACTGCTTCAACGGGGTCCTGACCTGCACACATAACAAAGTTGGCGGGGTCAAGATTAACCTTTGCGCTCTTTGTGTCTGCTTTTTCAAGTATTCCTCTGAGCTTTATTGCCATTTCGGGACCTGTTTCGGTTGCAAATGAAACACCTATTTTGTCACCGTATTTGCCGAGTCTTTCTATTGTGTTTACAATGTTATAATATTCCTCACTGTTTTCATCATCGGGCACTCTGCCGATATGAGTAGTAATAACCCTTGTGTCTAAATCAACGGCAAGATCCATCATTTTCATTGTACGAAGAATTCCGTCCTCATTTGTGCCTTTTTCATTAAAATGAAGACCGAAATCAGCGCATAATGCAGAAAATACAAGACCGTTATCTCTGACGTATTTAAGAATACCTGCTCTGTCCTCCTTTGTAAGCTTCTCGGGAGCAAGCTCACCGCCTGTAACGTAGGGCTGAAGTCCCTTCACTCCCATATCACGGGCAAGAATTACGGCTTCCTTGAAAGGAACCTGAAAAGAATCGGGAATTACACCGATTTTCATCATAACAACCAACCTCCTGTAATTAATCACATTTAAAAATATTTTACCTTATCAAAACAAATAAATCAATAATAAAAACAGAAAATCACGGCTTGCACGCAACAAACCGTGATTTATTATCAAAGACTTCTGAGAAGCTTTATTGCAAGAGGTGCCTCATAGGCAAAATCCGTTACGGCGGCCTCAATGGAGCATCGCTCACAGGCTCCCTGCTTCAAAGCATCAATAAAAGACTTATAATCAAATTCATCCGCACTCAGAGGATATATTCTCTTTTTGCCGTCTCTTCCCACGGGATTTGAAATATGAGCGTGAATTATTGAGTCCTTTATCATCAGAACATCCTCGGCAGTATCACCGCATTGCTCCATATGGAAAAGGTCAGCAAGACATCTGATATTATCTCTGTCGGCAAGAGCAGCAAGAAGCACACCTTCTTTTATGGTGTTTATCATATTGGTTTCTGCCTTCTGAAGCGGCTCTGTCACAACAGTTATGCCGTATTTTGCGGCTTCGGGAGAAGCAATTTCTCTAAGGAAAAAGCCCATCTGCTTGACAGCCTTTTCATAAGAATAGCCTTCTTTTATGCTTCTTGCACCCGATGAGCCGAAAACAACGGTTTTAAGCCCCATTCTTGCAGAATTCTTCATACCTCTTGCCACAAACTCTTTTAATGCATCATAATCAACGTTATCACCCGTAACGGGCAGAGAATTAGGAAGGAAGCAATTTGCGGCTTCGGCATATATGCCGTATTTCTTTTCTCTTTCTTCCCATTCGGTCAATTGTTCTTGTGTCGCATTTGCAAACAACTGAAAACCGCATTCGATATAATCATATCCGCTTTCTGCGGCAACTTTTACGTTTTCCTCATTGTCAATTCCGGTACATACACCAAATCTCATAATTTATTCCTCCGTTTTTCCGAATTTCTCATCAAGATACTGACAGAAAGCAAGAAGCAGTCTGTCATTTCTTCCGTTTCCGTCCTCGTAAGAATACCCGTGCCAGGCAGCTGCGGCTTTTCTCCTTTGCGAGTATGCCACACATTGTCCCCTTGAACCCGTTTTCAGGTACACGTCGGTATTTCTGAAAGAGGTGGAAGCATAGTCGTTACGCATAGCACATTCAATATAATCTGAAGAAATAATCTCACGTTCACCGAGCTTTCCTTCGTTTGCCCACAGAAAGCCAAGCTTTGCATTATCATCACTTCTTGAATAAAGTCCTCCGCCGCCTATGGTATGTCCCATAGGGCAAAGAAGCATTCCCCATTGTTTAAAGCCGAGAGGGTCTGCTAACCTTTCCCGTATAAATTCATAAGCAGTCATTCCCGATACCTTATGAACTATTCTTCCGAGAAGATAATATGCCGCATCCGAATATTTATATTCCGTGCCGGGTACTGCTTCAATTTTCAATGAAAACACATATTTCAGAAAGTCTTTTCCGATAACTGCAATATGCTCGTCTTCGTCAACACCGTACGGTATATGAAGAACACCCGTCTTATGCTGCAGACAATTCTCAACGGTTACGTCGAGCCAGCCGATGTCAATAGAGTCACCCGTCTCCTCTTCGGAGAAGAAAGAACAAACCCTATCCGTAACCTTCAGCTTTCCTTCCGTTACAAGCACACCAATTGCCGACGAAATAAAGAACTTTGTAACGGAATGTCCGTTATTGGCAAAATTACAATTCTCATTATGCCAATACTCTACCCCATCATCCGTCACTATTGCCGCATCATACATTGGATCTGCTTCATTCATTACGGCATCAAAAAAAACATTTTCCATAAATCAACCCTCTTAAAATGGCGTAAGCGGAAAGCCGCCTACGCCGTTTTCTTATTTTTTATCAACGGCCTCAAGCCATTTTATTCTGCCGAATACGTTTCTTACGGCTCTGTAAGAGGGCTTCTCGTTTCCGTTTGAATCAACGAGTCCCCAGCGGGTTTCTGTAGGACAATCCTCCTGACCGCAATAATAACACTTATTCGGGTCTTTATAGCAATAAATATTGCATCCGCAGATAAAATCAAGGCTATACAAATGACTGATGCAATCCTCAAAAAATCTTGCCTGACCGTCAGGGGTATGAGGATAACCGGGAATCTTTGTAAGACGCGGAAGCTCACAGTAAAAATGATTTACCATATCGCTCTTAAAAAGGAATCCGAAATATCTTGACGGATCATTTTCACAGACGTATCTGATATGATCAGCAAAGTGCGCCGGCATATTTGAAACAAATTTTTCAATATTCTTTTTTGCCTCTTTTTCACTTGAAGCACCGTACTTTTGAAGAATAGCCTTCTTTTCAGCCTTGGTCTTCGGAGCACCGCCGCTGAGATAGCCGAATTCCTGAATAAGCACAGGCTTTCCTGTCATAGCCCACAGATATCTGCAAAGTGCTTCAAATATCCAGATAAAGCCGGGCATATTGAAGAAGCATCCCATGTAGATATCAACGCCGACGTAATCACAATAGCTCATATAAGGCAAAAGCAGAGAGTGAAGCATAGCTTCGGGACCTGCGCTGTTATAGCCTACGACGATATCCTTTTTAAGCGGATGCATTACCTCAAGATTTACACCGATAAACTTTGCGGCATCCTTCAACGTTAACGGAATGGTAAAACGCGGTATGCCCATTTCATTGGTAATCTGAAAACCCGAGACAAAGCCCTGCATATCAGTTATAAGAAATTCTCCGATTTCCTTAATCTTTTGAGTGCCTTCATCAGTTCTTATATCAGCACCAAACTCTATGTAATCCTTAGGATACGGCGTTACAGCCATAACCCTTATGCCGTTATCCTGCAAGTCTTTACACTTCTCTTTGAATGCCGAATAAGACTCTGATAACGTTCCGTCGTTATTGTAGGGAAACGGAATATCTATTCTTACCCAACCGATATTTGCGCCCTTAATCTGCTCATAGTTACCGGTAGGATGGCAAACACCGCGAATAAAACCCACTTTTTCACGGAATTTCTTTGTCTCGGGGGAAGATGATTTTATGAAATAAGATTTAAGCAGATTGGAGGGTAAATACTTTAACCCCGCAGTTATCTGGTCTTTTATAAACTGTTCCATATTAAACCTCTACTGTCTCCTCAAGATTTTCCATCATTTCAAGAATTTCTTCATTGACGGTCTGTTCCTTTGCAAGAAGTGCTCTTCTTTCATTAAGAGCAATATACATCTGCTCTCTCTTCTCGCCTACAAGGTCGTAGAAGAAATAAGGAATAATGTGAATTACCTTCGGGAAAAGACCGATTCCTATAAAGAGGAAAAAGACCTTCTGATAGATTGTTGAGCTTGCCTGTGACCAAGGAAGCATAGGAATTGTGGGATCATATCCGGACCACTTGAAAAGGAAGATTGTAAAAGCAGCATTCAAAGGTGCGGTAATTTTTGCAACAAGGTCCGTAAGGATATTAATTGTGCCGTCAGGTCTTTCACCCGTTACGTACTCAGTATAGTCGTTGATTTCACGGGAAACCTCAGCTTCAAATACATTTGCCGGACCGTTATTGATACCGTTAAGTCCGTGGAATATTGCATAAATTGCAACCATTATCCATTTACAGTTCTTGCCGAATTTCTTGATAACGGGAAGACCGCAGGCAAGCATTCCGGCAGCCGCAACCATATCCCATAGACGAAGAACAATAAGTGCATTCTTATTATTATCCTTGAAGAGCTTTCTGAATTTAGGTATAAGTGCGGCAGAGGGCATATCCACCGCATTATAAATTGAATATGCAAGGAAGGAATTGATTGAACCGCCGAAAATTTCCTGCTGAGTTACAACGTCCCAGGAATAACCGCCGTCACTCCACCAAGAGGTGATAAATCTCGTAACAAAGTTTCTTAATGCATACTTATTTTTAAGCACATAGAACATTGTCTTTGTGATCGGTGCAGGCTTGGGCTGAAGTGCAATTCTTTCCTGACAGCCTATTGCCATACCGATATTTCCTATTGCGCCTACAGCACAGGATATTGTGGCAAGAGTTGCGAACACAACGGACATAGGGAAATTTATAAAGCCCTTGTTGTTGAGCTCCATAAGAGGCGGGAAAATTGTATAGACACCCTGAGAAGCAGCCTCTCCGATATAGGTCTGAAGAAGACCTACGGTAATTCTGTCCTGAGGATTAGCAGTCTGCAGAGACAAAAGATTTCCTCTCGGGATATTATAGATTGTTGAGAAGGTTTCCTGAATGAACAGCATTGCAAAAACGAAAACAATCTTTTTCGGATCATCGCCTGCCGTATCACCGAGGAACAATGCGCCCGAATACAACAGGAAGGTGCTTGCAAAATAAGGGATCGCACCGAAAACTATATAAGGTCTGGCCTTACCCCAACGGGTACGCGTTTTATCATAGATAATACCCATAAGAGGGTTATTAAGCATATCGTAAATACCGATAAGCGAAAGAATGACGGTAACATATACCATATCAATTTTAAGAACATTAACGAAATACAAGGTTCTGTAGGTATTGACACCGCCGAGAAGCTTGGTTGCAAACTCACCTATTGCGGGAAGGAACATTTCCTTGGGAGAAAGGACGTTCGTATGGAACATCTTGATTGCGAGCCTGCTGTAACGCATTCTCTGTTCATCAGCAAGTGATGCAGCAGAATTATTTTCTGCAGTAAATACGCCCTGCACAAAATTCTTTACGTTATTATTGTTGTTATTTTCACTCATTCTACTGTCACCTCACAAGTCGATCTGTAATATCCGTCATCAGAAAGAGCATAAACGATAACCTCTCCCTTTGCTACGGCTGTTACAACTCCGTTTTCATCAACTGTTGCAATATCCTCGTTTTCGGAATACCATTTTACGGTCTGTATAGTTGCCTTCTTTGGTGAAATCTTTGTTTCGAGAGTAAAAGTCTCACCGATAGCGAGTTCAATTTTTTTATCGGACATTTTCATTGACTCAACGGGAACCTTTACGTATACCGTGCAGCTGTCAGAATAAGCGTTTCCGAGATATTCATAAGTGGCGGTTATAACAGCCTCGCCTGTTTTTGACGTTGTGTTAATATATCCTTCACTGTCAACCGTTGCAACGGTTTCATCAGATGAAGACCAGCTTACCGTCATAGCAAGAGGATCTTCACAGGTAAGTGTTGCCAGAAGATTATCCGTGTCCTTCGGTTCAATTTCAAGAATATCATTATTAAGAGTTAAAGCCGGCCACGTAAGATTAAAGGTTTCACATTCAGTAAAATCAAAAGCAAGCTTCTTTGTGCCGAGCATTTCGTATTCATCAGAAAATACTACGTCTGCAGTAACGTACATATTCTTAATATAACGGATATTGGTCAGCTCATCGGTAAGTCTGTTTACCTTATATACGGTATTAAAGTTTTTATATGTAATTGATATATTTTCCATTCTGAACTTGCCGTCCGCGGCATCGTTTATGCTGTTGAGCACAGCTTCGATTTCCGACGGTGTAAATAATCTGTCAAAAACCTCGGGGGCAGTCTTTTTGATTTCAGCATCAATTATAATCTCAATCTCATACTCGGGATGATATTTTTTATAATACTCTCTTGTTGAGCCGCAGGGGGTACATTCTTCGAGAGGCTCATCACTCGTAAGTCCGCAAGAGGGACAGGAATAATAAATATATGAGCATCTGACCTCTTTTATATTCTCAAGCTCGCCGATATCAAGAAGTCCCAACTGCTTTTCGGTTTCATAGCCGAATTCACTTCCGGGCGTTTTTTCTACAACGGAAGAAAGGTGATCCTCAATATTATCCTTTGCAAAAAGCACCGTTTCCTTGAACTGTGCGGAGCCGTCTGTTTCAAGATTGCCGATATCATAGCTGATACCCGTGGAAACGTAGGCCGGACTGTTCTCTGCCATTTCCAAGGACGTCAAATAATAATTCCATACCTGCTCAGCCGTTTCGGGAGCGGGAGAAATACCCTCTTTAATATCATTCGGAGGGAAGGTGCCTTCCATTGAACGCACTCTGTCAAGTCCGATCCAGAAGCCTCCTACAAAGAAGAAAACAAGTATAATGGTAACGCCAACAGACAAAAGCTTCTGCTTATCAAATTTCTTATCAGACATTCTTGTTCTCTCCTTTCTGAAGCCTCTCAAAGAAAGCTGCTTCTTCCTTTGCTATTTCTTCATCAATCTTTCTTGTTGCTTCAGTTTCAACAACAGGCTGAGGAAGATCGTCAATATTGATTCTGCCTGCCTTTACTTCCTTGAAAATTCTGACTCTTTCTTCAACACCCTCATCATAAACGGGATGAATACCCTTTTTCCAAAGAAGAAGATTTACAGCAAAAACTGCGGCAAGCATTATAACTGTCACGACAAGACCGAAGCCTAAGCTGCCGTCAACAAGTACAATATCTGCACTTTGACTGCCGAAGCGACCTATCATTACCATCGTCACAACGCTCATTATTATTCCGAGAGCCGCTGTGACGGTTGTAATCTTCTGCATATTCCTTATGCTTATAAAGCCCAATAATGAGAAAAGCAAACAAAAAACAGCAAGCAGTACGACAACAACGTAACAGATGAGAGCAGCAAAAAGTGCAGAAAATGCAGAACCCGCAATTTCAGAGCCGCCCATTTGCATAAGATAATTAAGCGCACCGCCCGTTACGATATTTACAATACCGAGGATACCGAAGTGTGCATCAAACTGAATAAACGGAGCGGAAACGCTTATATTTCCCGACGGAATAAGCAGGGACAAAAGAGGTAACAGCATAACGATTAATTTTGCCGTTACAAGCTTTGAGCCTGAAAACGAATATTTTAGATTTCTGAGTTTGACCTTCAGACCTGCCTGTGAAAGCTCTGCATACTTTGCCTCGCGTATGAAATTTTCTTCAAAATTATAAAATCTCATATTGACTCCGCAAGCAGGACAAAACTGACTGACATCAAAGATACTCAGCTTCCTTGAGCATTTAGGACATTTTGCCATAAATTATTCCTCCTTGTAAAACTGATACGGTAATTACTTGCAACGATTTGTCAGATGCCCCGTGTAATTGGCAAAAGAAAGCTTCGGGATCGCGCCGTCCCTGTATATAACCCTTGTGACACAGCAATTATCAACCTGCCAACAGAAGGTTTCGGGCAATTCGATTGAGAGAGCCGCCCTGATGAGATATCCGAAAAATGACCCGTGAGATACAACCATTATATGATCGCCCTCCTGAGCATTTTTACAGATATGCTCAACGCATCTTCTCCCTCTTTGAATCATCTCCCTCTCACTTTCATTTCCGAGAAGAAGCGTTCCTCCTGCGGGAGTCGGTTCGCAAAGACACGGCACGGCAAGCGGATAATCCCGTTCAAGCCGCCACAAATCCGTTCCGCTGACAGTCGTACCTATTTCCATAAGGTCAGGCAGGAGAATAATCTCCCTTGAAAGCTTTTGAGCAGTAGGATACGCTGTCTGAACAGCTCTTATCAGCGAGCTTGAATAGATTTGCGTAACATCATCTGTGATACTGCTTTTGCCGAGAAGCTCAGCCTGAATCAGCCCGTCGGGGCTCAAGGGCGGATCATCCTTCTGAAATTCAGGTGTATAGACTACACCGATATTTCCCAAAGACTCGGCATGTCTTACAAAAGAAATACGAAAGTTTTTATCCCTGAGCATACAACCATCCCTGCTACGGATTTTTCAGCAATTTTCCGTATAATTATTATTTTTATAATAACAAATTAAGCGATTCAATACAAGAGAAATATACAAAATACTTAAAATTAATTATTGCCATCATACTTTTTTGTATAAAAAACTAAAAATTCGAAACATTTTTATCAATTTAATATAGAAATTCGGGAAAATATATTATATTATAACATTAACAAATTCAAGGAGGCTCCGATATGGCTTACATAAGAAATAAAACAGAGGAACGCACAGGCTATCAGTCCGGTGCGCCGCTCATTGACAGTATTGACAATAAATGCGATTTCGTTATGGTTTACCGTATTGACTCAACTACGGCAGAAAGAGTCAAGCAGCACAAGGACGCAGGCTACGTGGTTCACCTTATGACAGGTATAGCCTGGGGACAGTATCAGGATTATCTGTACGGCAGATATGACGGTAAGGATCATTGGGATGAAGCACAGCAGGACCGTTTCGGGAATCAAATAGTTCACGGAAAAGACGTACCCTATATGGTACCCACAATATCCTTTGCGGATTATCTGACCGAAAAGCTGAAGATTGCCGTAGATGCCGGTGTTGAAGCAATACACGTCGAAGAACCCGAATTCTGGGACAGAGGCGGATATTCTCCTGCATTCAAGCGTGAATATGAGCTTTATTACAGAGAGCCCTGGCAGGCCCCCCACGAAAGCGTTGACGCAAAATATAAATGCGGCAAGCTAAAGGCTTATCTTTACACAAGAACAATTGACCGAATTTCTTCGTCACTTAAAGAATATGCAAAGGTAAAATACAACAGAATTCTTCGCTTCTACGTTCCGACGCATTCTCTTATAAACTACACTCAATGGAAAATAGTCAGCCCCGAGGGTAAGCTTGCAGATATTCCCGGAGTAGACGGATGTATAGCTCAGGTGTGGACGGGCACGTCAAGAGAAAAAAACTGGTTCAACGGTGAACTCAAGGAGAGAACCTTTGAAACCGCGTTTCTTGAATACGGTGTTATGCAGGAGCTTGTAAAGGGCACGGGCAGACAAATGTGGTTCTTGCACGACCCGATTGAGGATAATCCGATTTTTGACTGGACGGATTACAGAAAGAACTATCTTTGTACGGTTGCCGCTTCCCTTCTGCATCCCAAGGTAAACACTTATGAAATCTGCCCTTGGCCCAACAGAGTTTTTGAGGTTAAATATCCTAAAAATGCCCCCGATGCCGAGGAAATTCCCGAAGAATATGAGACAATATTAAACAACACCTTCCATACTCTCGGTACTCTTGAGGGTGCCGCTGAGCCCTCCTTCAGAGTGGGAATACTTGTAGGTGACTGTCAGCTTTACCAAAGAGAATATCCCGACTGTTGTTTTTCTGAAGAGGCAAAGGAGGTCGTAGGAACCGTTCTCAATGATGATGACGAATTATTAAACCGCTTCAGAGCTGAGCTTTTCAGTAATGAGAATACCGACAAGGAGCTTATGCTGAAATTTATGTCCTCTAATGCCTTCCCTGCATTTTTCGGCTTAGCACTTCCTCTGCTCAAATACGGCATTCCCGTCCGTCCCGTGCTTCTCGATAACGCAAGAAGATACGTCGGCTATCTTGACGATTATGATATGCTTCTTATGAGCTACGAATATATGAAGCCGGATTATCCCGACATAAACAACTCAATTGCCTCCTGGGTAAGAGAAGGCGGTCAGTTGATTTACGTAGGCGACGGTTCTGATCCTTACAACAGCATAAAATCCTGGTGGACAGAAAAATTCAGCAATCCCGCCGAGCATCTTTTCTCAATGCTCGGAATCACGGCAAATAACGAAAAGGGTATATATTCCTGCGGAGAAGGCACGGCTGCCTACTGGAGCATCAACCCCTGCACATTCTCTTATTCCAAGGAAAATGCCGATAGCTTCCGTGAATTCTTCCTTGAGTGCGCAAAGCGCAAAAACAGATATCCCGAGTTTTCAAATCATCTTATCATTGAACGCGCACCTTACACGATTGCCGCCGTTATGGATGAAAGCATCAATGACGAGCCTCTTGTGATTACGGGACTTTTTGCGGATATGTTCACTCCGTATTTCAGCATAACCACTCAGAAGGTGCTTATGCCTAACGATAAAGCAATGCTGTTCGACCTGAAGCGCGCTGAGGATTATGAAATTATCGGCACATCCGTGAGAATTGACTCACTTGTAACAGAGAATAACAAAGTAATTCTTAATGTCAGCGGCGCAAAAATGAGAAAAGCAAATATAAGAATCAAGCTTCCATTTGTACCTCAAAAGGCGGTAATTGATAATATGAATGCAGATATTTCCTATGACGCATTAAGCAGTACCGCTCTTATCTCCTTCGCAAACGTTACTGGCTGCAGAAAAATTGTAATTGAATAAAGGAACACTTATGAAATATACTGATTTTGTCAACATTTTTCAGGGCACGGGAGAAATAGACCTTACCGAGCCTAAAGGAATAGCCGCCAAATGGTTTTTTATTAAAGCGGGCTGCGGAAACACCAGTCCTGCCGCTGTTTTGCCCTTCGGTGCTATGAGCGTATCCCCCTTTACGGGAGGATATCCCACGGGCTACGGCGACCATAAGCCTAATTCCCATTCAAGACCTGCTCATTTTGATTACGGAAATAAGCTTATCGGCTTTTCTCATTTGCATCAGAGCGGAACGGGTGCTATCGGTTATTATTATAATTATGCGGTGGTAACTCCGAAATACGATACTTCAGACTACAGACGCGACTTTTTTGATGAATCGGCCGTACCGGGATATTATTCCTGTAAAACTCAGGACATCCTTTGTGAGGTTACGGTCAGCAAAAGGACAGCCTTTCACCGTTATACCTTCGGCTCTTCGGGCGGATATACGGAAATTGATTTTTCCAATAACGGAATTATTATTCCCGAGTGGGAAAACAAAAAGGTTTATGAGCTGAAAACTGAATTAATTAATGACTGTACGGTTACGGCATCCGCAACAATTGAGGGCATACGCATCTTTTTTGCCGCAAAATGCAACGGTAAATTAACTCTTTGCGATAACAAGGCGCGTTTTTACGCAAACTCTGAAAATCAGACGCTTGTTGCCTTGTCGATTTCGTTAAAGGATTCCGAATCAGCATTGGCAGAGGTTTACAAGGTCTTTGACTTTGATAAAATAAAAGACGATGCCAAAAACGTCTGGAACGAAAAGCTTTCGGTTATTGATGCGGATTTTTACAATAAAGAGATATACGAAATTTTTTATTCAAATCTCTATCATTCTTTTATTAAACCGTCAGATTGGTTCGGTGAAAGCTTTGTGTATGACAAAAACAAGGCATTTATGACTGATTTTGCAACACTCTGGGATATGTATAAAACTGCTTTACCGCTGATTTTTATGACCGACCGCAAAACCTCGGAGGATATATGCGAAACCCTTTTATCCTTAGGTGAAGCCCTCGGAAACATTCCCAACAGCTTCGGAATTACCGATGATTATTACAGTACGTCCACACAGGCAAGAATGCTCGGCGCGTATGCGCTCATTACAGCCTACAGATACGGAATTGACATAGACGTCCGCAGAATGCTGAAGGTCATTGAAACAGATATTTTTGCAGATAACAAAAAAGATTTCACCGTTGACGGAAGCTGTGCTTCGCATACGTTTATGCTTGATATGGCAGATGCCTGTGCTCTGACAGCAGAAATCGCACGCGAAAACGGAGATAACGAATTGTCGGACAGGCTCTCTCCCCTTGCTCTTCAATGGAAAAAGGTTTATTCCGCTGATACGGGACTTCTTAAAAACGACTGCGCTTATTACGAAGGCACTAATTATAACTATTCCTTCAGACAGATGGTAAGTATGGAAGAGAGAATCGCTCTTGCCGGCGGAAAAGAACGCTTCACACAGCTTCTTGATGACTTTTTCGGATACGGTAAACCAGATACCGTACAGCCTACAGACCCTCATAATTATTCACCCGTTGAAGAAGGAATGAAGTTGGGAAGATTTGAGGGCTTTAATAATGAATCCGATACGGAAACACCCTTTTCGTACATATATGCCGACCGACACGACAGAACCTGTGAAATATTACGTGCCGGAATGAAATATATGTTCACAAAAGGACGCGGCGGACTTCCCGGAAACAACGATTCCGGAGCGCTCTCTTCTTATTACGTATTTGCCGCATTGGGAATATATCCTCTTGCAGGGCACAAAATATTCCTCATCGGTTCTCCTTTTGTAACAAAAGCAAGAGTCCGACTTTCAACGGGCAATATTCTTGAAATTGAAACCGAAAATAACAGCGACAAAAACATTTACGTAAAATCTGTTTCCTTTAATGGCCTTGCCGTTGAAGGCTTCCGCATCAACGCTGACGTTCTTTTACAGGGCGGTAAGCTTAAATTTACTATGACTGATAAACCGGCTTAAGAAAAAATCGGGCACTGTGAGAAGTGTCCGATTTTTGTTGCATTAAATTATGATTATTCTACTGCTTCAAAATGAATTGCGTAGCTCTCCCCGTCTCCTACGGGATAGTGATAAAGAGAAAAGCCTGCTTTCATAAGAAGCGCACCTGAATATACTTCACCGTTAGTGTCGCACTTATAGTACTTATCGGGGTCAAGACCCTTGAGCTTAACAAAAAGATTTCTTGCCTCCTTAAAGAACTTAACAACAACCGTAAGCATAGCCTCACTCTTGTCTTCGCTTACAAATTCCCACGCAACCTTATAAGGATCATCCCAGGGATTTATAAGTCTGTAAAGCTCACCGTAATGAATAAGATCATAATATTTATGATAATCTGCAATCTGTGACTTTATTTCTGCCCTTGCTTCTTCGCTGATCTTTGCGGGGTCAAGCTCATACCCGAAGCTTCCCCACATAGCAACGTTTCGCTTTGTTTCATAGCCTGAACGGTGAGAAGCAGAAACGTGCGCCCCCTGAACAGATGCGGGATAGCAAAGAGATGAACCGAACTGTATGTCAACACGGGAAAGAGCATCCGTATTATCGCTACACCAAATCTGAGGTGAGAAATACATCATTCCGGGATCATATCTTCCGCCGCCGCCTGAGCAGTTTTCAAGAAGAATGTGGGGGTATGCTTCAAGAAGACGTCCCATAAGCTCATAAGTACCGAGAATAAATCTGTGGAAAAATTCCTTTTGTCTTTCGGGAGGAAGAACAGCAGAGCCAGCTTCCGTGATATTACGGTTAAAGTCCCATTTTACGTAATCGATATCGTTGTTTGCAAGAACCTCGCTCATTTTATTAAAAAGATAATCTCTTACATCCTGTCTCGTCATATCGATAACATACTGATGTCTGCCCACGCTGCTTTCACGGGCAGGCACGTGAATATGCCAATCGGGATGAGCACGGAAAAGCTCTGAATCGGGAGAAATCATTTCCGGCTCATACCAGATACCGAATTTAAGTCCAAGTCCCTTTATTCTTGAAATGAGACTGCCGATACCGCCTCTTAACTTATTTTCATTTACCTCCCAGTCACCGAGAGCACAGGTGTCATCGTTACGCTTGCCGAACCAGCCGTCATCCATAACGAGCATTTCAATGCCTGTTTCCTTAGCCCATTTTGCAATATTAAAGAGCTTGTCATCATCGAAATCAAAGTATGTGCCTTCCCAGTTATTAATGAGAAGAGGACGCTTTGCCTTCTTCCAGGGACCTCTTACAAGATTATTATTATAAAGCTTGTGGAAGGTACGGCTCATTCCGCCGAGTCCCTCGTCTGAGTATACAAGCACGGCCTCGGGTGAAAAGAACTCTTCACCGGGGGCAAGAAGCCAGCCGAAATCAGAAGGATCAATACCCATCATAACCCTTGATGAATTATTAAAATCAACCTCAATCTCGCAAAGATGATTACAAGAGTATACAAGATTAAAGCCGTAAGCATCACCGTATTCCTCATTTGCCCCGTGACGCAGAAGAGCCATAAAGGGATTCTGCTGAGCAGATGAAGAGCCTCGTCTTGAGCCTATACCCTGTCTGCCGTGGGCAAGAGGTCTTTTTTCAAAATTTCTTTCGTTATTATGTCTGCCGTAAAGAGTAATAAGGTCAAAATCCTTGCCGTTCATATCAAGATTAAAACTCATTACCTTTTCGATTGTAAAGGCTTTATCAGAGGCGTTTCTGATGATTACGCTTCTTGTAAGAGCCGAATACTTTTCAAAAACGGTATAAAGAAGTACTGCTTCTGCACCCGTAACGGAATCTCTTGTGAGAATTTCAAGAGTTTCACATTCTTCATCCTCATTGGCGTAAAGAGCGGGAAGACCTTTAAGAGCAGGCTTTCCCTTATAAATCTTATGAGAGACGTAACGCATATCTGTTGATGCGTTTCCATCGGCATTTCTTATCTGAAGAGATGATATTCTCATATCACCGCAACCGTTACAGCCGATTTCAAGAGGATAAACATCTGCTGAAAATACCCAGTCATCCATGTGCGGATTGGAAGCGGAAAAGGAAGCATACATTCTTCTGTCGGGGAAATCCGTAAGATTATAATCGGGAATCCTTGCACCGTAATAAAGATGCACAAGATAATTTTCCTGATAAATCTCGAAAATGTAGCTTGAGCCCAATGTATCAAGCTTAAAAATCTTCTTCTTTTCATCAAATATAATAGCCATAATTACCTCCGTATATCAAAAATACCGTCATCACGGTTCAGCATTCGCCTTCCGGATGACGGGTTTTGTTTAAATGATTTTAAGCATTTGCTTCCTTTTCTGCCTGCTTTGCAAGAGTGGAAGGTCTTTCATTATAAGGAAGAAGGAACTCGGAAACATCCTTGTATTTAACCTGAATGTTTTTCTTCTTATAAACTACGTTGACAACTATCATAGCAACAAAGATCAGAACTGCCACAATGTATGCAGCAGGATTGACACTACCGCTGAAAATACCGGGAAGAGCTTCAGTAAGATTGCCTATCATAAGATTAAAGCTGACAAATGAAACCGTTGCAAGAACAATACCGATTACAGGGAATGCAATGTTTCTTGCGAAGCCCTTGGGCGCACACGAAAGAGTCAGAAGGAAGAATCCTACAAGAGTAAGCACAATCATAAGCACAAGGCTGACAAGAGCAACTGCCCAAAGAATCATACCCGTTCCGACAAGGTCAGAGCCTAACAGCTTCAAAAGCAAATCAACGTCAAATCCGTTATCAATTATAAAGGTAATGATTGAAATAAGATTTACGGATGCACTCTTTTCAAGATAAGGAAGTATGTAATTTACGGTACCCATAGGAAGCAGGGTTGCAACAATAGGTAAGAGACCGAGCACTATTCTCACTATTGATAAGGGATGACCGATAAGAGAGAATTTTAATCTGTCAAACTTAGGCTGGCTCTTTGCGTGCTGATATTCAGCCTTATCAGCTTCTTCTCTGAGACGGTCTTCAATACCGAAATACATTATATTGACACCGCATTTGGGGCACTCGGGACGCCAGTCGGTTAGTTTAAGCTTATATTTACATTTTGGATTCGGACAATATTCTGCCATAATTTCACCATTCCTAACGCTTATAATTATTTAAATTATTTACTCAATGATTATACCATAGAAATAACCATAATACAAGAACTAAATTAACTTTGTAAAATATGTTAATTATTCAAGCATTGTTTTGTCGATATTGACATTATAAGGCTCGGAAAGTGCGAGAATCTGCTCTGAAGTAATAAACTGCTTCTTTCCGCCGCAGGACATAACCTTAATAAGAATTTCGGCAGCCTTTTCAATCGTATCCATAAGACCGAAGGCAACGTCAAAATCCTCACCTGAGCAGAAAATACCGTGATGCGACCATATAACAGCATCAAACTGCTTAATTTTTTCGCCTGTAGCAACTGCTATATCCGCGCTTCCGCATACCATCCAGGGTACAACACCGATTCCTGCCGGGAAAACGATAGGACATTCCGTAATCATTTCCCAGATTTCTCTTGAAAATACCTTATCCTCAAGGGGAAGAAGGAACGTAAGGGCAATTATATTTGCAGGATGAGCGTGCATAATTACGCGGTGCTTGCCGTTTGTCTTTTCCTTTTTTATTGAATGATTAAGAAGGTGTGTGGGGAATTCGCTTGTGGGTACGCCGCCCTCGTTGAGTCCCCATAATATTTTATAATTTTCACCCTTTTCATCAATCTTTACAATGCAGATATTGTTTTCGGGTTCGTTTTTAACGTTCATATAAAACTTACCGCTGCCCGTAACGGTAAAATATTCGTTTGCAAGATTCTCAACGGTAATACCGATAGGACGCCATTCGCTTTTTTCAGCAAGAAGATGACTGATTGCATCTACCTCTTCAGGCTTCATTCTGTACGACATATTTCCGCCGTTTCTTTCATTCCAGCCTTTAAGCCAGGACTGATTACAGGTATCAACAAATTTAGCTACTGCCTTGAGTTCAAGCACATTATTCATTTTAATTACTTCCTTTCAGCGAGTACGTTAGCTTCATACTCTTTAACATCATTATACCAAAGCTCTCTTACGGGAACGGAATTTCTTTCGCAGAATTCATCCCACACAGCACCGACGGGATATGATTTTACTTCTTCCGACAAAACAAACATTTCCGTAAAATTACCTTCGTCCTGCATACGGCTGAGCCTGCCGTGAGGAGTAAGCATAGCACCGAGAAGCGCCTTCTGCATATTTCTGATACCCATTACCCAAGCAGCAATTCTGTTAATGCTTGCATCAAAATAGTCAAGACCGATGATTACCTTTTCGGGGCCTGCAATTACTATTTCCTTTGCAATTTCCTTTAGCTCATCAGTATAGCCCACAACGTGGTCGGAGTCCCAGCGGATTCCTCTTGTAACGTGAAGAGCAACCTTTTCGGCAAAGAGAAGCATTGAAGGAATCTTATCCGCAACACTTTCGGTGGGATGATAATGACCGTTATCAAGAAGGCACATACAGCCGTTCGCGGCGGCATAGTTCATATAAAACTCGTGAGAGCCTACGGTATAAGATTCAACGCCTATGCCGAAAACCTTTGACTCAACGCTGTCAACAAGGTATCTCTTATCATACTTAACGCCAAGGATTTCATCAAGAGAAGCCTTGAGACGCTGACGCGGTGAGGTTCTGTCGGCAGGAGTTTCCTTAAAGCCGTCGGGAATCCAGATGTTATTAAGACAGGGGGTGCCTAATTTTTCTCCGATATAAGCACCTATTTTTCTGATTGCTTTACAATGGTCAATCCAGAATTTTCTTACGCTTTCATCGGGATGTGACAAGGTAAGACCGTCTGCCGCAAGGGGATGGGAAAAGAGCGTGGGATTGATATCAATGCCAAGTCCCCTCTCCTTTGCAAACTCAATCCATTTATCGAAATGTTTAGGCTCAAGCTTGTCACGGGACACCAAACCGTCTGAATAATCTGCATAAATGGCGTGAAGATTGATTCTGTGTTTACCGGGAACAAGAGAAAGAGTCTTATCTATATCTGCCATCAGCTCTTCCATATTTCTTGCTTTTCCGGGATAATTTCCTGTAGCCTGAATTCCGCCCGTAAGCTCTCCTGAGGATTCAAAGCCTCCGACATCGTCGCCCTGCCAGCAATGCAGAGAAAGAGAAACAGCGGAAAGGTCCTTCAATACCTTTTCGGTATCGATACCGATTGATTCATAAAGCTTTTTTGCTTCATTATATAAAACGGACATTTTGACACCTCTTATTTCTTAAGCTCTATAGCCTTTTTTGCCTTTGCGGCAATATTCTGTGCATTAAGGCCGAAAATCTCAAGAAGCTCAAGAGCGGGACCTGATTTTCCGAAAACATCCTCAACACCGACTCTTGTTACGGGGACGGGACAGCTTTCTGCCACAACCTCGGCAACGGCAGAGCCGAGACCGCCGATAACATTATGCTCCTCTGCAGTTACTATACAGCCTGTCTTTTTTGCGGCATCAATGATTATATCCTTGTCGATAGGCTTGATTGTTGCCATATTAATAAGTGCCGCTGAAATACCTTCATTTTTAAGAAGCTCAACAGCCTGAATTGCACGCTCAACCATAAGACCGGTTGCAATAATCGTAACGTCTGTGCCTTCATTGAGGTATACACCCTTACCGATTTCAAACTTATAGCTTTCATCAAATACTCTCGGCACGGCAAGTCTGCCGAATCTCATATATACGGGTCCGTCAAGCTCTGCGGCGGCAAGCACGGCAAGACGTGTCTCTACGTCATCTGCAGGATTAATAATCGTCATACCGGGAATTGTTCTCATAAGAGCAATATCCTCACAGCACTGATGGCTTGCACCGTCCTCGCCTACGGAGATACCTGCGTGTGTTGCGCCTATTTTTACGTTAATATGAGGATAGCCTATGGTATTTCTGATCTGTTCAAATGCTCTGCCTGCCGCAAACATAGCAAAGGAGCTTGCAAAAACAGTATAACCCGATGCGGCAAGACCTGCGGCAATACCCATCATATTTCCTTCTGCAATACCGCAGTCATAGAATTTTTCGGGAAATGCCTTTTTGAACATACCCGTCTTCGTTGCAGCTGCAAGGTCAGCATCAAGAACAATAAGCTTATCATTCTTTTCACCAAGTTCAACGAGAGCTTTACCGTAAGCATCTCTTGTAGCGGTTTTAATTACGTCAGCCATTATTTTATCCTCCCTTATTTGCTTAATTCTTCAATAGCGGCGTCAAGCTCTGCCATAGCAGCTGCATACTGCTCTGCATTGGGAGCGCTTCCGTGCCAGGAAACCTGATTTTCCATAAAAGAAACACCCTTACCCTTGACGGTTTTCATAATGATTGCCGTGGGCTTATCATCGCAAGCCTTAGCCTTTTCAATTGCTTCTTCAATCTGAGAGAAGCAATGTCCGCAGATTTCAATTACGTTAAAGCCGAATGCTGCAAACTTTTCGGGAATGGGATACGGTGAATTAACCTCTTCAACCGTTCCGTCAATCTGAAGGTCATTGTTATCAACGATAACAGTAAGACAGCTGAGCTTCTTTGCGGCGGCAAACATACAAGCCTCCCAAACCTGACCTTCTTCGATTTCACCGTCACCGAGTATTGCGTATACGTTATAAGGATTACCCTCTATTTTTGAAGCAAGCGCAAAACCGCAGGCGGCAGAAATTCCCTGTCCGAGCGAGCCCGTGCTCATATCAACACCGGGAACATAGTTCATATTGGGATGTCCCTGAAGATATGAATCTGATTTACGAAGTGTCTTGAGGTCCTCTAAGGGGAAAAATCCTCTTTGAGCAAGAACAGAATAGAGTGCAGGAGCTGCATGTCCCTTTGAGAGAACAAGCCTGTCTCTTCCTTCCCATTTGGGATTTGCCGTATCAATCTTCATTTCCTTGAAATAAAGATACGTAAGAATATCAGCAATTGAAAGCGATCCTCCGGGATGACCGCTCTTTGCATTGAAGGTACCCTCAATAATACCCTTTCTGACAGCGGCGGCTTTAAGCTTTAACTGTTTCTTTTCACAATTTTCCATAAGTAAAGCACTCCTTTTTATTCTGAAATCTTTTTAATTGTATTTATAAAATATTCGGGCAGCGGCACCGAAAATTCCATATACTCGTTTGTTGCGGGATGAATAAATCCTATAGCTTCGGCATGAAGGCATTGTCCTTCAAGACCGAGATTGTTTTTAGGCGGTCCGTACACGGCATCTCCCGCAACGGGATGTCCTATATACGCGCTGTGAACTCTTATCTGATGAGTTCTGCCCGTTTCAAGAATAAAGCTGCACAAATCGTAGCCTGCAAAGCGTTCAATAACCTCGTAATGCGTTACGGCGTTTCGGGGATTTATTCCGTTTACCGCTTGCTTTTTTCTGTCATTTCTGCATCTGCCCAAGGGAGCGTTTATCGTTCCCTTTTCCTGCGGCATTTTTCCTATGACAACAGCCTTATATCTTCTTGTAAAGCTGTGTTCCTTAATCTGCTCAGCAAGAAACGTATGAGAAAAATCATTTTTTGCCACAATAAGAAGTCCGCTTGTGTCCTTGTCTATTCTGTGAACTATTCCCGGTCTGATTACACCGTTTATTGATGACAAGCGACCTTCACAATGGTACAGCAGTGCATTGACAAGTGTACCGTCGGGATTTCCGGGCGCGGGATGCACGACCATTCCCTTTGGCTTATTGACAACAAGCAGATGCTCGTCCTCATAAACAATATCAACATCTATATTCTGAGGAACTGCTAACAACTCTACGGGATCGGGAACAAGCACGGTAATAACGTCGCCCTGTTTAACCTTCAGGCTTTTCAGAACGGTTTTGTTATTGACAGTTACACTTCCGTCGGAAATGATTTTTTGTATACTGCTTCTTGAAAGATTCTCAAGCTCGGAGGAAATCAGCTTATCAAGCCTTCCGCCTGCATTTTCGGCACTTACCTCAAAGCTGAATTCATCCATTGTTCTTTTCCTCTGCTTGAGCATTTAAATTTTTACGGGAATCTCTAATTATTTCATAAATCAGATAGATAATAAGGGCAAACGCACCGCAGGTAATAAGACAATCCGCAAAATTATAAACGGGGAAATCAACGAACAGAGTTTTTATATAATCGACCACAAAGCCTCTCATTACTCTGTCTATGAGATTTGCCGTACCGCCTGCCAATATAATCGGAATACATATATCATACGCCGCCGGACGTTTTACGGGCAGTATCAGATAAACAAAAACGGCGAAAATAAGTATTCCCGTAAATACAGACAGCAGCTGCGGATTTGAGTCAAGCATACTCCAGGCAATACCGGTATTCTGAACGTATGTCCAACCGAGAATTCCGTTCAAAAACGGAACGTCCTCATACAAAGCAATATTATCTACAACTTTCTGCTTTATAAACAGGTCCGCGAAAACAAGAATTACGATTCCGAGAAGCTGTACTAACAAGGTGAGCAGCTTCTTTTTATTGTATTTTAACAACACAAATCCTCCGAAAAATCAAAATAACACTCTGAAAACAGATTATTTCTTTTTTTTGCCCTTTCTTCTGAACTTGCCCTTCGGTGCAGCATCGTCAGAATTGCTTTCATTAGTTTCAAAGGCTGAAAAATCTATTTCAAAGCCTTCAACCTTGTCACCGTCGGCAGAAAACTTTTCCTCCGTCATAGCAGCAACCTTATCAGCAAGAGAGGTTGAAGCAAAATCAAAATCTTCGCTGTCCGAAAAGTCTGAAGCCGCGGAAGCATCACTGAAATCATCAAAGCTGTCAAAATCGTCTGCGCTTTCCGTATAGTCAATTAAATCTGCAAGTGATTTTTCGCTTTCATTTTCGGCTTCGGGGCTTACTGCTTCTTCTGATACCTCAGCAAAGCCGTTGTCTTCCGTATCTGCTTTAGCATCAGCATTTTCCATAATTGCAGTCTGTTCGCTGACAACGTCATTTATAGCGTTTCTGATATTATCAGCAATAGCGGAAAAATCATCGGTATTGTAATCAATTCCCTTTGCTGTCAATACTTCGCCTGCTTCAGCCTGCTGTTCTATCTTATATTCGGGAGCATCAAGCGTTACATCTGAGAAATCGGCAAAATTATCAATCGCCTTCATTTCTTCAGCGGTATCAAATTCCTCCGTCTTTTCTTCCTTGCTGAAAATAGCTTCAATGCTTGCGGCTGCCTTTGATGAGGCAATAATCTCGGGAGAAATCTTACTGTCCTCAAGCACCAACGGATCAACGGATTCTTCTCTTTCTTTATAGAGTCCGTAAACAGAAAGCATCTTTATAACGTCAACATCCTGTGCAATAGGCTCAAGATAAGCATCAACGTTTATCTGGAATACATCATCATTTTCCTCAAAAGCAGGAAGCACCGCCAATGCGGATTTCTGTGCGGCAAGCATCTCCTCACTTGCCTTAACCTGTTTTTCAAGACTCTCACGAAGCTGAACCGACTGACTCTGAACTATATGATAATTCTTTTCAACGGTAGAAATCAAATCAACGAGCTTAACCTTGAGATTAGTTGCAAGAGAGGTCATACGTTCACATTCGTGCTTTGCACCGCTGAGCATCTGAGCAGCCTTAGTGCTTGCATCATTCATCATAGCATCTGCATTTCTGTCTGCCTCAGTTACCTTTATACGTGCCTTATCAGAAGCCTCGGACAACAAATCGGCACTCTGCTGTTTGGCACTTGACAAAATCGTCTCGATTGTTGAATCAGCCGAAGAAAGAGCCTCTATTACGGATTTTTCCGCATCTGAAACAATCTGATTTGCCTTTGCCTTTGCGGCATTTAGCATATCCTCTGCCTGTCTGCGTGTTTCCGTCTGAATTGACTCGCATTTTTCCTTTGCCTCCGAAAGCATAGACTCAGCGAAAAGCTTTGCGTTTTCTACTTCCTTTTCTGCATTTTCTCTGATACCGGCAACCTCTTCTGCGGCACGTGATTTTGCTTCTTCTATGTAAACGAAGGAGTTGTGACTGCTTACACGGTTCAGCTCATCAGCCTGCTTCTTTGCTTCATCGACCATCTGAACTGCTCTGTTTTCAGCCTCATTGATAAGCTGAGTTGACGTAGCCTTTGCCTTTTCAAGGCTGTCCTTTGCGTTTTCAACCATAGCAGAGGATTCATCTTCAGCCTTTTTAAGCATAGCATCTGCAGATTCCTTTGCATTGTTCACAAGCTCGGAGGAATACTTTTCCGCGGCGGCAGATAATTCCTCAGCCTTCTGTTTTGCTTCCTCTATAAGCTTACGGTTTTCCTCAACAACGCCGTCCTTTACGCTGTTTGCGTGAACGACAGCCTCATCCGTAATCTCACCGGCGGAAATTTTAGCATCGGCAACCAATTGCTCGGCTAACCTCTGAGCCTCGTCAACTATCGCATCTGCCCTTGAACGTGCATCACCGACAAGCGTATCGGCATTGGATTTTGCCTCCGTGACAATTGATTCAGCCTGTACGTTTGAATCTGCAATCACGTTTTCCGCATGGAGCTTTGCTTCCTCAAGCATACCCTTTGCCTTAGAATCGCAATCACCGAGAAGCTCATTAACGCTTGTTTCAACTTCAGCGGTAACATTTGCCGCAGATTCTCTCGCAGCTGCCAGATAACCGTCTGCCATAACCTTTGCCGACTGAATGATGCTTGTGTACTCAGCTTCTGCCGCGGCAGTAATCTTCTCAGCCTTTACGTTAGCATTTTCTATAATGCCGTCGCCCCTTTTGACTATTTCAGCCACAGCATTATTGGCATCAACAATCAAAGCGTCAGCCTGAGACTGCGCAGTTGCAATAATAAGGTCTGCACTTTTCTGAGCATTCAACAAAACGTCGCGGAGTACGTTTTCATCCTTTCTGTATTCGTCAAGCTTAGCGGCAAGAACGCTGAGCTTGCGGATAAGCGTGCCGTTTTCCTCATAGATTTTTTCGTAATCGCTGATAATTGTCGAAAGAACCTTATCGACCTCATCGGTGGAATATGCATCATTTTCAAGTTTATTGAGTTCTATCTGCTTTAACTGTGCCGGACTGAGCATAATAATTCGCTTCCTTTCGTGTTTACGGTTATATCAAATCAATTCGTTTTATCAGACGAAAAACATTCCGTTGTTTTCAAGTTCATCAAGCAAATCACCCATAACATCAACATTATAGGGAGTAATTATATAAGTGTTGTTTGCAATCTTTTTAAGCTTACCGCCGTTTGCATAAGCAACGCCGCTGAGGAAGCAAAGAAGTCTTCCCGCTTCATCCTTAACAGTTGCCTCAAGATTGAGAACTACGGTTCTCTTTTCAAGCAACTCATCTGCAATTCCCGTTGCTTCATCAAAGCGCTCGGGCTTTTTAAGAACAACCTGAAGCTTTGCAGTCGTATGAATATCAACCACCTTGGTATTATGATGAGGAGCCGCGGTGCGTCTTTCCGTATTTACGGAGCCGTAGGATTTTGATGCAGTTTCCTGCGCACCTGAAGGCTCATATTCAATATTCTCCTTGTCACCGTCATCAAAATATCCGTCTTCAATACCAATCATTTTTTTAAGCTTATCTCCAATACTCATTGTAAACTTCCTTTCATTAGTTAATTATTATAATTAAAATTATATACAATATTAATATCTTCTGTTTCCGAACAACGAGCTGCCTACTCTTACAAGTGTCGCGCCTTCAAGTATTGCATATCCGAAGTCGGAGGACATACCCATCGATAAAACAGAGAATTCGGGAGCATTACCCGTCTGCATTCTGATATCCTCAAACAAAGCTCTTGTCTGTTCAAAAAACCTTCTGGCAGAAATCTCATCCTCACACACGGGGGGCACGCACATTAATCCCTTCAATCGAACTCCCTGTGTTTCTTTTGCAATCATCGCCGCTTCAGCAACCAACTCCGGCATCAGACCTGTTTTTGCTTCTTCCCTGCCGATATTTACCTCAAGCAGAATATCCATTGTTTTATTATTCTTAACCGCCTGTCTTGATATTTCAGAAAGAAGCGATATACTGTCAACAGACTGAATCATAGAAACAACGTCAATTATCTTTCTGACCTTATTTGACTGCAGATGACCGATAATATGCTTTTCTACGTCATTGGGTTCAAGAAATTCAAGCTTTGATAAAAGCTCCTGCACCTTATTCTCTCCGATAAGTCCGACCCCCAATGAAAGCATTTTATTAATAAGAATCGGACTTACCGTTTTCGTTACAGCCATCAGCGTTACATCCTCGGGAGACCGTCCCGATTTTATTGCCGCTTCGGCAATTTCTTCGGTGACACGTTTATAGTTTTCTTCAAGAAAGCTCAGTTCATCATCAATTGAGAAGCTTTGCTTCATATAAACCAGTCCCTTCTAATATAACTTCATCGTACAAGGATAAATAATCCGAATCCTCACTCGTCTTGACCAAAACAATTGTGTCATCGGAATAAAGTATATCTATCTGCTTGAAATCAACAAGATTTCCGACTCTTACGTATACACCCTTCCGCTCATCTACGGTTCTCAGAGCCATCTTATCGACAGCAAGTCCCGAAATTGAGCCGACTCTTATCTTAACGGGAACCTTTCTCAGCTCGGCAATATCCTCATTCATCATATTACTGCTGAGAATAAGAGTAATTTTATCGGTTCCCTCCACCGTGTTGATTCTGTCTATATGCATTATTATCTGCTCAACCTGAGAGTTGCCGAAAATAACCGTAACGTATTCGCCGACACTCTTTTCTTCAAGCTCGTCGATTGTTGTGTTACAAACAAGATACCACTTAAACTCGGTAATGATTTTGCCTATCGCATTACTTGGAGCAGCAGGAGGAGACGAGGTCAGAAGCTCCTGAGCTTCATCCCATGTCATATCCAATACGGAATCGTAATCAACACAAGTCTCATATCCGTCAACGGTATTTGAATAATGACCTGCCGTATCGGCAATAATTCCGGCATCGGGGATAGAATCCGATTTCAACAGATTATATTCTGCCGTCAGCTTATCAAGTATACCCGTTACGTCCACTTTAACACCGGTTACAATCTGTTTTTTTGTAACTGCTTCACGGACGCTTCTTGAAAGCTCGTAAACTGAAGACAGCTCATTTTCATCTACAGCTGACACCAATTCATAAATCGCATTGTTTACACTGCTTTTATACACGGCAATATCCGTCTGAAGCGTTCCCACGGAGCCTGATGCAATTCCCGTATAGTAATCTATTTCATTCCTCAATTCATTGATTCTCGATGAATTTGCGGCACTGTTTTCGCTTGAAAAAATATCTGCTACCGTATCACCCACGGATACCTTTTCTCCGTTGGAAACAGCAGGGACGATAGTACCTGTGCTTGTATTGACAAGACAGCTTTCCTGTCTTACGGCAAAAGCTTCAACGTCAATTGTTTTATATATTGTCTGCTGAACCGCTATCTGAGTTTTCATATTACTCTTAATTGTCATCAACTTAAATGACGGGAAAATAACAATAAACAGAAAAAGTGAAATCGCAAGCACTATAAGTGCTTTTTTCTTTTTCGGAGAAGTTATTTCAAAATCAATTCTCGTATTTATTTGTTTTTTTGGTTTTGATTCAATTTTCTTTTTCAATGTCTTCACCTGCCTTGAACAATTTTGTAGATTCTATATAACGGACAGCTTCATTGACGGCTTCGTCGAAAGAAGCATATTTATCACAGTATATTTTGTAAATATCTTTATTTCGTCTGAACCAGGTCATTTGTCTCTTTGCATAATTCCTTGTCGCTCTTTTAAGATTTTCCGTGGCTTCGGCAAGGCTTATTTCACCGTTAAGATAACCTGCAAGCTCCTTATGTCCTATAGCCTGCGCTGCCGTATCATTGGGATGTCTGTCAAAATACTCCCTTGCCTCTTCAACAAGTCCTTTTTCTATCATTCTGTCAACCCTCAGATTGATTCTGTCATACAAAAGCTCACGGTCCGAATACTCAAGACCTATATAAACGGGATTATAAGGACTTTCCACGGAAACAGAACGCTTTCTGATAACGGAGGGCTTTTCTCCCGTGAGATAATACGTTTCCAAAGCGCGCATAACACGTCCCTCATTATTTATATGCAAGGACGAAGCGGTCTCAGGGTCAATATCAGACAATTCCTTATAAAGAGCCTCGATTCCTTCCTCGTTTCTTCTTTTTCGCAGCTTCTCTCTTATCTCGGAATTATCAGGCTGCTCTTCAAAATTTACGTTATTCAAAAAAGAATCAATATAAAGTCCCGTGCCGCCGCAGATAATTACGTTTTTGTTTCTTCCTAATATATCGTCAAAGGCAATTTTAGCATCCCTGATAAAACGTGCAACGCTGTATTTTTCATCGGGTGAAACAAAATCAACGAGATGATGTCTGATTCCCTGCATTTCATCGGCTGTAATTTTAGCGGATGCAATATCCATACCCTTATAAATCTGCATTGAGTCTGCCGAAATCACTTCCGCATTAAATAACTTCGCCAAGGCAACGGCAAAATCACTTTTGCCCGATGCAGTAGGACCGACAATAACTATTACGGGAAATTTTTTCATATCTTGCGCCATCTTATATTCTTCCGAATTGTTTTTCTATTTCATATTTGCTTAATTCATACATCACGGGACGGCCGTGAGGACAGTAGCGGATTTTATCATCAGCCAACAGCTTTTCTACAAAAGCCTTCAGCTCCTCCTCCTTCAGCTCGTCACCGGCCTTTACCGCCGCTCTGCAAGCGGTGGAATGATAAAGCCAATCAAGCTTTTCGGGAACAGCCCGTGAATTACCTTTAGCAAGCTCACCTGCCATTTCAGTAACAATGGCGGCAATATCCTCTTTATGCAGAGTCAGCGGGCACTCTCTTACCAATACGCATCCTCCGCCGAAATCCTCGACACAAAAACCGCCTTTCTCAAAAATCTCAAGATTTTCAAGCACAGCCGCATATTCTTTACCTGAAAGAGTAACAGATATCGGAGCAAGAAGCACCTGAGAGCTGACTGAAAAGCCTCTTTCGGAAAGAGTATTAAAAATCATTCTTTCGTGTGCCGCGTGCTTATCAATGATAAGAAGCTTTTCCGCTCTTTCGACAAGTATATAGGTTCTGAAAATCTCACCGACTATTCTGAAGCCTTCTTCAACGGCACTCTTTTCTTCTGCACCGTTTTCTGGTAATGCAGTAATGCCGTTATCGGCACTAAGGGCATCGGTTTTTTCTTTCCTTTTCAAATCAAGGGAAGCCTTTTGAGCAGTAAAAATGCTCTCGTTTTGCTTTTTTATCTCATCCTGAGACAAAAAGTCCTTAAAAATATTGGTAGTGTCTCTGCATACTGCAAAATCACCTTTATTTGATTCGGGCAGGACAGCATTATCGGTACCGCTGTCTGCAGAGCTTACAATTGTATTTTTTTCTTTGCTTTCAGCTTCAGTCTTGCCTGATTCTTCTGTAATGTCGGTATTTACAGAAAACGGTACGCTTACCGGTGTTTTTTCTTCGGCAGACTTGATTTCATTCTTAACGGGAAAAGCTCCCTGAGATATAACCGCTGTCCTTACAGCATCTTTTGAGGTCATACTCAGCTGCTCTGCGGCGGGTATGGCTTTTGCGGTAATATCTCTTTTATCCCTCAGCAAAACCTCGGGACGCTTGAAATCTCCCTTTCCGAGTGCTGATTTTGCCGCATAGAATATAGCCTCAAATACGGCAGAATCCTCGGAAAATCTGATTTCCGTTTTAGCGGGATGAACATTTACGTCAACACTTCCTGCCGGAATTTCAATAAACAGAAAGCATACCGGAAATTTACCGACCATTATGCTGTTTTTATAAGCCTCGTCAAGTGCGGCAGCCGCCACGGGCATACGCACGTAACGTCCGTTGACGTAACAATACTGCATATTTCTGTTGGGTCTGTTATTAAGAGGTCTTGATATGTAGCCTGAAATTCTGATGCTCTTGAATTCATAATCGCAGGGCAACAAGGATTCCGTAATATCCTTGCCGAAAACTGCAAATACCGCATCCTTTACGTCACCGTTTCCCGGCGTGGAAAGAATCTGTTTACCGTCCTTGATAAAAATAAATCTAACCTCCGGATGGGCAATTGCAATCTTTGCTACGATATCATTTACATACGTTGCCTCCGTCATATCCTTTTTAAGGAATTTCATTCTCGCGGGGGTATTATAAAACAGATCTCTTATAATAATTGTCGTACCGTCCGGACAACCCGCTTCATCAAAGGCAGTTTCCTCTCCGCCTTCTATATCAATCCTTGTTCCTGTTTCCTCCGAAGCTGTCTTGGTGAGCATTGAAAGTCGGGAAACCGCCGCTATTGACGGCAGGGCTTCACCTCTGAAGCCGAGAGTAAAAATAGAATCAAGATCCTCACCGGTTTTTATTTTGCTTGTTGCGTGGCTGATAAAAGCAGTTCTCACGTCTTCTCTGCTGATTCCGCAGCCATTGTCAGTCACGCGGATATATTTGACGCCGCCGTTTTTTATTTCAACCGTAACAAAGGTGGCTCCCGCATCAACCGAATTTTCAACAAGCTCCTTAACTGCAGATGACGGACGCTCAACAACCTCACCTGCCGCAATAAGCTCAGCAACAGATTTGGGTAATACATTTATTCTTGCCATTTTCTCCGCCACCTTTCGTTAAATTCAGACCAAGCGTTTTTTGATTTCGTATAATTTCTGCAGAGCTTCTATAGGAGTGAGAGTATTGACATCAAGAGCTTTCAGCTCTTCCGTTACGGCATCATTGACTCCCGAGAACATCTGCATCTGCATATTTTCTTCGGTTCTGACGGTATTGGGCTTTGCTTTTAATGCAACGCGGCCGTCATTTTCGGAAAGACCTTCAAGCTCTTTAAGAATAACCTTGGCACGGTTGACCACACTTGCAGGTATCCCCGAAAGTTTGGCAACCTCTATTCCGTAGCTGCCGTCCGCCGCACCTCTTACAATTCGTCTGAGGAACGTAATATCGTCTCCGCGTTTTTTTACCGAGGTATTATAGTTTTTAACTCCGGGAAGAAGACCCTCCAGCTCCGTAAGCTCGTGATAATGAGTAGCAAACAAGGTTTTTGCACCGATTTTCTTTTTATCGGCAACATATTCAAGCACAGCACGTGCAATACTCATTCCGTCATAAGTAGAAGTGCCTCGTCCAATTTCATCAAGAATAATAAGACTTCTTGACGTTGCATTTGCAAGAATGGAGGAAACCTCACTCATTTCAGTCATAAACGTTGACTGACCGCCTACAAGGTCGTCTGAAGCACCGACACGGGTAAAAATACTGTCAACAATTCCGATTGAGGCACTTTTTGCAGGCACAAACGAGCCTATCTGAGCCATAAGCACTATAATTGCCGTCTGCCGCATATACGTGGATTTACCTGCCATATTGGGGCCTGTAATTATTGCCGCAACGTTTTCCTTATCATCAAGATAGGTATCGTTGGGAACAAACAAAGCATCGTCAAGGAATTTTTCAACAACAGGGTGTCTGCCGTCAATTATTTCGATTACGTTACCGAGATTGACCTCGGGGCGGACGTATCCGTTTTCCTGTGCCACCGTTGCAAGAGAACAAAGCGCGTCAAGAGTGGCTATTGCAACCGCTGTGTTTCTTATTCTGAACAGATTTTCAGCAATTGACTCGCGTATTGTGCAGAACAGCTCATATTCAAGCTTTGTAATACGCTCCTGCGCACCGAGAACCTTGGATTCAAGCTCCTTGAGCTCAGGAGTAATATATCTTTCGCAATTTGAAAGCGTCTGCTTTCTTATGTAATTTTCGGGAACGTATTCCTTAAAGGAATTAAGAACCTCAATATAGTAGCCGAAAACTCTGTTATAGCCGATTTTCAGCTTCTTTATTCCCGTTCTTTCCTGTTCTTCCTGTTCAATCTGAGCAAGATAACCCTTACCGCCGTTAACAATTGAACGAAGCTCATCAAGCTCTGAATGATATCCGTCCTTAATCATATTGCCCTCACGGACGGAGAAGGGCGGGTCCTCGCATATAGCAGAATCAATAAGCTCTCTGATGTCTTCAAGCAAATCAAGCTGTGAGCAAAGATCCTTCAGCATATTGCAAGAGGAATTTCCGAGAAGCTCCTTGATTGCGGGAAGTGCGTCAGCCGTCTGCTTAAGGCTTCTTAATTCCTTTGCATTGGCAGAGCCGTAAACAACTCTCGTCATAATTCTTTCAAGGTCGTTTATTCCCGAAAACGCGGAAACGAGCTCACTTCTGAGCTGATTCATTTCATAAAGCTCCTCTATTGCATTCTGACGGTAAATAATCCCCGTCAGATTGACAAGAGGCTGCTCTACCCAGCTTCTCAGAAGTCTCTTACCCATCGCTGTTTTGGTCTTATCAAGAACCCAAAGCAAGGAACCCTTTTTTTCTCTTCTTCTCTCAGTTTCCGTAAGTTCAAGATTTCTTCTCGTAACCGCACCGAGAGAAAGAAATTTTTCCTCGTTATAAATCTTTATCTCGGTAATATTTCCGAGAGAATTTTTCTGTGTATCAAAAAGATAAGTAAGAAGTCCACCTAAAGCCTTAACGGCAAATGGCATTCCCGATACGGGAAGATTCTCAACCGCAGAACCGAAATGCTTTTCTATCACACCGGTATTGAATACGCTGTCAAAAGCCGCTTCATTTTTCACGGAAACAAGAATATCGGTTTTTCTTGATATATAAGTTCTCAGAGTTCTGTTTTCGGGAACAGCCTCATTGGTAATAAGCTCGGTCGGAGAAAAGCGGGCAATCTCATTTATTATTTTTTCCGCAATTCCCTCACCTGCAAGCTCACTCACCTGTAGCTCGCCCGTTGAAACGTCACAGAAGCTCAGTCCCGCATTTCCGCCCGAGAAATATATACAGGCAAGATAATTATTCTTTTCCTCGTCAAGCATAATGCTTTCGGTAACCGTACCCGGTGTAACAACTCTGATTACGTCTCTTGTAACAATTCCCTTTGCCTGGGAAGGGTCCTCGGTCTGTTCACAAACGGCTACCTTGTAACCCTTTGCGACAAGACGTGCGATATATGTATCAGCGGAATGAAAAGGGATTCCGCACATAGGAGCTCTTTCGGGCTGACCGCAGTCTCTTCCCGTCAAAACCAGTTCAAGCTCCCTTGATGCAGTTTTTGCATCATCAAAAAACATTTCGTAAAAGTCACCGAGTCTGTAAAACAGCAGTGCATCCTTGTAGGACTCCTTAATCTTGAAATACTGCTGCATCATCGGCGTGTATTCTGCCATTATCTATACTTCCTTGTCCGTAAATATTTATCAGCCGCATCCGCCGCAGGAGGAGCAATTTCCGCTGCAGCCGGCTTCAGCAGCCGCAGGCTCACAGCTTGCAGGGTCCTCACCGTTGACACAAAGCGTAAGAATCTGAATAAGATAATTCATCATTGAATCAACGTCATTCTTTGCGGTTTCGTAGTTCTTCATATTTTCATTCAGCATAACCTGTCCGTAAATCTCTCTGAATTCGGCATCCATACTCTCAAGCTTGCTGTTGTCGGGCTCTTCCTTTGCTGACTCATTCTGATAAGACAGCTGAATAAGGTTAAGCTTTCCGATAAGACCGTTAAGCTCTATATCAGATTCATTTGCTTCCTTTGCCTTTACGAAAGCAAGATATCTTTCATCCTGCTGAATTGCTGCACCGAGTGCTCTTACTGCTGAAATAACATCCATTTTCTTTGTCTCCGTTTCTTATATGTAAAAATTTTATACAAGCTCTCCGGATAAAATCCAGTTGAGCGCATTTGTAACCTTAACCCTTGCATAGCTTCCGATAAGAGATGCATCCCCGTCGAAGTCAATATTGATATTGCCGTCCGTTCTGCCTGTGAGCCTTCCGTCGTTTTCCTTCGTAAAGCCTTCTACAAGAACCTCATAAACGTTTCCGAGCATAGAGGCACATCTTGACGCGGCAATACTCTCCTGGAGCTTCAGAAGCTCAGAAAACCACGAGGATTTTTCCTTATATGAGACGGGGTCGTCCATTGAGCTTGCCCTTGTTCCCACGCGGGGTGAATATATAAACGTGAACAGGGACGTAAATCTGACCTCCTCAATCAATGACAGAGTGTCACGAAACTCATCGTAGGTCTCACCCGGAAAGCCGACTATAATATCACTCGTAATCGAAATATCGGGCATAACCCTTCTTGCATATTCGATAAGTCCGATATAATCCTCTCTTGAATAGCCTCTGTTCATTTCCTTCAGCACTCTGTTATTTCCCGACTGGAAAGGAAGATGAAGATGCCTTGCTACCTTGGAGCACTGAGCCATAGTATCAAGAAGCTCCTTTGTGCAATCCTTGGGGTGAGAGGTCATAAATCTTATTTTGAAATCTCCGGGAAGATCGTTAATCATTTTCAGAAGCTCGGGAAATCTTATTCCGTGAGAGCAGTTTTTTCCGTAGGAATTAACGTTCTGCCCCAAAAGGGTTATCTCCTTAGCGCCGAGAGAAATCAGCTCCCTTGCTTCTTTTATAACCTCTTCGGGAGCACGGCTTCTCTCTCTTCCGCGGACATAGGGAACAATACAGTAGCTGCAAAAATTATTGCATCCGTACATTATGGGAAGCCACATCTTGAAATCACGGTCTCTGTAAACAGGAAGTCCTTCCGCGATTTCGCCCGAGGTCTCCTCTGTTTCAAAAACACGCTTTCCGCTTCTGAGAACTCTGTAAAGCAGCTCCGGCACACGATGGATTGCAAAGGTTCCGAAAACGAGATTTACGTAAGGATAGCTTTTTCTTATTCTCTCCGAAACGTGCTTCTGCTGCATCATACAGCCGCAAAGAGCGATTATCATATTCTTTTTTACACTCTTGAGCGGCTTCAATGCACCGACGTTACCGAAAACTCTGTCCTGAGCGTGCTCTCTGACGGCACAGGTATTGAAAAGAACGAAATCCGCGTCCTCTCTGCTATCGGTAAAAGTATAGCCCATCTCAGCCAACTGCCCCTTGATTCTTTCGGAATCGGCAACATTTCCCTGACAGCCGTAAGTATGCACGTAAGCCTTGGGAGCACCGTGCGGATATTCGGCTGCAAGTATTACTTTAATTCTCTCAATATAATCACGTTGCTTTCTCATTTCTTCGGGAGAAACAACGGGTAAATCAAACGCAGCTGCAGACAACGCAGTACCTCCGAAACACAATAATTATAAATTTACTCGCTAATTAGCCATTATATTTTCTTTATTATATAAGAATTATTATTTAAAGTAAATAGAAAACTAAAAAATATTTTCAAATTTCAGCAATTCTCCCTCCTCGGTACAGGCAAGAAATGCTTTAAGCTCAAAAACAACGCTTTTTGCCTGCGAAAAATTACCGTTATCCGCAAAATTTTCAATTTTCAGAAAATATCTTGCCAAGGTATCCGCATCAGCGTGCTTCAGAAAAACGGAAAATGCCGTTTTCCGAGCCTGCCAATATCCGAGCAGTTCATTAAAAGCTGTCTCATCTTCGTTCATTTCCGCATTTTGACACAGCTCATACATTTCGTTTATTGAAGTCAGAATATAAATATTGGCAAAAATACTGATAAACAGAGAAACCGACAGAAATACTGCGGCAATAATCAATCTTTTTGTCATAGCTCCTCCTTGAGTATCACGTTTGTCTTTCCTTCCTTGTTTACGGTCATAAGGTATATATCCTTGATCTCTGCACCGCTTTTCTTTATCAGCTTTCCGAGCAATTCGTCATTCATTCCGCAATCCTTAAAATCCGATCTGATTATATTGCCGTCCATAACAACAACGCAGGTGATTCCTTCGTCAACGCTTTTAATATTCATATCAGCATTTGTCACCGTACGCTTATCGGACTTCAGAAGCACGCTCAGAGAGCCGTCAGTTTCCGCTATGGCATAGGAGACATCTGAAATATCAAACACATCCTTCTGCCTCAATGCCTCAAGAAGATCGTCAAGAGTATAGCGCAGACGCTTCATCTGCTTCTGATCAATAACACCGTTTCTGATAAGTATCAGCGAATTTCCCTGCAAAAGACTTCTGATTCTGAGACTTTTCATATTAAGCGCGGAAACAATTATTTCAAGAGAAACGAGAACAAGTATGGCGATAATGGTATTCATCATCGGTATATCGTTATCCTGCATCGGAGTTGCCGCTATTTCGGAAAGAAGTATAGTAACCACAAGCTCTGCCGGCTGCAGCTGTCCAATTTGTCTTTTACCCATAATTCTTACTGCCGCCACCACCGTTACAAGCAGAATTATCGTTCTGAAAAATGAAATAAGCAAAATAATCATCCCTTCACGTTTTAAGTATAACCTGATTTTTTTTGGAAATACATATAAGCAGAAAGGGTGTCGCAATTGATAAATTTTTCAACAGACAATAACTATAATTTCAGCGGTAACGCAAAAACCGATGCCGATACCGTGAGTTTATATTTCGGCGAAAGCTTTGATATTATACGCCGTGAAATCTTATTCGGAAACAAAACGATATTTGTTTTTACGGTAGACGGAATGTGTGATGAAATAAAGATAACCGAAAGCGTCATCAAGCCTATGACGGAGCAGTTTCCCGAGGATTCCGACGAAAATATAGTGACGAGAATCAAAAGGCGTCTGTTCAAGGGAATGAACATAAAGGAGCTTCACACAACCCGGGAAGCGGCTTCGGATATAATTCTCGGAAATCTTGTTCTTATCTGCGACGGTGAAACAACCGCATTAAGCTTTCCGTTGCAGGGCTTTGCAAAAAAAACAATAAACGAGCCCCAAACCGAGCAGAACGAAAGAGGGCCTCAGGAAAGTTTTACGGATAATTTCAAGGACAACGTTACTCTTCTCAGAAGAAGGCTGAGAACTCCCGATCTGATATTAAAGCAGTACACCTGCGGTAAAACAAGCAACACCCCGATTGTAATTTGCTATCTCAAGGACAGAATCGACAATGAAATGCTTGATGACGTATTAAAAAGAATACGGGATATAAAGCTTGACGCAGTTCTCGGCTCAGGTTATATAAGACCCTTTCTTGACAACAGAAGACCGTCATTCTTCTCTGATACGGGGGCCACGGAGCGACCCGATACTCTTGCGGCTATGCTTCTCGAGGGCAGAATCGGAATAATCGTAGACGGAACCCCCTTTGTTCTCATCGTGCCTTATCTGTTTATTGATTATTTTCACGCAACCGATGATTATCTTTCAAGCACTTATTATGCCTTTTTTATGAGGATTTTGCGGATAATAAGCTTTATCATCGCATCGGTACTTCCCGGTGCCTTCGTTGCAATCTGCCTTTTCCATCCCGAAATTATGCCTGCCGATATAATGTACGGAATTTCGGCATCAACGGGAAAAACTCCCTTCCCGATTATGGTTGAAGCGTTAATCATACACTTTATTTATGAGATTGTACGTGAAGCGGGACTGAGAATGCCCCGTGCCGTAGGTCATGCGGTGAGCATTGTAGGCGCACTCGTAATCGGTGATGCCGCAGTATCTGCAGGTCTTATAGCCGCGCCTATGCTCATAGTCGTAGCATTAACTGCAATATCTTCATCCGTAACGGTCAAGCTGCATGAGCCCGTTGCTATTATGAGGTTCGGCTTTATACTGATAGGCGGATTTACAGGCTTGTACGGCATTATGCTTGGCTTCGGTCTGATGATAATAGATATATGCTCCGTCTCCCCATACGGAATACCTCTGTCTGCACCCTTGTCCCCGTTTGTTAAAGGTGCACAGAATGATACCGTATTCAGAAGAAGCTGGACGAAATATAAAAACAAGAAAAAGCTGATCGGAGAGATGAAATTTTGATTCCAGAAACAGGCAGAATCAGTACGGTACAGATGTTTTCCGTTCTGTTTTTGTGCCGCATTATTTCTTTGTTCACCTTTATGCTGCCGTCAGCCTCCTATTTGCCTGCAGGCGACCATATATTTGCGGCATTAACGGTGGGCTTGTTTGAGCTGCTTTATGTGTTACTCATATTCCTCATTCTCAGGCATAACAAATCGGGCATCATAAAAACCGCTGCGGCACATTCCGCCCTTTCGGGAAAGCTCACCGCTTTGATTTATTGCCTTGCATTTATCTGGTATGCAGGTATCGGTGTTGCAAGATTTGAGCTTTTTCTCAGCACCGTAATGTTTCCCAATTCAGAGCTTCATTTTATGATAATTCTCCTGCTCGGTGCCGCATTTTACGCTTCGCTCAAGGGAACGGAGGCAATCGGAAGAGCTTCAACGGTTCTGTCGGTGATAATGGGCGCAAGTATAATTTTCGTTTTGGCGGCAGTTGCCAACGAATTTGAAATTACGAATCTTCAGCCCGTTCTGACACAGGGGCTGACTCCCGTGTTAAGCTTCTCTTTTTATTCCTCCGTAAGAACGGTGGAATTAATAACCCTTCTTATTACCGCACCGCTGATAAACGGCAATATAAAAAAAATGACAATCTCCTGGATTGTGTCTTTAGCGGGAATTATAACGGTAATTCTGATTTTCCTTGCAGGTGTCACGGGAGAATACGGAAGTGACCAGATTTTTCCTTTGTATACGCTGACGGTTATAGCAAAATTCGGAATTTTTGAAAGACTTGACGATATACTGACGGGAATCTGGGTTTTTTGCATATTTATTCAGGTGGCATTTTTCACGGAGCTTTGTTCAATTGCTTTGAAGCAGGCAGATATCAAAATCAAAAAAATCCCCTCGGGACTAATTTGTTTATCGGGTATATTTACCGTTTATCTTATATCATCTCAGACAGTTTCCGTATTTTCCGAAATAGTTTCCTCAAAAATTCCCGAAATCGCTTTTGTTCTGCTTATTGCCGTCATTCCCATTCTTATATCCCTGTCCGAGCTAATAAGGAGAAGGAAAAATATATGAAACACATTCTTATAAAAACAATTTCGGTGCTTCTGATATTTGTACTGATGACAGGCTGTTCATCCGTTGAAATTATCGAATTAAATGAAAGATTGATAATTGAGGCAATAGGCATCGATTATAAAAACGGGTACTATAACGTGACAATAGAGGGCCTGGATTCCTTTTCTGCCGGCAGTGACACAAACAGCATTTCTGCACCGAGTCTGACAAAATGCTTCAGCTTTAAGGGCGAAACAATAGGTATGGCTATGAACAGCATTTCCGTAATTACGGGACAGATTCCCTTATTTTCACAGGCACGCGTGTTAATCCTCGGGCTTGAAACAGCCGAAAGCAAATTAAGCGAGGTTCTTGATTTTTTCAGACGGGAATACACCACAAGAACCGATATTCTGATAGCAATCGCAAAGGAAACCGCGGAATCGGTAGTTGCAGCCGATTACGGAGAAAACGTTTCCGCGGGAAATATCATTGAAGCGGCACTTGAATCATCAAGATACACGGGCACCTGCAGTTATATGCCGTTATATAGGTTTATCAGCTCCGTTCTCAGCAAGGCGGACTCTCCTTATTGTCCGCTGATTTCAACCAAAACCAATCCGTTCACGGATAAAAAGGAGATTTATCCAGAAGGAACTGTTATTCTGAAGAAAGACGAGTCGGTATTTCTGACTCCGGAAGAAACTCTCAGTCTCAACGTTATAAACAAGCGCATACAAAACGGTGATATTACCGTGCAGACAAAAGACGGATTGTGCACGCTGGAAATAATTGACTGCAAAACAAAAAAAAGATGCACTATTCTCAAGGAAAAAGCAATTATCGATATTGAAGTAAATCTGAGATGTGATATTCCCGAATATCAGTCGGAGAGCTTTTCCGGCTTGTCAAAAAAGGAAATAGAAGAAATTGCCGAGCTTGCAGCTGAAAAGATTGCGGTATTACTTTCAGATACTGTCAATAAGGTATACTTCAGCCTTAATACGGACATTTTTAACTTCGGAAGAATGATGAATCTGAAAAACAATGAATTTTTCACCCAAAGCTATCTGAATCAAAGAACGATTGACAGCACGGAAAAATGCAATATATCGGTAAGTCTTTCAATCCGCCGAATAGGAAAAATAATTATAGCCGAGGATTAAAAGTCCCCGGCTTTCTTTATACGCCCGTAGTACAAAAAAACGGATGCCGTCTATGGCATCCGTTTTTTCTGAAGTAGTTTTTATTTAAGAATAACCTTTTTGAAATTCTTTTTGCCTCTCTTGAGAAGAATTCCGTTGCTGACTTCATCGGTTGTGAACGACTTTTTTATATCGGTAATCTTTTCGTTATCTGCCGTTACACCGCCCTGCTCTACTGCCCGTCTTGCTTCTGAGCGTGATGAAACAAGACCTGATTTTACAAGCATTGTAAGAATATCCATAGCACCGTCAATAAAATCGTCAGCTGAAACGGGTGCTTCGGGAGCATCACTGCCACCGTCGGCAAACAGAGCCTTTGCTGCAGCCTGTGCCTTTTCGGCTTCTTCTTCACCGTGAACAAGCTTTGTAAGCTCAAAGGCAAGAATTTCTTTTGCAGTATTCAGCTGTGCGCCTTCCCAGGAATCCATTTTATCAATTTCCTCAAGGGGAAGGAATGTGAGCATACGGATACATTTGAGAACATCTGCATCACCGACGTTACGCCAATACTGATAGAAGTCAAAGGGAGATGTTTTTTTCGGATCGAGCCATACTGCACCGCCAACGGTTTTGCCCATCTTCTTTCCCTCGGAATTAAGGAGAAGCGTAATCGTCATAGCGTGAGATTCCTTATCAAGCTTTCTTCTGATAAGCTCTCTGCCGCCGAGCATATTCGACCACTGATCATCACCGCCGAACTGAAGATTACAGCCGTATTTGCGGAAAAGCTCAAGGAAATCATAGCTCTGCATTATCATATAGTTGAATTCAAGGAAGGATAAGCCCTTTTCCATTCTCTGCTTATAGCATTCGGCTCTGAGCATATTATTAACTGAGAAGCAGGCTCCGACCTCTCTTAAAAGCTCAACATAGTTAAGGTCAAGAAGCCAGTCGGCATTATTTACCATTATAGCCTTATCTTCGCCGAATTCGATAAATCTCTCCATCTGCTTTTTGAAGCATTCGCAGTTATGCTCAATGGTCTCCTTTGTCATCATTGAACGCATATCCGTTCTGCCCGAAGGGTCACCGATATGGGCAGTACCGCCGCCGATTAGCGCGATAGGCTTATTGCCCGCCATCTGCAGTCTTTTCATAAGACAGAGTGCCATAAAATGTCCTACGTGAAGCGAATCCGCCGTAGGGTCAAAGCCGATATAGAATACTGCCTTTCCGTTATTTACAAGCTCTCTTACCTCTTCTTCATTTGTTACCTGAGCAATAAGTCCTCTTGCTTTAAGCTCTTCATAAATCTGCATATTTCATTTTCCTTTCAGAATAAAATTTATAATAAAATAAAACCCGTCCCTTTTCAGACAAAAGGACAGGTCAAAGCCCGTGTTACCACCTTTTTTCGGTATATTCTCACAAACATACCCTCAACGGCTCGCAAAAACGAGCCTTGCTCTATAACGGAAGCTACCGCCGCAGCCTACTGAGTGTCAGCCTTTCGGTGCGAAGCTCGGGGACGTATTCACAATACTCCGATACAGTCTTTCACCTGCCGACTGCTCTCTGAAACCGGAAGAAAATTGCTACTGTTTCCCGTCACAGCATTATATTGCTTTGGATTTTACAATAAAAATAATAATTTGTCAAGAATAAAATCAGAATATCATATGAAGCAGAGCTATATCAAGCGCGCAAAAAACAGCGCACAGAACATCTGCCGCATAAACCGTGCATATCACGGCATTATGGCAAAGCTTATATCCCTTGCGGTCAAACACCAAAAGCATTATCGTCCATACGGCAAGAAGCACGGGAAGAAGCATAGCAAAAAAACGTAAAACACCGAAAAACGGCGAAGTTACCTCAACGGTGTAGCTTGTATATCCGCCGAGAGCCATACTTGACTGGGCGCGATTAAATGCCGCACTTCTCAGAATAAGACACATAATATACGCAACAAACCAAACGATATAAAGAATACCGTTAATAAGACTGGTTACGTAAAAAAGCTTACTGTCACCCTTTTCCGTCAAAATCCTTTTCATTAATAATCACCATATCAGAATTAAAATACGATTAAAAATTAAATATTGCTCCTGCTCCGTAAGTAACAACGGACATAATGAGGTCAGCAATAAAAACGCCGAGTGCAACAATGGGGAGCGCTTTTTTGAAATCAATGCCGAGCAGAGCCGCAAAAAGAGAACCGGTCCAGCCGCCTGTTCCCGGCAGGGGGATTGCAATAAAAGCAAGAAGTCCCCACTGCTTGTATCTTAAAACCTTGTCGGCGTTCTTTGCGGTTTTTCCTTCAAGCTTTTCAATGAAGCCCACAAGAATATTATGCTTTTTCATAAATTTAAAAATCTGCTTGATAAACAGAATAATAAAAGGCATCGGCAGCATATTGCCTATATAGCAAATAATAAATGCCTTAAAAAAGTTAATCTCAAATATTTTTGCAAGAATCATACCGCCTCTGCACTCAAGTATCGGCATCAGAGACGTAAGAAAAATTATAATTTCGTGGCTGACATGGTCCTGTAAAACCTCTGCAATCCACGAGGTAAGCTGTTCTGTCATTAAATATAACCTCCTTCAATCAGCAATCAAAAAATATTCTCATCCATAAATTCTTTGACAGAAATAAGGATTTCCTTGTCATTTTCAAATTTAAGACGCTCAAAGGCTTCCGCATAACGAAGCCAAATATAATCTTCAATTTCTTCCTTTTGTATTATGGTCTGAGTGTCGTTTGTAGAGCCGAGAAACACATCAACGCGCTTTTCTATTTTAGTACCTATTTTATACTGAGAGCTTTTACGGAAGCCGTCAACGATATCAATATGTATCCCCGTTTCCTCCAGCACCTCGCGCTTTGCCGTTTCCTCCTTGGTTTCGCCCTTTTCCATATGTCCCTTGGGGAAACCCCAATGATTGCTTCTTCTGTTTTTTATTAACAGAAATCTGTACTCTCCGTTGATTATTCTGTATACAACGGCACCGCAGGAATGCTCATAAAGACAATCAAGAGAATACTCTTCCCTGTTTTCTGCGAACTCTAAAACATCCCTTATTTCATAATCGATTCTTTTCATATTCTTAGGGGCGGCAACCAACGCGGGCTTTCTGCCGTCAAAGAATTTTAAAACTGCAATTACTTTTCCTTCAAACATCCTCACGGGATGATTGACTCCGAGAATATAAGCGCCTGAGTAAAAAGACCTTTTTTCGTTAGCCGTATCTAATGTTCCGAAATTTACAATATACTTTATACCGGTGCGAGGATCACAGTAATTGCAGGGTTTTGTAATTTTAATCCTGACAATTTTACCTAACATAATTTTCTCCGCAATTAGACTATATGCAAACATTATATATAAATACAACTCACTTTTCAAGCAATTTTTTAATTTTATTAAATTCGGGCGATTCCGCCTGCGAATAACAAAAAAAATGTTGTATTATCGGCTGTATTAAGTTAAAATATAATTATAGATTTACGAAAGGAGAAATTTAATGGCTGACGATATTTATTTCTCTTCCGAAAAAAGAAAAAACGACCTGAAGAAGAACGCTGAAAAAAACAGAGAATATCTTGAAAAAATAGATAAAGAGCAATTAAAGAAAACTCCCGGTGAGCTGTCATTTAACGATATTGTGACGGAAAACAATAAATATCCTGCTAAGAAAAATTCGGGCAAGCATGAAAAGAAACACAAAAAATCAGGCCTTCCGAAGATACTTTCAGGTATTCTGATTTCTGTTTTACTTGTAATAACACTCTCCTTTGCGGCATTAATTTCATACGTTACCGCGGATTATAAAAGCAGCGATTTTACGGAAAATGCTTATGTCTCCGAAGAAAATCTTTTGTATTCGGAGAACGTTTACAATATTCTGCTGATGGGCATTGACAATCTTGAAACGGAGTCCTCGTCAAGATCGGATGCTATGATTCTTTTGTCCCTTGACACAAAAAATCATTGTATTAAGCTGACCTCCTTTTTAAGAGACTCTTACGTTTATATTCCCGAAATCGGAAATATGAAGCTCAATGCCGCCTGTGTCTACGGCGGTCCGCAGCTTGTCTGCGATACCATAGAATATAATTTCGGCATCAAAATAGACGACTATGCAAAGGTCGGATATGATATGTTCATAAAAATCATTGATGCCGTGGGCGGTATTTCGATTCCTGAGATTGATGAAACGGAAGCCCGTGTGCTGCGCGAAGCCGGCTTTGATATCAATCCCGGCACAGACGTACACGCCGACGGAAATCTTGCGCTGATATATTGCAGAATAAGAAAAGGACAGGATGATTTTTACAGAACACAAAGACAAAGAGAGGTCGTTTCCCTTGTTCTCAAAAAGCTTGCCCTTGCGAACCCGTTGACGCTTATCACCACGGCGCGTGAAATTGCGGAAACGATTGAATGCAGCATAGAAAAGAAGGATATACCTGCCCTGGCGGTAAAATCAGTCAGCTGTCTGTTCAGCGATATAACACAGCTGACAATCCCCGCTGACGGAACCTGGTATAACGACACAAAAAATTATCAGGCAGTTCTTGTTCTTGACCTTGAAGCCAACAAGGAACGGCTTAATGATTTTATATACAAATAATCAGTTCAGGAGAATTACGGATGAAATTTGCAAAGCTTATTCTTGCCTCAGAGTTCAGAATCGGAAAAATTGACAAAAGAATCTACGGCTCCTTCGTGGAGCATCTCGGCAGATGCGTTTACGGCGGAATTTATGAGCCGGGGCACCCCGACGCCGATGAAAACGGCTTCAGAGAAGACGTACTCGGACTTATCAACGAATTAAACGTGCCCGTCGTCCGTTATCCCGGCGGAAACTTTGTTTCCGGCTATAACTGGGAGGATGGTATCGGCCCCGTTGAAAAGCGTCCGAAGAGATTGGAGCTTGCCTGGGGGACACTTGAAACCAATGAATTCGGCACGGACGAATTTATGAAATGGTGCAAAAAAGCCAATACAGCACCTATGATGGCGGTAAACCTCGGCACAAGAGGTCCCGACGAAGCCCGTCAGCTGGTTGAATACTGCAATCATCCCGGCGGTACATATTTAAGCGACCTCAGAAAGAAATACGGCAGCGAGCTTCCTTACGGTGTAAAGCTCTGGTGTCTCGGTAACGAAATGGACGGCCCGTGGCAGATGGGAGCAAAAACACCCGCCGGATACGGAAGAGTTGCCTGTGAAGCCGCTAAAATTATGAAATGGACAGACCCAACAATTGAAACCGTGCTCTGCGGCAGCTCGGGCTGGGGTATGAAAACCTTCGGCGAATGGGAAACCACGGCACTTGATATCGCATACGACCACGTGGATTACGTTTCTATGCATCAGTATCACGGAAATAACGATAACTATCTTGAAAACTTCCTTGCCAAGGGCGTTGAAACAGACAGATTCATTGAAAGCGTTATTGCCGCCCTTGACTACGTACAGGGCAAGCGTCACTCGAAAAAAAGAATTGATATATCCTTTGATGAATGGAACGTATGGTATCACTCAAACGGTGCGGAATTCGAAAAATGGTCAAAGGCTCCGCATCTTCTTGAGGACGTGTATAATTTTGCCGACGTGCTTGTTGTGGGAACAATGCTCAACTCTATTCTCAGACATTGTGACAGAGTAAAAATAGCCTGTCTTGCCCAGCTTGTAAACGTTATTGCACCCATTATGACAGACAACGGCGGCAAGGCCTGGAAGCAGACGATTTACTATCCCTTCTATCTCGCTTCAAAATACGGAAGAGGATATACGCTTCAGGGAATCACGGAAACGTCAAAATACGATACGAAATGGTATTCCGACGTTCCCGACGTTGATACCGCAGCCGTGCTTTCGGAGGACGGTGAGGAGCTTACGATCTTTGCCGTTAACCGCGATATCAGCGACAGCATCGTTCTTGAAACAAAGCTTTGCGATTTTGAAGGCTTTGTGCCTTTATGCCATACGGTTATAGAGCACTGCGACCCTTACGTAAAAAATACAAGAGACTGTCAGGCTGTTACACCCTCGCAAAGGGAGCTTCCCGAAATTGACGGCAAGATTATGAGGACAAAGCTGAACGCTATGTCATGGAATATGATAAGACTTAAAAAAGTTAAAGCATAAAACACTTGAATTATCTGAAATTCGGGTTTATAATGTACGTAAAATAATTTTGAAGGAAGGAAAAATATGTCAACTCTTTTTAATGCATATTGCAGAGCTTATCAGAAGGTAATCTTCGTGGGCACTATGTTTCTCGACTGGAGAAAGCCCGAGCTTCTCAAGGGCGCGGGTGCAGTAAAGGAGCTTCCCTCTGCCGTAAAGGCTAAGGGCATTTCAAAGGTTCTCGTCGTAACCGATAAGGGTCTTATGTCTTTGAAGCTTCTCGACAGTCTTTTTGAGGCACTTGAAAACAGCGGCATCAAGTACGTTGTTTTTGACGGTGTTCAGCCCAATCCCACTATTGATAACATTGAAGATGCGGTTGAGCTTTATCTCGAAAACGGCTGTCAGGGAATAATTGCCTTCGGCGGCGGTTCTCCTATGGACTGTGCAAAGGCTTGCGGCGCAAGAATTGCACGCCCCGACAAGACAATCCCTCAGATGAGAGGTATTCTCAAGGTCAACAAGAAGCTGCCTCCCCTCTTTGCTGTCCCTACAACCGCAGGTACGGGCTCGGAAACCACAATCGCAGCCGTTGTATCCAATCCTATCACTCACGAGAAAAACGCTATCAACGACAACCATCTTATTCCTAAGGTTGCCGTGCTTGATCCCGAGCTTACCGTAGGTCTTCCCAAGCACATAACCTCAACTACAGGTATGGATGCACTCACCCACGCAGTTGAAGCATATATAGGAAAGAGCAACACTCCCGGTACAAAGAAAGCCGCTCTCAAGGCAACGAAAATGATTTTCGACAACATTTATACAGCTTATGAAAACGGCAAGGATATTGAAGCAAGAGCAAATATGCTTGAGGCATCCTTCTGGGCAGGCGTTGCTTTCACAAGAGCCTACGTCGGCTACGTTCACGCAATTGCCCACAACCTCGGCGGTCATTACGGTATTCCCCACGGTCTTGCAAATGCGGTGATTCTCCCCTATGTTCTTGATTATTACGGCGGTACGGCTTATAAGAAGCTGGCAAAGCTTGCCGATACGGCAGGACTTCCCACTATGGGTATGAACAATGAGCAGAAGGCAAAGCTGTTCATTGAAACCATCCGTGAAATGAACAAAAATATGGGTATCCCCGATAAATTCGACTGTATCGTTGAAGACGATATTCCCGTAATTGTTGAACGTGCTCTTAAAGAGGGTAATCCCCTTTATCCCGTTCCTAAAATTATGGATAAGGCTGACTGCGAGGCAGTTATAAGACAGCTTATGGCGTAATATTAAAAAAACTCTTCGGAAATGCATCCGGAGAGCTTTTTTGTTTTAAAAAGTTATTGATTTTATTATTTTCCTTATGTTATACTAATAAATAATTATAAAAATAGGAGATGTCTGTATGTCTGCAAAAGTCAAATTAGGTATTATAGGTATCGGCAATATGGGTTTAAGCCATATAAGAAACTACGAATCAGGCGCAATGCCCGAATGTGAAATCACCTGCGTAGCCGATATAGATCCCACACGTTTTGCTAACGCAAAAGAAAAATTACCCGACGTTGTATGCTTTAATTCGGCAACAGAGCTTATTAACTCAGGCTTATGCGAAGCCGTTATTATAGCAACTCCCCATTATGATCATCCCCCCATCGCTATAGAGGCTCTTAATGCGGGAATCCACGTAATGAGCGAAAAGCCTGCAGGCGTCTACACCAAGCAGGTAAGACAGCTTATTGAGGTAGCCGATAAGTCCGATAAGACCTATGCAATTATGTTCAATCAGAGAACAAACTGTGTTTACCGCAAGGTAAAGGAAATAGTTGAAAGCGGTGAATACGGAGAAATTAAGAGAGTCAGCTGGATAATTACTGAATGGTACCGTACTCAGGCTTATTACAATTCCGGCGGATGGAGAGCAACCTGGAAGGGCGAAGGCGGCGGCGTAATGCTTAATCAGTGCCCTCATCAGCTTGACTTATGGCAGTGGATATGCGGAATGCCCTCTAAGGTAAAGGCTGTATGCCACGAGGGTAAATGGCACGATATTGAGGTTGAGGACGACGTTTCCATCTACGTTGAATATCCCAACGGTGCGACAGGCACGTTCATCACCACAACAGGTGATTATCCCGGCACAAACAGACTTGAAATAACTCTTGACAAAGCAAAGATAATCTGCGAAAACGATGAAATCAAAATGTTTAAGCTCAACGTTGCAACGTCGGATTTCACCAAAAATTCCGATAAAGGCTTCGGAAAAATCGAAGGCGAATGGGTTACGGTTGAAACAGACGGTCTTAACGAGCAGCACGTCGGCGTAATGAATGCTTTTGCCGCACACATCTTAAGAGGAGAGCCCCTCGTAGCAGAAGGTAAGGAAGGCATAAACGGTCTTACAATCTCCAATGCCGCATTCCTTTCCTCCTGGCTTGACAAAACCGTTGAATTACCCCTTGATGAGGATTTATTCTATTCTCTTCTTCAGGAAAAAATCGCAAATTCAAAATACAACAAAACAGTAGTTGAACAGATTGAATCAGATATGAATTCAACATTCTGATTTAGTAAAATCATTACCGCAAGGGGTTGTAAAAAGCTGCATTTTTTTACAGCCCCTGCACTGAATTTCTGAAAGGACGTATCTTAATTATGTTATTTTCTCAAGATATCGGAATTGACCTCGGCACAGGAAATACTCTTGTCTGCGAAAAAAGCAAAGGAATAATAATCCGAGAGCCTTCCGTTGTGGCGGTTGACGTAAAAGCCGTTCCGTCAAGAGTTGTTGCAGTCGGAGAGGAAGCAAAATCAATGCTCGGAAGAACACCCGGCTCAATCACCGCAATCAAGCCGTTAAAGGATTCTGTTATTGCAGATTATGACGTAACCGCAGATATGCTGAAATTTCTTATAAAAAAAGCAACCGTCGGCTCTCTTTTCTCAAGAGCAAGGGTTATTATCTGTATTCCCTCCTGCGTAACCGAGGTTGAAAGAAAAGCCGTACACGATGCGGCAAAAAGCGCAGGTGCAAGATACGTCAGCCTTATTGAAGCACCTATGGCGGCGGCTATCGGAGCGGGACTGCCCATTGTTGCACCGAAGGGTAATATGATAGTGGACATAGGCTCAGGTACTGCCGAAGTTGCGGTTATCTCCCTCGGAGATATCGTTGCCGCAAAATCCGTAAAAACAGCCGGTGATGCATTTGACAATGCAATAGTTCAGTATATAAGAAAGAATTTCAATCTTCTCATCGGTGAGCGTACGGCTGAAGAAATAAAAATCAGCATCGGCTCAGCATCTCCCTATCCCGGTGAAGGTGCACTTATCGTAAAAGGACGCAATCTCTCAGACGGACTTCCGAAAACACAGGAGGTAACCTCAGCCGATATAAGACAGGCTTTAAGCGATCCTGTCAATCAGATAATTGACGCTATACATCAAACTCTTGAAAGAACACCTCCGGAGCTTTCTTCGGACATCATAGAATCGGGAATTACTCTTACCGGCGGCAGCTCTCTGTTAAGAGGACTTGATTCCCTGATTGCAAAAAAGACGGGAATGACCGTCAATATTGCCGCAAATCCCCTTGACTGTGTTATTACAGGCATCGGAATTTGCCTTCAGAAGGACACACTTAACATCACGAAATAAGCATAAGCATATTTTGGAGAAATTATAATGAAAAACTTTTTCATCAGTACAAAATTCAAGGTCTCCCTTGCAATTGCATCAGCACTGATTATCGGTGTGCTGGTTGCCGCAGTTTCAAACAGCGGCTCTTCACCCGTATCAACAGTTCTCAGCTTTATTGTAGCACCGCTTCAGAATGCCGCAGTAAAAATTGCGGATACTTTAGATGACTTCAACGGCTACTTTGTATCATCAAAGGTATATGCCGATAAAATAAATGAGCTTGAAAGTGAAAATGCACAGCTTCGTTCAGAGCTTGTGGATTATGAGAAAACGCTTCATAAGCTTGAGGCTTACGAGGATTTTCTCGAAATCAAGGAGGACAATCCCGATTATTCTTTTGTTCCTGCACAAATCATTCTCAGAGATCAGACTGATTACTACGGCACTTTTACACTCAACAAGGGAACGGCAGACGGAGTATCAGTTAACGACCCCGTTATTTATTCAAATGCGCTCATCGGCGTGGTAAAGGAAATCACAGAAAACACCTGTACGGTATATACCGTTTTTCATCCCGATATCAGCGTCAGTGCCTACGAGATAAGAACAAGAGAAAACTGTTACACAGAGGCTGAGCCAGCCGTTTCAAAAACCGGCTATATCAAGCTTTGCGGACTTACAAAAAGCACACCCGTGGTTTCCGGCGGAACAGTATGCACCTCCGGAATCGGCGGAATATACCCTAAGGATCTCATCATCGGAACCGTTAAGGAAATAAAAACGGATGAAACGGGAATCAGCGTTTTTGCACTTCTTATTCCCGAAGCAGATTACTCCGTTCTGACCGATGTGTTTATTATCACCGACTTTGAGGGAAAAACAAGATAACGAGGATCAGTAATGAAAAACAAAAAAGCACTGCTTACAATATCGGGCAAAATTTTATACATAATCCTTTTCGTTATTTCATATATTTTTCAGTTTCTGGTTTTTCCGAGACTCGGTATCGGTATTCCCGTTTTTCTGCTCATTCCGCTGACAACTGCTGTTGCGATGTATGAGAGGGAATTTTCCGGAATGCTCTTCGGCTTGCTTGCGGGAGCATTATGGGATCTGGCATCTCCCCTGCCGGACGGCTCCCTTGCATTTATTTTTACGGTAGTCGCCTGCTTTACGGGATTACTGCTGCACTACGTGCTGAGAAACACGCTTCTTACCGCATTACTGCTGAGTCTGACATTCACTTTAATTTATTATGTTTTTTATTTTCTGTTTTCAAAAATCGGCTTTGACTATGAATTCATCAGAAGCGTAATAATTACTCATTTTCTCCCCTCCGCTTTACTGTCTGCCGTAATTACAATTCCCGACTACTTCATAGTCAGAGGAATTTCAAGGCTTACTCAGACAGATAAAATCTGAAAAGGTCAAATACAAAATGAATGAAAAAATCAACAAACGAGTCTTAGTAATAATTCTCATATCCTGTCTGTCCTTTGCTGTCTTTACGGGTATGCTGATAAATATTCAGATAGTTAATCCGCAGAACTTCTTTAAGGATTCTGCAGTATCGTCATATAAAATCAGCGTATCTGCACCGAGAGGTGAAATTCTTGACAGTAACGGCAACGCTCTCGTTTACAATGAACAAGCGAATACGATAACGTTTAATTCTCTTGAATTTCCGACTGACAATAAGAGCAGGAATACTGTTATTTATAATCTGATAAAGCTCCTTGCAAAAAACTCAGAAGAATGGACTGACACGCTTCCCGTAGTTTTTGATGAAAACGGCGACATCGTTTATAAGGAAAACGAAGAGGCTGCAGTCAGTTATCTGAAATCCGAACAGATGTGTGCCGTAAATTCTTATGCAACGGCAAAAAACTGCCTTGACGTTCTGATTGAGAAATATGAGCTTTATGATTATTCTGTTGAGGATGCACGTAATATAGCATCCGTACGGTACAATATGACAAAAATGTACTTTTCGGTTTCATTGCCTTACACCTTTGCAGAAAAAATTTCCGTAAATACTCTTGCATATATAAAAGAAAACAGCGATTTGTTCCCCGGAGTTGAAGCGGGAGTCTCAGCAACCAGAAAATACTCCGGAGACGGTACTGCAGCCGCACATATTCTCGGTGTTGTTGGAGCAATAAGCGCCGAGGAATATTCCTATCAGAAGCAAAAAACCGCAGATGAGCTCAGCAATCCCGAGCTTACTGACGAAGAAATACAGCAGATTACAAATAAGCAGTATCTGCTGAATGATAAAATAGGAAAAAGCGGCATAGAAAGCTCCACGGAAAGCTATCTCAGAGGCACAAACGGTACTCTTACATTATCCGTAAATACCGCTGATGAGGTTCTCAGAAAATACTCCGTCTTACCGCAGGCAGGCTCGGCAGTTTTTCTTACGATAGATAACAATCTTCAGGAAATTGCGGATAAATCCTTGGAAAAGCAGATTCTTGCAGTAACCTCAGAGGAAGCGTTATCAAGCGGACTTGTCCCTGCAGGTGCGGTAATCGTCCAGAACGTTAAGACCGGTGCCGTTCTTGCAAGCTCCTCATATCCCACCTATTCTCTTGCCACCTACTATGAAGATTACGAGCTTCTCGCGGAAGACCCAGGCAAGCCCTTGTGGAACAGAGCTATGCAAAACACCTACTCTCCCGGCTCAACCATGAAACCCGTAATAGCTATTGCCGCTCTTGAAGAGGGCATAATCGACGCAGATTCAACGGTTTATTGTACAGGACAGTACGAATATATAGATCAGGTCTTTGCCTGCTTCAACAAAACCGCACACGGACTTATAAACGTTGAACAAGCACTTGAGCATTCGTGCAACATATTCTTCTTTGAGCTTGCAAGACAGCTCGGTATTGACAAAATGAATACATACTCCTCCCTTTTCGGTCTCGGACAAAAGACGGGTATTGAAGTTGCTGAGGGAGAAGGTATACTCGCAGGTATCGAATACAGAGACTCCTTGGGACTCGGCTGGAAGGCCGGTGAAACGCTGCTTGCAGCTATCGGTCAGTCGGATAATTCATTTACTCCGTTACAGCTCAACAACTATTGCGCAACGATAGCAAACGGCGGCACAAGATATGTTCCGTATATCATAGATAAAATCGTATCGGCGGATCATAATCAGCTGTTATTCCAACGTGAGCCCGAAATTGCAGTTGAAACGAATATATCCAAATCAACTCTGGATACGGTTAAGCGCGGTATGTATTTAGTTGCAAACGAAGGCTCGTGCGCACCCTATCTCGGAAATCTTAAATACAAGGTAGCCTGTAAGACGGGTACAGCCGAAAAAACCCTTGTTGTAGACGGCAGCATTGTCGAAGGCACCGACGGCTTTCTTATTGCATTCGGTCCTTACGAGGACCCCGAAATAGCAATAACCGTAGTTATTGAAAATGCAGGCAGCGGTTCATCAACCGCACAGGTTGCTGCGGATATTTTTGAATATTACTTCTCAAAAATGGATGCGGCAGATTCAGCTCAGAAAGAAAACAGCGTTATTTGGTAAGGAGGTATCGTAAATGGCAATCAGGATAGTAACAGCATCGGGAAAAGGCGGTGTCGGAAAATCAACCGTCTGCAGGGGAATTGGTCTCTGTCTGGCCTCAAGCGGCTTCAGAACCCTTCTTGTTGATTGCGATGCGGGGCTTTCTTCTCTCGATATAATGCTTTCAAAAACAGAGTCGGTTAATTTTACCTGGGAGGATATAATCCTTGAAAGATGCGAAAGGGATGATGCTCTTATAAGTATTACCGACAAGCTTTCGCTTCTTCCCTCTCCCCGTAAAACGGTGACCGACCCCCTTAATGAGGCTTTTGCAGAAATGATATGTAATTTTGACGAGCAGTTTGATTACATCATCCTCGATGCTCCCGCCGGCATAGGAAACGGTCTGAAAAGAGCGGCCTCAGCCGCGCAAAAGGGTTTGATTATTGCAACGGGTGATGAGATATCCGTCAAGGGTGCGGCAACGGTGTCAAGGACTCTTACAGAAAACGGCATAGCAGAAAACCGTCTTATTATAAACAGATACGATATCAAGGCTGCGAAAAAAGGTAATTTACTGAATATTGACGATATCATCGACAAAACTGTTGTTCAGCTGATAGGAATTATACCCGAGGACAAAAATCTTCAGTATTCCTCCGTCAGCGAAAAGCCGCTTAAAACTAAAAAAAGTGATAATGCCTTTGAGCGTATTGCAGGAAGAATTGTCGGAAGCAACGTTGAGCTGAGGCTTTCACAGCTCAAATAGCTATTGAAAATTTTTAAGCTTTATGTTATAATTTGTTATTATTTAAGAAATAAAATCAAAAAACGTTAAGGATGGTGGATTTATGAATATTGCACTTATCGCACACGATTCAAAAAAAGAACTTATGACCCAATTCTGTATAGCCTATTGCGGAATTTTAAGTCATCATTCATTATGCGCAACTTCTACAACCGGCAAGCTTATTGAAGATTCCACGGGAATCCCCATCAAGAAGTTTCTTGCAGGTTCTCAGGGCGGAGCACAGCAAATCGGTTCTCTTATCTCCTGTAACGAGATCGACCTTCTCCTTCTGTTCCGAGATCCGCTTAATAAAAAGCCCTTTGAGCCTGACGACAATGACCTGTTGCGCCTTTGCGACGTTCATAATATTCCCGTTGCAACAAATATTGCAACTGCGGAATCATTGGTAAGAGGTCTTGAAAGAGGCGACCTTGACTGGAGAAATCTTGTCAGATAATTAAATTTCACTTTATTTTGAGGTAAACACAATGGCACTATTAACTAAAGCTCCCCGAGGAACGATGGACACACTTCCGTCGGAGAGCTACCGATTAAGACATATAGAAAATGCACTTTCCGAAACGGCAGGCTGCTTCGGCTTCAAGGAAATCAGAACTCCCGTTTTTGAGCATACCGAGCTCTTCTGCAGAGGCGTCGGAGAAACCACCGACGTTGTTCAGAAGGAAATGTATACATTTAACGATAACGGTAACCGTTCGATATCTCTTCGACCCGAGGGTACGGCAGGCTGTGTCAGAGCTTTTCTTGAGCACGGTCTTTTCAACGAGCCTCTTCCTCAGAAGTATTTTTATCTTACCTCCTGCTACAGATATGAAAAGCCTCAGGCGGGAAGACTCAGAGAATTCCACCAGTTCGGTGTTGAAAGCCTCGGTACGGGTTCACCTGCCGCCGATGCGGAAATAATTGCTCTTGCACGTCAGATTTTTGACTTTTTTGAGCTTGACGATATAAGCCTTGAAATTAATTCCATAGGCTGTCCCGAATGCAGAAAGGTTTACCACGCAGCTCTTCTTGAGTATTTCAACTCAAAGAAGGAAAACCTTTGCGAAACCTGTCTTTCCCGACTTGAAAGAAATCCTATGAGAATTCTCGACTGTAAATCTCCCGTGTGCTCTGCTATTGCCGCCGATGCACCCTTTGTGCTTGATTTCTTATGCGAGGAATGCGACACACATTTCAAAAGCGTGCGTAATCACCTTGACGCTATGAATCTTGAATACAAGGTTAACCCTCAGATTGTAAGAGGTCTTGACTATTACACAAAAACCGTTTTTGAATTTGTATCCACCTCAATAGGCGCTCAGGGCACCGTTTGCGGCGGAGGCAGATATGACGGACTTATAAAGGAGCTTGGCGGAAATGCACTTCCCGCCTGCGGCTTCGGTATGGGAATTGAGCGTCTCATTATGCTTATAGACGCACAGAAAAAGGCACTTCCCGAGGAGCCGAGAATCCAGCTTTACGTTGCGCCCGCTTCAGCAGAATATTCAGCCGAAGCTATGAGAATCGTAAATGATCTGCGATATGAAGGCATATCTGCGCTGACAGATCTCGGTGAACGCTCACTCAAGGCACAAATGAAGTACGCTAACAAGAAAAACGTAATGTTTACGCTTGTTTTAGGTGAAGATGAAATCAACTCAAAAAAAGCAAGCGTAAAAAATATGGATACGGGTGAGGTTACACAGCTTTCACTTGACACATTTACCGAAGACTTTATGCACGTTTCAATAAATGCGGCATTGGGCGATATCGGAATTGACGGCTTACAGAATCTTACTCTTACTAACGGAGGACAACAGTAATGGAATTTGTATCAGGAATGAAAAGAACCGACTATTGCGGAAATTTCAGAGCAAGCAACGTCGGCGATGAAGTAACCGTATTCGGTTGGGTTCAGAGAATCAGGAATCTCGGCGGTCTGATTTTTATCGATCTCCGCGACAGAACGGGCATTATTCAGCTTGCCTTCGATGAAACCACAGCTAAGGACGTTTTTGAAAAAGCGGCAACGGCAAAGAGCGAATACGTGCTTGCCGCAAGAGGTACTGTCAGAGAGCGTTCAGCAAAAACCGACAAGATACCCACAGGCGACATTGAGGTTTTCGTAGAAGAATTAAGAATACTTGCAAAGAGCGAAACAACACCCTTTGAGATAGTTCCCAATTGTCAGACGGCAGAAACAACGAGACTGAAATACCGTTATCTTGACCTTCGCCGCCCTGACCTTCAGAGCAATATCCTTCTTCGTAACAAGGTTACGAAGATTACGAGAGACTACTTCTATGACAACGGCTTCATTGAAATAGAAACTCCCATTCTTATGAAATCCACTCCCGAAGGCGCCCGCGACTTCCTTGTTCCTTCCCGTCTTCACAACGGTGAATTCTACGCTCTTCCTCAGTCTCCTCAGCTTTATAAGCAGCTTTCAATGGTTGCAGGCTTCGACAGATATATGCAGATTGCCCGTTGCTTCCGTGACGAGGACCTCAGAGCTGACAGACAGCCCGAATTTACTCAGATAGACCTTGAAATGTCCTTTGTTGACGTTGACGACGTTCTCGATATGATAGAGGGTTACATTGTAAAGCTCTTCAAGGAAGCCATCAACGTAGACATTCCCACTCCCCTTCCCAGACTCAAATTCAAGGATGCTATGGAGCGTTACGGCTCTGATAAGCCCGACACACGCTTCGGTATGGAGCTTTTCGATATTTCCGATATCGTTGCAGACTGCGGCTTCAGCGTTTTTGAAGGCGCAATTTCGGGCGGAGGAACCGTAAGAGGTATTACCGCAAAGAATGCAGTTGCTTCATATACAAGAAAGGAAATTGACAAGCTTACCGAATTTGCCAAGGGCATCGGAGCAAAGGGTATGGCTTGGATAAGATATACCGATGACGGTATCGCTTCTTCCTTCGGCAAGTTTATCTCCGAAGAAAAGATGTCGGCAATTCTTGAAAGAGCAGGTGCCGAAAAGGGCGATGTTGTATTCATTATCGGAGATACCAAAAAGAATCTTGTTCTTTCCATTCTCGGTGCTCTCAGAAATGAAGCAGCAAAGAAGCTTGATATTATCGGTGACGGCTACAACTTCCTTTGGATTGTTGAATTCCCCTTCTTTGACTGGGACGAGGAAACAGGCAGCTGGGTTGCTATGCACCATCCCTTCACCTCTCCCCTTGACGAGTGCATTCCTTATCTTGAGACAGACAAGGGCGCAGTCAGAGCAAAGGCTTATGACCTTGTTCTTAACGGTATTGAGCTTTCAAGCGGTTCAATAAGAATTACGAACCCCGAGCTTCAGGGACAGATATTCAAGCTTCTCGGTCTTTCCGAGGAAGAAGCACACAACAAATTCGGATATCTTCTTGATGCATTCCGTTTCGGTCCTCCTCCCCACGGCGGTATGGGTATCGGTCTTGACAGACTCGTTATGCAGATGATAGGCGCAGAGAGTCTTCGTGACGTAATTGCTTATCCCAAGCTCAAGGATGCTACGGAAGCTATGACAGAATGTCCTTCAAGAGTTGACGATGAGCAGTTGAAGCTTCTCGGTCTTACAATTAATACAGCTGAATAAAAAAGAGATGTTTCGGTTTTTCCGAAACATCTTTTTCTTTGTTTATACCAAAATTAAAAAAGCGCAAGGACAAAACAGCCTGTAATTTACGGAATTATCTTTTTACCGTAGCAAACACGAAAGACATTTTCTTTACGAAATAACCGAATGCGCCTCCGAAGCCTGCCGTGAGAATAAGTGTTGTTACGGGTAAAAGAATCTTCGCCATAATTTCATCACTCCAAAAATTTAAGTTATTATAATAATAACCGCAATTTTTTACGAATCAAACAACGTGTTTTAACATATTTGCAATATTTATATTAACAAAATGTTAACTTGGTTATTTGATTAACATTCTTGAATTGAATCGCATATATTCCGCATATCCTCGGGAGGGTCTGCCTCAAAATGCATTTTTTTCCCCGTTACCGGATGACAAAAATCAAGACTGCAGCAATGAAGAGCCGCTCTGGCGATTGTCTTATCTGTACTGCCGTACATATCATCCCCCGCAAGAGGTGCGCCCGAAGAAGCAAAATGAACTCTTATCTGATGAGTTCTGCCCGTTTCAAGATTTATTTTCAGAACGCTTCTTTTTCCGTCAGTTTTCAGCGCCTTCCAATGAGTAACCGCATATTCGCCGCCCTCACCTACCCATCTGTAGGTCTTACCGGGATCGGGCCTGATTATAGGCTTATCAATAGTACCCGTACCGAAATAACAGCCTCCTACAATTGCAATATATTGCTTTCTTACGTTTTCGGAAAGAAGGTTTGCACAATGAGCATTAAGCGCAACAAGGACAAGTCCCGAGGTACATTTATCAAGTCTGCCTATCGCTCTGAAAACTACGCTTTTGTTTTTCTGCTTATAATAAGCGGCTATCTTATTTGCAAGTGTATCGCCCTGATGATTATGAGTCGGATGCATAGCAATATCACCGCTTTTATTCACAATAAGAATATCATTATCCTCATAGACAACATCAAGTCCCTCTGTGTCACTCGGCGGTATTTCGCTGATTTCTTCAGGCAGATTTACGGTAATTACGTCACCTGCCTTTATTCTGTCAATCGTTCTTATATGACTGCCGTTTCGCAGTAATCCCACGGGATCATTTTTCAGCTTCGGCAGCAGTCTTGCAGATATTTTGATATGACCGCGCAAAAACACAATAAGCTTTTCTCCGTCAAGCTCATCGGGAACAGTAAAATGCAAAGTCCGCATCATATTTTCTCCCTGAAATTAATTACTGCACACAGTCTCAGCCTTCTTTAGCCACGGAGTAAAATTAACGGCAAACAAAAGCAGCTGCAGCATAGCAAGCGGAATCATTTCCATAAGCGCACTTTTACCTACAAAAACAAAAATCGCAGCAAAAGTCAGAAGAATAACAGCCATACAAGCTGTCGGCAGAATAAAATCCTTTCTGTTTTTTATGTTCTGAATAAAAAACAAAACAACAGACAAAGCGCAAAAGGCTATAAACATTCCCGTTGCAATCCAATGCAAAAGCCTTTTCGGATTCCAGTCGGCAATACTGTGTCCGAGAGTAAGAGCGACCGTGCACATACTAAGAAACGAAAGCACACAGATCACGTCAAGAGTTCGGCTTTTGTATGAGAATTTTTTATACATATACTGCACGTTCATATTTATACTGCCGCTCATAAGTATTCCCCAAAGCCAGAAATAGGCCTTCCTGTTTTCACACAGAAGAGACAGCGTTCCCGTAGGCTGTGACGGATCGTTTCCCCAGAAGAAAGGAAGAGCAAGCCCGTATACGAAGGCGGCTGCAAGCAGAATAATACAAAAAGGTTTAGTGCATATTTTTTTTAACATACTATAATAATCTCCCAATTTAACGCTGTTCAAGACACTTTTTCAGATAGTGGCCGGTATAGCTTTCTGCACATTCGGCGACCGCCTCGGGAGTACCCTCTGCAACGATTTCGCCGCCTCTGAAGCCACCCTCGGGGCCGAGGTCTATAATATGGTCGGCACACTTTATAACATCAAGATTATGCTCAATAACTATAACGGTATTACCGCCGTCAGCAAGCTTCTGCAAAACCTCGATAAGCTTATGCACGTCTGCCGTATGAAGTCCCGTAGTGGGCTCGTCAAGAATATAAAGAGTCTTTCCGCTGGGTCTTTTGGATAATTCAGTAGAAAGCTTTACTCTTTGAGCCTCACCGCCCGAAAGCTGAGTTGCAGGCTGTCCGATGCTGATATAACCGAGACCTACATCAAACAAGGTCTGAAGCTTTCTTCTGATGGATGGCTGATTTTCAAAGAATTTCAAGCCCTCCTCAACTGTCATATTGAGAACCTCGCTGATATTTTTACCCTTGTATTTAACCTCCAGAGTCTCTCTGTTATATCTTGCTCCCTTACAGATTTCACAGGGAACGTAGACATCGGCAAGGAAATGCATCTCAATTTTTACTATACCGTCACCGCTGCAGGCTTCACATCTGCCGCCTGCCACGTTAAAGGAAAAACGACCGGGGGCATATCCCTTTATCTTCGCATCCGTCGTTTCTGAAAAGAGCTTACGGATATCAGTAAATGCACCCGTATAGGTTGCGGGATTTGATCTCGGGGTTCTGCCTATAGGCGACTGATCGATATCAATAACCTTATCAAGATTCTCCAGTCCCTCAATGCTCTTATGCTTTCCGGGGAAGGTCTTAGCGCCGTTGAGCTCATTTGCAAGATGCTTATAAAGTATTTCGTTTATCAGCGAGGATTTACCCGATCCCGAAACACCCGTAACGGCAATAAATTTACCCAGAGGAAAGGTTACGTCAATATTTTTAAGATTATTCTGCTCGGCACCGAGTATTTTAAGGAGCTTGCCGTTTCCTTCCCTTCGGTGTGAGGGAATCTCTATTTTTCTTTCACCAACAAGATACTGTCCCGTTATGGATTGATGGCATTTCTTTATATCATCAAGAGTACCTGCGGCAACTATTTCACCGCCGTGAACACCTGCACCGGGACCTATATCCACAATATAGTCGGCATTCTTCATAGTATCCTCATCGTGCTCGACGACAATAAGGGTATTTCCGAGGTCACGGAGATTCTTGAGCGTTCCTATAAGCTTGTCATTATCTCTCTGATGAAGTCCGATGCTTGGTTCATCAAGAACGTACAATACTCCCGTCAATGCCGAGCCTATCTGCGTTGCAAGTCTGATTCTCTGACTTTCTCCGCCCGAAAGAGTCCCCGACGAACGTGCAAGGGTGAGATAATCAAGTCCTACCTCTTCCAGAAATTCAAGACGGGAGCTTATCTCTCTTATAATTCCGTCAGCAATTATTTTATCTCTTTCGGATAATTCAAGCTTCTTCAGAAATTCAATTTCCTCGGAAACGGACATACGGGTAAATTTGTCAATACTGATTCCACCGACGGTAACCGCAAGAATTTCCTTTTTCAGTCTTGCACCCTCGCATTCGGGACAATCGTGGTCAAACATAAAAAGCTCAATTTCCCATCTTGCCCATTCGCTGTTTGATTCTCGGTATCTGCGTTCAAGATTGTTGACAATTCCCTCAAAGGGTGCCTCGTATTCGGTCGTGCCCGTATGGAAGCTTCTTTTAAGCTTTAATTTTTCCTCACCCGTGCCGTAAAGTATGGTATTTACAGCCTCTTCGGGAATATCCTCTATGGGGTCGTCCATGGAAAAACCGAATTTTGCGGCAATTCCCTCCATATACATTCTTGCGATTGTACCGTACTTCTCATTTGTCCAGCCGCATCCCTTTATTGCCCCGTCATTAATTGAAAGACTCTTATCGGGAATTATAAGCTCGGGGGCTACCTTTTTGAAAATGCCCAGTCCCGAGCAGGTGGGACACGCACCGAAAGGATTGTTAAATGAAAACAAACGGGGGCTCAACTCTCCTATTCCGACGTTGTGGTCGGGACAAAAATAATTCTGAGAGAATAACATCTCTTCTCCGCCGATAACGCTGACAAGCACCAATCTGTCGCTGAGATTAAGTGCCGTTTCAAGAGAATCGGCAACACGGGATTCTATACCCTCTTTTATCACAAGCCTGTCAACGACGATTTCAATTACGTGCTTATTCGTCTTACTGAGCTTGATTTCATCGCTTAATTCATACATCTCCCCATCGATTCTTGCACGGACAAAGCCTGCTTTTCGGGCATCGTCAAGAACCTTGACGTGCTCTCCCTTTCTTCCGCGCACAACGGGTGCCATAATCATAAATTTCGTACCGGGAGCAAGCTCAAGAACCTTATCAGTTATCATATCGATGCTCTGAGGCTTTATTTCCTTGCCGCAGACGGGACAATGAGGAATTCCGACTCTTGCGTACAAAAGTCTGAGATAATCGTATATTTCGGTAACCGTTCCGACTGTGGAGCGGGGATTTTTTGACGTTGTTTTCTGATCTATGGATATTGCGGGGGACAAGCCTTCAATAAGCTCTACGTTAGGCTTTTCCATCTGACCGAGGAACTGTCGGGCATAGGAGGACAGAGATTCAACGTATCTTCGCTGCCCCTCCGCATAAATAGTATCAAATGCAAGAGTTGATTTGCCTGAGCCCGAAAGTCCCGTAAACACAACCAGCTTATCTCTCGGTATTTCAAGAGACACGTTTTTGAGATTATGCTCCTTGGCACCTACAATTCTGATTTTTTTCTGTGACATATTTTTCTCCGATTATATTTAAGATTCCTGAAGCTGTTTTATCTTATCTCTCAGATAAGCGGCATTTTCAAAGTCAAGAAGCTTTGCGGCAGCCTTCATTTCCTTGGTCAGGCTGTTTATGAGCATTTCCTTTTCCTTTCCTGAAAGCTTTCTGCCGTTTTCCTTCCTTGCCGCTTTATGGGTATTGGAAATTTCAATAATTTCTCTGATACCCTTTACTATAGTCTGAGGCACGATTCCGTGTTCTTCATTATATTTCTGCTGTTTTTCCCTTCTGCGGAAGGTTTCGGTAATTGCTCTTTCCATTGAAGGTGTTACGCTTTCTGCGTACATAATAACCTTGCCTTGTGCATTTCTCGCGGCTCTGCCTACCGTCTGTATAAGTGACGTTTCGGAGCGAAGGAAGCCTTCCTTGTCGGCATCAAGGATAACCACCAAAGACACCTCTGGAATATCAAGACCCTCTCTCAACAGATTAATACCGACAAGCACATCGAACTCTCCCGTTCTGAGGTCTCTTATAATCTCCATTCTCTCCATAGTATCAATATCATAGTGCATATATCTTACTTTGATTCCGTAATCCGTAAGATAGTCCGTAAGACTTTCAGCCATAGCCTTTGTAAGAGTGGTTACAAGCACTCTTTCTTTTCTCTTGGTTCTTATATTGATTTCACCGATAAGGTCATCGATCTGTCCGTCAACGGGCCGCACCTCAATTTCGGGGTCAAGAAGTCCCGTAGGACGGATAATCTGCTCGGCAATATGACTGCTGAGACTCTTTTCAAGCTCACCGGGTGTTGCACTTACAAATATTTTCTGATTGGTTTTTGAATAGAATTCATCAAAGGTAAGGGGTCTGTTATCGTAAGCCGAGGGCAGACGGAAGCCGAAATCTATAAGGGAGTCCTTTCTTGATTTATCACCGCCGAACATACCGCGAACCTGCGGTAACGTAACGTGAGATTCGTCAACAAATAAAACGTAATCCTCGGGGAAGAAATCAAGAAGCGTGAAAGGAGCAGAGCCCGGTTCTCTGTCTGCCATTATACGGGAATAGTTTTCAATTCCCTTGCAGAAGCCCGTTTCAAGAAGCATCTCCATATCATACTGCGTACGCTCTCTGATTCTCTGAGCCTCAATAAGCTTTCCCTGTGACTTGAACCATTCCTCTCGCTCTTCCATTTCCGCAAGAATGGCATCAACGGCTGAGCGTATCTTTTCGGGTGCCACAACGTAGTGTGATGCTGGATATATTGCAACGTGGGAAACAATATTCTTCACTTCACCCGTCAGCGGATTTATTTCGCATATTCTATCTATCTCGTCACCGAAAAATTCAATTCTCAGGGCATTTTCGTTATTATACACAGGGAAAATATCAACCACGTCACCCTTGACTCTGAATTTATTTCTCACGAAGTTGATATCGTTTCTTTCATACTGTATTTCAATCAGCTTGGCAATTAATTCATCTCTGCTCTTTTCCATACCGACGCGCAGAGAAATAACCATATTCTTGTAATCAATGGGATTTCCCAGAGAATATATACACGACACACTTGCAACAATAATAACGTCACGTCTTTCTGCAAGTGCAGACGTGGCAGAATGCCTTAACCTGTCTATTTCATCATTTATGGCAGAATCCTTCTCAATATAGGTATCGGTAGAAGCAATATAAGCCTCAGGCTGATAGTAATCGTAATAGGATACAAAATATTCCACCGCGTTTTCGGGGAAAAACTCACGGAACTCCGAACAAAGCTGTGCAGCGAGAGTTTTATTGTGTGCAAGCACTAACGTAGGACGGTTAACCCTTGCAATTATGTTCGCCATTGTAAAGGTCTTACCGCTACCCGTAACGCCTAAAAGCGTCTGCTCCTTATATCCTTTATTAATACCTTCAACAAGCTCATCTATTGCCTGCGGCTGATCACCCGTGGGCTTATATTCCGAAACCAACTTAAAACAATCCATAATTTCTCCGTATACCTTGATTTGAACATATTATATCAAAAATCAGTTCAAATGTAAATACAAAATATGAACAAATGTTCTATTTTATTCCAATTTTTTCAATCAGCTGAGTCTGAGTGATTTGAGATACTGTTTTTGTGAATCCGTTATTCTGAAGCTCTCAACAGCCTTTTGAATTGCCTTGTTATGCACCCATTTATCTATCCTTTGCTCTTCAAGCACACAAACCGCTTCGTCCCATCGCTTTGAAAGAAGCGTTGCAAAATACCAGGCTGTCATCATTTTTACATAGTATTTATCACTTTTAATTTTTACTATTCTCTCAATATCCTCCGCAGAAAAGCTTTCATCCGCAAAATAAACCATAAGCATTTCTATCCCGAAGCGGACGGTATATTCATCTTCCGCTTGCAGCCATCTGTAACAGCATTCTCTTGCCGCCTTCTGATTCTTTTTGAATGCTTTGGGACGTAAGCTGTCGCAGGTTGCCCAGTTATCAATAAAAGGCAAAAACCTTTCAAGCTCATAAATCAGCAGGTTAAAATCGCTGATATGTGCAATTATAAGTGCGTGAAGATTATTCTCCTCATAATAGGTGTGCGGCAGTATGCGGATAAAATCATCCGCACTTCCATCTTTTATCATTTCCTTTGCCGTTTTTCGTATAAGCGGCATCCGCACCCCGAAAATTCTGTCCTTATCAACATTCGGAATAAGCGCGGAATGAAAATCTCTGTAACCGGCATCGGAAAGCATCATAAGCTTTTTTAACACTTCTTCATTTACGGTACTGTTCATACTATCACCATTATTATATTATAAGAAATTTTTTCCTACTTTCAATAATATATTGTTAAACTTTATAATTTGCAAAAAAACAGTAACAAAAACAGTATTATCCCGAGCGGTGAATTTGAAAAATCTTTAATTTCGGTTAAAAACCGGCATCGTATTTGTATGAACAAATGCAGATTAGCAGCAGCCCAAACTCGCTAACAGCAAAAAAGAGAAGATTCGTATTTGTAACGAGTCTTCTCTTTCTTTTTGTCTGTTAAGTGATATGTTGACTATTGTCAGCGTGATATTCATTTAGAATACCTCGCCAACGGCAAGATATTTCTAAAAGAGTGCTCTTGAAGCCTTGCAGCTTCAGTGATATTCTATTCGCCCGTAAAATTGCGAAGCAAATAACACTCGGCTGAAAGCCGAATATAACTGCGAAGCAATGTCACTTGCCGCAGGCGAATAGAACTGTGTGATACTCCGCTTGGAGTATCGCACTAACGATACTGATGTTGATTTTTTTACGATATTTTTTTGAGCTTCAGACGAAGCTTATCAGATATCATTGCAATAAACTCCGAATTTGTAGGCTTGCCGCGGGTGTTTTGTATCGTATATCCGAAATAGGAGCTGAGAACATCGATATCTCCTCTGTCCCAAGCCACCTCAATTGCGTGGCGAATTGCTCTTTCAACCCTTGACGAGGTCGTGCTGAAATGCTTTGCTACGGTGGGATATAAAACCTTGGTAACGGAATTCATCATTTCGGGAGAATTAACGGAAAGTATAATAGCATCACGCAGATACTGATATCCCTTAATATGGGCAGGCACACCAAGCTCGTGCATTATTTCCGAAACGGTTATTTCAAGATCCGGCTCGGCAGAGGTCTTCATTCTGATAACGTTTGAGTTGCTTCCCTCCCAGCCCGTAAGCTGAGCAATTCTCTCCGTAAGTATATCAACGTCAACGGGCTTGATAAAATAATAATCAGCGCCCATCTGCAGAAGCTGTTGCTCAAGATTTCCGTTATCCGCATTTGAAAGAACCACTACGTAAGGCTTGTATTTCAGATTCATCGTAGGTAGAAGCTTGAGAACGGCAAGAGCATCGAGCCGAGACATAAAGGCTTCCATTACAACTATATCCGGCTGATGCTTTTCAATACCGCTTATCGTATCTTCACCGTTTTTCGGGATGCTTATACAATCAAACCCAAAACCTCTGAAGGAAGCCAACAAATTTTTGAGAAACTCTCCGTTTTCCTCTGCAATTAAAACTTTTTTCTGTTTCATTATACACATTTCCTTTCGTTTTTTAGGATTAACAATTTTCTAAATTGTCATTTTTTCCTATTTCTACCATATATTATCATATAGATTTTCAAATTGCAAGCATTTTTTGAATATTTTTCCATTATTTTCCATTTCGATTTTTTATAAGCCTTTTCACCCTGACTTTTGTTTCTCCTTGAAAAATTCATTTATTTGTTTTATAATTAGAAAAAACTAATAAAGGAACGTGCTATGTTTTCGGAAAAATTAAGCTTCAATGAATCGGGCAGATTCAAAATTATGCAGATTGCGGACATTCAGGAAATATGCGAGGTCTCACCCGACACCCTTCGTCTTCTGAACCTTGCCATAGAAAAAGAAAGACCCGATCTCATCGTACTGACGGGAGATCAGATTTACGGTATTCATCCTTCTTTTTATAAAAAAAATCGGGAAAAGGCAGCAGAAAAGACTATAAGAATTATAGCCTCGGTTTTTAATGAGCATAAAATCCCCTTTGCCGTAACGTACGGTAATCACGACAATCAGGCAGGACTGAGCAATAAGCAAATGGCTGAGATTTACGATTCCTTTGATTATTCCGTTCACCCTGCACCTGCAGATGAAAACGACCCGGGCACCTTCAGAATTCCTCTGTTCAATGACGATAAGCACGTTTTTGATATCTATCTGTTTGACTCCAACGGACAGACTCCCACGGGAGAATATCTGCCCGTTGAGCCCCGTCAGCTTGATTGGTTCAGACATGAAAGAGAAGCGGCAAAGGAAGACGGAAAATATACAAACGGCATAGTTTTCCAGCATATCCCCGTTCCCGAATTTTATGACGTTCTGATTAAAGCACGGTTTATGCAAAAGGGCTCCGTTGAAGCCTTCAGAACACACAAGGGAGAGTTTTACGTTCTGCCTGAGGATGCGGTAAATAAGGGAGATTTTATGGGAGAGTCCCCCGCAATCCCCGATAAAAATTCGGGACAGCTCGACGTACTTAAAGAAAAAGGAAATATTCTTGCTCTTATTGTAGGGCACGACCATATCAATTCCTTTGATATCCCCTCAGACGGCATCAGACTGATTTATACTCAATGTGCCGGCTTTAACGTCTACGGTCCGAGGCTGTCAAGAGGCGTACGCATAATAGACCTTGATTGCACTGACCTTTCACGCTTTGAGACGCATACGCTGACATATAAGCAGCTCACCGACGAAAAGCTGTCTGCTCCCTTAAAGGAGTTCATTCTTACACATATTCCGACAAGCATGGAGCAGGTAAAGCGGCTTGCGGTTATATGCCTTGCGGCAGGAGCCGCGGCAGCCGTTCCCGTAATCGGCTTCTTAAAGAAGAAAAATAAACACTAAAAAACGGATGTATCGCAAATCACCGCGATACATCCGTCATTTTTTGTTTTATTAAGAGCTATTCTTTAATATATCCGAGCTTTCTGAAATAATTGCAATACCGTCTCTTTTGTGTGGGAATCATTCTGTCGGAATTTACAAAATCCGTAAACTCATCCTCCGTTACCCACTTATATGCTTCGGTTTCCCCCTTCTGAAAAACAATTGAGCTTTTATCACAATCTGTTTCGCATAAGAAGCAATAAAACAAGGTGTTTCTTTCGGGAAAGCAGAAATATGCAATTTCGGTAAAATTCTCCGAGACAATGCCCGTTTCTTCGGTCAATTCTCTTTTTATACAGTCAATTGCATTTTCTCCCTTGATTGCAGAGCCACCCGCCGTAGCCTCATACATTCCGGGAAACATATCCTTATCGGAGGCTCTTTTCATAAGCAGATAATCTCCGTCAATATGTCGGACAAGAACGTCACAGGCAAGGTGATACAAGCCTTCGGGAATGGGCTCACCTCTTACAAGGTCGCAACCGGCTTTTTCTCCGTTCTCAAAATAAGCATCCCATATTTCCATTTTGTCACTCCTCCTCAAATACCTCTATCGGGAAGTTATCGGCAACAATTTCTCCGCCTTTTTGGTTAAAATGCAAATAATCCTTACCGAGGTATTCTTTTTTTGTGCAGTTGCTTTTCCTTTCATCCTGCAAAAGGCTTGCCTGATCATATACGGCAAAAAAATCTGACGCATTGGCTCTGAGCAGCTCGTTATACTCAGCTGCCATAGCCTCCTTATGCGCTCTTGAATCAATACAGTATCCGAATTTGACAACGTTTACGACAATTACCTTTATTCCTTTTAGGGAGAGACTACTGCTGATGCTTTTAATTCCGTTAAAAACCGTCTCGGGAGAAGGCTTTTCGCTTTTTGGTGCGGCAATTGTTCCGTACTGAAGGAAATCGTTGGTTCCGAGAGCCAGCACTACGTATTTACAGTCATCATAAGCTAAAACGTCCCTTTCAAGACGGTTTAATCCCGAAGACCCGAAAAGCCCTTTACAAGGAAAACGCGGGCTGAAATCTCTCAGAACCCTGTTTCCCATTATAGATTTATTTATAACCGAATACTTATCGGGATAGCTTTCTCGTATACGCTGTTCAAAGCGGTTCGTCCAGAACCCCTGCTGACTGAGTGAATCACCGAACACTATTATTGAAGCCGCTCCCGTATTATTAAGTACCTTTACGGATTTGAGAAGGGGTAATGGCTTATGAAGAGACAAATTGAGTATACTTCCCGCAATTTCAATTACCTTATCCCTTTTGCGTCTTTCATTCCTTATACATTCAGTACCGCTAACGTCACCGCTGACGGTCAGAAGCTTTACGTTATTAAGAAGATTGCCGCTTCTGAGTGCGCCCTCCTTCACGAATATGCTTACTGCAATAAAGGTCCCCTTCGCAAAAGAAAGCTCAACGGCATCTGATTCTTTACTTTCGCCCTTTTTCAGCAGAAAATCACTTTTTCCGCTGACGGTAATCGGACTCGGAAAGGTCAGAAGTGTTCCGTTTTTGTCGCATAAAGCCGCCGTAGCATTACCGATATACACGTCGTTTGAGCCAAATTCATTAGACAACTCTATTTTAAGCGATTCTCCCGAAAGTGCCGTATTCAAGACAAATCTGAAGGTTTTTTCAGCAGACGGATAATAAAAATGCGACAGATTTGAATGCGACTGTCCCCATATCTGTACCCATTTGTTTTCCATTTTCTCTCCCCGCATTTCTTTTATTTTGTTATATTGTTTTTTTTCGTAACAATACCGCAGCTTTCAGAGATTATCTCAAAAGGAGCGTCAAAGGTATTGTCATATATCTCTGCCTTTTCAAGATAAGAAAGATAAAAGGTATGATTACCGTTAAGCGACATTAAAAATCTGTTACCGTACACCTCAAGGCTTCCGTGAACAAAGCCGTCATATTCTTTATCAAGCACCTTGGGGCTGTACTGAATCAAAGGGGCACCCTCTGCGGTTTTTCCGAAATTACAGGATACCACGTCATTATTGCGGAAAATAACATTCTTAGTAAAGCCGGACTCAAACCAGAAATTACAATCGTCCTCAATCAAAAGGGCAGGTCCCCACAGCTTACAAAAGCGGTTATTTTCAATTATTACCTCTCCTCTGGTCGTTGCGAGAATTCCTCTGCCCGAGGTAGGACCGAAATCACAGCCTCTTACATAAAGATTCGGAGTATAGCTTGCATTTTCAATCGAATCCCTCCCGATTACAAGCTCCTCGGGAATATGAGTAACCCAAAGCTTAATGTCGGTATTACTCAGCTTTTCAAATGAAAGCACTCTTGCCTGCGAATAGGCTTTAAGGGTATCCCATCTGATAAATTCAATATTATCATCTACACCGAAAGCCTGAAAGCCCCAGCTTTCCGCGTGCATAAAACGGACAGTCAGAGTGTTTTCCCTTCTGTCACAGTCTACCGCCTGCAGATGCGTGCCGTGTACGTTTATATAATCATCCTGCGCCCCGAAGGCCTTGCAGTTTTCGATGGTTATATTACCCTTACAGCCGGAAAACTGAAAGAAATCAGCCGTGCTTGCTATGGTTCTTCCGTATTTTGGAGTAAAATCACAATTTCTGAAGGTTACGTCTTCACAAAACTGATTAACCATACCGAGGCCGTGCATAAACATAACTCTGAGATTTTCAAAGTAAAGATTTTTACACCTTTCAAACATACTTCCGACCTGATCCCTTATGATATTCCTGGTCTGAAATATTTCACCCTCGTTTATCTGCACCTCTTTGTTGACAAGAGTGCATTTTAAGGTATTTTCTCCGACGATATCTATTTTTTCAAACGAGAGATCATTTCTGTTAAAATCTCTCGTCGTTGAGGCTTCGGGCATATACACCTTTATATAACGCTTAGGGGCATTACAGGCATTTTCCCAGTAATAGCTTCCGTCATTGTCCCGTTCTCCGTGCCAATAAAGCTTGTTGTCCTCAGTATACCACAGACAGTCATCATTGATTTTTATTGTAATTTCACCGTTTGCACTTTCAAGCACGGTAAATTCCGTCATTGTCGGTACAGCATAATCTATGGTGAGGTCTCTGACGGTTACGTTTTCACAGCCGTAAAAAAGCAAGGGAGTCATTTTCCCGTGAATCAGAAGTGTTGCCCCGTTTCCGTCTATTGTAATATTCCTTTTGTTTTCAAGAACAATCGCAGAATATCTCGTTCCGTCGGGATTCTCCTCCTGCTTTGCGGAATTTGAGCAAAAATACCCTGTCTTTATAAATGAATCCTCAGGGCGGACATCATATATTTTGTTTTTATCAAGAATAATTGTATCCCCGTCGGAAACAGATAAAAACAGCAAGCTTAATTCATTCATATAAACACCTCTTATATTATTATAACGATATTTTTTTACATTACAATACCGCAAATATGGCTTTGATTTATATGCATTTTCCGCATTTAATTATATCAATTTAAAAATATCCGAGTGTTCTTCTGCCGACCGACCTTACAGGACAGAGACTTATTTTGCTTGATTCCGCGGCTGTCTTATGATAAACTCTTTTTCGGTGATAAAAATGAGCAAAAAAGCAAAGCTTATAATATCTTTATGTCTTATCATAATCTTAACGGCAGGAGGCTATACAGGAAATATGTTCGGTGTTTTTTCAGAAGGAAATTACGGTGAATATTCATTAAATAAAACTGATGCTCTCAATTCCCCCATTAACGGAAAAACAATAGTTTTTCTCGGCTCATCCGTAACCTTCGGCTACGGGTCGCTCGGAACAAGCTTTGTTGAATTTCTCGAAAAGGAAGACGGAATAATACCTGTAAAGGAAGCGGTATCAGGAACAACGCTTGCCGATATAAATGAAAATTCTTATGTCAGCCGACTTAAAAAAATTGACAAAAGCATCAATGCTGATGCTTTTATATGTCAGCTGTCTACCAATGATGCAACAAAGAATATTGAGCTCGGAAAAATTACAGACAGCCTGCAAATTGAGGATTTTGACACGCTTACGGTGGCAGGGGCAATCGAATACGTTATTGCCTATGCAAAAGAAACCTTTAACTGCCCCGTGATTTTTTACACGCAGGCAAAATATGAAAGTGAAAGCTACGGCAAAATGGTTGAGCTTCTTTCGGATATTCAGAAAAAATGGGACATAACCGTTATTGATCTGTGGAACAATGATGAAATAAATCATATATCGCAGGAGCAAAAAAAGCTTTATCTTGTCGATGCGATACATCCTACAAAGGCAGGCTATAAGGAATGGTGGCTCCCGGAATTTCAAAGGACTCTGTACGAAATTCTGTAACAGATATTTATTTTCAGAAAAAGGAAAGAGAAAATGACGCTTTTACTTGCTATTATATATATTGTATTTGTCTCACTCGGTCTTCCCGATTCGCTTTTCGGAGTCAGCTGGCCCGTAGTACATACTGATTTCGGTATCAGCGAAAGCTTTGCATCCTATTACAGCATAATAACCGCTGTTTGCACCGGCGGAGTAAGCTTTATTGCAGGAAAGCTTCTGCGCAGATTCGGAACTGCCAAGGTTACGTTTTTTTCAACGCTTCTAACGGCTGTTGCTCTCCTTGGAATAAGCTTCTCCCCTAATATTGTTTTTATGATGATATTCTCGGTCATTCTCGGCTACGGTGCAGGTGCTATTGACACGGGACTTAATAATTTCATTTCGCTTCATTATGAATCACGTCATATGAACTGGCTTCACTGCTGTTGGGGATTGGGAGTTACTATAAGCCCTCTTATAATGTCGCAGTTTCTATCCGAGGAAAGCGGCTCCTGGAGAAACGGCTACAGAATCGTTTCCCTGCTTCAGCTGCTTATTGCTCTTATCGTACTCGTTTTTATAAAACGGTGGGAAAAAACGGAAAAATCCACCGAAGAAGCAAACGGAGCAACAGAAGATGCGGGAAGCGGCAGACTAATCGACCTGCTGAAAATCCGAGGAGTTATCCCCTCCGTGCTGTCTATGGGTTTTTACTGCGGAATGGAATTTACCCTCGGAACGTGGGGTGCTACTTACGCGGTAAACACGTTTAACCTTCCGCCCGATGAAGCGGCAAAATGGGTGTCTCTTTATTACGGCGGAATAATGCTCGGAAGGATTATTGCAGGCTTCATTTCCGTCAGAGTCCCCGATAAACCACTTATCAAAGGCTCCATTATTGCGGCTTTTCTCGGAATATCGGTTTTTGCTCTGCCCTTAGGTAAATTTTCTCTGATAGGCTTTCTTCTTATAGGAATCGGATTCGGCCCCATATTTCCGACAATTCTTCATTGTGTACCCGAAAGATTCGGCAAAAAATATTCTGCTGATTTAACCGGCTACCACATGGGCGGTGCTTACGGTATCGGCTTTTTCATACAGCTTTTGTACGGCTTTACGGCAACCGCAACAACCTTCAGAATTACGCCATTCGTACTTCTTGCAGTATGTCTCGGCGTGTTTATATCAAATGAAGCCGCCGTAAGAAAAACCTCAAAAAAAGAGACTCTTCACGGAAACTTGGGGGATATCTCAGAAAAGTTCTATTAATAGTGCTTCGCACTTTAAGAACCCCCGGCGAGGGTTCTTAAAAATCTCCTGCGCTTTAAGAAGGAAAAAGGATTTCGCACTCTGCGGAGTGCGA
>JAZNFG010000066.1:0-7280 GCA_045589015.1 Acutalibacteraceae bacterium
ATCTCCTGCGCTTTAAGAAAGAAAAAGGATTTCGCACTCTGCGGAGTGCGACAAGAGGCTCTGCCTCTTGACACCGTGAGCTTTTGAAAAAGCTCAACCAAAACTTTTAATAGGCACTCCCGTGCCCACTTCATCCCCCAAGTTTCCGTGAAGAACCCGTAAAAAAGCGAAGACCGCATAAAACAATATAAAAACAGAGGGGCCGTAAAAAAACTTTTGTTTTTTTTAAGGCCCCTTGTCTTATTGTTTTATTTTATAGTTTTATTTTAGTTTTTTATTCCTCCGGTGCGGCGTTAACGTGAGGTACGTTTTTTGTTATCATTTCCATAAGCTCCTCTACGGTTACGAGGACAACGTCTTCGTCGAGACAGCTGACAAAATAGCTGAGGCTTTCAACGGAAATCGACCACGGGTGAATATTGATTACCGAATAGCCGTTAATCGAATTTATATCGGCAGGGTAGGAATTGACGGTTTCAGCCTGAGATCTCAGCCATTCACGGGTTACCTGTGACGCATCGTTGGCGGGATGCCACAGGGAAAGACGGTAGGTCATAAAGGGCTTCCCGTCGGAGAAGTATATCTTACCCTCACCGCCTGCGTATCTGTCGGGGTCGAGGCTTATGATACCGCCCTTTATGTTGTCGTATCTTGAATAATATCCGAGAACCCTTTGAAGCTTTGCTTCGTCAAGCTCGTTTTCGGGGGTACTGTCGAGAATCTGTACGTATTCTAAATTGCTTTCGAGCATTAAAGCCGCAGTTTTGTCCGTAAAGCCTTCAAGCGCATTTTCGGGGTACTGTAAGGGGTGCATATAGCCTGCTCCCGAAACACCGCACATAAAACAGTCCCTGTCACCTGCCGCGGCATAGACCTCTTTTACGGCGGCGGGTGAGAATTCTTTAAGAAGGGGAGAGAAGGACCAGGTTACGGGGAATTGTGCTTCAAGTGCCGTCTTTTGGAAAAATTCGCTGTAGCCGTTTTGTATCCATTGAAGATTGTCACCGTCACTCATAACGAGAGCCGCATAGTGCTTCGTGGAGTCGGTATAGGTGTTCTTTTGTGCCTTATGAGAGGGGGTATCGTCGGGCAGGCAGGACAGCAGACTGTTATTCAGCGCGTGGTCTGCGGCGGTTATCATATTTCCCGCTTGGGATATGCTGTCAACGAAGGCTACCTCGTATTTTGCCCAGCCGAGAATATGTGTATTGTCTCCGAAATAGTCCAATACGCCCCTTCTTAAAAGTACGTCACCTAAAATATCGTCGTCTGTAAAGAAAATGAAAGCAGTTTGGGCAATTGCAAGGTCTCTGAGACCTGCGGCTTCGGTTGACTGATGAATTATAAAGCTTTTATTGAAGCGGTGGCGGTTTTTAATGAAGAATCGGCTGACGTACGCGGCATCATAGCTGTCCTCGGATATGTCTGCCTTTTTTACCAGACCCGCATTTATTGCCGTCTGCTCAAGCTCAACGGGGACGGGGAGCCAGCCCTCGAGGGCGGCATAGTTCGTGGCAATATTGAGTCCCTCGCCCTCGGCTCGGTAGAGTATATAGCCGCCGTCCTTTATTGAAGAAGAGAATATTTCAAGAAGCTTCTGAAGCGTCCACGGCTTGCCGTCTTCATCGCTTCTTAAGACTCTTGAGCCGTTTTCCTCTATCTGCTTTAAGTATTTTCCGTCAAGTGCCGAAGCGCCCACGTATATTGCAGGACTTTCCTTCGCTGTCAGTCCCTGCAGAGAAATAGCCACGGTTCTTTCTGCCTGTGAAGCAAAGGAGCTTATAAAATATACCGTGTCCGCAATTTTCTTTTCGGTAAAATAAGAGGACAGCTCGTAAAGCTCCTCGGGACTTTTTTGTGCGGGGATTGCGGGAGCGGTAAGATTAAAGAAAAATACCAGAATACTTATAAAAAATGCGATAATTTTATCAAACATAAAATCACTCCTTTATATGAATTTTAACAGAAAGTGCATTTTTGTCAAGAGACGGGAAAATATGTTAAAGATTTGTTAAAAACCTATTGTTAAGAGGTTGGATTTATGTTAAACTGAATTTCGGAAATACTTTTTTGAAAGGGATTTTTATTATGAAGAAAATAATAAGCCTTATTCTCAGCGCCGCAATCATTATGAGCCTGTTCTCGGTCAGCGTCTTTGCCGCAGAGGACAGCACGTACGTTGCCGATTACGACAGGGACACCCCCGTTATCATCATCCACGGTATGAGTGAGAACGATACCTACCTTGTTGACGAAAACGGCAACAGAGTTCTTGACGAGGACGGAAATTACATCACGGGATGGCCTCTCAAGCTTGATATCGGTGCGCTTGTAAAGGAAGCACTCGGTCCGATGCTTCTTTCTATGCTTTTCAGAAGCGATATGGGACTCAGTGACGCTATGAAAAGGGGCGCGTATAACGGACTTCCCATTATTCACAAGGATGCCGAGGGTAACTATGAGCTTCCCATTGAGGTGCCCTGCTACGAATATCCTATGGGCGATATGAGCCCGGAGCTTCTTGAATATCACTACAAGCTTCTTCCTCTGGAGGGACTTCTTGACATCGTAGGCGGTGAGGACGTTTATTACTTCGGCTATGACTCCTTCGGAGATATCACGGGAGAGACAGAAAAGCTCCATCACTATATCCACGACGTTGTGCTTCCGCAGACGGGTGCCGAACAGGTCAGCGCGTGCTTTATAAGCCTCGGAGGTACGATCGGCGTTAACTATCTTGAGCAGTATCCCGAGGATTACGAGCTTTTCAAGAAGGTGGAATTCGTCGTTCCCGCGCTTGACGGTTCTGATATTATCGGTGACATTCTCACGGGCAACCTCAGCGTATTATACGATAACGAGGTGCTTTACGAGAAGCTTCTTGTAAATCTTCTCGGTGACACGTATCTTGCATATTTCATCAACGTTGTTCTGCGCCTTCTTCCCGACCACGTGTTAAAGTCGGCTCTTGCATCACTTGCCGAGGGTGTAGTTGAAGCAGGCGTACGCTCCACCACGATTATATGGGCTCTTTGTCCCACGGATTATTATGCCGAGGCACGTGCAAAATGGCTTGAAACGGATGAATATACCTTAGTCAGAGAAAAGGTTGATGCCTTTATGCAGGCAAGGGCAAGCTTTGAAGAAAATCTTTTTGCTCTCAAGGCAACGGGCTGTGAGGTATTTGATATCTGCTGCTACGGTATCGGTATGTTCCCTCTGTGCAGAGACTGGGACAAGACTAACGGAGACGGTATCGTTCACGCTACTTCTGCTTCTATGGGTGCATATTTTGCCGATATCGGCACGGTGTTCCCCGAGGACTACACCGCAAAGGGAACCTACTGCAGCGACCCCGCGCACAACCATATTTCCCCCGACGGGACGGTTGATGCCACCGCAGGACTTCTTCCCTGCACCACCTGGTACGTAAAGAATCAGGCTCACGAAAAGCTCCCCAACAACGACGTGGTTCTTCAGATGGCTTTTGATATTATGACGGACAGAAATATGAAGAACGTATATTCAAATCCCGAAAAATATCCTCAGTTCAACGAGGGCAGACTTACGAATGACGTAAAGCTTTATCTTGAAGCCTGGGAAACAGCCGACAAGTCAAAAATTTCTCCCGAAAAGACGGCTGATATAGAAAACGCAAAGGCAGTAGTTGACAGACTTCTCGGTGAAACTGTAGTAAACGGTGAGGAGTGGAGCAAGGCAGTTGAAGCCTTCCGTGCCGCTCTTGCCGCCGCAGGTGTTATCGAGGACACCGCCCCCACGGCTATAGAAACCGTAGTCACCAACATAGCCCGCAAGCTCAACAAAACCGTAAACTCCGTTTACGCAAAGCTGGGCAAATAATACTCCAAAAGGCAGAACGGCACCCCCGCTCTGCCTTGTTTGCTTTCGGTTATTTGTTATTATGACTTGATTTTTACGGACGGGTTTTGTAAAATGTAATTACGCTGTCAGCCGACTGTCGGCAAAGCGGCTGAAATTCAGAGTAACGGAGAGATTATTATGTCATGTCTTACACTTATGAGATATCTTACTGCGATTCTTATGATGCCCGTATATCTTTTTAACCTTGTGTTCAATGATTACGCATATCCCCCCGTAAGCCGTGAGGGTGCATACCTTTTCTGCTATTTCGTGGGCAACGAGAAGGAGGAGCAGACCATTCATTTTGCCGTAAGCACGGACGGATATAAGTTTGAGGCTCTTAACAACAACGAAGCCGCAATTATACAGACAAAGGGCACGGGCTGTGTCAGAGACCCCTATATTCTTAAAGGCCCCGACGAAAACGGAAGGGACTGCTATTTTATTATTGCAACGGATATGAACGCTCTTGAGGGCTGGACGTCAAATCACGCTCTGATTACCTGGAGAAGCTACGACCTTGTTAACTGGACTGACGAGACGGTTATTGATATCAGAGACTTCGAGGGCTTTGAAAATACCAACCGTGCGTGGGCACCTCAGGCAATATGGGACAGCGAAAAGGAAATGTATATGGTATACTGGGCAAATTCCACGACGGAAAACGACTGCGCAGGACACTATTACGCATACACGAAGGACTTTAAGACCTTTGAAACCGCTCCCGAGGTGCTTTTCGGCAGATGGGACGAGACGGACCCCGAAACGGGAGAGAAGAGAAACGTTCAGTGCATTGACGGTGATATAGTATACAACGAAAAGGACGGTTACTATTATCTGTACTTCAAGGAGGACCTTACTCAGAAGATTGCCTACGTCCGTTCTGAAAGCCTTACGGGGCCTTATAATACGGATTATACCATCTGCTCGCTTAACTACTACGGAGTCGAGGGCAGCAGTATGTACCGCATAAACGGCACGGACAAGTGGATTATGATAATGGACGAATACTCACAGGGCACCTTCTTCCCCCAGATTACCGAGGATTTTCAGAATTTCAAGAGAATCAGAAGAGGAGATATGGAGATTGACCATCTGAAGCCCCGTCACGGCTCGGTCGTATCAATAACGGAAGAGGAATATTTTTCACTTGTAAAATAAAGCTTTATATATTAATGTGATTCTTCACAAAAGTTGAGAGATACCACATTAACGGGCTCTCAATAGTGCTTCGCACTAAGGGGTTGACGACCCCGTGCCCGCTTCTTCCCTAAGCTTTTCATAAAAAAACTTTTTTGTCAAAATGCACATAAATTCATAGTGTAAATTATCAGATTGCGACAAAACACAGAAATAAAATAAAAGCGGCTTTTTTCCTTGAATATCGGGGGCTTCGGTTATATAATTTCAATCGAAAAATAAGGAAAAGAAGGTTATTTTATGAATCTGAAGCCTAAGCTTTTTTCTGTTATGAAGGGCTATACCAAAGCACAGCTTGTCAAGGACCTTACTGCAGGTCTTATCGTTGCGGTAATCGCTCTGCCTCTTTCAATTGCACTTGCTCTTGCCTCGGGCGTTACTCCCGAGCAGGGTCTTTATACCGCAATTATCGCAGGCTTCGTTATCTCGTTCCTCGGCGGAAGCCGTGTGCAGATTGCCGGCCCTACCGCCGCATTTGCCACTATAGTTGCAGGTATCGTTGCCGAAAACGGCTTTTCGGGACTTGTGCTTGCCACGCTTATTGCCGGTATTCTGCTTGTGCTTATGGGTGTTTTCAAGCTCGGCAGTCTTATCAAATACATACCGTACACCATAACCACGGGCTTTACAACGGGTATTGCCATTACTCTCGTTATCGGTCAGCTCAAGGACTTCCTCGGCCTTACCTTCAAAAATTCTCCTATTGAGACTATTGAGAAGGTTGAAGAGGTCATTCATTGTATCGGCACCTTTAATTTCGAGGCATTTATAATCGGTGCGGTGTCTCTTGCCGTGCTTATCATTTTCCCCAAATTCATCAAGAAAATACCCCCCTCAATTTTTGCTATCGTTATATCTGCCGCACTTGTAAAGATATTCGATATGAACGTAAATACCATAGGCTCACTTTATACAATTTCCTCTGCACTTCCTCTTCCGAGCCTTCCCGAATTTTCCTTTGAGACGGTTAAGGCAATTATTCCCGATGCCTTTACAATAGCGGTTCTTGCCGCCGTTGAGTCGCTTCTCAGCTGTGTTGTTGCCGACGGAATGACGGGCAGCCGACATAACTCAAATATGGAGCTCGTAGCTCAGGGCGCAGGTAACATAGCATCTGCTCTTTTCGGCGGTATTCCCGCAACGGGTGCTATTGCCCGAACAGCCGCAAACATCAAAAACGGCGGCAGAACTCCCATCGCAGGTATGGTTCACGCAATAGTGCTTCTTCTTGTTCTCGTTGTATTTATGCCCTATGCCGCACTTATTCCTATGCCCACTATTGCCGCAATTCTTTTCGTTGTTGCTTACAATATGAGCGAATGGAGAGAATTCGTCGCAATTATAAAGCGTTCTCCCCGAAGCGATACGCTTGTGCTGCTTGTAACCTTTGTTCTCACGGTGGTTTTCGATCTGGTTGTTGCAATTATCGCAGGCATCATTCTTTCCACGGTACTCTTTATGAAGCGTATGAGTGACGTTACCGACGCCTACGGCTGGAAGGAAATCGACGAGGCTGACGATAAGGAGCATATAAGATTCAAGAGAGTGCCCGACAATACTATGGTCTTTGAAATAACGGGACCTATGTTCTTCGGTGCATCAAATAAAATTGCCGATGTTATCAAGCACGCTGACAAGCAGATAATAATTCTCAGAATGAGAAGCGTTCCCGCTATAGATGCTACGGGTATTCACAGCTTCGAGGCTGTGCTGAAAAGATGTCAGAAGGACGGCAAAACGCTCATTCTTTCCCACGTAAACGAGCAGCCTATGAATACACTCAGAAGGTCGGGACTTCTCGGTGAGATAGGTGAAGAAAACGTCTGCAGCAATATCGATGCCGCACTTGAAAAGGCGCAGGCGTTAAGCGTCAACGCGGCGGCTCACTAATCCGAAAGGCTCAACAATTAAACAGTATAAAACGAGGGGCTCCGGCATTTGTTGCAGGAGTGCCCTTATTCATTTTGCATTTGATTCGGCTTCGTTGAATTGTGATTTTAATGAATAATGAATATTGAATAATGAATAATTGCGGGACCTGCGGTCGGCATTGTATAGTGCTTCGCACGTTCCTTTATCAAAGAGCGAAATAAATTCGGATTTCGGAATTCGGAATTCGGAGAAATATAATAGGGCAATTCCTTCATTTTGCATTTTGCATTTTTATGTTCTGCGTTCTGCGTTTTGCATTCTGTATT
>JAZNFG010000067.1:0-16409 GCA_045589015.1 Acutalibacteraceae bacterium
ATTTCGCACTCTGCGGAGTGCGACAAGAGGCTCTGCCTCTTGACACCGTGAGCTTTTGAAAAAGCTCAACCAAAACTTTTAATAGGCACTCCCGTGCCCACTTCATCCCCCAAGTTTCCGTGAAGAACCTATTTATTTTTATGTTTTATGCTACGAACTCTCGCTCGCCGCTCGACGTACCTTCCGTACGCCTTCGGGCAAACAAAATCAAGCCTTGCGTCTTGATTTTGCTCGGTTTGTCCGTTCTTCATCTTTTTTTTCTATCCCCTTAAAAGCGCGGAAGAGGCTTTTTGCCCTTTCCGCGCTTTTGTTTATTCCTTTTGCAGAGTAAAAGGATTATAGCCCTGCAACAAAATGACCCGATTTTTCTTCAGAGTAAAGCATTCAATGCTCTGTTCGTTTTTTTATATAATGCTTTTTATCAATGAGGAAAATTCCGCTGAATAACGAGCCTGTGTTCCTGCTTTTATAGCTCGCCGAACGCCTTGAGGGATTTTTTGTCACCCTACTGTCAGTTTTCGCTTCTTTTAATAATATTTTCCTGCAGGGGCTGTGCAAGACGGGTAAAATATTCGCTGAAGCCGCCAACACGAACGATGAGATTTTTATAGTTTTCGGGATGCTTCTGAGCGTTGATAAGGTCTTCTCTTGAAACTACGTTTATCTGAAGCGTCTGACCGCCGTTACGGAAATAGGTTTTTGTAAGTGCAGTAAAGGCGTGCTTGCCTTCGTCGGTTGCAAACTGTGATTTTGCGAACTTTATCTGCAGAACGTTTCCGCTTGTTGCAAGATACTGATTGCCCTTCATTACCGATTTTAACAGCGCGGTGGGACCGTTTACGTCATTTCCGGGAGTTGCGCCTATGCTGTCGGCAAGAAGCTTTCCGCCCTTTTTCTTGCCGTTGGGAAGTGCACCCAGATGGAAGCCGTAATTAGGTGCGCGGTGGAAGGTGGAGCAGCCCACACCGAAAACACCGCCGCGGAAGGTCTTTTTAGTCTGACAGTATCTGTAAAGGTGGTCTGTAATTTCAGCATAGATGGCATCAACATCCTCAATGTCATTTCCGAACTTATTATAGGTGCTGAAATCCTTGTATAATTCATCATAGCCTTCAAAATTATTTTTGAGTGCGTTGATAAGCTCGCTCATTGTATACTTTTTTTCATCGTAAACAAAGTGCTTTATTGCGGCAAGGGAGTCGGCAGTATCGGGAAGTCCTTCCGTCAGAATCTGCCCGTGACCGTAAACAGGGCCGCGGTTTTTGTAGTCAAGTCCCTTTTCGATACAGCCCTGAACCATAATTGATTTCCATGGGTTGGGAGCATCGTTTGCAAATATTTCCTGCGCCTTGTTTGATGTTTCGGTAATATAATCCGCGAGATATTCAATCTGCCTTTTATATGCCGCCGTCAGCTGCTCAAAGGTTGAAAATTCTTCGGGATCACCCGTATCGGGGGCGAGCTTTTCGTAAGAAAACTGACATTCACCTCTGAAAAGAGCAAACTCAAGTGCCTTGGCTACGTTAATTTCTCCGTCCTCAAGTCCCATATGGCTTTTCCCGAATATATCTATCTGATTACAGCCGTTCATACAGTAAAGATGTGAATCCGACGGCGGAATGCCGATTGCCTCAAGGGCGGTGCAAACGGATTTATCGTTATATATTGCAGGCATTCCGATCCCCGTTTCAAGAGTATCAAGAGCCAGCTGCCACAAATCGGGAGGAGTATTTTTATTTACCCTCATCGTGATATTGGGAGTGTTGTATTTCTTTTCCCTTGCAAGGCGAAGCACGGCATAGGTCAGCTTATTTGTATGGTCGTTTCCGAATTCGTCGCTTCTGCCTACACAAAGATTCCACGTTCTTGTTTTCCTGAAAAGCTCCCACAGTCCTTCAAGATATGAGTAATCCTCTTGGCTGTCGGTATAATACGCTCCCAGGGCATAGTCGAAAAGACCGGGGGAGTCAATATCGAAAAGAGAAAAGGAAAGCCAGAAGAACTGACAGGCCTCGAAGAAGTTTCGCGGCTTGTTATAAGGGATATTGGAAAATGCATCGATAAGCTTTATAAGAATTTCCTTTTTTTCTCCCTCGGCACAGGGAAGCTCACTCATAGCCCTTGTACGGTATTTTTCGGCAACCGTTTCCAGAGCCTCGGCAGTAAGCATAAATGCATCGTAGAGATCGTTTTTGTCCGTATGTACCTGACGGAAAAGACGGATTTTTTCCTTTATGCCGTTTGTGCCTATGCGAAGCAGCATCTCATAGTCGGGATTGGAGTGTCCGCCGCCTGCCGCCCAGGCGCATTTGTTTATTTCAAGCTTTTCCTGTAAGGGAGTTCTCACCTTGCTGATTATTCTTGACGTTTCATAAGGTAAAAAATAATCATAGTAAAAATTCAGCTCCTCAAGCTCTGAAAGTCCCGAGGTTTTTTCGGCATTTCTGTTTTTTATGTCCTCGCGCAAACAGATGCCGTCGGATCTTGAATAATGAACCGCAAGAGCATCAAATTTCCCGAGAGGTGACTGAAACAGGTCCTCGGTATTGATTTCAACCTCAAGCTCGTCTGCAAAGGTTTTCATACCGTTTGCAATTCTGTAAGATTTGTTTTCACGTCCTGCGTGAATATATCCGTATGCAAAGGGTTCAAGATGCTTCATATCCATATCGTTCACCTCTTTTCAGTTGCCGGCAAGGGCATCAGCAGGTGCTTCCTCGGGTGAAAAGCCGCTGAAACCGAGGGTCGGGAAGCGTAATAATTCTGCCATATCCTCATCCGAAATTGAAAAATCGAATACGTCTGCATTCGTTTTCATTCTTTCGGGATTGGTGGATTTGGGAAGAGGAAGAATGCCGAGCTGTAAAGCAAAGCGTACGCAAAGCTGTGCCGTGTCCTTACCGTATTTTTCGGCAATTTCACGAAGACGGCTGTTCTGAAGCACGGCACCGCTGCCCAGAGGGCTCCACGCCTCGACAAGAATGCCCTTATCCTGCATATATTTTACCGTGTCGTACTGAGTGTGGCCGGGATGGAATTCAAGCTGATTTACCTGAGGTGCAATTTCAGCGTGCTTTAAGAGTGCTTCTATATGCTTAGCCTCGAAATTACTTACTCCGACGGCTCTGATTTTTCCGTCCTTCATCATTTTTTCAAAGCCTCTCCAGGTAGAAGCGTTTATCTCCTCCCATTCGGGGGAGACCTTTGCAACGGCAGGCCAATGTATAAGATAAAGGTCAATATAATCCGTGCCGAGGTTTTTAAGTGAGGCTTCAACGGCGACAACGGTTTTTTCAAAGCCTCTTTCGGTTACCCAATGCTTAGTTGTAAGGAAGATGTCCTCGCGTGCGGCTGACGAGGCGGCAATTCCTTCGCCGACCTCTTTTTCGTTTCCGTAGGCAAAAGCCGTGTCAATGTGTCTGTAGCCCGAAAGAATTGCATTTTTTACACATTCCCTTGTCGTGCCGTCTGACGGAGTCTGCCACGTGCCGTAGCCGATGCAGGGAATTTTTACACCGTTTGAAAGAATAAAGCTGTCTGTTAAGGATTTCATAATTTAAGCCTCCTCGGTTTTTATGCTTTTATTCTATCACGGGGCGTGCCGCGTTTTCAATCGGAGTTTTTGCATTTGTTTTACTTTTTTTGAAATATCAGCATATAAATTCATTATATACCTTATATTTGTTCATAATAAGGGTGTATTGATTATTGCAAAGTGCGGATATTTGTGTTAAAATGACTTATCAGTATAAAAAGATGGTGAAGAAGAAAATGAAAAAAATATTATGCTTGGTTCTGGCCTTATCCGTATTCGTAAGCTGTGCCGTATTTTCGTCTGCTGCCGAAAAGGGTGATATTGACCGTGACGGTGAAATAACCTCAACCGATGCCAGACTTGCTCTTCGTATTTCAGTAAATCTTGAAGCTCCCGATGAAGAGCAGAGCATTCTTGCAGATTATGATGAGGACGGTGCTGTTTCAGCCGCCGATGCAAGAGCTATTCTCAGAGCGTCTGTCGGACTTTTTGATGAAGCTCCGACCGAAAAGGAAGAGTACGTTCCCTCTGAACAGGAAGAGCTTTTTTATACGGTTCTTTATGAGATTGCCCACCCCTTCCTCGGACAGCATAAGGTTATGTTCGATAACGCTATTATGAAGAATTTTCAGAAGTGGTGCTGTCTTTATACGATAGGAGACGTTTTCCGTCCCGCACTTGAAAAGGCAGGCTACTCAAAGGAGCACATCGATCTTGTTGCCCCCAATAAGTTTTCAAGGGATTCCGTGGCAAAAATACTTTCCAACGTGCTCAATATCTCGTGGCCCGACTGGTTTATCGTTGACCTTGAGCTTTACGTTCCGTCTCTTCTTTGTGACTATTATATAAAGACGCCCGAAGCCGCCGAAACCTTCTTCTTATATGACTTTTATGATGATATGGTCGAAACGAAGCTCTACGAGCATTCGGAGGAGGACAGAAGCGATTACGTTCCCCGTATCGGCGACGTGCTCTTTATTGCCAATAAGCAGAATACCTCGGATATAAATAAATTCGGTTATCCTACGGTTGCTCATACCGCACAGATTATAGAGATTTATGAGGACGGAAGCTTTCTTTGCACGGAGGGCAGTCTTGTAGAATCCTATGAGGGTGATGACCTTGCACGCGTGCGTGAAAGAAAATACCGCTTCAACAAGGAAGTCGGCACCTATGAATTTACAGGCAACCCCAACGTTGTTGTCCTTATGGCAACCCATCCCGCTCTTTAATAACAAAAAATCCCCGATGCTGTTAGCCACATGCGGTTAAGTTAATTATGTTAAATATACGGTGTAGTCAGTTACGGCTGCACCGTGTTTTTTTTTGATTTACAGCAAATTCCTTCCAATAAAGCAAAAAGATTTTATGTCCCCATCCGCTTTAACGGATGGGATTTTTTTGCCTTTCGGTAATGTATTTTCAGAATATATAGGGACAAGACCGCATAGAATGCAATAAAAGGTGAGGATATGAACGAGGTGCTCAATGAAATATTCAGGATATTTCCCGAAAGATTAAGGACAGCGGCAAAAAAGGCTGCGGAGGAGTCTCCGCGGATTCAGGAAATAAGACTTCTCGCAGGAAAAGCGGTGTTTTTCTATACGGATGCAGGTATCCGTTTCGTTGAAAACAACGGCTGTCTGTCCTTAACGGCTGCTGGGAATTTACTGATTCCCTCTTATTCCGAGCTTGAGGAGCTGACGGACAGAGCCGCCGGGTATTCGGGATATCTGTACGAAAAAGAGCTGAGTGAGGGATATATTACCTACGGCGGAGCCTTCCGTATAGGAATATGTAATGCCGACGGCTCGGTTCACGGCGGAAGAATCACGTCGCTTGCCGTCAGAATTCCCCTCTTCAACGAAAGTGCGGTTCCCGACAGCGTATTAAGAGAGCTTTTGACCTTTGAGCGCGGCCTGCTCGTTGCAGGGCCGCCCGGAAGCGGAAAGACTACTCTTTTAAGAAATATCGCAAGAGGTCTTTCCGACGGACTTCTCGGAGAATACAAAAAGGTATGCGTTGCGGATGAACGCGGAGAATTTACGTCGGGTGCCTTCTGCGGAATATGTACGGACGTTATAAGCGGACTCGGAAAAAGCACCGCGATTATGCGTGCGGTCAGGCTTTTTTCGCCTCAGTACGTAATCTGTGATGAAATAGGCGGCAAGGAGGAAACGCAGAGTCTGCTTGAAGGACTTAACAGCGGTATTCGCTTTGCCGCTTCCGCACACGCGGGAAGTATTGACGAACTTATCAGAAGAAAGCAGTTCAGAATTCTTTTTGACGAATACGTTTTTGACCGAATAGTTTTTCTTTCGGGACAGACAGCAGGAAAAATCGAGCGTATATTCACAAGCGGGGAGGTCTCGGATGAAATTCATAGGACTATCGGGGCTTTGTCTTGCTTTTAGCCTCAGCGGAATATACGTATCCCTTATAAAAAAAAGAAGAATCGGATTACTTTTTGAGATTGCCGAGTTTTTCGGAGAGCTTTCTGATAGTGTGATGCTCAGAAGAGGGGATATCCTGTGCTGTATTAAGCTTATGAGCAGTCGGGACGGTTTTCCTTGCTCTGATTTTGCAAATGAAATATCCGTCAAATGCACGCCCGGCTGCAATATGAAAGATGTGTGGGTCGATTGCATAAAGGGGTCGCCTTATCTGAAGGGACTTTCTGCGGATGCGAGTGAAAGGCTTTGCGGCTTCAGCGATAATTTCGGAAAGCTTCCCCCTGATGTCTTTTGTGAAAAATGCAGAATATATTCCGAGGCTTTCAGAAAAATTGCAACGGGAGAAAATGAGAAATGGGAGAAAAACCGCACGCTGATAATGTCGTCGGGTGTGCTTTGCGCCGCCGCGGTATTTTTCATCCTGCTTTAAGGAGGAATCAATACGGATATTGAAATCATTTTTAAGGTGGCGGCTGTGGGACTTATTGTAGCCGTGCTTAATCAGGTGCTCAGCCGTTCGGGAAGAGATGAATATACTATGATAACAACGCTTGCGGGTATAATTATTGTCATTATGATGGTGCTTCCCTATGTCAGCTCTCTTTTTTCCTATGTCAGGAGCGTCTTTGACCTGTGATTCTGAAGGTCGCAGGCGTAATTATCTGTGAAATACTGATATATACCTTATTGAAGCAGGTACGCCCCGAATTTGCCGTTCTTTCCGAAGCCGCCGCCGCGTGCGTGCTTATATTTATGCTCGGAGACCAGCTGAAGACCTCGCTTTCGGCTTTTGACGGTCTTTTTGAAGGCACGGGACTTTCGGGGGGATATATATCTGTGCTTATCAAGGTTCTCGGTATTTCCCTTGTTACACAGTTTTCTTCGGATATGTGCCGCGATGCAGGGGAGAGTGCTCTTGCTTCAAAGGTTGAATTTGCAGGAAAGATTATGATAACGGCGGCTTCGGTTCCCGTAATACAAACGTTTACGGAGACGGTTGCCCGATTGGTCGGTAGTGTATGAAAAAAACAGCGGTATTTGTGACGGCGGTTATTATTTTGTTGTGCTTTTCGCTGAAAGCCTCTGCCGCGGATGACAGCACAAGGAAGGTGTATGACGCTCTTCCCGATGAATCAAAGGAGCTTCTTGAAGCCTTCGGAATTACGGAATCGCTTTCCGACAGCTTTGCGGATATCACGGCAGGCAAGGCACTTGATACTCTGTTCAGTCTGTTTCGCGACGGCTTTTCCGTTTCATTGAAATCGGCGGCTGTGTGCTTGGGGCTTTTGCTTGTCTGCTCGCTTTTTACCTCTCTGATGCCGGACGGCGGCAGCTTGCTTGTTATGGGGAAAAGCATAGCCGTAATGTGTATGATGTTTTCTCTTGTAAGCGTTTCGGGAGATATGTTTACACGGTGCTGCTCGTCTCTTCTTGTTACGAAGGACTTTATGCTTGTGCTTATTCCCGTTTTTACAGGTATCGTTTCCTTCTCGGGAAATCCCGCTCTTGCGGTGAGCTTCAATTCCGTGGTATTCGGCTTTGCACAAGGTGTTTCTCTGCTTTTTGAGAGTGCGGTTCCGGGACTTGCAGGCGTAATGCTTGCAATCAGCGCGGCTTCATCAATGAATCCCCTTATGAGGCTTGAGGGAATCTCCCGTACCGTATCAAGGGCGGTGACTCTGTTTATGGCATTTGTTGCAGGTATTTTCGTAGCTGTTTTGTCCGTACGCGGAGTTATTGCGGGAGCGGCGGATTCGGTGACCATCAGAGGGGTAAGATTTCTTGTGGGAAATGCCGTGCCCGTGGTGGGCTCCGCTGTGGGAGAGGCTCTCAACAGCGTAGCGGCAAGTCTCGGACTGATAAAAAATACCGTGGGAATGCTCGGGATAGCCGGAGTTGCCGTAATTAATCTTCCCGTGCTGATAAGCGTATGCGTATGGAAAACGGTATTGTATTTTATTTCAATTGCGGCGGATATTGCAGACTGTGCTGAAATAAAAAGCTTTTCCGAGGGGATAAACGGAGTTCTGTCCGTAATTATCGGTGCAATTATTTTCGTATCCTTCGTTTTTATAATAAGTATAGCAATTCTTATAACAATAAGCAGGAGGTAAATACTACGGACGGAATCAGAGATTGGGGAATGATGCTGATATTTATAAGCGCAGGCAGTCTTATATATTGCTTCCTTCTTCCGTCGGGAAACGTTTCAAAAACAGCGAAGAGTGTGCTCAGCATAACCGTACTGACAGCGGTGTTTCTGCCCGTTTTAGGTGTGTTTTCCGATTTTTCGGGATTTGATACGGATTTTTCTTACGAAGCCGAGACGGAGAGCTTTGAGGATTATGCAATAACTCAGGCGCGAACGGCAGTTGAGGAGCTGATAGCCTCGGTGATAAAAAAATATACCTCCGTGCCTCATAAAACACAGCTTATTATTGATAAAACCGAGGACGGAAGCATAAATATAGAATATGCAGGCATTATTTTTTCAGCTGAGCCTCAAAGAAGCGAGCAGCTAAGGCAAGCACTTTTTGAGGCTCTGGGAATTATGCCCGATATCAAGGTGGAATACGTAAGTGAATGATATAAAGCTTAACGTAATAAACAGACTGAAGCAGGATAAAAGAGTATTGTTTATCATTATACTCGGAGTTGCGGGAATGCTTCTCATATTACTGTCAGGTGCAGGAGGTGAAAAAGCCGCCGAAGCAAATAACAATGAAGCGGACGTTTTTTCGGTTCAGAGCAGAACCGAGAAGAAGCTGGAGACGCTGCTTGAAAGTGTAAAGGGAGCAGGAAAGGTGAAGGTTATGGTAACTGTTGATTCTCTTGAAGAGAAAATATATGCGGTAAATACAGAAACCGAGAGCAGTCCCGACGGATATTCCTTCAGCGACGAATACGTGCTGATCGAGCAGTCGGGCGACGACGGAGGTCTTGTAATAAAGGTGACGGCACCCGTTATACGCGGAGTGGGAATTACCTGTGAGGGTGCGGAATCGGCAGGAGTGAAAGAAGAAATAATACGTCTTGTCAGCGCTTCTCTCGGAATACCCGTAAACAGAATATGGGTAACCGTAATGCAATATTAAACGGAGGAATATTTATGCACATGCTTTTAGGTAAAAAACAGATAGTTCTTGCGGCTCTTGTTGCAGCCCTTGGGCTTGCCGTATTTGTAAACTGGTATTATTCGGGAACCGATACGCAGATATTTCCCGAGGGGCCCGCTGATAACGGGGAGAACGTAAGTGCCGAAGCTCCCGACGGGCAGGCAGAATTCGTAGGAAATACCGATGACGGAGAATATTTTGCATCCGTCCGTCTTTCAAGGGATACTGCTCACGCAGAGGCACTTGAGGAGCTGCAGGCGGTGCTGACAAATGCGCCTGCCGAAACAGATGCCGCCGTGCAGACAGCAAGGGCAATAGAGGAACTCAGCGGTGTGATTAAGATGGAATCGGATATAGAGGGACTTGTGAACGGCAGAACGGGCAGTCCCTGCATCGCGGTAATTTCGGATAACGCGGTAGAAATAGTCGTTCCCTCTGCAAATCTCACGGATATGAACGTGCTTGCCATATCCGACGTCGTAAACGAGATATGCGGAAAAAAGTATGAAAACATAAAAATATCAGGTGCCGTCGGTTGACAATAATGCCGCCTTTCGTTATCATATAACAGGAGGCGGTATTTTATGGATTTCGTAAACAAGGGCAAAAACGGTGAAATCATTTTAAGCGACGGCAAAAACGAAGCGGAATTTGAATTTTTGGAAATGTACGTGCTTGACGGGCAGGAATATGCCGTTTTGCTTGAAGAGGGCGATGATATGGTGACGATAATGAAATTCACCGAAAGCGACGGCAAGTCCCCCGAGATATATTCCGAAATAGAAGACGATGCAGTTTTCGATAAGATACTTTCTATGTATGAGGATGACGGAGACTGAGCTAAGGCCGATAGCCCTTTAACTGTGCTTTATCGGCTTTGCATTGTGTATGACTATGAAAAACAACCTGATACAGCCTTCTCCGAAGCTGCAGAATTCTCTGTAATTTCGGGGAAGCTTTTTATGTTGAAAAATTGAGCGTTTTATATTATAATTAAAAACCGAGGTGTTTTTATGACAAGTGACGTAATTGTAATAGGCGGCGGTCCTGCGGGGCTTATGGCGGCGGGAAAGGCTGCCGAAAGAGGACTCAGCGTAACCGTTCTTGAAAGAAATCCCCGACCTGCAAGAAAGCTGATGATAACGGGAAAGGGCAGATGTAACGTAACGAATGCCTGTACTCTCGTAAACGAGCTTATGGATGCAATTCCCGGTAATGCCCGTTTCCTGTACGGTGCATTTTCAAGGTTTATGCCGTACGATACGATGGAGCTTTTTGAAAATCAGGGGGTCGCGCTGAAAATCGAAAGAGGTAACCGCGTATTCCCCGAATCGGACAAGGCTGTAGACATTGTTGATGCACTTGTCTCTTACGTAAAAAACAGCGGAGCCAAGATAGTGACGGGGGAGAGAGTAACCGCGCTTCTCACCGACGAAAACGGTATATCGGGCGTTGTGACGGAAAACGGCAGAAAATTTACAGCCCCCGAGGTTATAATAGCAACGGGCGGCTGCTCATATCCGCTTACGGGCTCTACGGGTGACGGATATACTCTTTCCGAATGTGTCGGACATACCGTAACACCTCCCCATCCCTCGCTTGTTCCTCTTGAAACCGAGGAGCCATGGGTAAAGCGTCTTCAGGGACTTTCTCTTAAAAACGTTTCCGTTACCGTAAGAGATACCGAAACCTATAAAGAGGTATATTCCGATTTCGGAGAAATGCTCTTTACTCATTTCGGTGTATCAGGTCCCGTAATTTTAAGTGCTTCGGCTCATTTAAGAGATATAACACCCGGCAGATACGAGCTTTCAATCGACCTTAAGCCTGCGTTATCCGACGAAAAGCTTGATGAAAGAATAATAAGAGATTTTGCAAAATATTCAAACAAGGCTCTCGGTAATGCTTTGCAGGAGCTGCTTCCGAGAAAGCTTATTCCCGTTATCGTAAATCTTTCGGGAATAGAGCCCGATCTCAGAGCAAACAAGATAACGAGGGATATGAGAAGGGATCTTTTATGGCTTCTTAAAAATCTGACCTGCACAATAAAGGGAACCCGTCCTATAGAAGAGGCTATAGTTACCGCAGGCGGTATAAAAACCACAGAGATAGATCCCAAAACAATGCAGTCCAAAAAAATAAGAGGTCTTTATTTCGCAGGCGAGGTAATTGACGTTGATGCATACACGGGCGGCTTCAATCTGCAGATTGCCTTTTCAACGGGCGCGCTGGCAGGTAACAGCGTAGGAAAGGAGAGAATATAAATGATTAATATTGCAATAGACGGTCCTGCAGGGGCAGGAAAAAGCACGGCGGCAAAGCTTATAGCAAAGAAGCTCGGCTTTATTTATATCGATACGGGTGCGTTATACAGAGCCATCGGCGTTGCTGTTATGCGAAAAGGACTTAAAACCGATAATGCACAGGAGGTTATTTCCGTTTTACCCGAGGTTGAGCTTTCTCTGAGCTTTGTTGAGGGGGAACAGAGAGTTTTTCTTAACGGTGAGGACGTAAGCCGCGAAATAAGACTCAACGAGGCATCAATGGCGGCTTCAAACGTGTCCGCAATTCCCGAGGTCAGAAGCTTTCTTCTTGATATGCAGAAAAAATTTGCAAAAGAAAACAACTGTCTTATGGACGGCAGAGACATCGGTACGGTTATTCTGCCCGATGCACAGCTGAAGATTTTTCTTACCGCCTCTGCCGAAATACGTGCCGACAGAAGATATAAGGAGCTTATTGAGAAGGGTACACCCAAGGACTACGATGCCCTTCTTGAAGAAATTAAAATAAGAGACTACAACGATTCCCACCGTGCCGTGGCACCCTTGAAGCCTGCAGACGATGCCGTAATAATCGATTCGTCTGAGCTGACACTTGAGCAGGTGGTATCAAAAGTAGTTTCACTTGCAAAGGAAATAAAGGAATGAAGATAACACTTGCCGATTCAGCAGGCTTCTGCTTTGGTGTTGCAAGAGCAGTAAAGCAGGCGGAAAGCTATATAAAGGATAATGTCAAGGCGTGTACGCTGGGTCCTCTTATCCATAATCCCATTTTTGTGAAAAATCTTGAGGATAAGGGCATTTATCCCGCATCGGGGCTTTCTGACGTAAAGGACGGATATACTCTGATAATTCGTACTCACGGAATCCCCAAGGAGCAGCTTAAGGAAATCGAAGAAAGCAATATAAAGTATTTTGATGCCACCTGCCCGTTTGTAAAGAAAATCCATTCTATTGTTGCCGAAAGAAGCGGGGCAGGAGATAAGATTCTCATAGCGGGGGATAAAAAGCATCCGGAGGTTATCGGAATCAGAAGCTATTGCACTACCGAAAGCTTTGTTTTTTCTGATTCGAGGGAGCTTGAGGAAATAAGAAAAAGCAATGATTTTTCTGAAAATGATACCTTTTCTCTCGTAAGTCAGACGACGTTTGACGCAAAAGAATTTAAAAAATCTGAAAAAATTGCAAAAACACTCTATACAAACATAAAAATATTTGATACAATATGTAATGCTACCGCTTTGAGGCAGGAAGAGGCAACAGCCCTTGCCGAAAAGAATGATATGATGATAGTCATCGGCGGAAGAAACAGCTCCAATACCGAAAAGCTGTTCAGGCTTTGCAACGAGGTGACTCCCACATATCTTATTGAAAGTGCAGCCGAATTGTCGGAAATAAAATTTGATCACGCAGTTTCGATCGGAGTTACTGCCGGAGCGTCCACTCCGGACGGTATAATTAAGGAGGTAATCAGAAAAATGTCCGAGTCCAATGTAAACAACATCGAATCAGCAGTAGAGAACCAGGGACAGGTTAATGCTGTTGAAAACACCGAGGAAATGTCCTTCGAGCAGGCTCTTGAGGAATCACTCAACAGCATGAGCAATGATCAGAAAGTAACAGGTATTGTAATGCACATCGCTCCCAACGAGATTCAGGTTGATATCGGCAGAAAGCAGACCGGTTATATCCCTGCTGACGAGTATAGTGCAGATCCTGCAGCCGATCCCATGAAAGAGCTTAAAATCGGCGATGAGCTCAACCTTATCATTATGAAAACTAATGATGTAGAGGGCACAATTATGCTTTCAAAGCGTCGCTATGATGCATCAAAGTATTGGGACAGTATCGTTGAAGCAAATAAGGAAGGAACGATTCTTGAAGGTGTCGTTGTTGAAGTTATCAGCAAGGGACTCAACGTTTTAGTAAACGGTGTAAGAGTATTTGTTCCCGCTTCTCTTTCCGGTGTGCCCAAGTCAGGCAGACTTGAAGAAATGCTTAACAAGACTGTAAGCTTTACCGTTATAGATGTAGACAAGCGCCGCCGCAGAGCTGTCGGCTCAATCCGTGAGGCTAACAGTATTGCACGCAAGGCAAAGAAGGAGAGCTTCTGGGCAAACGTTGAAGAGGGTCAGAAGTACACAGGTCTTGTAAGATCTCTTACCGACTACGGCGCATTCGTTGATTTTGAAGGCGTTACAGGTATGATCCACAGAACCGAGCTTTCCTGGAAGAGAATCAAGCATCCCTCAGAGGTTGTTAACCCCGGCGATACCGTAGAGGTATATATCAAGGGTCTTGACAGAGAAAAGGGCAAGATTTCTCTCGGCTACAAGAAGGTTGAAGACAATCCTATGGAAATCCTCAAGAGAGATTATCCCGTTGGAACAGAAACCGACGTTAAGATCGTTAAGATCACAACCTTCGGTGCATTTGCTGAAATCTTCCCCGGAACTGAAGGCCTTATCCATATTTCTCAGATTGCTAACGAAAGAATTGAAAAGCCCCAGGACGTTCTTTCCATCGGTCAGGTTGTAAGAGTTAAGGTTACTGATATTGATACCGATAAGAAGAAGATCGGTCTTTCAATGAAGGCTCTTCTTCCCGCTCCCGAGCCCAAGGTAGTTGAAGAGGCTGCTGAAGAGGTTGATGATGCTCCCGTAACAATGTCTATCGACGAGCTCATCGCAAAGGCAAACGAGGCTGAAGCTCAGGAAGCTAAGACAGATGCTGAATAATTAAAATTTCAAGATAACGGTCGCCGTATGCTTTACGGTGACCGTTTTCGAATAGTCCGTCTCCGGGGAAAGCCCCGCTTTCCGTTCGGAGAGATATATAATCTTTTTGCATTATTAACTTGTTATCCGAGGCCGAAGCTGACGCTGAGTGCTTTGTCGATTCTGTTCATTTCCGAGGTGTCAAGAGTGCCCATGTGCTCCTTGAGCCGTTTTTTATCTATCGTACGTACCTGCTCCAGAAGAACTATCGAATCCTTTGCAAGTCCGCTGTCGCCTGAATTTACGCTGATATGTGTGGGAAGGGATGTTTTATACTTCTGACTCGTAATTGCCGCCGCAATTACCGTGGGTGAATATTTGTTGCCGATATCGTTCTGAACAATAAGTACCGGACGGATTCCGCCTTGCTCACTTCCTACAACGGGACTGAGATCTGCATAATAAATGTCTCCCCGTTTAACTGTCATACTTTTTCTCTCCTTAGCCGTTTTTTTCAGAGAAATTTGTCTCTGTGACTATATTTTTTCCTCATTTTTGCCGTTATAATCAATGGCGAAAAAATTTTTCAAAAATTTGAAAAAAAACTATTGACAAATTAGAACTATTCCATTAAAATTAGATTGAATCTAAAACAGATTTCTAACTAACAAAAAAATTAACTAAAAGGAGTTTTTATTATGTCAAAGAAATGGGTATGTTCAGTATGCGGTTATGTTCACGAGGGCGACACACCTCCCGAAAATTGCCCCGTATGTAAGGTTCCTGCCGAAAAGTTCAAGGAGCAGCAGGGGGACGTAAAGCTTGCCGCTGAGCACGAATACGGTATCTATGAGAAGACAGTTGCAAATAACCCCGATATCAGCGAAGAAGATAAAAAATATATTTTTGACCAGCTTATGGCTAATTTCAACGGAGAATGCTCCGAGGTAGGTATGTACCTTTGTATGGCAAGAATTGCTCACCGTGAAGGCTATCCCGAAATCGGTCTTTACTGGGAAAAAGCTGCTTATGAGGAGGCTGAGCACGCTTCAAAGTTTGCTGAGCTTCTCGGTGAGGCATTAGAGCCCAATATGAAGGCTACAACAAAGGAAAATCTCGCTTGGCGTGTTGACTGTGAATACGGTGCAACAAACGGCAAGTTTGAGCTTGCCGCACTTGCAAAGAAGCTGAATCTTGACGCTATTCACGATACGGTTCACGAAATGGCTCGCGACGAAGCAAGACACGGCAAGGCATTTGAGGGCCTTCTTAACCGTTATTTCAAGGGCTGAAGGAACCCGCAGCAGGACCCCACAGCTCTGTTTAATCTGAGCTACGGGCTCTTTATCCTGACTGCGAAAGATGAAGAAGGACGGGACAACGGCTGTATCATAAACACCGCCTTCCAGGTTGCAAATGACCCCACTAAAATTGCAATTTCCTGCCAGATGGGTAACTTAACCCGTGAAATAATCGAGAAGACAGGGAAGTTCAATTTAAGCGTTTTAACCGAAGATTTACCCTTTGAAACCGTAAAGCACTTCGGTATGCGTTCAGGCAGGGATGTCAACAAATTTGATGATTTTAATGCAGTTGACAGGAGTCATAACGGACTTTACTACATCACAGAAAACACAAATGCGTTTTTCAGCTGTGAGGTAAAAGGTTCTATGAACCTCGGCTCACATCAGCTCTTCATTGCGGATGTAACAGAAAGTCAGGTTTTAAGCAAAGCCCCCTCTTGCACCTACGCTTATTATCACAAAAATATCAAAAAGAAGTTCGGTTAATTGAGTAATTATAAGGCTTTACTTTAACCCGAACAATATCCTCCAATAACATCAAAAAGGTTATAATTTCTCCGTCATAACCTTTTTTTGCTTTATAGGAAATTCCTTCCGATATCGCAAAAAGATTTTATGTACTTCCGAACGGAAAAGCGGAGCTTTCCTCGGGAGCCGGACTATATGAAAACGGTCGCCGTAGGTGTACGGCGAAGCAGTTTTCTTGTTTGTTAAATGATATGCGACTAAAGTCAGCGTGATATTTTCGCTTTGCGAAAGTGATATTGAAGCCTTGCGGCTTCAGTGATATTCTATTCGTTCATAAACTTGCGAAGTAAATATCACTCGCCGTAAGCCGAATAACACTGGGTAGCAATAAAACTCCCCATAGGTGAATAGAACTTGGCGTGATGCTACGATAAGAGTATCGAAATCGTTAACAATGAAATAATATTCAACTAGAAAAACCGGCGGTAGAGGTTAAAATCTCTGCCGCCGATTCATTTTTCATTCGGATTGATT
>JAZNFG010000068.1:0-2893 GCA_045589015.1 Acutalibacteraceae bacterium
CTTCACTTCAATGTTCTGTGCGCCTTTTACATCATAAGTAAAGCGTTTGACCACGTCGTAGCAGGATACCACGAACTCATCTACCAGCTTGCCGTCAACAAGGACCTGCAGAGCTATCTTCAGCTCTCTTGCTTGTCCCACCAAGGTTGGATACGAGCCGTCCATTGCAAATTCCGTGGAGGCGTAATATTCTTCGCCGTTGGCGTATTTCATGATCACACAAGATTCGCCACCCAACACAAAGGAGAAGTAGTCGTATTGTCCCTCAAGAGGAAATTCGACGTCGAAATATTCCAGCGGGCCTACAAAGTGTCTCAGCACGACACCGCCGTTATATCTGTTGCCGCCCATGGATAAGCTATAGGATTTGGCGTTTTCGTATTTGTATACATCTATGCCGCCCGCCTTCATAACCGGCTCGTGCTTGTTCAGATAGTAATTATCAAGATACGGAGGATCGAATACCTCTTCAGGCGTATCATCATAAAACATACCGCATCCCACAAGAGTTGACGTGAGCATTGCCACACAGAGCAGCAGTGCCGTTAATTTAAAAAGCTTTTTCATAATGTATATCCCTCCCAACTTACAGTTTCAATGCTGAAGGAATATCGGGTTCAAACACCGGCATCAGCTTCAGCTTAAACAGATTTCTTTTATGTAGGTAATCAATGCGTTCTTTCTTTTTCTGATCTTCGATCTCGCCTGTGCGGATATATCGGTCAAGCTCCGCATAGGTAAAGCCGAGATTGTCTTCATCGGTCTTGCCGCAAAGACCGTCGGAAGGCACCTTCTCAACCAACTCAGAGGGCAGATCAAGGATTCGGCCGATTGCCAGAACCTCCGCTACCGTAAGGCGGGACATGGGACTGAAATCACCTGCGGCATCGCCGTAGCGTGTAGAGTAACCCACCCAATCCTCACTGAGATTGCAGGTGTTTACCACACGTCCGTTGCAGCACTGCGAAACCGCATACAATGCCGTCATTCGAATTCTCGGCGGCATATTGATACGGCTCTGATCGGACAGCTCCATAGGAATTGCACCTTTAAGCCCCTCTACTGCATCGTGGATGTTTACAACGTAATGCTTGATGCCGAGGTGGTTTACCAGCTTATAGGACATATCAATATCCGCTTGCTCTCCGTTGGGCATCAGCACACCGATCACACGGTCTTTGCCGAGTGCCTCAACACACAAGGCCGCAGCGATAGAGCTGTCCTTGCCACCGGAAATACCCAAGACCGCGTTGCAATCCGGGCCGTTCTCCGCGAAGAACTCTCTGATCCAATTTACACAATCGTTTTTAATTTTTACAGCATCAAACATATCTTTCTCCTTAATCGCGTCGATTATTTAACACTAAACTTTGTAACGGGGTCATCGAATTCCTCGCCGTCACTGGTGATCACTTTCATTTTTCCGACAAAGTTATCACCTACTACAAAGCCGATCTTCTGATCTTCAAATGCACCGAACTCAAGTTCCTTTGCATAGTCGTAGCCATACATAACGCCGTCGATCCAAACGCACTCGTCAAGACCCGACCATTTGCCCTGGTAGTAGAAATTGCGAACTCCTACACCGTGGGGCTTGCCGTCCTTTACTTCGCCTTCGTATACGGTCTTGTAGGACGGTTGCTCGTCAATTAAGGTTTCCGAGGTCTCGATGTTTCTGTAGCCCGGGAAGCCAAAGGTGATAAAGAATATCTCAAGCGCTCTCCTGGCATCCATTGCGCTGAGCCCATCCGACATCAGAAGTCCGTGAGCCTTGACTGCGTACTGCTTGAAATTGTAGGCATCGTTTATCATTTCGATAAGCGTCTCTCTTGCGTTGCCGTATAACAGCGTCTCAAAAAGCTCTGCTTCACGGTCGCCGCCGGTAAGCTGCGAGAGCTTCCCCTGACTTTTCGCTTTGTCAAACATATTCTCAAAGCCGTGCTCCCCACGGCAAAGTTCTCTGATTGCATAAATAATATCCATATCATATCCTCGCTTTCTATTGACGGTTCCCGATTCCTCGCTTTCTCGTTGATTACTTGAAGGCGCCGGAACCGATACTTTTAATCTTTTCTTTCATTTCCTTGGTCATGTGCTTATCGCAATGCTTGAAAGCTCCGTATCTTAAAACCACACCACGGGGAGGCTCGGTTTCAAATTCTAACTCGGTGATGCCGCTGTTCTCGTCAAACCAAGTGCTTTCCTTGTCGTATTTGTAGCCCCATTTCATGACTAAATAATGCTCTTTCACAATCAGCACCTCCTGTTTATCTTTATCATTCTGCATAGGTATGAGGCGATCTATCATTTGAATGCCTTGGGATTCAACTCTTTGATCTTCTTCCGCATTTCCTTTGACATCGTCATATTGCATAGGGAGAATGCGCCCTTTTCGAGAACAACTCCGATCGGAGGCTCCGTTTCAAATTCGACCTCTGTTACATCGCACATAAAGCCAAGTCCTTCAATATGGATGTTATTGGGCAATATGATCTTTTTTACGGAATCGCAAGTGGAAAAAGCCGCTCTGCCTACTTTTTCTACGCTTGACGGAATGACTAACACAGGCCCCAAGTTCTTACATCCCATAAATGCCCACGGACCGATCTCTCGCAGGTCTTGATTGAAACGAATACTTTTCAGATTCAAGCAATTATTAAACATATACTGCGGAATTTTCTCAACTCCCGCAGGAACGGTAATTTCAGGGTGTGACGAAAGAAACGCTTCTTTTTCCTTTTCACTCATTTTGAGCAAGCTATTCCAAATCTTCTGTTCACTCGATTCCTCAAGGCTTTCTTCTACAACCTTAGCTACAGGTACAGCCGTTTCCGTTTTCCTGACTTCTATTGTAGCGGTTGTTTTTTTTCTCGACTATGGGTTTAGCAGTCGC
>JAZNFG010000069.1:0-6621 GCA_045589015.1 Acutalibacteraceae bacterium
AAGGATTTCGCACTCTGCGGAGTGCGACAAGAGGCTCTGCCTCTTGACACCGTGAGCTTTTGAAAAAGCTCAACCAAAACTTTTAATAGGCACTCCCGTGCCCACTTCATCCCCCAAGTTTCCGTGAAGAACCAAAAAATCTGAAGCCGCATTTATTTTTCGCAGCTTCAGACTTTTTTAATATAAAGAATATTACTCGCAAAAGTTAGTAATTTTTCTTATATGAATTATCGGCCGTTATCCTCTCCGAGCATTTCCACAAGAGCGGACATATCCTCGCTGAGCTTACCCTGATTTTCCTTAGCTATAAGCATTCGTCTTTCGTTGAGTGCCTTATACATATCGATCTTCTTCTGACCGTCAAGGTCGTAGAAGAACAGCGGGATAGTGTTAACTATATGGGGAATGAGATTTCCGCAGGCATAGAGTGCAAATACCTTCTGATAAACGGAAACGGAATCCTGAGCCCAGTACGTTGATTCACGGGTAGTATCATATCCGGTCCACTTGATAACCCACAAAGCCATAAGAGTATTGAGAGGCTGAGTGAGCTTATAGATATAATCCGTAAGAAGTCCGAAGGTACCGTCGGGACGTTCACCTGTGAGATATTCGGTATAGTCGTTGATTTCTCGGCTGATTTCACCCTCAAAGGCGGTTGCGGGAGCATTGTTAAGACCGTTAAGACCGTAGCCTATACAGAACCATATTCCGCTTATCCACCATTTCTTTAAGGGCATCGTTATCCATCCGCCCACAGCCCAGATAATTTCAACAAGAATATCCATTCCTCTCAGAGCAATAACGATATTTCTGTAATTCTTGATTCTGTCTCTGATGGGCTTTATGAATGCCATTGAAAGCACGTTACAAATGTGATAGAAGCCGTAAAGGGGAGCGATATTAAGACCGCCGCCGAATATTTCAAGCTGTGTGATAACGTCCCATGAGTAACCGCCGTTGCTCCACCAGGAAACAAGGAAGCTTGCAACGACGTTTCTGAGAGCATACTTGTTTTTCAGCACGTAGAACATCGTTTTTGTAAGGGGAGCGGGCTTCGGCTGTAAAAGCACTCGCTCGGGGCATTTGAGTGCGACACCCATAGTACCGACCGTACCGAGGAAGCTTGTTACGCAAGCCATTATTGCAAACATCAGAGGCTGAGATATTTCAACACCGCCGATATTGTTGATAGACATAAGAGAAATATAAACAACCGAAACTATGTCACCGCCGTATGCGCCCGAATAGCTCTGCGCAAGGGAAACCGCAATTCGGTCGGCAGGGCACGGGCTTTGCAGGGTCGGGTAGTTATCCGTCGGTATATTGAATATGGTAGAGAAGGTTTCCTGTAAAAACAGCATTACAAACACGAAAATTATCTTTTTCGGGTCGTTTACGGTATCTCCGCCCATTATGAGCGCACCGCTGTAAAGAAGGGCTGTAAAAAGGAAGAAGGGGAGAGGTGTAGTGAGAACGTAGGGTCTTGCCTTTCCCCAGCGTGTTCTCGTTCTGTCATAGGCAATACCCATAAGGGGATTGTTAAGAGTATCGTAAATGCTGATAAGTGCTTTTATAACGGTTATATAGGTAAGGTCGATTTTCAGAACCTTTGTGAAATACATATTCTGATAATGGTCCATACCCATCTTCAGCTGTCGGGAGAATTTCTGAACAGCCATCCAGGCTATTTCAGAGACAGATACCTGTCTAACGCTGTAAACGTCAACAGCCAGATTTTCATATTTTTTAAGCAGATCGTCACCGAGGGTTGCGGCTGAATAGTCATCAGCCTTAAAAAACCGGTTGACGATTGCTTCCTTAGTCATTTTTGCCATTCTTAATTCCCTCCTTTATTCCGTAATATTAACGACACAGCTTGCCTTATAATTGCCGTTAAGAGTAATACAGTATACAGACGCGCTTCCTGCGTTTTTCGCCGAAATAACGCCGTTTTCGTCAACAGAAACGATATTTTCATCCGTGGAGAACCAATAAACGCGAGTCAGAGTGGCATCCTCCGGAGAAACAGTAACGGAAAGAGACTTGCTCTCGCCCTTTTTAAGGGTTACTTCCTTTTCATTCTGCTTTACTCCCTCAACGGGAACGATAACGTAGAATTCACAGGAATCCGTATAAGTAACACCGTTATAAACGTATTCGGCTGTGAGAGTAACCGGTTGGTCGCTTACCTTGTGAGCCTTGAAGAATCTTCCGTCAACGGAAAGAATATCCGTATCGGAGGAGGTATACGTAATAATACATTCGGCAGGGGACTCGTCGCTTATAATCTTAGTCTTTATTTCATCGGAGGCACCCTTGGTTACGTAGAAAACGTCCTGAGCAAAATAAATCTCAGCTCTTGTAAAGCCGTAATTCTTTGAAAGCTCAAGAGTAAAGCTCATATCAAGCGTACCGAAATCAGAATAATCACCGATAAATTCAAGTCGGCAGCTGACAAGACAGGTTCTTCTGAGAGAAGCACCGTTTATAATTCCCTTTTCACGGTCAACTCCTGCTTCTAAAACGAAGCTATTGTATTCCGCCGTAATATCCGTGATATTGACCATATCCGAAAGCTTATCCGTTACAGCGGCCTTTATATCGGAGAATATATCCGTGGAGAAGACCTCTGCAATTATTCCGTCCTCTGAATAAGCCTTCTCATCAAAGGTAAAGACAATTTTTGCGTCCCTTTCGGATTCTTCATTATAAACCACCTCAGCCTCAGCATCCTCTGCCGTAAAGCCCGTGTCATAAAGAAGTCCTGAAAAATCCGTGCCGTATTCTCCGACAGCTCTCTGGGAATCATAAAGAGAAGAAATAAGAGAGACAACAGAGGACTTAACGTGGAAGAATAAAGGACTTATACTGTCGGCTTTTTCACCAGAGATAACAATGCTGTCATCGGGTATATTCACGTTAAAGGAAATGTCAAGCTTTGTGCCCTTATAATTCTTCGTTTCCTCTGTAAGAGAAACAAAGGTATTAAGAATTTCAGCTTCTTCGTCAGGAAGAGGCATATATTCCTTGGGAGCCTCGGGAAGAGCCTCGGTGCCCTCGTAGCTCAAAATATACATACCGCCGAACACCGTGCCGAGAACGAAAAAGGAAATAAGAACAGCGGTAACAGCTGCAAAAATAAGCTTTTTACGTTTTTTATTGGCATCGAGCTTATCTATCCTTGCAAGACGCTGCTGCTCCTCGCTTGAAAGATTTGAACGGATATCAATATCAGACATCTGCCGCCACCTCCTCTTCATTCATATTGTAGGCCTCTGAAATGAGCTTCTGTCTTTCCTTTCTGTCCTCCTCGGATTCATATATGGGAGCAGGAATATCAAAAAGCTTGATTTCACCCTTTTTATACTTTCTTTTATATTCAACTCTCAGCTCGTCGCCCTCTCTGAATTTATAAACGGGAGGATTTTTAAGACAGAAAACCGATGCCGCAAGGGGAACGGCAAACAAAAGAGCAGAAACCGCAAATAAAAACGATACGGAAACGCTGAAAGCACCTTCAGCAGCAGTTTTGATTGACAAGGCATAAAAACCGCAGGAAAGTGTTGAAATCATACCTGTAACGGAAAAAATAATCGAAGTTATCTGTACCTTTTTATTTCCGATAAAGCAAAACAGTCCGACTAAAAGAATAATTACGGCAGATACCGCCGCAACGGCATAAATAAGCATCAGCGTTTTAAGCGAGGCTAAGGATTCACCGAATACAGGTGAAGAGCTGAGCAAATCGATTTTTCCGAAAAGGCCGTTAAGAAAAAACGGACCGACAAAAAGACCTATGAGATTAAAGGAAATTTCAGAGGAATAAACCGGTGTCGAAACGGCATAGCCTCCGAAGGGAATCAGAAGTGCAATAACGGGGAACAGCACCGATGCTAATTTCAGCTTCTGAGCCTTTCCCGAAACGTAGGCAGCCTTCAGCTTTTCCAGAAGATATCTGAAGCTTGCCATAGACATCTCTGCAATTCTTCTGTCCTTCTGAAACTGCTCCTCAAAGGAAGCAAACATCAGATGCACTCCGCAGCTCTTACAGTACGGGCTCATCTGCCAGACCTTGATATGCTTCCCGCACTTAGGACAATCAGCCATAAAATTTTCTCCTTTTCTGCCCCGGATTTTTACATTATCTGCAAACGGGCATATATAATTTCTATTATATACTAATATAAAATATTATAAATTTCAACATTTTTTAGTAAATTTATACAAGCAAAAAACTAAAACACACCGATTTTCATTGAAAACCGATGTGTCCGTTAATTTTTAGCTTATTTTACGGATTGGCATTTCCCGTTCCGCTGTTGTTTTTCATAATGTCAATTGCGGAAACTCTGTCTTCCTTAAGCTCGATATTCGACCTTCCGTAAATCTCGTTATGAAGAGTCTGAGCGGCGGCAGGGTAGTCAACTATCCATACCCAGGCGTTTCCTCTGTAGTCCATTCTGTGCTCTTCCTTGGGCACGGCACCCGAAACTATCTCATACTCGTACCATTTCTCCGTCAGAGCCTGAGTACCGAGAGAAATAATTTTCGTAACACCGCAGTCTGTCTTTATATATTTTATAACGGTGTTAAGAAGGGGAGAGATTTCGGTAATTTTTACATCCTTTACCTCGTCAATAATAGCGTTAATAAACTGTCTTTGTCTTCTCGTACGGCTGACGTCCGCATCCGCATCGGTATATCTGATTCTGCAGAAGGTGAGTGCCTGTTCACCGTTCAGAAGCACGTCCTCGCCCGACTGACAGCCTACTGCTCTTGCCTCATAGGGCTGAACGTCAAGTCTGATTCCGCCGAGAATATCAACTATCTTGCTGAAGGAATCAAAATTAACCGATACGTAATAATCAATCTTTATCTTATAGTTATTCTGCAGGGTTTCTATAAGCTTATCAGCACCGCCGTTGGCATAGCAGGCATTGATTTTTGCGTACTTCGCACCGCTGTCCGTCTTAATATACGTGTATGAATCTCTGAAGAAGGATGTCAGATGGATTTTTTTCGTTTCCTTATTCAGAGAAGCAAGAATAATGGCATCCGCGTTACTCTCTGAAGCGTCAAGACCTATAAGAAGAACGTTTATTACGTTTTCGCTTTTCATAAGAGAATTTTCGGTGGTATTATCACCCCAGCTTTTAAGAATTGAAGAAAGGTCTCCTTCATTTCTTAACTCTTCAAGAGTCTCAATACCCGAAAGCTCGTCACCGGGCTCGGTGACCTCAACAAAGCCGGTAGGATCATCTGTATTGTTTTTACCGATGCTGATTATATCCATCTTTGAAAGAAGGTCAACCGCCACGATTGCAAAAACAAGCACAAGGCCGAGAGCCACACCTGCAATTATCGTAATAAAGCTGTTGTTTTTAGCAGCTGACTTTTTTTTGCTTTTCTTTTTTGTATTTTTATTACTCATAATTTACACACCACAGCTTGAATAATTGTATTATTCCTCAGCTTCCTCTCCGCTCGCAGCAGTCTCTTCCTTAATTTCCTCGGAAGCGTCCTCCTCGGGCTCGCTTTCAACGGGAGCATCCGTTTCTTCTCCTGAATTTTTAGCAAGCGTAAGAGTAATAACGCTGTCGTTTTCGGAAAGTCTCATAAGACGTACACCCTTTGAAGGACGGGCGCATTCTCTGATGCTTTCAGCGGCAATTCTTATGATTATTCCCTGCTCGGAAATAAGAATTACGTCATCATCGTCGTAAACGACCTTAATTGCGGCAACGTCACCGTATTTTGATACTCTGTAGTTTATTGAGCCGAAGCCGCCTCTTGACTGAACGTGATAATCTGAGAAATCGCTCTTTCTTCCGTTACCCCATTCGCTGACGGTCAGAAGCTTGCCGCCCTTTTCCTCGTCAAGAATTTCCATACCGATAACCCTGTCATCGGGATACTTGAAGGTTAATGCCTTAACACCTCTTGCGGTTCTTCCTATTACTCTTGCATCATTTTCATTGAAGCGGATACCAAGACCCTTCTTCGTTGCAACGAAGAGATCCTGATTTCCCGTTGTAAGAAGCACCTTCTGAAGCATATCGCCCTCGTCAAGATTAATGGCAATAATACCCGATTTTCTTATATTTCTGAAGTTTTCAAGCTCCGTTCTCTTGATGATACCGTTTCTCGTTATCATACAAAGATAGAGGTCATCGTGCTCCTTGGGAATCATAATCATAGCGGAAACCTTTTCATCGCCCTCTATAGGAAGAATGTTTACAAGGTTCATACCCTTACTTGTACGGCTTCCCTCGGGAATCTCGTAGCCCTTTACCATATATGCCTTACCCTTTGTGGTAAAGAACATAATATGAGAGTGGGTTGAAGCGGTGAACATAGTATCAACTACGTCCTCCTCACGGCGTGTAATGCCGATTCTGCCCTTACCGCCCTTCTTCTGAAGCTGGTATTCATCAACCGACATTCTCTTGATGTAGCCCATCTGTGTCATTGTGAATACGCAGTCCTCTTCGGGAATAAGGTCCTCAATATCCATTTCACCCGTAACGTTCACGATTTCGCTTCTTCTGTCATCGGAGAACTTGTCTCTGATAACGGTAGCTTCTTCCTTTACGAGAGCGAGGACATTTTCACGGGAGG
>JAZNFG010000070.1:0-8210 GCA_045589015.1 Acutalibacteraceae bacterium
CTGTATTCCCACGAAGCCTTTACAGAGCTTCACGGGGAATATATAGGAATTGTCTCTGTGCCGTATGACAGAGAGCTTATAGAATCAAAGCTCAACTCGAAATCCTGCAGAAAGCTGTGCGGATTGTTTTTGTCTCCCACAGAAAACAAGAAAGCGGAAGAGCTTGCAATCAATAGCAGGCATATCAAGGAAATATATATTCCCGAAAATTCAGAATCAGAATATTATTATTATCGGCATAATCTGAGTAAAAATAATGCTTTTTTGGATGGCGGAATCATTTATTTTTCTGATAAGGTTGTGCTTCCCGATTGCGTAACAAGGGTTAATGACAGAGCCTTTTCGAATTGTTCTTTGCTTAAATCAGTAATTCTTTCCGACGAAGTAAAGGAAATAGGTGATGGTGCCTTTATGTGGTGCCGTTCGCTGACATCAATCGATTTGCCTGAGGGTATAACGGAAATAGGTTGGGGAGCCTTCCGCGGTTGCAGTTCGCTGACATCAATCGATTTGCCTGAGGGCATAACGAAAATAGGTGGGGGAGCCTTCAGCGGTTGCAGTTCTCTGACATCAGTCGATTTGCCAAAGGGTATAACGAAAATAGGTGAGAGTGCCTTTGAGGGGTGCAGCTCGCTGACATCAATCGATTTGCCTACAGGAATAACGGAAATAGGTTGGAGTGCCTTCAGCGGTTGCAGTTCGCTGACATCAATCGATTTGCCTGAGGGTATAACGGAAATAGGTAGGAGCGCCTTTGAGGGGTGCAGGTCGCTGGAATCAATCAATCTCCCCGAAGGCATAACGGAAATAGATGGTAAAGCCTTCCGCGGTTGTAGCTCTCTGCCATCAATCAATCTCCCCGATGGTGTAACCAAAATAGGTTGGAGAGCCTTCGAGGATTGCTGCTCGCTGAAATCAATCAATCTTCCTGAGGGTATAAAGGAAATAGGTTTGTTGACCTTCAGCGGTTGCAGTTCGCTGACAGCCATAAAGTTTCCTGACAGTGTGAGAAATATCCGCGGCGGAATATTTAAGGATTGCCCCAAAATAAGAAGGATTGAAAACTGCCCCATAGGGTATAGCCGGGAAGATTTAGGCTTATCTCACGATTGCAATATTTCTTACCGTGATGATTTTCAGACTCTTGTTATACCGGACGGTATTACCGAGATTGCGGATGAACAATTTATGGGTCGCAAAGATATTCGTCAAATTACAATACCCGACAGTGTAAAAAGAATTGGAGAAAGAGCATTTGAGGGGTGTAGCTCGCTGACATCAATTAACCTTCCCGAGGGTATAACGGAAATAGGTGGGGGAGCCTTCCGCGGTTGCAGTTCGCTGACATCAATCGATTTGCCTAAGGGAATAACGAAAATAGGTTGGGGAGCCTTTGAGGGTTGCAGTTTGCTGACATCAATCAAGCTTCCCGAGGGTATAACGGAAATAGGTGATAATGCCTTCCGCGGTTGCTGTTCGCTGACATCAATCATACTTCCCGATGGTATAACTGAAATAGGTTGGAATGCTTTTGAGGGGTGCAGTTCGCTGACATCAATCGATTTGCCTGAGGGAATAACGAAAATAGGTTGGGGAGCCTTTAGAGGTTGCAACTCCCTGCAATCAATCAAACTTCCCGATGGTGTAACCAAAATAGGTTGGATTGCCTTTGAGAGGTGCAGTTCGCTGAAATCAATCAATCTTCCCAAAGGCATAACGGAAATAGGTGAATTTGCCTTCGGCGGATGCAGCTCGCTGACATCAATCGATTTGTCTGAGAGAATAACGAAAATAGGTGGGGGAGCCTTTGAGGGTTGCGGTTCGCTGGAATCAATCAATCTTCCCGAGGGTATAGCGGAAATAGATATGTATACTTTTTGCGATTGCTATTCTCTTGCAGAAATTACGATCCCTGCACCAGTTCGTATTATTGGTGCTGATGCATTCAAGGGATGTAAAGGGCTTCGGGAGATTATGATTCCAATACGGTTTGAGGAGGATATTGCTAAGATATTCAGCGACATTGATTTATCCGAGCTTACTATAAATTGGATTTGATTCATATTAAGACTTTAGCTTGCTTGAATACTATCTTACAAAATTGAATTACTTGAAACACGCACAAGGTATCTTGAGAAGAAACTGAAACTCAAGGTAAATACGGAAAAGAGCCGTGCGGTAAGTGTGTATTCAATCCGAAATTTCGGTTTCTCGGCTTTGTGTTGGGAAGGAACAAAAAACGGAACGGACATCTGAGTTCACGAAAAGTCGAATAACAAACGAAAGACTTGCACGCAGGGGATATTACGACATATCCGAAGCGTACAAGTCTATGCGCTTAATATGAGTGAACCACCGTGTACGGAACCGTACGCACGATGGTGTGAGAGGTCGGCTAATCAATTAATGATTAGCCGCCTACTCGATTTGTATTGTTTTATTCGGTCTTTGCTTTTTTACTTCCCCTATCAATTAAGCTCAATAAGGCTCTGTTCATACATTCTCTGAAGCGACATCATAATTCCGAACTTTGCGTGATACCAGGTAAGTCCGCCCTGGAAGTATATTGCATAAGGCTCGTTTACGGGGCCGTCGGCGGAAAGCTCAATGGACGAGCCCTGAACGAAGGCACCTGCAGCCATAACGACATCACAGTTGTAGCCGGGGATGGGGTAGGGAATAGGTGTGACGTAGCTGTCAACGGGGGCAGCCTTCTGTATGCCCTCGGCAAATGCAAGCATTCTCTCACGGGAGCCTAAAAGCACGGACTGAATTATGTCGTGACGGCTTTCCTTTGAATCGGGAACACATCTGAAGCCGAGGCTTTCATACACGTTCGCGGCAAAAACTGCACCTTTAAGTGCACCTGCAACAACTGTAGGTGAAAGAAAGAAGCCCTGATAGAAGTTCATCAGAAGTGAAAGGCTTGCGCCGACATCCTGTCCTATTCCGGGCGCGGACAGTCTGTAGTGACAGCGGTCTATGCATTTCTTCGTGCCTGCAATATATCCGCCTATAGGAGCAAGACCGCCGCCGGGGTTCTTGATAAGAGAGCCGACTATCATATCTGCACCCACGTCAGAGGGCTCAAGCTCCTCAACAAATTCACCGTAGCAGTTATCAACCATAACGGTAACGTCGGGCTTTATTTCCTTGCAGAAGGCAATCAGCTCACCTATCTGCTTAACGGAGAAGGAAGGGCGCATCTGATATCCCTTTGAACGCTGAATCGTTATAAGCTTTGTTTTTTCATTAATGGCTTTTTTTATGTTCTCATAGTCAAAGGTGCCGTCGGGAAGAAGGTCAACCTGACGGTATGAAACACCGTACTCCTTGAGAGAGCAGGAGGATTCGCGGATGCCTATTACCTCTTCAAGAGTATCGTAGGGCTTGCCCACGGGGGAGAGAAGCTCGTCTCCGGGGAGAAGGTTTGCGGAGAGAGCAATTGCGAGGGCGTGTGTGCCGCAGGTAATATGAGGACGAACGAGTGCGGCCTCCGTATGGAACACGTCTGCGTAGACCTTTTCAAGAGTATCTCTGCCCATATCGTCGTGACCGTAGCCCGTTGTGCCTGCAAAGCAAGCCGCGCTGACGCGGTTGTCCTGCATAGCTTTAAGCACCTTTGCCTGATTATACTCGGCAATTTCATCAATTTTTCTGAATCGCTCCTCTAAGGAAGCAAGGATTTTTTCACAGTAGGAGAGAACCTCACGGGAAATCCCCATTTTTTCGTAAATTTCAAAATTCACAGCTATCACCTTAATTTTTAACTTTTCCGAAAATGAATTATAACACATACCGAATAATACTTCAATAAACATAGGGCAATATGACGAAAAAATTTTTGTCCGTTTGTAAAAAGTAACTGAAAAAGGCAAAAAACGGGGCATTCTACTCACGGTAGAGTGCTTTTTTCTACCCTAAGTAGACATTAAAATCAGACACGTAGAGGTGAAATTGTTCAAAGTAGAGTGACAAAACGCCGAGCTTTGGCTAAGATAAAATTACAAGGCAAAAATATCTTAACCCTCGGAGTGATGAAAAATGTTTGATTTCAAAAATGTGCCTCTGCCCGATTATACACGTTTTGAGGATACTGTAAATTCCGTAACACACGCCCTCGGAGTACCGCTGAGCATTCTTGCTGTCGTGCTTTCCGCTCTCAAGCTCAGAAGCGGGGCCGATGCCGCGGAAATTGCAGGTATCGCAATTTACGGTGCTTGTATGGCCCTTTTGTATTTCGGCTCTGCCTTTTATCACGGGCTGAAGCCCGGCTTTCTGAAGCAGGTGGCTCGCGTGCTTGACCATTCAAATGTTTTCCTTATGATAGCAGGCTCCCTTTCCGCCTTCTTTTTGCTCGGAGTATTCGACCATAACAGAACACAGGCTATAGTGTTCCTTATACTCTCCTGGGTTGGCGCGCTTACGGGAATTTTTCTTACGCTGATGGATCAGGAACGCTTCAAGAAGGTGCAGATGGTAATGTATATCTTCCTCGGCTGGCTTGCGCTGTTCTGTATGAAAACCATATATGATAATTACGAGGCAGGAAAAATAATCATCGCCCTTTTCGTAATCGGCGGAGTGGTTTATATGCTCGGTGCCGCGGTCTACGGTATCGGCAAAAAGAAGAGATATTTCCACGCGGTTTTCCACTTCTTCGTGCTTGCGGGGACAATAATCCAGTTCGTGGGAATCTATAATTATATGCTGTAAAAATAATGCTCAGCTCTGCCGATTATAACGGTCGCAGAGCTGAGTATTTTGATATTTGAATTAACGCAGACGGAGATTTTCTTAATAAGCGGAGGATATTCCGTAGTATTCTTCAAGACACAGTCCCGATGCGGCGATTTTCGTTGCCGCTTCAACGCCTACGTATCTCAGATGCCACGGCTCGAAGCAGTAGCCGGTAATATGGGACTTGCCCTCGGGATATCTTAAAATGAAGCCGTATTCGTGACAGTGGGCGGCTACCCATCTGCCCTCGGCGGTTCTGCCGAAGCTTTGGGTGATGGTGTTAAGGTCTATCGACAGTCCCGTCTGATGCTCGGAGTGACCGGGACGTGCGGAGTACGTGTCTGCAAGGGCTCTGCCGTCGCGGTTGACGTAGCGGTTGTAAATGCTTTTCTGTGATTCATACGAGCGAAAGCCTGATCTGATATAAATATTGAGTCCCTGTCTTGCGGCATCCCTTTGCATAACGGAAAACGCTGCCGTGCATTCGGGAAGAAGTCCGCCGGGGTTATAGCCCTCGGGGAGAGCATAGCTTTTGTTTGCAATAATTATACCGTCGATATACGTTATCCCGTCCTTTATAACGATGGGGTAATTTTTTTCGGTGTAGCCGATTATCTCGCCGTCTGTAATTTTACGTGCGTTGCCGTCAGCATCAAGGCCGGTTGAAAGTCTGAGAGCAATTCGGGCATCGTTTGCATCAACCCATCCGTTTCCGTCAATATCAGCAGCCCTCAGAGTGTCGCTGTCAGATACACAAAGTCCCACGCAGATGCGCAGAATCTCTCTTGCGTCTATTGAAGAAACCTCACCGTCACCGTCAAGGTCACCGGCAAGCAGGCTTCCCGAGGCCTGAACGGGCACAAGCAGAAGGAATAATGTCAAAAGCAATATTGCAGATACCCTTTTCTTCTCTTTTCGCACAGCCGTTCATTCCCTTCACCTGAAAAATCTTCCTTAATATAATTCTATTCATTATTTCCGTAAAAATCAATAATTTAGGGGAATATGACTAAATTGTAATAAATACGAGGAGAGAATTTCATTTATAACATACAAATATTACAAGTTGTAACCTTATAACAAGCCTTCCGTCAGAAAAAAGGGGAGTGAGTACAACGGCAGGGGCGGCATAAGCCTGATTTTTACGGCTTGCAGTTGACAGTAACGAATTGATGTGATATAATGCTGTGGTATATCCGGGTGTGGCGCAGCTGGGAGCGCGGGTGGTTTGGGACCATCAGGCCGCAGGTTCGATCCCTGTCACTCGGACCAAAAAGCGACAATCCCTAGGGTTGTCGCTTTTCTTCCGCGTTATATATTTATGTTCATATTAGGAGGTATAATTATGCTGAGTAAATTCGATATATTAAGAGAATTGGGAAAAGGGATTTGCATATATCCATTGAATCCCGATAATATTAAGGAAAACTCTGTTAATCTTTGTGCAGGTGAATTCGCTTGGACCACCATTTCATCTGATATTTACTTTGATAAGAATGAAACTGATAAAAACAAAATGTTTACATTGAAATCAGATTCTTCACACAATGTAAAAATTTCTTTAGAAAAGGGACATAGTGCTATTTTCACTGATGAAAGAAACAATAAATACATAATTCTTCTTCCATTTACAACAACTTTGATAGAAACGCAAGAAGTCTTATCTGTAAATAACTATATCGGAGGAACATACCACTCTAAAGTCGGAATGGTTTCTAAAGGGCTGGGACATATTGGAACAATGGTGGGGCCCAATTTTTCTGGTGATTCTTTACTCGCATTTCATAACACCTCTCGAAATATAATTATCTTAAAACCTGGTGATTCTTTTGTTTCTGTAGTATTTCATTATTTAGATACTCCTTACACACATATTAACCCTACATTATCAGGTCATACCGATAAATTCTCAGAACTCGGTCTATATGTTACAGAAGAACAATCCGCCATATTGAATCAAGATTGGAAAAAGAAATTTGATGATGTCTGTATAAAGATGTGTGATTCTTCTGAATACAAAGTTCTACAGGAGCAATTAAGGAAGCAAAAATTCAAAACTATAAAAAAATATTTTTGCAAGAAGAATATTATAACATTGACGATCCTGCTTGCAGTATTGGGAGCTCTTTATTTTGCAGCATACTATGCAGATCAAAGTGCCGAAAATACCGTGTGGACAGACAGGTATTTTAATGTGGGCTGTTCGGGCATTTTTATTGCTATAATAACGGGTATATTTAAATATCTGAAAGATAATACAAAATAGTTATGCAAACAATCAACACAAATAAATCGTTTTTTCATTGTTTACTGCAAACCAATTTTTGAGGGCGGCTCTTACGAGTCGCCCTCTTTTAGTTTTGCCTTCTCTTCCGCGATCTCGGCTTTGACTCGTGCGATCATCTCAGCGAGTTTGATTTCGCATTGTTCGCGAGTTTCGGCGTAGACGTTGAATTCCTTACGCTTGCCGCCGGGGAGTCTTGGGAAGAAGCTACCTTCCCAGAGGCTGTCATTGATCTGATACAGGCAACCCGTGCCGCTCTTTCGTATCTTTCTCGGTTCGGGCTCGTGGGTGCTCTATCTTAACACAGTATTTTTTTGTCCGGTCAGAATGAAAAAATTACTTTTTCTTTGTCTACTGCAGAGCAGATTTTAATCCGCAGTTTTCACTCCACCTTCAAGAGATTGATGCGCTCTTTCTTCAAGAAGAACACATACGCCGCAAGCGATACGACACTATCAAAGGCGTTGCCGATACCGAACAGCAGAGCGATGCCGATGAGTGACGGAGTCCACACGCCCGTAGCGTAGAGAATGAATGCGATACCGTAATAGATTGTATTCGACACCACCGATTCAAACAGCATATAGTTCGTTTTGCCCAGCCCATAGAAGGTGGAGTCAAACACGTTTTGAACAGCGTACAGAACGTAGAATCCGACGAGTATCAGCACCAGTTCAAAGAGCTTATCCACGTTGGTGAAGCCGAGCATATGCGTCATAAACGGTTTCCACACGGGAATGCTCACGAACCACAGCACCGAGATGATCGTCGTAATTCCGAAATAGCCAAGGGAGTTCTTGCGGATATTTTCTTTGTCTGCCGCCACCTCTTGCTTGATAAGTTCACCCAACCCCAGCACAGGCAGAAGAAGCCATCCCCAAATAAAATTGTTTGCAACCCAGTAAGTGCCCTGCTCTCCCACAACGTTGACCATCCGCGCGATCATCACCATGTAAGCAACGTTGCGCACCAGCGATTCCACGCCCGAGATGCCGCCGACCTTAACGAATTCTTTTGCCCATGAGAAATCCAGTTTTGCTTTAACGAACACCTTGATTTCTTCTTTGGCAAGAAGTGCGAGCGACACGGCAAGAAGAAGGGCGTTTACGATGATGTTGGAATAGCCGATGCCGTTGACACCGAGGTTTGCCGACATGGGCAAACTCGACACGAGGAAGGTATCCGA
>JAZNFG010000071.1:0-8816 GCA_045589015.1 Acutalibacteraceae bacterium
GACTCAGGCTATGCTTGACGAAGAAGCAAAGCAGGAGGCAATTGACAACTGTGAATGCCTTTGCCACTACACAAACCCCGTTGCAGAGTTTATCTGGAAGGTAATATCCTTCTTTATGAATCTTTTCGGCATTGAAAAGGACTGCGCCTGCGGATATCCCCACGAGGTTAAATAAAAATATATGCTGTATTATTTAACGTAAGCAGCATAAAGTATGCGGACCTGCTGAGTAAAGCACTCGGCAGGCCCGTTTGTTATTATATTAGCTTTTTTACCGTAAATTCTGCTATTCTAAGCCCCGCCTGAGAGGGGATAAAGCTGATGCTTGAGGGAGGAAGACGTTTTTCGTCCTCATTTTCGGGAATGTATTTCGGCTTTTCGGGTGTCTCGGGGGAATAAAGCACGGTAACCTTTTTTAGTCCCGCATCACGGTATTTTCTTCTCATAACCCTGCAAAGAGGGCAGTATTCGGTTTTGCCGATATCGGTAATCTTAAAAAGCTCACCCGAAAGCTTTGCCCCCGTTCCCATTGAGGCAATAAGCGGAATTTCCAGTTCCTCGCATTTTACTGCAATAGCTGTTTTGGCGGCAGTATCGTCTATTGCATCAATGCAGTAATCATATTTTTTTATAAAGAAAGCATCAATGCCTTCCTTCGTCACGAAATCGGTGATAGCTGTGACCCTGCAATCGGGATTGATATCTGCGATTCTTGTCCTTGCAACCTCGGTTTTATACTGTCCCACGGTTGAATGAAGGGCATAAAGCTGACGGTTTATATTTGAAAGGGAAACGGTATCACCGTCAATAAGAATCAGCTCTCCGACGCCGACACGAGCAAGTGCCTCTGCGGCATAAGAGCCGACACCGCCCAGTCCGAAAACTGCGACGGATGAAGCGTTTAATTTTTTTACTGCCTCCTCACCGAGGAGCATAGCGGTTCTTGAATGCTCTGTCTTCATAACGAAACCCTTTCCGAAGCTGTAATGTATTTTTTATTTTACAACTTTTTTATAATATGCACAAGTATTACTTGCTTTTTATTTGATAAAATAGTAAACTTTATGTGACTATGTATAGAAGGGGAATATTATGAAATCCATTAAATTGAAAAATACATTGGCACGTGAAGTAAAATTTTACGGAAAATATGATTCAGCCGTTCCTAAGGCACTTCTCAGCGTAAAGAGCAAGGCTCCCGACCTTTCGGGTGTTTTATATCCGTTGCCTGCAAGAAAAAAGGATTATACCTGCTTTGCAAGAACGAATAAGGCATTATGGCTCGGTGCCGCAAACGGACTTACAAGATATGAGGAAAATGCGGAATATGATGTTGACAAGGTACAGTTCTTCTCTGCAACGAGAGATCTGCCCGATAATAACGTAAAGGCAATTTACGCCGAGGACGGAGAAAAGGAAAGCGTGTGGGTTCTCACCGCAAGCGGTGTAACAAACATCGTAATGAATGAGATATCCGCAGAGCAAAAGGCTCTGAGACTTACCGAGGAAACTCTGACCTACGTATCAAGAAGAGGAATGTGTACTCAGAGAACACTCACCGTACCCCGTGAGCTTTCTTCCGTTGTGCCCTACGGACATTCCGATAATTCGGGTACGTTTACCTGCGGCTTTGCCATTGGTGAGCTTTGTAAATATGACGTTTATAAGAAGAAGTACGGTGCCGGGGACGAAAGAACGGTTGCGGCAAAAAAGAGCGCAATAAGAGCATCTGAGGCTTGTCAGCTTCTTATGTATATACCCGGCAGAGGCGACGGCTTCGTAGCAAGAACGTATATGGTTCCCACAGAGCCCGTGCCCGACGACGGACTTTTCTACAAGAAAACGGGGGATAAGGCAATAGTGCTTCCCACAACGGGTGCAAAGCAGAGAGGAATTGCAGGCAAGGAAATATATGCAGGTGCGCCGATTCCCGAAAGACTTTCTCACCTTTATACGGATCTGGGCTATTCCCACGACGGTATAGTTTACAAGGGTGACACCTCCTCTGACGAAATCACGCTTCACTATCTGTTTATGTATTTCTTCCACGAGATTATGGGTAAGGAAGACCCCGAGCTTGATGAGATTGTAAAAACAGCGGCAAAAAATACAATGAAGCACATAATAGACCACGGCTTTGAGTTCCACGAAACCTCAACGGGCAAGCCTACCACGTGGGCAAAGTGGAGCAAGTCCTATTTCAGCACCCTTCTCGGCTGGTCGGACGGCTGTCTTAACGCAACAGAGCTTCTTATGTATTTAAAGGTCACAATGCATATAACGGGCGAAAAGGGACTCTGGGAAGAGACCTACAATAAGCTTGTAAATGAAGAAGGCTATGCAAGGCTCACCGCACTTCATAAGGAACGCTTCCATATTTCCGCACTTCTTGAGGGCGGCGAGGACGTTGAAGGTCTTATGTACGGTGACAATATGCTTGCAACAAGTGCGTACTGGCTTCTTATTACGCTTGAAAACGATAATGAGCTCAAGGAACTTTACAAAAACGGCTACCGCGGCTGGAACGGCACGTTCAGACGTGAGCATAATCCCGCTTATGATATTCCCTATATGCTTTCGTGTCCCGAGGATGAAATTGATACCGAGGCACTTGCCGACTGGTTCAGACGTGTAGGCATCACAAGACTCGTAACGTCTGTAGGACTTACCTCCCGTTACGACGTTCCCTGCCGTACGAGATTCGGCGGTAACAAGGAAGCATCGTGGCGACTGAGTCCCGACGAATTCCCCATTTCAAAATACGACAGAAACCCCTATGCATATAAAGACCACGAGGGCGGAAGAGACTGCTATCAGCTTGAAAGCGCATATATCTATACCTTTGCATATTGGCTTGGCAGATACTTCGGACTTATTGAGGAGGAATAAAAAATGGCAGACATATCAAGAATACATCTTATCGGTAACGCACATCTTGACCCTATATGGCTCTGGCGTTGGCAGGAGGGCTGCGGCGAGGTTCTTCAGACCTTCAGAAGCGCACTTGACAGACTGAATGAATATGACGATTTTGTTTTTACTTGTTCATCAGCCGCCTACTATAAATGGGTTGAGGAAATTGACCCCGATATGTTCGCAGAAATCACCGAAAGAGTAAAGCAGGGCAGATGGGTGCCCGTAAACGGCTGGTGGGTACAGCCCGACTGTAATATGCCCTCAGGTGAATCCTTTGCCCGTCAGGCTCTTTATTCACAGCTTTACTATTACGAGAAATTCGGGAAAATATGTGAAACCGGCTATAACGTTGACTCCTTCGGTCACAATGCTATGCTGCCTCAGCTTCTTTTCAAGGGCGGTATGACGAGCTACGTATTCCAGAGACCCACTCCCAATGAAAATCCCAATATTCCCGTAACCTTCCTGTGGGAGAGTATGGACGGCTCAAAGGTGCTGACCTACAGACTTCCTCACGGCTATGCTGATAACGGTCAGAGTGCTATTGATTCGGGACTTGAATGTGCAGAGGAATTTATTAAGGAAACGGGCCACGGAATGATGCTGTTTTACGGTGTCGGAAATCACGGCGGCGGTCCCACGAAGGCTGATATCGAATATCTCAGAAAAAATATGACCCGTGAGGGATGGCATAAATTACAGTTCTCATCTCCCGATACCTATTTTAAGTCACTTACCCTGCAGTTCCCCGACCTTCCTCTCTGGAAGGATGAATTACAGCACCACGCAAGCGGCTGCTACAGCGCAACCGGTATGGTTAAGAAGCTTAACCGTCAGGCTGAAAATTCTCTCTTTGCATCCGAAGCCTTTGCAACTGTTGCAAATAAGGAATATAAAATGGAAGCAAAGACAGAGGAATTCAAGGCTGCGTGGCGTGAGGTCTGCTTCAATCAGTTCCACGATATTCTCTGCGGCTGCTCCATTATGGAGGCTTATGATGATGTCAGAGATTCTATGGGACACGCTATGAACGTTTCCGCGAAGATTTACAACGAGGCTGTGCTTCGTATCGCAAGAAGGATAGATACCTGGGTTGAGGGTGTTTCCGACCCCGTATGCACAGAGGTCAGAAATCAGTCCTGCGGAAAATTCCCCCGTCCCGTTGTTGTTTTCAATCCCCATTCCTTTGATATTGAGGTTCCCGTTCGCACATATAACGCATCAAGCTGTGTAAAGGATTCCGAGGGAAATGATGTGCCCTTCCAGAATGTCCGTTCTTCGCGTTCAAACGATTCGCATCTTGATACCTGCTTTATTGCAAGGGTGCCCGCTCTCGGCTACAGCACCTATTGGCTTACCTGGTGGAGAGAAGAGGACGAGGTAAAGAGCATTTCCTCCGACGTTACTGCAGACGGTCTCACAATAGAAAATAAGTATATTAAAGCCACCTTCTCCGAAAAGACGGGTACAATAATCAGTCTTATAAACAAGGAAACAGGCTTCGACTATGCAAGAGCCGAAAAGCCGGTTGCCGTTCCCACAATTATCGATGACCGGGAAACCGACACCTGGGCTCATAACGTATTCACCTTCCATAAGATAAAGGGAATAATGGAATGTGAGGGAGTTGAGCTTGTTGAAAGCGGTCCCGCAAGAGCAGTTGTCCGTGTAAAGCATAAATTCGGTGAATCCCACCTTTCTCAGGACTTTATATTAGGTGCCGGCACTCAGGTTCTCAGAGTAAAATGCAAGGCATTCTGGCAGGAGAAATTTACTCTTCTTAAAATGTCTTTCCCCGTAGACGGTGAGAATGCAGAAAACACCTATGAGATTCCCGCAGGCTTCATAAAGAGACCTGTAAACGGTGAAGAGGAGCCCACGGGACGCTGGGGCGCAATAAGCTTTGATAACGGCGGCAGAAGAACTCTTGCGGTGCTCAATGACAGCAAGTATTCCTACGACTGTCCCGGCAACGACCTGAGAATTACACTTCTGAGAAACGTAATTTTCGCAGACCACTATTCACACCGTCCCGCTGCCGATTTCAATTTTACCGATGAAGGAAAGTCAACGTTTGAGTACGGTATTTTCCTTTGCGACGGTGCCCCCGAGGTAAACGGCATCACTAAGGAAGCCGCTCTCTTCAACGTACGTCCCGTTCTCGTTCCCGAAAGCTATCATAAGGGAAGTGAGCCTCAGACAAAGAGATTCATATACTGCGACAAGGATAACGTTATTATGACGGCATTCAAGCTCTGCGAGGACGGCTCGGGAGATACTGTTATGCGCTTCTATGAAACCTCGGGCAGAGAGACGAGAGCAAATATCGTCTGCGATATGCTTGACTGCGGCTTCAGAGCAGATTTCGGCGCACACGAAATCAAAACCTTCCGAGTAGATAAGGACGGCAGAGTAACGGAAGAAAACTTCCTTGAAGGAATCGTAAGATAAGCTCCGATAACTGAGCCTTCCGCTCAGCAGGCGGATATAAAATCAACAATCGGATATACGAAGCAAAAAGCACCGACTCGCTGCAGTACACAGCGTTCGGTGCTATTTTCTGTTTAAAAGGTATTATTATTTCTTCCAGGATTCGATCAATAATAGTATTACGTCTCGGATAGTTTTTTGCTGAGCCTCGTTAAGCGTTCCGATAATTGAGCTAATTTCATCACAGGTGTCTGACTCCTTGGTGCCCGTGATAATAAAGTCGGGGGTTACTGACAGGGCATTACATATATTTTTTAAGGTATTTACCGTCATACTTTTTTTGCCTTTTTCGATATCGGATAAAAACTGTACCGAAATATCCGCTTTCTCCGCTAAGGCTTCTCTTGTCATATTTCTTGAGATGCGCAGTAAATAAATACGATTACCGATGGATTCCTTCTGAGAATTCATAAGATTCCCCCTTTCGTCGATAGTTTTAGTATAAACTAATCTATCGTTTTAATAAAACATCTAAAGTTGTTGACAAAATATAACAATAGTTGTATAATGCTCGTAAAAAAGGAGGAATCTTTATGGAAAACAAAAATGAAGTACCCATTCAGACAACTGAGCAACCCGTTATGCAGGCAGAGCAGGACGGCGGCACAAAGAAGAAAAAATCACCTGTCAAGGCTTTGATTATCGGCGGTGTAATAGTAGCTATACTTGCCGTTATCGCTGTTATCGGTAACACAGGTCCCGACAAAAAGGCAGAAAAGGCTATTGAAAAAATAGGTGAGGTCTCTGTTGACAGTCTGGCTGCAATTGAAGAAGCCGAATCGTTATTCAACGAGCTGACCGATGCTGACAAGGCTATGGTTGAAAATCAGGACGTTCTTGCTTCGGCAAGAGAGCAGTATGAAAAAATCAAGAGCGTATATGATGCAATTGAAGCCATCGGTGAGGTTACCTTAGAAAAGGCAGAGGATGTTAAGAGCGTCAGGGCTCAGTTTGATGCCTGCGATGAGAGTACACAGGCAAAAATCACGAATGCAGATAAATTAACTGCTGCCGAATCAGCGCTTGCCCTTCTCAATGCAAAGGAAGCAGAAAAGCTTATTTCCGAAATCGGTGAGGTTGCCTTTGAAAGCAAGAGCAAGATTGAAGCAGCGGAAAAGCTTTATAATGAGCTTACCGAAGAGGGAAAGGCTGCCGTTACCAATTATTCGGTTCTTACCGCAGCCAGAGAAAAATTCGATGAGATAGAAAAGACAGAAGGCTCAAAGAGAGCCGCAGAGGCATTTGCAGTTCTTGAAAAAACCTATGACAAGGTTCAGGGAATTACCTGGTATGAGCCTACCGAGCGTCCTTATTATGCAGATATAAGAAGCTATGTATTGCCTTATATCGGAATACAGAACGGTAATGCGTGGTTAAGACTTGTTTACTGGTATACCGCAGATGATTGGATTTTCTGGGAAAACTTAACCATTATGGTTGACGGAAAGAAGTATTATGAGTACGTAGGTGCATTCGGAACCGAAAGAGACAATGACACCGAGGTATGGGAATACTACGACAAGGCAGCTACAGCAGAGGATATAGAAATGCTTTGGGCAATTGCCGATTCCGAAGAAACTATCGTACGCTTTCAGGGCGACAACTATCATTATGACCTTACAGTATCTGCATCTGATAAAAATGCAATCAGAAAGGTATTGACAGCATACGAATACGCGGATTATCTTGAATAATCGCTGAAAATCCGAATAGTCCATTCCTATAAAGAAAAAAGTGCAGGAGCTTTTTCGCTGATACGCACACCGAAGGTCAGAGCTTTCGGAGATGTATATCAGGAGCAATGCTTCTGCACTTTTTTGTGTTTTTTTGGGGAGATATTCCTCTTAAAATATCTTATTAGGAATATCTTTTGGTTTATCAGGAATATCTCTTGACAATTGTTGAATAATATAATAAAATATACACATATTAAGTAGTGTGGTGTTATTTATGAAGTTCTCACAGGAAAGAAAGAATACGATTAAAATGTACCTGCTTGAAAAAATTGCAGCAGGTGACGAAGGGGTGTCAAAGGTCGTATCTGATACGTTCGGCATCAGCCGTAATACGGTTAATTCATATATTAATGAGCTTATTGAGCAAGGGGTAATTGAAAAGAAGCAACGCGACGTTTACATCCTTGTAAAGAAGGAATACCGTTATGAGCTGAAACGAAGCGCAGGACAGCTTGACAGTGACACCTATGCATATATCAATTGCCTTGAGCCCCATATAAATGATTTGGCTGATAATATACTGTCAATATGGGATTATTCGTTAAGTGAAATGTTCAATAACGTAATGGATCATTCCGAAGCCGAGCTGCTTGAGCTTGTAATTATTCGGGATTATATGGAAACGGCTGTATTTCTTAAAGATAACGGAGTCGGAATTTTTGACAAAATCAAGAAGTATTTTAATTTGCCGTCCCTTGATGAGGCTATATGTGAGCTTTTTAAGGGAAAGCTTACTACGGACGCAGAAAACCATTCAGGCGAAGGAATTTTCTTTACTTCAAAGCTTATGGACCGATTTTTTATTATTTCGGGCAAAAAGATTTTTACTACGGATAAATATGAAGATGAACATATAGAAACGGCAAAGAAGGAGATAACAAACGGCACCTTGGTTTTTATGAGCTTATCCAATTTTTCCAATAAGAAGACCTATGAGGTTTTTGATGCCTATTCAAACGATGATGATGGTTTTACAAAAACAAGGATTCCTATGAAGAATATCTTTTCTGATGCCCCCGTTTCCCGTTCACAGGCTAAAAGAGTCTGTAACAGGCTTGATAAATTCAAACAGGTAATAATTGATTTTGACGGACTTCAATGGATGGGGCAGGGTTTCGCTCATCAGATGTTTGTGGTTTATAAGAATCAGCACCCCGAAATTGAGTTTATTCCCGTTAATATGAATGAGGCTGTTACAAAAATGTATAATCACGTTATGGCAGAATAAAAAAGGGGGCTGTAAAAAAAACGAAAGTTTTTTTACATCCCCCTTTAAGGGGATAGGAAAAAAAGATGAAGAACGGACAAACCGAGCAAAATCAAGACGGAAGGCTTGATTTTGTTTGCCCGAAGGCGTACATAGGTACGTCGAGCGGCGAGGTTTGTTTGTAGCATAAAATATAAAAAATAAATACTTTTAGCATTTTTGTGTGTTTTAAGGGATCCTGCAAGTGAAGATACTTGCAGGACTCATTGCTTTATATTGTTTTATGCGGTCTTCGCTTTTTTTACAGCCCCTTTGAAAGTTCCATATATAAAAGCGGTACAGCAACATTACTGTACCGCCTTTATTGCCTTATTAGGATTTAGTTTTTGATTTCTGTAAATCAAAGCACCAAGGAAGGTGCGGCATATACTCTTGCAGCCAATTCTTGATTGAGCATATAGAGGCTC
>JAZNFG010000072.1:0-12697 GCA_045589015.1 Acutalibacteraceae bacterium
AAAAAGGATTTCGCACTCTGCGGAGTGCGACAAGAGGCTCTGCCTCTTGACACCGTGAGCTTTTGAAAAAGCTCAACCAAAACTTTTAATAGGCACTCCCGTGCCCACTTCATCCCCCAAGTTTCCGTGAAGAACCAAAAAGAAAAACGGACTGTATCAAGCATCTGCTTTCGACGTGTTGATACAGTCCGTGACCGATTAAAGGTAAAAATATTCGGTATTTGATTTGTCCGTGTCGCTGTTTTCAGCAATAAGCACGCTTGCATCCTCTGAGCATACTATATTGTGCCAGGTGCCCTCGGTTACGTTATACATTTTGTTCAGCTCCATTTCCACGGGGGTTCTCTCTTTGCCGATAAAGAGAGTTGCAGTACCTTTCAGAAGCACGAAAACCTCATCCGTTTCAAGGTGCCTTTCCATATAAGTATTTTTTGTGTATTCCGCATCTCTCGTAAGAAAAGCCATACACCAGGTTTTATATGTCATAACCCTTTTATAGCCGCTTCCGTTGAATTCGCAGACGTCAAGTCCCGTTACTTTATTTTCAGCCATAAATTATCCCTTCCTTTTAATTATGAATTTGTCCTTTTCTTTAAGATCCAAAAGCGTAATTATTCTTTCAAAGTTTTCCTTAGCACCCTTTAGCACCTCGGCTTTGTGGGAGTCGCTTCCCAGATAAAATCTGCATCCCGTGTCCTTTGCTATAAAGTACGGGCGCAGAAGGATATTCTGTTCTTCCTCGGAATTGAAAACGGTTTTTGTGTTAAGCTCGATTCCGATACCCTTTTTTGCACAGTCCGAGAAAACGGAATATAAATCCTCGTCGGATAAAAGACTTATTACCTGTGCGGTCTTTTCCTTCAGAATATGTCCCGTAGTAAGATGGGCAATTCCCAGCTTATGAAAGGGAAGCTCCATAGCGAGGAGTGCTCTGATTTTTTCAAGCCATATACGGGCGGCATCCTCGGGAGAGGTGAGCTTTTCTTTTACGGTGTTGCCGCTGAGGTGAAGGTGCGTTGTTGCAACCGTTGCAAAATCAAGCTCAGAAAGTCTTTCTGGACTGATTCCGAGAACTCCGTTGTAATCCATATCAAGCTCAGCCCCGAAAAGAAAATCTATTCCCTCATACTGCGGAAGCGGAAGCACGGACGTAAGATGCCGATATCCGTGCTCCTCTATCCATTCGGCTTCGCTTTCTACGGACTCATCCCAGAAGTGATTTGTAAGACAGATGCCGGTAAAGCCGTTTTCTTTTGCGTATTCAAGTATTCTTTCGGGGGTCTGCAGAGGGTCCTTGCAGCACCGCGATACCGTTGAATGTATATGATAATCGTGGTCAGCCTTATATCTCATAGCCTTCTCCGTGATACTTATTTAAGAACGATTCTCTTTTCCTCAAGAGGCATATTTTTTCTGAAATTCGGAATTTCCATTGTTTTTCCGTTATTGGTTACCGAGAGATTTGAAAGAAGCCCTACAGCCGTCCATTCGCAGGCCTTATATACGTCAAGCTCAGGCTGTGTATTTGTTCTTATTGCGTTTATGAAATCCTCTACGATAAAGAAGTCACCGCCGCCGTGTCCTGCCGCAATCTGCTCAGGTGTTGCATTTCTGTACTTTTCGGGAAGAAGATTTTTGTAATTATCAATATCCTCCCAGTCCATTTCTCCCTTTGCGTTTTTGTTTCTCGTAAGTGAGACTCTGTCAACGTCTCCGCTGAGATTTCCCTTGCCGTACTGTGCAGACTGGAAGATTCCTTCCGTTCCCTGAAGAAGGTAGTTGTCCATACAATGAGGACGGGGTGACATACAGTCGGTTCTTATTTCAAGAAGACTGCCCTTGTCGGTTCTGCACATTGTAGTCGTTCCGCTGTCCTGCTTTACGCCGTAGGAATGTCTGGGACCTGCGGAAAAGCAGGAGATTTCCGTGATTCTTTCCTCGGGGAACCACTGCATAACGGGGCCTATGCTGTGTGTGGGATAGAAATTACCTCTCGTACCGCATTGCCAGAAGCTTCTCCAGGAGGTCTTTCCGTTGGGATAGGTAAGCAGGTCACCGATGTTATGAAGGTACATTCCCTCTGCATAATAGGGAGTTCCGAAAATTCCCTGTCTTACCATTTCCTTGACAAGCTGAACGGTGGGAGTATAAATATAGTTTTCCGCATACATATAAATTTTGTTGTATTTCTCAACGCTTTCGCATAACCAGAAAAGCTCATCCATAGATACGCCTGCCGTTACCTCGCTCATAACGTGCTTGCCGGCTTCCATAGCGGTAATTGCCTGGGGTACGTGGCATTGCATAGGAGTTGCTATAATAACGGCATCAATGTCGCTTTCAAGCATATCCTCGTACACTCTGAAGGTTTTTACGTCACCGATTTTTGATGCCGCCTCCTGAAGATGTCCTTCATCAAGGTCGCACATAGCGGTTATTTTTACGTCGTCAAACATTGAAAGTCCCTTCAGAGTTGAAAGTCCTCTTGTGCCTACTATACCGATTTTGATCATTGTTTTGTGCCTCGCTTTTTTTCGTTTTGTTGCTTTAAATCGCACAAACTGCGATTTTCATTAAGAATATACACCAAATAAACTGTTTTGTAAAGAAGAAAAAGAATCTGCGAATTAAGCTGTTGAAAATTCTGAAAAAGAATCTTGAGAAAAATTAAAGGCTGTGCTATATTAACAATAAGTAAATTATCTGAGGGTCGTTGAAGAATGAGTACGGACAAAAAAATTGATTCAAAAAGCAAAATTGCCGATGCTCTGGCAAATTTGCTGAAAGAAAAAACAATGGAAGAAATTTCCATTAGTGAGGTTATTGCCTTGGCAGGTGTAGGGAAAAGCACCTTCTACAGACACTATCACGATATTTATGAGGTTTTTGAAAATCTGACGGACGGCTTTGCAAATCGTGCAGTAGGGATCATGATACAGCTGGTATTTTCCGGAGAGCATAAGGATTACGGCAAATGTAAGCAGATCATTGACTTTTCTGAAGCTATGACAATGTTCGGTCTGAAAGCATCGGATAAGATCCTTGTTGACTATCTTTTCAGAACTCAGAATATGACAACCTTTCATCTTGTAGTTGAGAGATTCCGTGAGGTGGTAAGAAAATACGCGCAGAAGCTCGGAATGGATGAATTTCAGGCAGATTTCTATACAAGATTTGTTATGAACGGTGTGCTGTATAGCTCTTTGAGTATTTACCGAGAAAACGGAACCTTTAATATGGAGCTTGTAAAACTTCTGAAAAAGTTTGATATTGGCAAAGAATTACCGAGAGGTGAGAACAAATGATATGTAAATATGATGACGAAAACCGCACTCACCGAAGACTGCGTAAGGCATACACCTTTCTTATTTCACAAAAAAGCTATAAAGAGATCAGCGTCAAGGAGCTTGTGGATTATGCGGAAATGTCGAGAGCGGCATTCTATCTGCATTTTGACAGCATTGAGGATTTCAGCTTTCAGTGCAGTCAGTATCTTATAAAAAAAATTACCTCACAGATGTTCCGTTGGCTGGATGGCGGCAAAGACAATGCTGAAAAAAACTGCAAAAAACGAAATCTGCTGCTCGATGAAACGGACAGAGAGCTTTTTTGCCAATACGTGCGCCAGGAGATATATTTTACGGGCTACAGCTCAATGGATACGATAGCTCCTATGTATTATGATTTTCTGCAAAGAAGATTCGGACTTACAGTCGAAGAATGTATTGCTGATATGAATCTTTGTTTCTTTATACGTGCTTTTTCCGCAACAATCATGGAAACTCTTATGAATTACGACAGCAAAAAAGCGGCAAGGGAGCTTCAGTATGTATTTATGATATGGGATAAGCTGCTGCCTCAATACAAACTGTGAGAGTAAATAACAATGGGACTTAAACCTGCAAAGTGTCAATTAATTGACGTTTTGCAGGTTTTGTTCCTTGCTAAAAAACTAAACTGCCCATAGAATATATATGAACAATCCGTAAAGAAGTGTTGGATAAATCGTTAATGCCAATCAGCGTTTTATTTTTTCTTACGGATAAAACAGCTTCGGCTGAATAATAAAGGAGGAAACTCAAATGAAAAAAACATTGGCAATCATTCTCTCGGCAGTAATGCTTATCTGCCTCGTCCCCTTCTCTGCTTTTGCCGCAGACGCACCGGGCTACGACAGAGCTGCAATTGCTTCTGATGACAAGAGCTATATTGCTTCGCTTAAGGCAGAGCAGATGGCTTCCGTTATCCTTGACTGGCTTGACAGACAGATTGCTGCAACAGCAGAAGATTTCGAAAACTTTGAAATCGACGTAATGGGCACAACAATTGCTCTTGAGATCCCAGAGATCAAGGGTGTTGATGATATCGTTGCTTATGCGGACTATCTCGCACAGCTTGGCGGCGATTTCTCAAATCTCGATGTATCAGGTCTTAAAGCTCTTTCCCGTGAAAACGGCGATATGGAGTTTATCTACGGTATCATTGAGTTTATGGCTCTCAATTCCGAAGTATTCGGAAAGGTTTTCCATTGGGAAGAGGGCAAGGTATTCGACTACGGTAAGGTAGGCGAGTATATTCTCAGCCTTGACACAACAGTTGAGGAAAACAAGAAGATTGTTGATTTCTATAATGATTACCTTATCGGTAATGATATTCAGGAAAAGTTCATTGCTGAAATCGCTAAGGAAATGAACTACACCGTTCCCACAGATGAAAACGGCGAAAGAACAGAAACCTTTGATGAGATCATCTCCAACGGTATTCTTGATTGGTTTGCCGGCGTTTGCGAGAATGCAGGCATTCTTTCCGCTGACGGTATAGCAGCTCTTAAGAATTATGACCTCAGAACAACTGATATCTACACTCTCGTAAAGAGCTTCGTAGGTCTTGTCCAGAGCGACAATCAGGTAGAAATTGATACGTACTATAACTATATCCTTGATACGGTTGTAAGAACAATGCTTAAGGCTATGCTCGGCTTCACAGCAGAGATCGGCGCTGAAGCTCAGGTTCCCGCAGCATTCTATGACGTATATACTGACCTCGAGCTGCTTGAAACAATTTCAGGCGGAACCGTAAACTTCAAGGACGGCGACAATTACTATCAGATCACAGTAGCTGACGGCGTATGCTCAGCTAAGGCTCTTACATGGAAGAACACTCTCGAGGTTAACTTCGAGCCTCCCGTTGTTGGTGTTTACACCGGCGGTACAGAGGTTGTTATTGACGGTTATGATTGCGGTCTTGTTCAGAATTACAATCCCAATTATGATTATACCATGACGATATATACTGCTTATGCAGATCAGATCAACTCTCAGCTCGGCGAAATGCCCGAGGGAATGACAGCTGCAGTAACTTCAGAGGCAATTCCCGAAGCTATCACAGCTGTTATGACTGAAGCTAATGCAAAGCCTATGCAGAATCTTTTTGCTGTAAAGGTTGATATGGGTGATACAAATCTCCTTTCTCAGGTAATTACTTTTGACCAGATAATTGCAGCTGCTCAGGAGCTTGCAACAACTGAGGCAAATAAATTTGCTCAGAATATGGTAGGCACAGAGCTTCCCTTCGTTGGAAAGGTCGCTGCCGTTAACGTTAAAGAAATTAAGATCGGCCTTGTTTATAACGGCTATGCAACAGAGGATGAATTTATCTGTCAGATAACCTCTACCGCATCGGCTTCAATTGAAGCAACTCTCGAGTCAGGTGCTGCAATACCTCTTGACAACTTTGACGTATCCTCCTATATTCAGAATCCCGTTGCTACTATCGTTCTTGATAATCTCAGCGGATTTGAAAACATTGAAATCGCAGCACAGCTTCCCGATTTCCTTGACACAGACTTCGTTATTGATGCTACTCTCCTCGATTTTGCCGGAAACTATGACGAATACAACGGTGTTGTAGGACAGGTCAACCGTGTGCTTGTAGGTCTTACCGATATGCTTCTTTCCGATGCAGGTGAAGAAAAGCTCGGTCTTACCGAAGGCGGTAACGAATATCTTACAGACAATATGCAGAAGATCTGCGACACAGTCAACGAAATGATGGCTATGGCAGAGGAAATTATGAACGATGCAGGCCTTCAGGAAATGCTTAAGAACTTCGGCGTTGACGCTGACTCTCTTCTCGGCGGTATCGATCTCGGTATCCTCTATGCAATCGACTTCTCATCAGTAGAGGCTCTTTATACCTCAGCTATTAATCTTCTCCTTGACGTTATCGATGATAACTCAAATGAAACAGTTACAGAAATCCACAATGCAGTAGACGGACTTACAACTCTCGACGATATGGCAGTAGCAGTTACTGATTATATCCTCGGCAAGTGCGTTCCTATGGTAAATGAAAAGTTTGCAGATAAGGGACTTGAGCTTGTTATCGTTGATGCTGAAGGCTCAGCTAAGGACGTTATAATGACAAAGCTCGTTGCTCTCGCTTATGATGCCGCAACCTGGGGCGTAGATACACTTCTTAACGGTATCGTAAATGACTTTATCGGTTCCGTAAACGGTGAAGCGGGAACAGATCTTCCCGAGGTCAAGTTCTCATTCGGCGTTGAAAAGGGCGCTACCTGGGCAGAAACACTTACCGCTATGGTTGACAGATTCTATCAGCTTGCTGACGGTATCGTTATTGCTTGTGACAATGAATACACAGATACCTTTGATAAGATCTCCGCAGTAGCAAATGCACTTCTTCCCCTCGGCTCACTTGCTTCCAACTGCAAGAGCGAAAACTTTGCATTTGACGTAAACAAGGTTCTCGGCTTTATGTTTAATGATGCACTTGCAGGCGACCTTGAAGGCTTCCTTCGTCTCTTTGAAACAGCTGAAAAGACCGAAGACGTTGCAGCAGGCGTTCCCGTAACAAAGGCTCTCATCAATGCTTCACAGCACATCGTAGATGCTATATTCCCCGGTACTGTTGTTGCTGACAATTACACAGCATCCGAAACAGTAAAGGAAGAATTCACATCAGGTGACAATGACGTTGTTATTGCTTCCAATAATATGGACAGCATCAACGCAAGAAAAGAAGAACTTGTTCCCGCTGCTCTTAATCTCGTAAGAGAAGCAGGTATCCTTCCTTACTTCGCAAAGTGCGATAAGGATCATACCGCAGCAGATCTTGAAACAGTTGTTATCCCCGGTACTCCTGCAACCTGCACAGAGGGCGGTATTGAAGATGCATACGCTTGTGCAGACTGCGGTTACGTAGTATCAGGCGGCGGTGCAATCGAAGCTCTTGATCACGATTATAAGGTCAATACTGTTGATTCTACCTGCACAGCAACAGGTACAACAACTACAACCTGCTCAAGATGTGACTACGTTGATGTTGCAACCATCCCCGTTAAGCCTCACAGCTTTGGCGAATGGACTGTTGTAACAGCTGCAACCTGCACGGAAGACGGCGTTAAGACCCGCACCTGTGCTTGTACTGCTCACGAGGATGAGGTTATCCCGCAGATAGGACATCAGGATGCAGACGGTAACTACGTTTGTGACACCTGCTCTGCAGAGCTTCCTCAGCCCGAAAAGAGCTTCTTTGAGAAAATTGTTGATTTCTTCAACAGCATTATTGAATGGTTCAAGAAGCTTTTCGGAATTGCATAAGCTTATTATTTTCAGAGTGAATACAGATTTGACGGTATAAATTAACAACCGTGCCGGAGGAGAGATCATTCTTTTCTCCGGCACGGTTGCTTTGTTTGCCTTTACAAAAAACGGAACGGCTTTCTTTTTTTCAGAAAACCGTTCCGTTTACTTGCGTATTATCAGCCGTTTATAAATGCCTTTATTAATTCAGCTTTTTTATAGCCTTCATTATAAAGAGCAGTCAGCTTATCCTTGTCCCTTGTGAGAGTTTTCAGACCGTCGCAGTTATCGGGGGCAAGCAGAAGAAGCCTGCCCTCCCTTTCGTAAGCCCGAGCGAGCTGAAGGCTTGAATTATAGACCTCGAAGCGTTTTTTCAGGGCTCTTGAAATTTCGGGATATTTTTTACGGGTAAGTACAGCCGCCTTGTTATCAAGCGACGGGTTGTGTAATTCGTCGGCAGGACGCGTGATTATCAGAATTACCTTGTCACAGCCGTCTGAAAACGCCTTCTTTATCGGAATGGGGTCCGATACTCCGCCGTCAAAGCATTCGCGTCCGTTAAGCACAACCGGCTTGCAGGCAACGGGCAGACAGCACGAAGCCTTCAGAATCGTATAGTCGTCTTTTGAATAAATGCTTTTAGGATAATAAAGAGGCTCAGCCGTTTCGGCATCGGTTGTGACGGTAAAAAACGGCTCCTCTGAGATTTTCATAGTGTCATAATCTAAAGGGTTTTCTCCGTCGGAATCGGATAATGTGCCGTAAACGTAATCAAGATTGAGATAAGAGCCGTTACGTATAAGGCTTGCGAAGCTCATATACTCCGCTCTTGCGGCATAATCTGTGTAGAAAAGATAATTTCTGCCTCTTTGTTTTCCTAAAAAGGAAGCAATATTTGCCGCACCTGCAGAAACACCGATATAGTAATCAAAGCTGATGCCTTCATCAAGGCAGCGGTCAAGGACTCCTGCTCCGAAAATGCCTCTGAGGCCTCCGCCGATGTCAATTATACCGTTCATAGCTTATTCTTCCGCAAGATGCGATACGGGAGCATACTGACCTATCCACATATTCTCCCATTTCTGACCCGCTATACGCTCAAGACGCTTTTTCTGCTCGTCGGAAATGGTAACCTGTCCCGTTTCGTGCTTTTCCTTGATTACTCTTTGTATCTCTGCGTGGTCCTTTTTGTTCATAGTAAAGCTCTTTATGAGAATAAGGGTGATAAAGCCGAAAATGATGGGCATAACCGAGAAGTTGAGACGGAGACCGAAAACGGTTTTTGCAGTCTGATATACAGGCTCCTTCTTTGTTACGTCATAGCCGAAGTATTTGAGTGAGAAGCCGAGAATACCCGTCATAAACGAGCTTATAGTTTTTGATGCAAAGCTTCTGAATGTAGCGATAGTTCCTTCACGGCGTCTTCCCGTTATAAGCTCGTCAACGTCGGTGATATCGGGCTGTATTGTATCAATGGCAAAGCCGGGACCCGAGAAGCCGAAGTTATAGAGTATTGCCGCAATATAAAGGACTGCGACGGGAGTCTTATTCGTGACGAAGAGATTAATTGCAAGTCCTACGAGCATAATGGGAGTGAGCATAAGTCCCGAGGTTCTCTTGTCAAAATAGCGGTTAAGGAAGTAGATTACGGGAGATCCCATAAATTCCGCCGTGCCCGCAACGGTGTTGAGGATGTTGAAATGAGAGTATTTGTCCGCAATACTTACAATGAAGTACTGATCCGAGTATGAATAGAAGCTTGAACGGAAGGAATTGAAGATGGTAATGAAGAAATACTGTCTGAAGGAGCGGTTTTTGAAAACAAGATAATACTCATTGAAAAGGAACTTCCAGTCAATGGGCTTGTTGACAAGTGAAAGCGAGGAAGGCTCGGGACAGGTGAAGAACGAAAGAATGGGTGACCATACGAACCATACCGCAAGGACGATACCGCAGAGAAGATAGGTATTTCTGTGCTCGGGAGAGGGGTTGTCCATATTAAGACCGCCGAGCATCATTCCCATAAACAGGAAGGACGATACCTGACCGACGCTGTTCATCATATATTCCACCATTTTATACTGTGTGCGTCTGAAGTAGTTAGGCTCAATGGTGGGAAGCATAGCAACGTGAGGAACGCTCATCATCGTATAGCTCGTTGAATAAATGAATGCGGTAACAAGATAATAAAAAAAGTTGAAGCTCATATTGCCCATAGAGGAAATGCCGAAGGAGCACCACTTCATAATATAGGCAAAGAAGAAGGGAATAGCACCCACAAGCACGTATAGTCTGTGCTTTCCGTATTTTGAACGGGTGCGGTCTGTGATGATACCCATTACTACGTCGGAAACGGCATCAATAAGTCCGTTTACCATACTGATTCTTGCCGTAACGTCCGTGGGCATCTGTTCAACGAAGCTTAAAAACTGCTGGTGATAAAGGTTGATGGGATATCCCGCACCACCCAGCGTGATATTTGCGCAGGTGTAGCCTGCCATCGGCTTTATGTAGCTGACGAAATTGCCCTCTATGCCCGCCGCATCCTTCAGTCTTTGACCGAGACTCGGAGGCTGTTGAGGCTGATTGTGTTTTTTGTCCATAAAAAATCCCCCTTGTTTGTGCAGAATTTTGTAATATGATGAAATTATATCATTAATATAGTAATAATGTCAAACAAATTATCAGAATATTTGTTGAAAAATTCTGTTGAAAAAGTCAAAATGCGTATTGCATTGATTGGGGTATTATGATATAATTTTCTTCGTACTCTTTTAGGAATTTGTTGTTTTTTAACATATTCCGTATATTCTTAGGAGGTAACCACTTTGAAACAGTATAACGCAAAAGACATCAGAAACGTCTGCATTGCCGGTCACGGCGGCAGAGGTAAGACCACTCTCGCAGAGGCTATGCTTTATATCGCAGGAGCATCCGACCGTTTCGGTAAGGTTGCAGACGGCAACACCGTAATGGACTTCGACGCAGAAGAAAAGCGTCGTCATAATTCAGTATCTTCCGCTGTATGCCCCCTTGAGTGGCGTGACAGAAAAATAAATTTAATTGACACTCCCGGTCTTTTTGACTTCGCAACGGGTGTATCAGAGGGTATCAGAGCCGCTGAGACGGTTCTTATCGTAACAAAGTCAGGCTCAGGTGTAGGCGTTGGTGCCGAAAAGGCTTACAAGGCTGCAACGTCAAGAAATATGTCCAAGTACATAATCGTTACGGGCTGTGACGCTGAAAACGCTAACTTCTACAAGACCGTTGATGCCTTCCAGGAGGCATTCGGTACACAGGTTTGTCCCGTTGTTGTTCCCTACGTTGTGGGCGACAAGGTAGAGTGCTACGTAAACTTCCTTCAGAATAAGGCCTTTGCATACAAGGACGGCAAGGCAACTGAGGTTGCTATGCCCTCAACTGAAAGAATCGACGAGCTTCACGCCGCCTTCACAGAGTCTGTTGCTACGTCCGATGACGAGCTTATGATGAAGTTCTTTGACGGTGAGGAATTCACTCACGACGAAATCGTTGCAGGTCTTTCAAAGGCTGTTCTTGAAGGCACCGTAATGCCTATGTATGCTTGCTCCGCTTATACCCTTGAGGCTGTCGATCTCGTTCTCAACGGTATCACGAAGATGGCTCCTTCACCCGTTCAGTTCAAGGAAAGCGCAATTGATGCAGACGGAAACGAGGTTGAGCTTGAATGCGATGAAAACGGACCTCTTGCTGCTATGTGCTTCAAGACCGTTGCCGACCCCTTCGTTGGAAAGATGACCTACGTTAAGGTTGCTTCAGGTAAGATCGACGCTTCGACTCAGTGCTATACACCCAGAACAGCCGCTAACCAGAGAATGGGTAAGCTTATCATCCCCAAGGGCGGCAAGACCGAGGATACTGCTGTTATCGCCGCAGGTGATATTGCCGTTATCACAAAGCTTGACGGTATAAAGACAGGTGACACTATCTGTTCCGATAAGGCTCCTCTTTCACTCAAGGCTCCCGTATTCCCCGAGCCCTGCCTCTCAATGGCAGTTATCGTAAAGAAGAAGGGTGAGGAGGAAAAGGTTGCCGCAGGTCTCAAGAAGCTTTCTCACGAGGATCCCGCTATCCGCTTCTATACAAACGACGAAACAAGAGAGCAGATTCTTGCAGGTCTCGGCGAACAGCATCTTGACCTTATAGTAACCAAGCTCAAGACCAAGTTCGGTGTTGAGGTTGACCTTCAGATTCCCAGAGTTGCTTACAGAGAAACTATCTCAAAGAAGGTTGAAATTCACGGCAGACATAAGAAGCAGTCCGGCGGTCACGGTCAGTTCGGTGACGTATGGATCCGCTTCGAGCCCTGTGAGGAGCTTGACCTTGTATTCGGCGAAGAGGTTGTCGGTGGCTCAGTTCCCAAAAACTTCTTCCCCGCAGTTGAAAAAGGACTTCGCGAAAGCGTTAAGCGCGGTATCGTAGCAGGCTATCCCGTAGTTAATATCAAGGCTACTCTTTACGATGGCTCCTATCATCCCGTTGACTCCTCTGAAATGGCATTCAAGACAGCCGCTTCTCTTGCCTTCAAGCAGCTTAAGGATACGGCAGGTCCTGCAATTCTTGAGCCTATCGGCACACTCAAGGCTTATGTGCCCGATGATAACCTCGGTGATATTATGGGTGACGTTACAAAGCGCCGCGGCAGAGTGCTTGGTATGGGTCCTGCAGAGGAAGCAAAGATGCAGCTTCTTGAGGCTGAGGTTCCTATGGCAGAAATGGGTGACTTCTCAACCACACTCAGAAGCGTAACTGCAGGCAGAGGCTACTTCTCCTTTGAGTTTGCAAGATATGAAAGAGCACCTCAGGAGGTTGCCGCAAAGGTTATCGCAGAATCCACAATGGAAGACGACGACGAATAATACGCAAAATTTATTTCCCTGCAACCCGATTCGTACGGTTGCAGGGAAATTTTTAGGTTCTTCACGGAAACTTGGGGGATGAAGTGGGCACGGGAGTGCCTATTAAAAGTTTTGGTTGAGCTTTTTCAAAAGCTCACGGTGTCAAGAGGCAGAGCCTCTTGTCGCACTCCGCAGAGTGCGAAATCCTTTTTCCTT
>JAZNFG010000073.1:0-17724 GCA_045589015.1 Acutalibacteraceae bacterium
TATACGCCGCGAACGCGACTTGACTCAGGAGGAAGTAGCTGCTCACCTCGGCATTTCGTTTCAATCTATAAGTAAATGGGAACGAGGAGACGGATACCCTGATATAACAATGTTGCCTGCATTAGCAAATTATTTCGAGATAAGTGTTGATGAACTGCTTGGAATGAGCGAGATTGAAAAGAACGAAAAGTACGATGAAATCAATAGAGTTTGGACTGAAAACAACAAAAATGGATTACATAGTGAGAATGTCGCACTAATGCGTCAAGCGCTGAAGACTTTTCCGAACAATGCACTCTTGCTTGTCCAACTATCTACATCACTTGAGAAACTGGACGGAACAGACGATGAAAAACTCAGATATTTAAGAGAATCTATAGCCGTTCAGGAACAAATACTCCGGTATGGCGAAGATTCTGAAGTACGTGGAGCAACACTCTATAATATATGTTTCGCATATTGGAAAGTCGGTGAATTTGACAAGGCATTGGAGCAAGCAAGGAAACTGCCTAATCTTTATAAAGCACGCGAAAATGCTCTTGTATATTTCCTGAAGGGTGAGGAAAGACATAAGATTGCAAAAGAGGCACTTACTCCGATTGCTTGGGTTATTTCACATCATTTAACTGCTCTCTATGAAACCGAAAATGATCCTGCTTATCTGAGCAAAGCATCACAAATACTTGATATCCTTTTTTTTGAAGATAAGGAAGATGATTTTATCAAATCTATTCGAGAGCGTATTTCTCTATAGTACATAAAACGGAAAGGCTGGGCTTAACCCCTGCCTTTCCGACCAAAAACAGCATATTTAACCTATGATTTTCTGCCGGAAGATTTCTATCAAATTAATAAAGACCAATTAATGGATATGTGGCATTTCATGTCAGATAAGGATATTGCGGAGCTTTATGATATTCCTGTGCGTACAGTAAAAGACCGCCGTCACGGTTTTAATATTAAGCCAGTTACGTCTGCTATTGATCGAATAGAACGTGAGCTGTACGGTCGAGAAGTTTGGCTTGAGGAAGAATTAAAAAGCGTGCTTCCGTTTGAGTATATTAATGGCAATATTCCACATACTAACTCCACACCATTAAATAGTGAAAAGGAGTTTTTATATATGAAAGCAACAGGTATAGTTCGTAGAATAGACGACCTTGGAAGGGTAGTAATCCCTAAGGAAATCAGACGAACAATGCGAATCCGTGAGGGAGACCCTCTTGAAATTTATACCGATATTGACGGAGAAGTTATTTTTAAGAAGTATTCTCCTATGGGAGAGCTTGCTGAATTCACCTCTCAGTATTGTGAAGTATTGTTTAAGGCAATATCAATGCCTGTACTGATTACAGACCGCGATAGGGTAGTATGCAGTATGGGTGTTACCAAAAAGGATGCAGTTGACAAGAAGATTACTTCACAGCTTGAAAAAATTATGGATGACAGGTCAACATTTATCGCAACTTCAACTGAAAATAATATTTTAAAGCCTGTTGAAGGTCTTGAAAAGAATGCTTGCATAGCTGTCCCCATAATAGGTAACGGTGATTTGTCCGGATGCGTCGTAGTTTTGTTTAACGATAAATCCGAATTGCCGACACAGGCTGAAATCAAGCTTGCCGAGGTAGCTTCTCAGTTCTTAGGAAAGCAGACTGAGGATTGAGTAAGCAAAAATTGCTTGACAACCTTTTCCTGATTTGTTATTATTATAACAATAAATCAATTAACCTTGAGGGAGTAGTTTGCGCACGGTATGCGTGGTATGTCAACATCATGGCTTTACAGTCTGGCATATCTTAAATAACGAGACTCATTTACAGCATTATCTGTACTGAGTCATTCTGACTTCGGTACAGAAGATGTATCGGAGTTTTTTGTTTTATTGCAGTTTAATTATTTCAGAAAAGGAGTTTGTCCGATGAAGTACTACTTGGAAAATATTGAAAACGTATTTGAAGAAGTACAGTCAACCCCGCAGGGATTAAGTTCTGCTGAAGCTCAGAAGCGTGCCGAAAAGTACGGCAAAAACAAGCTTGCAGAGGCAAAGAAGGATTCCATCTTCAAGAAGTTTTTTGATCAGATGAAGGATCCGATGATAATTATTCTCATTATTGCCGCTGCAATATCCGCAGTAACCGAATATATTGAAGCATCCGGTGCAGGTCACAGCTTTTTCCCAACCGATACGTTAATAATTCTTGCTGTTGTTATCATCAATGCCGTTCTCGGTGTTATGCAGGAAAGCAAAGCTGAAAAGGCTGTTGAAGCTTTACAGAAGATGTCGGCTGCTACCACAAAAACTCTTCGTGACGGCAAGGTTGAAGTCATAAAAAGTGAAGACCTTGTTGTAGGTGACGTCATTCTGCTTGATGCAGGTGATGCTATCCCTGCTGATTGCAGAATATTTGAATGCGCAAGTATGAAAATTGAAGAAGCAGCTCTTACAGGTGAATCTGTTCCCGTAACCAAGCTCGTAAATGCACTTATGGGTAAATCGGGTTCTGATGAAATTCCTCTCGGTGACCGTAAGAATATGGCTTATATGGGCTCAACTCTTGTTTACGGAAGAGGCAAGGCTGTTGTTACGTCAATCGGTATGGAAACCGAAATGGGAAAGATTGCAAACGCAATTTCTCTTGCCGAAGAAGGAAAAACTCCTCTTGAAATTAAGCTCGAACAGCTTTCCAAGATACTTACTAAGCTTGTTCTCGGAGTTTGTCTTGTTATTTTTGCATACAATATAATAATGTATTTCGTAAACGGCTCTCAAGGCGAATTCTATCAGGTTGCTCTTAATTCGTTTATTACAGCTATTGCTCTTGCCGTTGCCGCTATCCCTGAAGGACTTGTTGCCGTTATGACAATTGTTCTTTCTATAGGCGTTACAAATATGTCTAAGAAAAATGCAATTATCCGTAAAATGAATGCAGTTGAGACTCTCGGCTGTACTCAGATAATTTGCTCAGATAAGACCGGTACGCTTACTCAGAATGTAATGACGGTTGTAGACCATTATGCTGAAAATGAAAACGCTCTTGCTACCGCTATGGCACTTTGCACAAATGCTGAGGTTGACGAGGACGGAAAGAGCACGGGTGAGCCTGATGAGGTTGCGCTTATAAATTATGCAAAAACTCTCGGTCTCAAAAAGACTGACCTTGTTGCCGCTGCTCCGAGAGTCGGTGAAGTACCCTTTGATTCCGGCAGAAAAATGATGAGTACCGTTCATAACGTAAACGGTGTGTTTACTCAGTACACAAAGGGTGCCCCCGACGAGATTCTCAAAAAATGTAACCGTGCAGTCGTTAACGGTGAAGTCGTTGCTATGACGGATGCTATCAGAGACAAGGTGGCTCAGGAAAATACAAGAATGGGTAATAAAGCTCTTCGTGTATTTGCCGTAGCATATAAGGAATATAATACTGCTCCTACGGTTTATGAATCAGCTGAGCTTGAATATGATATGATATTTATCGGACTTACAGGTATGATTGACCCCGTACGTCCTGAGGTTAAGGACGCTATCGTGGAATGCCGCGGTGCAGGTATTACGCCTATAATGATTACGGGTGACCATATCAATACAGCAAAGGCTATTGCAAGAGAGCTAGGCATTCTCAGTGATGATTCTCAGGCAATGATGGGTGCTGATATTGATAAGTATTCCGAAGAAGAATTCGAAAAGATAGTTGAAAATATATTTGTTTATGCACGTGTTCAGCCTGAGCATAAGACAAGAATAGTTAATGCCTGGAAGAATAAGGGTTACGTTACCGCTATGACCGGTGACGGTGTTAACGATGCTCCGTCAATTAAGAGTGCCGATATCGGTGTCGGTATGGGTATTACAGGTACTGATGTTACAAAGAACGTTGCAGATATGGTTCTTACAGACGATAACTTTGCAACGATTGTTTCTGCAGTAGGCGAGGGTAGAAGAATCTATGATAATATCCGTAAAGCAATTCAGTTCCTTCTCGGTTCAAATCTTTCAGAGGTTATTTCTATTTTCTTCGCAACTATAATGAGCTTTACAATTCTTGAAGCTCCGCACCTTCTCTTTATTAACCTTGTAACAGACAGCATTCCTGCTCTCGCTCTCGGTCTTGAAAAGCCCGAAACAAATATTATGAGAAGAAAGCCCAGAAGTAAAAACGACGGTATTTTTGCCGGCGGACTCGGCTTTGACTGTGCTTATCAGGGAATCCTTGTCAGCATACTCACAATCGTTGCGTTCTATATCGGTGAATTCCTCGAAACAGGACATCTTGTATTCAGAAATATTCCCGACAGCTCAGAGGGTATGACAATGGCGTTCTTCACAATGGCTATGTGTGAAATCTTCCATTCGTTCAATATGCGTTCTCAAAGAGGCTCTGCGGTTGCTTTGGTATTTAAGGGGCACCATAATATTGCACTTTACGGTGCTATGTTCGGTTCATTCCTGCTTACCACGGCAGTTGTTGAGATTGACTTCCTTTCAAATCTCTTCGGATTTGCACACCTTGATCTTAAGGCATATCTTATTTCTCTCGGTCTCTCTGTTCTTATCATTCCCATCGTCGAAATTGTTAAGATTATCCAGAGAGCTGCTGCTAAGAATTCTGACTAATAAAGACACCAATAAAAAAATCGGAGCTGTTCAGACAGTTCCGATTTTTTTGAAACGATGAATTATTCAAGAATATTTGAGGTAATATAATCAATATCCCATTCGGCAAGATTTTCTGCGGCGTCTTTATCGTCACAGGTCCAGCAGTTAACTTCAATACCGTAACTATGGAGTAATTTAATTCGCTCCTCGTTTAGTGCTTTATAATGAATATCAAGATCAAACTTATGCTCCCTGAGCAGAGAAGGCAGGTCGTCATTGTAATCATCAGTTAAAAATTGAACCTTCTGTTCCGGATAAAGCTCACGCAGCTTAACAAGATTATTAAATGCAAAGGAAATAAAGATAACGTTATTGAGATAATCAAGCCCGCAAATTTCGGCACAGATTTTTGCAATATCTTCTTTTTCAAATTCGTTTTTTAACTCCAACACAGCGGTTTTTTCATATCTTTTGCAGGTTGAAATATATTCTTGCAGAGTAGGAATTCTTAACTCTTCTCTGCCTTTTTTGCCGTCACGGTCAGTAAGAAGAAGCTTTCTTAGTGTTTCAAAGGTAGTTTCTTCAATTACCATATTGTCAATTGCAACTCTTCCTGTTGTGTCGTCGTGGAAGCAGACAAATTTGCCGTCAAGAGTTCTGTGAACATCTGTTTCTATTCCATAATAGCTTCTGTTGCCGGCGGCAATAAATGCCGCATTGGTATTTTCTTTTTCAATACCGCTCAAACCTCTGTGTGCCACAACTTTTGTTCTTTTTGAATCAAACTTAATCGTATTCATTTTATTACCTCCGAATATAATTTATTTCCAAGGACGAAGTCCTGCAACGGGTGTTGATATAACGGTCAAGGGACTGCCGCTGAAAATTTCATTTGCATTTTTATAAAAATCTGCGCAAGTAAGAGCGCGGCTTCGATTAACTGACGTCGGACAGCTAAATCCAAGCTCATACAGCCAAGGACCCGAATATCCTGTCGAACAAAGAGAATTATAAAGAGAACTCCAGTCCGTAATTCCTTCTCCGGGCATCCAATGTCTTTCATTTAATCTGTCATAATCGGATATATGCGTTGATTTTATCTTATCCGAAATTCTGTTAATGAAAGCCTCCGCTGATTCTTCAAGCAAATGATTCGTATCAAAGCATACGTTCAGCGAAGGATGAGCATTGGTAAGCTCTGTAATCTCTTCAGAATTTCTGCCGAGACAAGTGCGGGGTAAATTTTCTACAAGGATATAGCATCCTGCAGAATTTCCGATTTCGGCTAACTTATAAAGACTTTCTTTTGCTGTATCCATTCGATTCTCTCTGAATCGAGGTAAAATAGGTTCAGCACTCGGATGAACAATAAATATGATTTCTGCTTAAATCAATGAATAAAGCTTCATTAATTTCCTTTCCGCAGGTAGAAAGACCAACAGGTAACAATAACCTCACCACGCATTTGTCAAGCTTTAAGAAAATTATAAAATGAAAACTGAATAAATGCAACACCGAAAAAATCAATTTTCAGAAAAATGAATGATAACAAGAAAACGCTTCGTCGAACGCCTGCGGTGACCGTTTTTCGTATAGTCGGGTTCACGAGGAAAGCCTCTTTTTCCGTTCGGAGGGACATAAAATCTTTTTACTTTATAGGAAGGAATTTCCTACAAAACAAAAAATCCGCCCACTACGTGAACGGATTTTCATTTGGCGGAGAGTAAGGGATTCGAACCCTTGATACGCTTATGACGTATACACGATTTCCAATCGTGCTCCTTCGACCAACTCGGACAACTCTCCAAAGGACGAAAGTAATTATAACTTAACGAAATTAAAAAATCAAGTCCTTTTTCAATATTTTTTAATTTTATTTTATAGATATAACTTTTTGTGCTAATAGATTCAACTCATCAAAAGATTTTACAACGCTGAATTCATTTCTAAGCTTTGCAGAGCCTTTAAGTCCCTTGGTGTACCATAATGCGTGCTTTCGGATTTCACACATTCCGTTACGCTCACCGTACAGCTTACAAATACTTTCAGCGTGCCGTATCATAATTTCCATTCGTTTTTCGGGAGACGGGTCCTCGGAATATGCTCCCGTAATAAAGTATTCATTAATCTGAGAAAACAGCCAAGGTCTTCCGAAGGCACCTCTTCCGACCATAACGAAATCACAACCGGTTTCATCATACATTTTTTTAGCATCCTCGGGCGTAAATATGTCTCCGTTGCCGATAACGGGAATGGAAACTGCTTTTTTTACGTCAGCGATAAGCTTAAGATTCACAGGGGGTGCATACATCTGTTTCTTTGTTCTTCCGTGAATTGTGATGGCGGCTGCTCCGTTGCTTTCAGCCATCTTTGCAAATTCAACACAGTTTATACTGTTGCTGTCCCATCCCGTTCGGAATTTTACGGTAACGGGAATGCTGACCGCATCTGCTACCTTGCGTATAATCTTTGCAGAAAGCTCAGGCTCCTTCATAAGATAGCTTCCCGAGCGGTTTTTTATGATTTTAGGAGCGGGACATCCCATATTAATATCAATTATATCCGGATTAAAGGTAAGTGCATAAATTGCTGCTTCAGCCATAGTCTCGGGCTCGTTGCCGAAAATCTGAATAGCGGTAGGATGCTCATTTGAATCCAATTTCATCAGCTGTTCGGATTTTTTATCTCCGAGGCTAATAGCCTTAGCACTCACCATTTCACCGACTGTATATGCACAGCCGAATTCTTTACACAGCAAACGGAATGCCTGATCCGCAACTCCTGCCATAGGAGCGAGTGCCGCAAACCCCTCAATTTTAACATTCTTTATATACATAATATCACCAATGATGATTTTAGCACAAAAAAAGATTAAAATAAAGTAGATATCAAAAATTAATTATGATATAATGATATGAAAAGTGAGGCGTAAAATTATGAAATATCTTATTATAGACGGTAACAGTATCATAAACCGTGCTTTTTACGGTATTAAGCTTTTGAATGCCAAGGACGGTCATTTTACAAATGCAATTTTCGGATTTTTTAATATTCTTCTGAATCTGACAGAGAATTACTCTCCTGATTCTGTTATTGTTGCCTTTGACGTACATCATCCTACCTTCAGACACGAGATGTATACCGAATATAAGGCCGGCAGAAAAGGTGCTCCTCCTGAGCTTCTTGAGCAGTTTGAGCCTTTAAAAGAGTTATTGAAGGCATACGGATGCAAAATTGTTGAATGTCCGGGCTTTGAGGCTGATGATATTCTCGGAACACTGTCCGTCAGTATCAATGATAACGATAAGTGTTATATAGCAACGGGAGACAGAGACTCTTTGCAGCTGATAAGTGACAATGTCTCCGTGCTTCTGACAACAACAAAAATGGGAAAAACTCAGACAGTTGAATATGATAAGTCCCGTCTTTATGAGGAATACGGTGTTACACCTTCAGGAATGATTGAAATAAAGGCTTTGCAGGGTGACAGCTCGGACAATATTCCGGGAGTTGCAGGTATAGGACCTAAAACTGCCGCTGAGTTAATTAAAAAATACGGTACAATTGACGTTATATATGATAATATCGATACAATTGACGTAACAGCGGGAGTCAGAAACAAGCTTATAACAGGCAAGGAGAGTGCATTCCTTTCAAGAATACTCGGTACAATTTCCTTAAAGGCAGAAGTCAATACCGATATGTCCGTTTATCTTGAGGACACCCGAAACGATGCCGCGCTTCTGAAGGAGCTTGCAAAGCACGAAATGTTTAAAATAATTTCTCGCTTAAAGCTGAAAGGAGAAGCAGGTAAGATAATTTCAGATAACTCTCAGGGTGAAGCCCGGTTAAACGTGACTTTACAGTTGATTGACGATGGCTTTGATTTTTCCGTGCTGACAGACAGGGAAAGAATTTATATCAGCGTTGAATATGATGCCGATATGCCCGTTAAGCTTGCATTCAGATTTAAAAATTCTGTTTTTGTTGTCGAAAATAAGGATTTGTTTTCCGTTTCACTTATAAAAAAGCTGCTTGAATCTGAAGCTGAAAAATTCGTTGACGATTATAAGAGGCTTTATTCCTTCTGCTTCAAGAACGGTATTGCTCCGTTGAACGTAAAATTTGACGTACAGTTAGCGGCATACCTTCTTGATGCCAATTCTTCCGATTATTCAGTTGAATCTCTGGCTTTATCCTACAAGGTTTCAGCATCGACGCTGACCTCAGACAAAAATGAGTTTATTGCGTTTATAGAAGGTAATAAGGATTTTTGCAACCGCGCCTCACTGATACCTGTATTATGTGACCGACTTTTTTCTATAATTACCGAAAGAGAACAGACTCAGCTTCTTGAAAAAATTGAAATTCCCCTCGCTGAGGTTCTTGTTTCTATGGAGCATTACGGAATCAAGGTTGATACTGCAGGAATTAATGATTTTTCCGAAAAGCTTACTAATAAAATCAATGATGCAGAAAAACAGATTTTTGAGCTTGCAGGAGAAACCTTTAATATAAATTCCCCTAAGCAGCTTGGTGTTATTTTATTTGAAAAGCTCGGTTTACCCGCCAAGAAAAAGACAAAAACAGGGTATTCAACTAATGCAGAGGTGCTTGAGGAATTGGCTGAAAGCTATCCTATTGTTTCTTTGATTCTCGAATACAGGGCATATACAAAGCTTCGCTCGACCTATTGTGAGGGGCTGTTGAAGGCTGTCGATTCCGACGGCAGAGTCAGATGTACCTTTAATCAGACAGAAACCCGAACCGGCAGATTGTCTTCTACTGAGCCGAATCTTCAGAATATACCCGTCAGAACTGAGCTTGGCAGAGAGATGCGTAAATTCTTTATAGCTGAAAATGGTTACTGCATAATTGATGCCGACTATTCTCAGATTGAGCTTCGCGTTCTTGCAGCACTTGCCGATGATAAAAATATGATTAACGCGTTTAATTCCAATAGTGATATTCACGTTATCACCGCTTCAAAGGTCTTTAACGTACCCGAAAATGAGGTCACTTCTGAATTAAGAGGAAAGGCTAAGGCTGTAAACTTCGGTATCGTATACGGAATCGGTGCATTTTCATTGGCAAAGGATATCAAGAGTACACGTGCAGAAGCTGAATCCTTTATTAAATCTTATCTTGCCTTATATTCTTCCGTTGACGAGTATATGAAAAAGTGCATCGCCGATGCTAAGGAGCGAGGATATTCCGAAACCTTATTTAACCGCAGAAGATATTTGCCTGAGCTTTCATCCTCAAACGGAATGATAAGGTCCTTCGGAGAGCGTGTTGCACGTAACATGCCTATTCAGGGAACAGCGGCAGATATTATTAAAATTGCTATGATTCGCGTTCATAACAGACTTAAAAACGAATTTCCCGAAGCAAGGCTTATAATTCAGGTTCACGATGAGCTTATGGCTGAGGTGCCCGAAAAGGATGCCGAAGCCGTGGCAGAAATAATTAAAACGGAAATGGAAAATGCTGTATCTCTTTCAGTACGGCTGACAGCCGATACAGCAGTCGGTAACTCCTGGTATGAAGCAAAGGATTAATTTTACTGTAGGTCAAGCCACAGCCGAGGATGCGTCGGCTATTGCAAGATTGGAAAAGGAAAGCTTTTCCGAGCCTTGGAGCGAGGCTCAGATTCTTTGCGAAACAGAAAATAAAGACGCTGTTTTTTTGTCGGCAAAATCCGACGGTACGGTTTTGGGTTATGTAAGCGGAAGGCTTATTCTTGATGAATTTTATATATCCGATATTGCGGTTGATTCCGGCTACAGAAATCAAGGTGTTGCATCGGCTTTATTATCGGAGCTTATAAGAATTCTGAAGGATAAACGCGCTTTCTTTATGACACTTGAAGTCAGAGAGGGAAATATTCCCGCACGTCGGCTTTATGAAAAATTCGGTTTTCGTAATCTCGGTATCAGAAAAAACTTTTATTCCTTTCCCAGAGAAAATGCCTGTATTTACACATTATATTTTAACGAGGTAGATTAAGTTGAAAATTTTAGCTATTGAATCCTCCTGTGATGATACAGCGGCGGCTGTTGTTGAGGACGGCAGGGAAGTGCTGTCTTCGGTAATTGCATCACAGGTGCCCGAGCATATATTATACGGTGGTGTTGTCCCCGAAATTGCATCAAGAAGACATTGTGAGTCAATTTCCCATATTTGCCGAAGGGCTTTATCAGAAGCTGAATTGACTCTTGATGACATAGATGCCGTTGCCTGCACATACGCACCCGGACTTATCGGTTCACTTTTGGTCGGTGTAAATTTTGCAAAGGGACTTTCTTACAGCACGGGCAAGCCTTTGATTCCCGTGCATCATCTGAGAAGCCATATTGCATCAAATTATATCTGCTACAATGAGCTTCAGCCGCCTTTTCTCGCTCTTGTGGTTTCGGGCGGTCACACTCATCTAATAAACGTAAAAGCCTATACGGATTACGAAATTATCGGACGCACAAGGGACGATGCCGCAGGTGAGGCTATGGATAAGGCGGCAAGAACAATGGGGTTGCCTTATCCCGGCGGACTTAATCTTGATAAGGCATCTGTCGGCGGTGATGCGGATTCATACAAATTCCCTTCACCCAAGATTCAAGGTGCGGAGCTTGATTTCAGCTTTTCGGGATTAAAAACTGCCGTTATAAATCTTGTTCACAATATTTCTCAGAAGGGCGGAGAAATCGACGTAAAAAATATAGGTGCATCTTATATTAAATGCGTCGTTAACATTCTGTGTGACAGAACGGAAAAGGCACTTAAGCTGACGGGAGCAGATAAATTGGTGCTTGCAGGCGGAGTATCTGCTAATTCCGTGTTAAGACGTGAAATGAAGGTGCTTGCAGACAGACATAATATTGAGCTTTATCTGCCCAAATTGAAATATTGCGGAGACAATGCCGCTATGGTCGGCGCACAGGCTTTCTACGAATATCAGGCAGGCAATATTTCTTCCCTTAAACTTAATGCTACTGCCGCTTTAGATATTGACAAAAATGTAACAATATAGTATACTTAATTGAAATTTGAAATTTTTTCTATATAAGGAGAGAACCCAAATGTCACTTACAACAAATAAGTCAATCCTCAGCTGGATTGAAGAAAAGGTTGAACTCGTAAAGCCTGACAAAATTGTCTGGATTGACGGTTCAAAGGAGCAGATCGAAGCTCTCAGAGCCGAAGCTTGCTCAACAGGTGAAATGCAGAAGCTGAATGACGAGCTTCTTCCCGAATGCTATCTTCACAGAACTCATCCCACAGACGTTGCCCGTGTTGAGGACAGAACTCTTATCTGTACTCCCACAAAGGAAGAAGCAGGCCCCACAAACCATTGGATGGAGCCCGGCGAATGCTATGAGATGCTTTACAATATTGCCCGCGACTCTTATAAGGGCAGAACAATGTACGTAATTCCTTATTCAATGGGTCCCGTAGGCTCTAAGTTCTCAAAGGCAGGTATTGAGCTTACAGACTCCATTTACGTTGTTCTTAATATGGCTATTATGACAAGAGTAGGCAAGAGCGTTCTTGATGTTCTCGGTGATTCAAACGACTGGGTTCGCGGACTTCACTGCAAGTGCGACATTGACCCCGAAAAGAGATGGATTTGCCAGTTCCCCCAGGATAACACAATTATCTCCGTAAACTCCGGTTACGGCGGAAATGTTCTTCTCGGAAAGAAGTGCTTTGCTCTTCGTATAGCCTCTTATCAGGGCTGGAAGGAAGGCTGGCAGGCTGAGCACATGCTTATCCTCGGTGTTGAAAATCCCCAGGGTGAAACAAAGTACATCTGTGCCGCATTCCCCTCTGCTTGCGGTAAGACCAACCTTGCTATGCTTATTCCTCCCGAGGGATATAAAAAGGCAGGCTATAAGGTATGGTGTGTAGGCGACGATATTTCCTGGATCCGTAAGGGCGAGGACGGCAGACTTTATGCTATCAACCCCGAAAACGGCTTCTTCGGTGTTGCTCCCGGCACAAATATGAAGTCTAATCCCAATGCTCTTCTTTCAACAAAGCAGGGTACAATTTTCACAAACGTTGCTCATAATCTTGATGACAATACAGTTTGGTGGGAAGGTCTTGACAAGAATCCCCCCGAAAATGCAGAGGATTGGATCGGTCAGCCCTGGAACGGCAAGACAAGTGACGTAAAGGGCGCACATCCCAACTCAAGATTTACCGCTCCCGCAGTCAACTGTCCCTGTCTCAGCTCTGAATTTGAGAATCCTCAGGGTGTGCCGATTTCTGCTTTCGTATTCGGCGGCAGACGTGCAAAGCTTGCTCCCCTTGTTTATCAGTCAAAGGATTGGAACAACGGTGTATTCGTAGGCTCAATTATGGCTTCTGAGACAACAGCAGCTGCTGCAGGTGCTGTCGGCGTTGTTCGCCGTGACCCTATGGCTATGCTTCCTTTCTGCGGCTACAATATGGGTGACTATTGGCAGCATTGGATTAACATCGGTAAGACTCTTGACCCTGAAAAGGCTCCCAAGATTTTCAACGTTAACTGGTTCAGAAAAGACGACGAAGGCAACTTCCTGTGGCCCGGCTTCGGTGACAACCTCAGAGTTCTTAACTGCATTCTTGACCGTTGCGACGGTAAGGTTGTCGCAAGAGAAACAGCTATCGGTTACGTTCCCTATGCAGACGATATCGACCTCACAGGTATTGAGGATGAGGTTTCCAAGGAAACACTTGAATCTATCCTTGTTGTTGATAACGACCTCTGGAAGGGTGAAATTCCCGGAATTGAAGAGTTCTACGGCAGATTCGGTGATAAGCTTCCCGAAACTCTCAAGAACGAGCTTGAAAATCTCAGAGCTTCTCTTAACTAATATTTTTCGGCTATACTGTTTACAGCAGTATAGCCGTTTTTTTTGCTTTATAAGAAATTCCTCTTATAAGGAAAAATCATAGCATTTTAAACAAAACAAACTGACGCTTTTTGTTATCCGAGGAAAAATGCAGAAAAATACGGACTAAATGCAGAAATCTTGGTAAAAACTCTATGTTATAATTAAATTGACAAATAAAGAAATGAGGTGTCAGTTTTGAAAAAGATATGCGGTGTTCTTTCAGTTTTTCTCAGCGTTTTACTGCTTTTGCAATCTCTGCCTTTAAGTGCCGAGGCATTGTCTATTCTAAGTGCTGCTGAAGCAATTGAGCCTTCAGCGGATTCTGCAGTTTCCGAACCGCTCGAAAGCGTGCGTATACTTGAAGAGGATATTTCAAGGCGAGAAGAAAACGTCAAGCATTTTAAAATGAGTGACGGAACCTACCGTGCCGAGGTTTATTCTACCCCCGTGCATTATCTTGAAAACGGTCTGTGGAAGGAAATTGATAATTCAATTAAATCTGACGCAGACTCAAAACGCGGCACGGGATATACGGCAAACGTATCAGATACTCAGTTTTACTTTCCCGAAAAACTCACGTCGGGAGATAAGCTTGAAATTAACAAAAACGGAAAATACCTGTCCTTTTCATATATTCGGGATGAAATTTCTCTGTTTTCTGACTCTGAGATTTTTACACCCGAGACTTCACTTGAAAAAAGTGAGTCTGATGCTACCGCAATAATCGAAAACAGAGACGAGTTTTCGGTTAAAAACGGAGGGCTCAGATATTCAAACGTTTCGGGAACTACAGATATTGAATATGAGCTTAATTCCTCGATGCTAAAGGAAAGTATTATCGTCAGCTCGCGAAAATCGGAATATATTTACAGATTCTCAGTTGATATAGGGGAGCTTGTTCCCTATGAAAATGACAGCGGCTCAATTTCACTTATTGATACTAAAAACGAAAATAAGGTCGAATTTATAATTTCTGCTCCCTTTATGTTTGACGCAAAAGGACTTTTTAGTGATGCCGTTACAATGAAGCTTGAGCAGGCAGAAAACGGATATATTCTGACTGTTGAAGCAGATGAGGAATGGTTAAATTCAAATGAAAGAGCCTTTCCCGTAACTATTGACCCTACTATACTTTATGAGCCTGATAAGGTAAACGATATTTTCGACACTTACGTTGACAGCGGCACCCCTGATGTTAACCATTATCTGTCTACTTATTCAATCGTCGGATATAACAGTCTCGGTACAGGCAGAGCCTTTATTAAATTCAATCTGCCCGAGCTTACGCATTGCGGTGTTATTACTAACGCAACGCTCGGTCTGATACAGCTCGGCTATGACCCCGGAAACGGTGTTACAAACTATATGGCAGTATATGAAAGTCCGCAAACGAACCAGACGTATCAGACGTTAACGTGGAACAATCATCCTTCACTTGATTCTCAGCCCATTATCGATTATACTGTATTTAAGGCAGGAACAAACGCAAGCGTTTTCTATACTCTTGATATTACAAAAATTGCAAAGAAATGGTTTGAAGAGGGGACAAATAACGGACTCTATCTCAAATCAGTGAATGAAGGCAGTTCGTGGCGTTCAACGATATACACATCAAATTATACGGGATATGATTTGTATCCTATGGTAAGCATAAGCTATATAGATAACGTAGGACTTGAGGATTATTGGTCGTATGAGACTCTTGATCTCGGTCGCTCGGGAAGTGCGTATATCAATCAATATAACGGTCTTCTGACGTACGTACATCAGGACATAAATCTCGGCGGTAACATAACCTATCTTTCTGCGGCTCATATTTATTCTAATAATTACGGTGCAGCGGCTCCCTACGGCTACGGCTTCAGACTTTCTGCAGAAGAAACAATTACGCTTGTAAGCAATAACAGCATACTTAACGATACGGAGAATACGTATAAGGCTTATTATACCGATGCGGACGGAACCGCACACTACTTTAAATACAGAACGGATAACGAATGGTATTTTGAGTTCGATGATAATCTTATACTTGCTGTTTTAAGCTCGGGGTATGAGCTGAGATTTGAGGACGGCAGTAAAAAGGTGTTCAATTCCGACGGAAGGTTAACAAAGATAATTGACCGAAACGGAAACACAATAACACAGAGCTATGATTCTTTGGGCAGAGTTACGATGATAACAGATGCCGTCGGCAGAAGCATCACCTATAATTATTCGGGTGATTATCTCGCTTCTTCAACAGATCACGCCGAAAGAGTCACAACCTATACCTACAGCGGCGGATATCTTACCGCAATTAACTATCCCGACGGGAAATCTACTGTTTTTACGTATTCAGCGAACAGACTACAGAATATTATGAAGGCAGATGGGGAAAACGTCAGCTTTTCCTATACGTCCTCTGACAGAGTGAGTACCGTTTTTGTTAAGGGTACGGATTTGAGCACGCTGAAAAGCTGTAATTTTGAATATACGGGCACGAATACAATAATTACAGATTCACAGGGCAGAAGGCTCACCGTAGGCTTTGATAATATGGGCAGAGCTGTCAGCTATATGGATAATGACGGTAACGTTTCCGAAACAAGGTATAACTCAGCGGGAAATAAGAATAATACCGTAGCCGCACAGTCCGATACGTTTTCTTTCAGTAATAATTTGCTGAAAAATCATAGCTTTGAAAATAGCTCTGATCAATGGGGATTGTATTTAGTATCATCTGCACATTCCGGTTCTGTTACAAACGCAGAATCATATATAGGCTCATCATCACTAATGCTTTCCCGAACCCAAAGCGGAATGCAGTTTGCTTATCAGGATTGTTGGTATATCTGGACAGGAAGAACTTATACACTTTCCGTATATGTCAAAATTGAAAATGCAAATAATTTCCTTGCAGGTATACATATTGAGGGCAGAAATGAAATTGCTGATCTTATATCGTATACGGACGATTGTACGATAAAAAATACCGAAAACGGATGGACCCGCTTGCAGATTCAATATACCGTTCCTGAAGGTGTTGGTTTCCTTCGTGTTGTTTTCTTTCTTGAAGGAGATTCGGGCACCGCATATTTCGATGCCGCACAGCTTGAAGAGACTTCAAGTGCAGGACATTATAATCTTCTTGAAAATCCCGGCTTTGACAGATATTCTTCAAATTCCTTCAGATATTGGAACACTCCTGCAAACGCCTATGCTGTTTCCGGTGTCTTAAACGATTCTCAATCCGCTGCAATAGACGGCAGTATAACAAATGAAATAAGAATATGGCAGCAGGTCGAAGTCGGTGCATCAACCAAAGAAAGAACCTTGATTTTCGGCGGAATTTCTAAGGGGGAGTGCGCGCCGAAAAGTAATGCAGGCGGCGGTCCGCGTTATTGTCTCGTCCTTGAATTATTTGCCGGTGAAACGCTCGTGCAATCCGTGACTGCAGACTATAACGCTTATGCTTCCGATACCGCTCAGATTATTTTCAACAGCGCAACTCTCGGCACAAATATCACGATGATACGGTTGCATATCCTTTATGATTGGAACGTAAACACGGCATATTTTGATGACTTCTTTATCTATATGGACAATTACGGTACGAGATATCAATACGATGCCGACGGTAAGCTTCTGATGAGCAGTAACAATGCCGGTGATGCGATTTCCTACACATATAACGGAATTGATATTTCAAAAATCTCCGTCACGAAAGACGGAGAAGAAACAGATTCCTGTGATTATGAATATGACGCTAAGCACAATATAACAAAGGAAACGACTAAGAGCGGCATTGTTACCGAATATACATATCCCGCAAGCAATAAGGGAGTGCCCGATACCGTAGTTGTGAAAAATGCAAACGGAACGCTTCAAAGCAGTGTTTCATATACTTACGTGCTGTTTTCCAATTATACACGCTTTATAACGGATGCACGCGGAAAAACACAGGAATATTATTATGATTCCGCAAGGGATCTGCTGTTATCATATACTGATGAAAACGGTAATGAGACCGAATACGTTTATGACGAGGACAATGACGATTTGCTTCGCGTTTATACCAATGACGGCGGAGTAACCTATGACGTAAACTACGGATATGATACAAACGGTAGACTTTCGAGTGTATCACAGTCGGGAGTAAGCTACGGCTTTTCCTATGACGTATATGGCAGACGCACCGCAACAAGGGTAGGTACACAGACTCTTGCAAGCTATTCATATAACAGCCGCGGACTTCTCGGCTCAACCACC
>JAZNFG010000074.1:0-31830 GCA_045589015.1 Acutalibacteraceae bacterium
TACCAACCCTCAAATTTATAGCCGTAACGGGTGGGAGTATAATCGGCACTTGTAAGGTCAATAACTACAGTTGATTCTTCGGTAAACTGCCATAAAATATCAGCACCGTAATCAAATTCACCGCCGTTAAGGTAATAATTAATTCTGTAATATCCGTCAAGAGGAATTACAATGGGCTCTGAATACTGCGATACCCAATAGCACTCATCACCCGGCACCTTACCGTAGTCACCGTAATCAAAATCACCGATAATAACTCTTGCACGAAGATAAACGGTGTCACCCTGCTCATAGGCAATTCCTTCATCCTCAAAGAATTCGGATATCCAATAATTAGCAAATTCATAATCAGAATTACCGGGCCACGCGGTTGTATATTCATACCACTGACCGTCATTCACCCTGAATTCAAGCTGTAGATTTCTTTCCCAGTAAAAATCATCATCCAGGAAAATATCATACGCATCATCATAATTATTGTAAGCAGCATCAGCGGCTGCACAGGCTTTTAATAAGGGATCGGGATAGTTTATTGATATAAGGTAGTATGATGAATCGCCTGATTTTTCTGTCCTGATATGCTTAATCACAGGAGCCTCATTGATATTTCCTTCAACAGGCATTTCATAGGTAAGCCCCTTGGAGGTATTGTTGTAGGAAACAGTCTCAGACCAGGGAGAATAAAATACATTGTCGCTTCTTCCCACACCGTAAATGTAGGTATAATAAAACAGACGGTACCTGGCTTTAACATAAAGAGTTTCATTGTTGAAGTTTACGCTGTAGCCTGTATCCTCATCATTTACATTTGTTCTGAAGGCTCTTCCCTGAGTCATATTTGAAGCAAGCTGCGCATGATAACCCTCAAAATACCACTCAATTATGCCTGTGAGATCAAAAATATTTTTATAATCAAACCAGTCGAATGAGCAGGATGTATTAGGCAGATTATAATATGTATACTTTGAACTGTCGTAATCATATATACTGGTGGGAAGCCAGCTGGTATCGTCGTAATCCGCATAGTCACTGTCATTTATCCAGTTTACATTATCGAAGGAATAAGCAAACTGAACATAAGTGTAAATTGAAGCATAATCATATGAACCTTCCTCAGTGTTTATATTGAAACCGTATTTTTTAAGATATGCTTCTTCACCCAGCACAGAGATTTCCCTTTGCATATTTATAATTTCTTCGGAATTGATATAGTTTGCCAATACCCGATCTCCGTCATCTCGGGCATCATTCGAGATATAATATATTTCGGGGGCTTCCGTGGGTATGGGAAGGCTTGTTGCCGTATCAACGGTATAAGCCGAAGACGACACCGCAAGCACGGCAATAAGCATTAAAACGGAAAATATTACCAATAGCGTCTTTTTCATAATCTGTTTTTTCCTTTCTTAAAACTAATGAGGAGCCTCACTTAAGAATCCTGAATTTTCCTATTAAGGGAAGCTCTTTTGCTTTGCCGTTAAGAGCATTCAATATACCGATAACTGCAAGCACGGTTACAGCAATACCGATAACGGGAGCAATTATCCAACCGATAATGGGAATTGCGGCAATAACAGATGAAATAACAGCGGCAATAACAAGAACCAACCCCTGATTGGTGTGAAATCTTGCAAAGGGTGAGTCCTTTGCCGCAAAAAGAGGAATGAGGAATATAATATATGCAAGAACCGCCATTACCTTATTTTTTTCAATATCTGCCTTATCAAAGCTGTCTGTGTTATCCTTTGTGTCATTCAACTGACTGAGTTTTTGCGAAACTGCAGTTTCAATGCCGACATCAGCATTTTCAGTCTGTGCAGTTTCGACCTTTCTTTCCACGGCTGTACCGCAATTCGGACAGAATTTCAAATCGTCTTCAAGTACAGTTAAACAGTTCGGACAGTTAATCATAGTTATTCCTCCTTTAGTAATTAAAAATTGAATATATCCTTAAAGCCAACAGGCTTTTTAGGCTCGGGTTTCACATAATTAAAGCCGCCTGAGGGTTCACCCGTCATAAAGCCGAGAGACACCTGATCGCCTCCGCCCTCAAAGCTATGCTCAAAATCAATATGGTAACAGACAGAGTCCACCATTTTATACAAATGCTCCTCTGAGGGGTATTGTCCTGCCGGTCTGAAGCCGCTTTGCTTTGCAAGGCTACGGTACTGCTCAAAAGCTTTTTCAGCACCGTAGGAATCCCCCTTAAAATCGGCACCGAACACTAAGCAACCGTCGTATTCGTCGATATAGGGCTCATTACCGCCAAATTGCCATAACGGATATTGAGGCAGCTTCATCTGCCATTCTGCCGTAAGCTCTGCAAATTTTCTTTCGCTTTTCTCTTCTTCCATCACGGCACAGGGAAGCTTTTGACCGCAATCTGTGCAAAATTTTGTACCGATATTGTTTTGTTTGCCGCATGAGGGACATTTTGCAGCAGCGGCTACGGTAAGCTCCGGCAATTCACCTCCGCAGGACTGACAGAATTTACAGGTTGCGGCGGCAGTTGCGCCGCACGAAGGGCAGATTTTGAGATTCTCCGCTTGCTTCGTTGCAAAATCCATAGCCGCCCTCTCAAAATTACCGACTGCACTTTCCATTTTTGAAAATCCATCGGTCTGGGAAGAGACGTTTCCCGCGGTCTTATCGAGCTGATTTGCGGCACGGTTTACCAATTCCGATGCTTTTGGCTCTATAGCCTGTGAAATTGCATTTCCTACCGCTTTACCGATGCCCTCGCTGATACCTCGCTTGATTGCACGTTCTAAAAATCCCATAATTTACCCTCCTTATATCATTTGTTATTTTATAAGCTCAAATATCTTTGTACTTTATAAGCAGTTGCTTTCTGTTGGAAATACCCAGCTTCTTATAAATGTTCTTCGTATGAAAATGTATGGTTGAAGGCGTTACGTATAAACTGTCTGCAATCTCAGATTGAGTTTTATCACTCAACAAGGACAAAAATACCTCCAGTTCTCTGCCGGAAAGCTCCGAAAGCTCAGGATATTTATCAGTCAACCGTCTGAACTCTTCTCTTATCAAATCAAGCTGCTCAAAGAAGCACAGCTTTTCTTCTTTATTGTCCATTTCAACACACCCCTAAAATTAACAGTTTTTCTACCATATTTTGCAGATAATATAAATCCCGTTGCACTTCGTTACCTTTTTTGTTACAATAGATAATAAATATAAATAAGGAAAACGAACAATTGGAATGATATTTGCTCTGAAAAATCGTCAAAAATAAATATCTGTCAAGTTTTACGATTTGAGTATAAATAAAATTTCACTAATTTCCTATCCCTTATTCAAGGGATTTTTAGTTTTCCTACCCTATTTTGCGGTAATTTTTACAATAAAGGGAGTGAAACTGTTATTATATGAGCAATTCTTTACTTTTGAGGAATCAAAATAAAAGGCGGTCATTCCCACTGTGGATGCTTCTGTGCTTTTCAATGTTCTGCTTCTGGCAGATGGGTTTTATCTATTTCATCGGTCCGTCTCTTACTCTTGACGGAAAAACTCCCCTTCCTATTTCAACCGACAATATTGCCGTTCTGATAATGGGAGCTTACGTGGTTTCTCTTGCTATTATGATTTTTATCCCGTATAAGGTCATAACGGCAGGGCGGATATGCACGGCGGTCGCAATCTTAACGCTGTCGGGAATGTTTCTTCCTCTCGACGCAGATGCTCTGAGACTCCTCATATATATCCACGAATTTGTCTGCTGTGTTATGATAGGCTTTGAAACCTTCATTATTGTAAATTTCTTCTCTGAGGACTGCACAATAAAGCATCTGACACTTGCATACGGTTTTTCGCTTGTGCTGATTGCCTTAGTTCAGAATGATTTTGTGCCGATTACGTTTGAGGTTTTCAGAAATATTATTATTTTTGGGCTCGTTCTTCTTTTAATTTTTTATATTAAGCTGCCGTCCGCTAAAGACTCCTATCCCGTATACGTTAAAAAAGATGATAATTTTATCACCCCAAAAAAGCTTTTGGCAGGTGCATACATACTCATTTTTGCTTCTGCGCTAATGGCTGTATCCGGCCCTGCAATTTCGGGAGAGGTCGAGCACGGTGTTTTCATTACGTATATATCCGATGCCGTGGCAGGTTTTATTATTTACATTCTTTATAAAAAAGCTAAAATTCATCCTTTTTTGTCTATTTCAATTTGTATTGCTCTGGGCAGTCTCGGTTTCCTTGCCATGTATATTGCGGCTCAAATACCGGCAGCTGCTTATTTATCCTGCGTACTCATTGGAATAGGTATGCTGCCCTGCCAGCTGATACCTCTTTACTGTGTTATGATGATGAAGTCGTATCCCTCAAAATTTTTAGCTCCTGCGAGCATATTTCTTGCTCTGATTGCTGTTTTTGTTCAAAGTACTATGGTAGATATCTTCCGTGATATCCCTGTTATGCTGAATCTCGCATATTGCGTAATAATGATTGTGCTTGTTTTCATTTATATGTATCTTGAACCGTATTTCCTTTACAGCTTCAAAAGAAATATATCAGATCACGTTGAAAATAAAATCCCGGCACCTGCTCAGGAAATAACAAAAGCACAAACTGAAGAAGCCCCCCGACCACAAATATCAGAAGAGGAAGCCGTAACAAATATGAACGAAAGAGAACTTACCTTATCCGCCAAAGACAGCGAAATTCTTGCAACACTTACAAAAAGAGAGTTTGAAGTACTTGACCTTATCGGCTGCGGCTACAGCAATTCCGAAATCGCAAAGGCACTGTTTATTTCGGAGCATACAGTAAACGACTATACAAAAAAGATTTACAGAAAGCTGGACGTTCATTCAAGATATGCCGCCGCACAATTTGTCAATAAAAAGTGATAAATTCATAACCAAAGGGGATGCAAAAAAAGCGAAGACCGCATAAAACAATATATAGCAAAGGGGTTGAGCAAGTGAATATACTTGTCCAACCCCTTAAAACACACAAAATGCAATAGTTATTAATTTTTTATGTTTTATTTATACTGACACCCGCTCTCCGCTCGACGTACCTATGTACGCCTTCGGGCAAACAAAATCAAGCCTTGCGTCTTGATTTTGTTTGCCCGTTCTTCATCTTTTTTTTCTATCCACTTAAAATGAGCTGTAAAAAAACCTTTCGGTTTTTCTACAGCTCATACTTCTTTTTTATTATGTTTATTCTATTTTTCTGTTCAGTACATTACAGCTTCATAGCAACGTCCCAAGCCTGCCAGATAACTGTACGAAGATTACCTACCTTAAAGGCATCACCGATAACGTGAACGTGCTTTGACTTGGGTGCTACGGGTGCGGGCTTGTAGCCTACGGAAAGGATTACGTTATCACAGGGAACAACGGTTTCCTTGCCCGTCTTCATATTCTTAACCGTTACGCTGCCGTCCTCAATCTTCGTGGTACAGCTTTCAAGATATACGGGAACCTTGTTTGTCTTGAAGCAGTCACGGAGATAGCTTGTGTTTGCAAGAGCAACGCCGGGAGTTGTGATAAGGTCGTCGCACATTTCAACGATAACGGGCTTTTTACCCTGTAAGAAGAGGTCGTAGGCAATTTCACAGCCCGTGAGACCTCCGCCGACGATAACAACGTTTTCACCGACAGTCTTTTCTCCGAGAAGATACTCAACAGCCTGAATACCCTTCTCTGCACCGGGAACGGGAATCTTATTTGCAACGGAGCCCGTTGCAACGATAACCTCGTCTGCATCGAGTGCTTCAACGTTCTTTACCTCTACGTTGAGCTTAACCTCAATGGGATACTTGGTAAGCTCTCTTCTGTACCAGGCAATAAGATCACGGTCCTTTTCCTTGAAGGAGGGAGCGGCAGCCGCAATAAATACACCGCCGAGCTTATCCGTCTTTTCATAGATTGTAACCTTATGTCCGCGCTGAGCAAGAACGAGAGCGGCTTCCATACCGCCGATACCGCCGCCGATAACTGCGATATTCTTCTTTTTCTTAGCCTTTTCAATCTTATACTTCTTGGACTGCATAGTCTTGGGATTAAGCGCACAGCGTGCAAGTCCCATTGTATCCAGAAGGTCCTGTGTATTAGCGTGTCCCTTAGCGGAGGAGAAGTTGAAGCAACCGCTGTGACAGCAGATACAAGGCTTAATATCCTCAAGTCTGTCTTCAATGATCTTAGTAATCCATTCGGGGTCTACAAGGAACTGACGTGCAACACCTACACCGTCGATCTTACCCTCTGCAACAGCCTCAGCGGCAACTGCGGCATCCATACGTCCTGCGCATACAACGGGAATGTCAACGAACTTCTTAATATGAGCAACGTCCTCAAGATTGCAGTTTTCGGGCATATACATAGGGGGATGTGCCCAGTACCACGAATCGTAGGTACCGTTATCGGCATTGAGCATATCGTAGCCCATATCCTGAAGGTATTTTGCAGCCTTCTCGGACTCAGCCATATTTCTGCCGACCTCAACGTAATCCTCACCGGGCATAGCACCCTCGCAGAAGCCCCTCATCTTGCACTCTACGGAATAACGAAGTGATACGGGATAGTCGTTACCGCAGGCTGCCTTGATAGCCTTTACGACCTCTGCGGCAAAGCGGTATCTGTTCTCAAAGCTTCCGCCGTATTCGTCCGTTCTCTTGTTGAAGAATTCGATAGCAAACTGGTCAAGAAGATAACCCTCGTGAACAGCGTGAACCTCAACGCCGTCAACGCCTGCATCGCGGCAGAGCTTTGCTGTCTTTGCAAATGCTTCAATAATCTCGTGAATCTGCTCCTTTGTCATTTCGGGGCAGATAATATCGTGAGCCCAACGGGAAGGCTGTTCACTGGGAGAAGCAAGCTCGTGTGAGGTATCAATGATGGGCTTTACTATTGCACGGGTAATCTTATTCTTATGTAAGGGAGCGATAAGGTCCGTGATAGCCCAGCTTCTGCCCATACCTGCAGTAAGCTGAATAAAGAGCTTTGCGCCCGTCTTGTGAATCTCGTCCATAAATTCCTTGAGATCCTCAAACATCTTGGGATTCTGCCAGAGCCACTTTCCCCAGAAGGTGTCGCGAAGAGGTGCAATACCGGGGATAATAAGACCTACGTTATTATTTGCTCTTTCTATAAAGAGCTTTGCTGCTTCCTTGTCAAAATGACATCCGCCGAGCTCAAACCAACCGAAAAGCGAGGTGCCTCCCATAGGACACATAACGATTCTGTTTTTGATCTCAACGTTGCCTATTTTCCAAGGGGTAAACAGTGCATCATATTTCTGATCCATAAATAGCCTTCCTTTCTTTAGAAAAACAAGTATTTTTCCATACACATTCAGTATATAAAAAAGACGGAAATATGTCAAGATTAAGTTAAATACTTTGATATTATTTTATCAATCAGCCTGCTTAATATTTATATTCAATCCGGAAAAAATAAAATAAAAAGGAGGAATAAGCTATGATAACAGATAAAAATATTGTGCTGACGGGGTGCAATAACGGCATCGGACTTGAGGTGTTAAAGCTCTTCCTTGAAGGCGGCAACCGAATTCTCTGCGTTGACACGGGGACAGATAATCTGGAAAGCCTTGCACGGGAAAACAAAAACGTATTTATTCTGAAAAAGGACGTATCAAGTCAAGAAGCCGTCGATGAAATCTTCACAAAGGCCGAGGAGCTTTTTTCCCATATTGATATTTTTTATTCCAATGCAGGCTTTGCCTACTACGAGGAAATAAACTACACCGATTGGAGCAGAATCAAACGGATATTTGATACAAACGTATTCTCACCCGTGTATTCATATCAGAAATACAGAAGACATATCGGAGAAAACAAGGGAATATTTGTTTTTACCGTTTCCGTTATCGGTATAGTTGCAATTCCCGGCTTTGCTCTTTACAGCTCAACCAAATTTGCCTTGAGCGGATTTTCGAGGGCAATACGCTTTGAGAAGCCTCGCAATATGCAGCTGACCTGCATTTATCCCGTTGCAACCGACACGGGCTTTTTCAGAAGAGCAAACAAAATCGACTTTGAAAAGCCGTTTCCCGTGCAATCCCCCGAAACGGTGGCAAGGAAGGCGGTAAAGGGAATCGAAAAAGGAAAAAATACGGTAAATCCCTGTCTTCTTTTTAACATTTCCGCTCCCCTTATGAAGGCCCTTCCCTTCCTTAAATCTCTCTATCTTTATTTTGAAAATAAAAAGTTCACCCGCTTCAGAGAAAAGCTGAGAAAAATTTACTGACCGAGTTGCATTTTCCCCGTTATCGTAATTATTGAAAAAGCTTTCAATACGTGCTACAATTAAGTAAAAATAAACTGTTTGGAGTGTTGTTTATGATTACGGGAAAAAATATTGTTCTTACAGGCTGTAACAGCGGTATCGGACTTGAGGCTCTGAAAATTCTCAAGGCAGGAAAAAACAGAATCCTCTGTGTTGATTTTGAAACAGAAGTATTAAAGGGGATGACGGACGAAAATACCTTTTTAATGGAAATTGACGTTTCTTCAAGGGAAGCCGTTGACAAAATCTTTGATAAGGCAATTGAGCTTCTCGGAAGCATTGATATTTTTTACGCAAATGCAGGCTATGCGTATTATGAGGAAATGAATTATACCGATTGGGACAGAGTACAGAGAATCTTTGAGACAAACGTATTCTCCCCTATTTATTCATATCAGAAATACGCACAGTATCTGAACGGCAGAAAGGGTATTTTTGCTATGACGGTTTCCGCAATCGGCACTATGGCTATGCCCGGCTTTACTCTTTACAGCGCATCTAAATTCGGACTTCACGGCTTTCAGGAGGGCATAAGACTCGAAAAGCCCGACAATATTCAGCTGACCTGCCTTTATCCCGTTGCAACGGCTACAGGCTTCTTCAAGCGTTCAAACGATATAGAGTATAAAAGACCCTTCCCCGTGCAGGAGGCTGACGTGGTAGCAAGAAAAATGATTGAAGGCATTGAAAAGGGCAAAAAAAACGTAAGCCCCTGCGCTCTTTTCGGATTATCAAAGCAGCTTATGAAGTTTATCCCTCCCGTAAAAACAGCATATCTTTATCTTGAAAAGAGAAAATTCAACGATTTCAAAAAAACTGTCAAGGAGCTGAACAAATAAATGAAATATGAAATTCTCGGCAGTCCTATGAAAATAGGCACCTGCGAAATAAAAAACAGAGTTGTTTTGGCTCCGATGCTTATGGGCTTCGGTCAGTTTGACGGCACGCCCACGAAAAAGCTTTTGGATTACTATGAGGAACGAGCAAAGGGCGGCACGGGACTTATCATAACGGAAATAACCAGAGTAAACGACAAGACCGGCTCTGCGGCTTTCGCTCAGCTTGCGGCAAGCCACGATTACCATATCAAGCCGTTATCGGAGCTGGCAAGCAGAATACATAAGCACGGTGCTAAGATATTCGTTCAGCTCCATCATCCCGGACGTCAGAATATCGGTCTTCTCGTAGGAACTGTACCTCTGAGCATTCAGCTTGAAAGGCTGACGGGAGGACTTTACGGCAAGCTGTTATATAAGCTCACTCCCAAGGTCGGCCCCTTTCTTATTAAAAACAATATATCCCCCTCGTCGGTTGCTCCCTCTGCCTGCGAGCCTGCTTATTTCGCAGGCGGAAAGGTAAGAGCATTGAGCCACAAGGAGATAAAGGAGCTCGAAGCCCAATTTATCGCTGCCGCAGAAAGAGTAAAAAAATCAGGCTGTGACGGCGTAGAGCTTCACGCCTCTCACGGATACCTGTTCCAGCAGTTTTTAAGCCCCGTCACTAATCAGCGTACCGATGAATACGGCGGAAGCTTTGAAAACAGAATGAGATTCATTCTCAATATTTTAAGAGGAATAAAAGAACTCTGCGGCAAGGATTTCCCCGTTATCGTCCGTCTTACAGCCGATGAGTGTTATTCTTATATCGGTGAGGAAAACAAGGGATATAGGCTTGAGGACGGCATTAAAGCGGCAAAGCTGCTGGAAAAAAACGGTGCTGATGCCATTGACGTTTCCTCGGCAGGCTACGATACCTTCAATTATTGGCTTGAGCCCGTTTCCTTCACCCCCGGCTGGCGCAAATATTTAGCAAAGGCAATTAAGGACGCGGTAAGCATTCCCGTTATAGCCGCAAATCTTATAAGAAGTCCCGAGCAGGCAGAAGCTCAGCTGCAGGAAGGCATACAGGACTTCGTTTCTCTGGGACGGCCTCATATAGCTGACCCTCATTGGACCGAAAAAGCACTCTCGGGAGAGGGCACGATAAAAAGATGTATCTGCTGTCTTAACTGCATAGAGTCCATGCAGACAAACGCATACTGCGGCTCCCACGGCGAATGTGCGGTAAATCCCTTTGTAGGGCACGAAACGGAAGCACTTATAAAGGACGGCAACGGCAGGCAGGTTGCTGTTATCGGCGCAGGCCCTGCAGGACTTACCGCCTCGGAAATACTCGCAGACCGCGGCTTTAAGGTTACTCTTTTTGAAAGGGATTCAAAAGCGGGCGGACAGATAAATCTTGCCGCCGCACCGCCCGAAAAAGGAAAAACCGCCTGGTTTATTGAGGACGCGGTTAATGCCTGCAGGGCAAAGGGCGTTGAAATTGTCCTTAATACCGAGGTTACTGCCGAAATGATGCAAAAGCTATCCCCATATAAGGTTATTGTTGCAACGGGAAGCAATCCCGCCGCACCCGACTTCCCCGGTGATATGGATAAGAATGATATTCTGACCTTCAAGGACGTTCTGACGGGCAGGGAGTGTCCCGAGGACTGCAGAATTGCAGTTATAGGCTCGGGACTTACGGGACTTGAAACAGCACATTTCCTCACGGAAAAAGGCTGTGACGTCACCATAATCGAAATGGCAGACGAGATAGCACCCGGCACGTGGATGCAGCACAAAGACGACGTATTACCAAAGCTCAAAAAGGCAGGCGTAAAAATCTACACGGGAACAAAGCTCGTAAAAACAAATAAAGGTTACGTAGAAGCAGAAATAATAAAGGACAAAAAAGCTCTGAAGCTTCCCTGCGACAAGGTTGTTCTTGCTTTGGGCTCACGCTCCGAAAACACCCTCTTAAAGGAGCTTGAAGCCGTCGGAATTTCTCCCGTGGTCATCGGTGATTCCTTTAAGGTCGGAAAAATCGCAGATGCAACAAAGGCAGCCTATGAGGCGGCAAAGAGCTTAGGGTGACGGTAACAATCCGAACCATGCCTGAAATCAAGCCCTTTCAGTGCTTTTCGGTGTTTCTGCTTTGAAAGGCTTAACCTTAGTCAAAAGACATGCCTTCCGATTCCCGATAAAAAGAATGCAAAAGAAAAAACACTATACGAAAGCAGGCTTATTAACCGTTTTCGTATAGTGTTTTTTCTTAATTATAAAAATCAGGAAAACAGACTGCCTATATCCAACTCACCCGAAAAAAGCTTCAGAATAAGACTGAACAGCATCTTATAAAACTCAACGAACGAATTGAACGCTGTTAAGATAGTGGGATTTTCTTCTGCGACAGATAAAAATTCAAGGTCCGCGCAATTATCCTCCGTCATTTCAACGGCAATTCTTGTTTCTGCATCAAAAATCATAAACTGCGTACCGGAGGTCACGGTTTCAACCGTCTGCCTTGTTCCGTTAAGAAATTCATAAATAATGGGGAAAACAGGCTGAAATTCATCGTGATGAGCGTTTTTCAGAACCCAGACTCTGTCAGGACAGTATGCAGTTGATAAATCAATTGCTTTATCCGGTGAAATGTACTTCCCCTTTCCCTCTGAAATGCGTGTGCTTATATAATCCTCGGGGAGCACGGAACCGATATCGGCAGCAGTAGCACCAAAGGCAGAAGATTCAATGTTTACAAGTGTGTCTCCCGGTGTTCTTTCATTTTCAACTATTGGCAGCATTGAAAGGAAGCCGTATTTTGCAGTAAATCCGAAATATATTCCGTTTTCGGTAAGACTGTCATAAAAGCCTTCAAGGTCAGAAGAAATATGCTCTCTGTAATAAAGAATTTTATCTATGAGTCCTGCGTACCTTGTGCGTATTTCCGAGCCTTCCTCGCCAAAAAGAAGATTCAGCGCATCATCCATATCCTCCTCATACACGCAGGTCCAGAAATTTACCTGTGTAGCATATCCCATAGCGTGCAAAAGAGCAGGAACAAGAGCCTGATAAAGCTTTGAATATAATTTATCGACTCCGAAAAGTAATGCATCGGTTACGTAAATCTGATTGAAATAATCCATTGTTTTAAAGACGATTTCATTCAGCAGCTCGCTGAAAACAAAGCCTATTCCCTTTTCAATTCTTCCGCAGTAATCAAGCTGACCGAGGAAATTTTCAAGATAATCAGAATCAAATTCAAGCTTGCCGCTGAATGCCTTTGAAACAACGTCCGAGCCGTTTGAAAGCACGTCAACAAACATAACGTTTTTGATATGCCCGAGATGTCCGTATCTTTCAAGATAAGCCATAAGAAGTCCGCCGCCAAGACATCTTCCGTACATATTAATCTGTGTTTTGCCCGTTGCCTCCATAACGTCTAAAACGTATTCGTGAAGTCTGTCAACGTGGTCATAGGGTGAAAGCCGCCAGTCAAAGCAAAACTCATATTCAATATTCATATCGTAATGCCAGGAGCCCTTTGCGTCAGCCTCAGACTTTGCCAGTCTTTCGGGAGAAACTCCCGTACCGTTTCTCGGATTGCCGTTTTCATCAAGACGTGTATCCGCAAACAACGGAGCAATTTCTTCATATACAGCCCTTCCGTAATTATCCCATTCATCAAAAATCATACCTTCAAGAACAAAGGGCTTAAGGATATTTACAACAGCATCTGCAATTGCACCAATTCCGACAGCACCCTCCTCGGGCTCTTCATCAAAGCTTATTCCGGAAAAATCGGAAACAAGCTCGTTTCCCTCGGCATCATAAAGCTCCTCTCCGTTTCCGCGGATATAAACAATAGGCAGTCTTTCATAGCCGGATGCGTAGGCAATCGGTGACATTACCGCAAAGCAAAAGGAAAAAACAAGTAAAAATGCAATTAATTTTTTCATTCCGTTCACTCCTTATTTATTGTTCAATTTCATTTTAGTTCAAGTCAGAACCCCCTGTCAATATGCGAACAGTTTTTGAACAGTATGTGACTATTTTGCATATATTTTCTAATTTGAAATTAAAAGGTGCTGTAAAGAAGCTTTCGCTTCTTTTCAGCACCTTCTGTTATAAGCTATTTTTGGGGTGAGACAATTAACCGAAAATTGTACCGAGATCAATGCTGCCGTCAAACAATCCGCTGATAAGATCAATAAGCATTGAAATAAAGTTAAAGAAAGCTGTAAGAATTGAGAAGGGAGTTTTCTTTTCTTCTGCTATTTCCATAAATTCAAGATCTGCACAGTTTTCTTCCGTCATAGGTACAGCAGTATTTGATGCAAGATCAAATACCATAAACTGCGTACCCGAGGTTACGGTATCAACAGTCTGGTTTGTACCGTTAAGGAACTCTTTTATAATGGGCATTACCGTATCACTTGAGTCATGGTGAGCATTTTTGAGAACCCACGTTCTGTCGGGAGCATAAGCCGTTGAAAGGTCAACGATCTTATCCGCTGAAATATATTTTCCGTTACCCTCAGCAATACGGGCATTGATGTATTCCTCGGAAAGAGTAGTACCGACACGGGCGGTTGTCGCACCGAAGGTTGAATGAGTAAGGCTTACGAGTGAGTCACCGGGAAGATCGGCATCAACAGCGTAAGGAGCATTAAGGAAACCGTATTTTCCTGTAAAACCGAAATAAATATTATTTTCGGTAAGAGTATCATAGAAGCCCTCAAGGTCAGAAGAAACGTGCTCTCTGTAATAAAGAATCTTATCAATAAGACCTGCATACTTTTCGCGGATGCCGTCCTCGTTATCGGGGAACATAATTTCAATTGCCTGATCAATATCCTCATCTGCAACACAAGTCCAATAATTTACCTGAGTAGCCATACCGGAAGCGTGCATAATTGCGGGGATAAGAGCCTTATAAAGCTTTGCATAAAGACCTTCTACACCGTCAAGAAGCTTATCGGTTACGGTAATCTGATTAAAGAAATCCATAGTTTTGAAAACAATTTCATTGAGGATATCAGTAAAAGCAAAGCCGACACCGAGACCTGCCTTACCTAAATAATCAACCTGTCCGAGATATTTCTCAAGATAACCGGCATCAAATGTCATCTTGCCGCTGAGAGCCTTTGAAATACAGTTTGCTTCATTTGAAAGAATATCAACGAACATTACGTTCTTTATATGTCCCTGTGAGCCGTACTTTTCAAGATAAGCCATAAGAAGACCGCCGCCGAGGCATCTGCCGTAAATATTTACCTGACTTTTGCCCGTTGCATCCATTACGTTCTGAACGAACGCGTGAAGTCTGTCTACGTGATCATAGGGGGAAAGTCTCCAGTCAAAGCAGAATTCATACTCCTGATTCGTATTATATAAGTACGCACTCTTGGAATTAGCTTCTGAATTTGCAAGCTTTGCCTTATCAACTCCCGTACCGTTCTTGGCATTTCCGTTTTCATCAAGACCTGCATCTTTGCCAAAAAGAGGAACGAGCTCTTCATATACAGCTTTACCGTAAGTGTCCCATTCATCAAAAAGCATACCTTCAAGAACAAACGGCTTGAGAATGTTAACTGCAGCATCTACAATTTTATCTTTTGTTACGTCTGCATCCTCTCCTTCTTCGGAATCGCTGCCGAAGGAAACATCGTCTAAGCTGGCAACAAGCTTATTACCCTCTGCATCATAAAGAGGTTCACCGTTACCGCGGATATAAATTATGGGGAGTCTCTCATAACCTGCAGCCGATGCAAGAGGAGCCATCATCAGAAATGCAAGAGAAAAAACAAGTAAAAAAGCAATAATTTTTTTCATATTACAGTCTCCTTTATAATATTTATATATTGTATTATAGTGCGCAGAAAAATCTATGTCAATATGTTAATAAACTTTAAATAAAATACAACAAATCTCATACATAACATTAGCACAGTTCACAGCTCATTAACATTCCGGTATCATTATCACCAAAAGTCAATCTTAAAGAATACCGTCCATAAGCTCGGATATCCTTACGTCGGGTTGCTCTATACCTTTAAGAATAACCTCCAAGGACTTGTTATGCAGTTGCTTTATCTGTTCTGAAGATGAATATTTAGTGCGGTACATATAATAAATCCTTATACCGCCCGTCTTCATATCGGGACAAACGATAGTATAAAGCGGAGTAAAATAGCTCTTAAGATTATAGGTTCTGAAATCTGATTTATAGGGTATTTCCTCACCTGCAGGCAGAGGAATCCACGAGAACATCATTGAATTTGCCCCCTGAATGGGTCCTAAGCTATACATATCAAGGAACATATCCCTTGCCTTGGTATAGGGATAAAGCGAATGTCTGTAAAGCGCAAGACGGGTATCGGTAATAATATTTACCGCTTCAAGGAAGCTTTTGTCCTCAGAAATTAAGGTTCTTAAAATCAGCGGCTGAGCCATACAGCCGGACATATTCTTCTCCTTAAAGCCCGAACGGTTTGCACACACCGCCATAAGACTTACGTCCTCTGTTCTGTAATTTATAGCAGAGCAATAGGTTCTGAGTCCCGCCTGAAAAACGCTTTCGGGGCTTATCTGCTGTTTTATGCAGAAATCTGCAATTTTCTCCGTCTCCTCCTTTGATACGTCAAAGGTCAGCATATCACACTTGTCAAAAAGAGGATTATACGCCATCGGAACACGTGCATCGGGATTCCTTGTCTTTTTTCTGAATTCTTCAAGAAGCCCTGTTCCGTGCACGGCGGCATAGAAGGGCTCTCCGCCTTTTGCGAAATACTCACGGAAGAATTCCTCGTGCTTCTGATTTTTCTTTTCGTTGTTATCGTCCTCAAGACGCTTTATTATATAGTCCTCATATCTGTTCAAAGGCTTCGGCAGTTCAGAATTGTTTTCAAGAGCGTCGTAGATATTCAGCATATCAAGATAGAATATTACGATACCCGCGGCATCCGTTACAAGGTGGGAGAAGTTTGAATAAATACCCGTTCCCCCGTGAGCGGTTTTGAAAAACCATATTCTGAACGGCACGTCCTTCAGAAAATTAACGGGCTTCGGTGCATCCTTTTCAAAAAATGCCTCCTGCTCTTCAAAAGAAAAGAAGTACTTAACGGGAACCTTGTATTCGTAATTTCCGATGAAATACTGCTTTATTTTTCCTCTTTTCTTTACAAATCTCAGTCTCAGACTGTCATTCCTCATAATTTCAATCTGAAATGCCTTCTGCATCAGATTCATATCAAGCTTTCTGTCGATTGCTATAGATGTGGGAATCTGAGCCTGCTGCTTATGTATTCCGAATTTATACATAAGATACATAGCATTCTGCGAGGGAATAAGCTCATAAAGCTTCTCTGGGGAAATATTTTTTTTCATAACAAATCATATCCTCGGTAAAATATTCGTCCGTAAATATGTTAACACTTTATTCACAATTTTTCAAGCAACAAAAACAGCATATTTTGTCTGATTACGAAAACATCTGCTAAAAGCAGTACATTAGAATCAAGTATAAAAAATTTTTCATATTACCCCATAAAATTACTTGACAATCAGCAACAATTATGATAATATATCAAATGCTAATTGGAGAGATACCGAAGCGGTCATAACGGAACGGTCTTGAAAACCGTCGTACCTTTACGGGTACCGTGGGTTCGAATCCCACTCTCTCCGCCATTTTTTTATATGTAATCTTCACGATTATCAATTGGAGTAGTACTCAAGTTGGTGACGAGGCGCCCCTGCTAAGGGCGTAGGTCGGGAAACCGGCGCGAGAGTTCGAGTCTCTCCTACTCCGCCAAAAATCGACAGGTTTCGACCTGTCGATTTTTTATCCATTGCGAAAGCAATGGTATATCATCACGCGCAAGCGTGCATCTCATCACCGAAGGTGTATATCATCAGCCGCAGGCTGCATTTTTTTCGCAATGATGATATACAAAACTTCGTTTTGATGATATGCAATTCCTGCGGAATTGATGATATACACGGCTTTCGCCGTGATTTATGCAAGAGTTCGAAGCATACGGAAAAAAACTCAAAGGGTTCTGCAGTTTTTTCTGCAGAACCCTGATTTCAGTTAATTCTCACGTATCCGCTTTCCTCTATAAGTCTTTGACCCTCGTCGGACAAAAGCCAGTCTATGAGAAGCGGGATATTTTCATTTTTATTGTCCTTGCGGTATATTGCATAGAATTTTGCAATTACGGGATAAGTACCGTTTGCGATGTTTTCGGCTGACGGATAGACTCCGTTAAGGGAAATCATTTTAACACCGCTGTTTTCAACGATTCCGTCCATATAATATCTGAAGGAAAAGCCTATGGAGCCGCCTGTCAGAGCAAAAACGGATTTCATTCCGTAGGGAGTGTCCCCCATAAAGGAATCCATAGCAGACTGGCTTCCGCTTCCCTCCAACCTTGTTACGGGATTTATTGCTCTGTTTACACCGCCGACTTCCTTCCAGTTTTTAATTTCACCCGAATAGATGCTTCTTATCTGCTCTGCCGTAAGAGCATCAACGGGATTATTACTGTTAACGAAGAAAACGAAGGCTTCAAGTCCCACAGGCACGTATACAAGCTCAACGCCCTTTTCCTCTGCATATTTTTTCTGTTCCTCAGAAGGGGCGGCACAGAAAAGAATATCCGTTTCCCCGTCAACTATGGCGGTATAGCCTCTTACGGTATTTTTATACTGCATTTTGCTGTCGGGAGCAAAATTTTCTCCGTAAAAATTATCATCTGAGAAGCTTCCGCCGATATACGTCACGGAATCCTCGGGATATAAAGCGTTTATTACGGAGGCATAAACGGGAACGAGAGCCGCCGCTCCGTCAAGCACGGGCAATTCACCCGTCAAAGAAAATCCGGTATCGATTCTTGCAAGATTGCTGTTTTCGTCAAAGGGAAGAAACTCTTTCACGTCAATCATCTTTGCCTGAGTGGCATCGCTGAAATTATTTGCAAGCCTTACCGTTACTGCGGAATATATACTAAGATTAAACAGCGCAAAAACAAAAACTACGGCAAGAATTACCGCTGTCTGCTTCACAAGCCTCATATTACCACAGCTCCTTTGCTATAAAATAAATTATCGAGCTGTGATTGTATGCATATACAGCGTACGCTACGTGTGCTGCGGTCAGAATAATGCACAAAGAAAGAATAACTATGAGAAGAATCATAAAAACCTTTCTGCTCATAACCGTCACCTCACATATATGCAATAAGCATAAAGAAAAGCACCGTACAGATTATAACAACAGCAAGGAACACAGCTGCGATTATGCCCGAAACCCTCACAAGCGATTTCAGCTTGTTAAGCCTTTCAATTTCTTTTTCATCAGCCGTGCCTGCAAAATCCTTCTTTGCCTTCAGGTATAATACAAGAGATATAATAAAAAAGAGAAAAACAACTGCGGGTATAATATAAATAAGATAATTAATTATAAGAAACATTATAAAACTGTCCTCCTTTTTAATAATTTACAGACATTCCTTATCACATCATAGAACCGTCCTCCTTTACAATTATTTTCAATTGTATTTTATCACAGGTAAAAAGCAAAATCAATTACAGGCATTATTTTGTTTCCGTTTCTTAATAAATCAAATTGCAATAGTCTGCTTTGTGTGCTATATTTAGAAAAAAGTGCCATTTTATGAAAGAAGCAATAAAAATGAAAAGAACTTATCTTAACGGCTTATGGAAGGGAAAATGTATATCTCCCGATAAAAACGAAAATTTTGAATTTACGGGTACTGTCCCCGGCTGTGTTCACAATGACCTGAAAGGCAGTAAAATCCCCGAGGATTTGTTTTACCGTGACAATGCGGAGCTTTGCGGCAGTATAGAAACTGCAGATTGGGAATATTCAAGGGAATTTTATATAGACCGTCTGCAGAATAAGGCTACTCTTGTTTTCGAGGGACTTGACGTATACGCCGACATATACCTGAACGGAACAAAAATCGGTTCTGCGGACAATATGTTTATTTCCCACTCCTTTGAAGTTACACAGCATCTCAAGCAAGGGAAAAACACGCTTTCGGTATATCTGCGCTCACCGATAAAAGAGGTTGAAGGACTTGAAGCCTGCGGCGGCGCGTTCACCTGTGAAAGAATGCACACAAGACGGATACAATGCACCTACGGCTGGGATTGGGTTGCACGCTTCGTTACCTGCGGAATATGGCGCGACGTTTATATTGATTACACCGACTCCTTTACCGTCAGCTCCGCGTATATATACACCGTATCAATATCCGACGACTCGGCACAGATAGCGGTTGAGGCTGAATTTGCAAACTATGAAAACGGCGGAATTGCCGACGTGGTAATTCTGTCCCCCTCGGGAGATTCTCTCTACCGAAACAGATTTTTCAGAAAAGAGGGCTTTTTGAAGGAATATATAGACATTCCCCGGCCGCAGCTGTGGTATCCCTCCGGCTACGGTGAACAGCCTCTTTACAGGCTGATTATTTGCGGCAAGGAATATTCCTTCGGCATACGCACGGCAAAAATATTACAGCTGCCCGACCTTAAGGACAGCGAATACTACAAAAAATGTCTTGAAATAAAGAACAGCATCAGCGGTCTTAAATATGACAGAAATGAAGAATTTTCCGGCTTTCAGCTTCTGATAAACGATATTCCCGTAATGTGCAAGGGAGCAAATTGGGTTCCCTCTGAGCCGTTCCCCTGCAACGAAACGGATGAAAAAATCACCGAGCTTCTGACTCTTGCAAAGGAAGCGGGCGTAAATATGCTTCGTATATGGGGCGGCGGAATTTTTGAAAAACAGCATTTTTATGACGAATGCGACAGATTGGGGATTATGCTGACCCAAGACTTTCTTATGGCCTGCGGTGATTATCCCGAATATAAAGAGGAATTTATAAACCAGATTGCAAAGGAAGCGGAATATGCGGCTTATGCACTCAGAAATCATCCGAGCCTCGTATGGTGGTCGGGAGATAACGAAAATGCGGTTCTCGGATATGATGAGGCAGAGGATTACCACGGAAGAACAGCCGTACACAAGGGTATTTTCCCTGTTCTCAACCGACTTGACCCTAACCGCAGATTTCTTCTGTCAAGCCCCTGCGGCGGCACACCCTACGCTTCAAAAACAAAGGGCACAACACATAACACACAATATCTTGGCTGTTCTATCTTTCCTTATATTCTCAACAGCGATATGCACGATTACAAGGAGCATTTTTCACAGTATCTTGCCCGTTTTATTGCAGAGGAGCCGACAACGGGAGCTATATGCCTTCCTTCTCTCAGACGCTTTATGACAGACGAGGATATATTCAGCTCCGCCGAAATGTGGCAGTATCACACCAAAAGCAACCCTGCCCTGTCCTTTTCCTTATTCGACGTGCTTTTAGCCTTCACCCGAAAGGTGCTTGGTGATTTTACGGACGGTTACGACAGATTCTTCAAAATGAAATACGTGCAGTTTGAATGGATAAGGGTATCAATGGAAAATATCCGCCGCAACCGCGGATTTATAAACGGTATCGTTTACTGGATGTGGAACGACTGCTGGCCTGCATCAAGCGGCTGGGCATTCGTAGACTATTACTGTCTGCCTAAAGCATCCTACTACAGCTTCAAGCGGTGCGCAGGCGGAATACTTGCCTGCGTCGATAAAAAAGACGGCTATGAAATATTTATATGTAACGATACTCTTGAGGACAAGCCCCTGCAGTTAAAGATAACCTGTCTGCACAACGGCAGCGTTTATCATATCAAGAGCTGTACCGTCAAAGCAAAGGCGGCTCAATCACAAATTGCCGTTTCTCTTCCCTCTGACATTATGCCCGAAAATGCGGTTATGCTATGCGACGTTACGGGAGACGGTGTACGGGACAGAGCCTTTTATAAATCGGGGGCACTTCATATAATCCCTACCGACGACTTTGAAATTACCGCACGGGGAGAAAATTTTATTTCAGTCAGAGCAAAAAAATATATACACGCTCTTGAGCTTGAAGGAGAATATATTTTCAGCGACAATTATTTTTCCCTTCTTCCCGACGAGGAAAGAACGGTTACCTTCAGAGAAGCGAGAATATGTGAAAATAAAGAATTAGCCGTGCGTGCATATACTCTCAAAGCCGATAAATAATCCGAATTCCGTAAAATTCTCAGTCAGATAACGGCTTTTTTGTAAAATTCTTCTTTACATCGGATTAACAGAGTATTAAAATAATAGAGACATTTAATGAAAAGAGGCATTTTTTATGAAAAAATATCTTGCAGTTATTTTAAGCATACTTATGGTTGTTTCCTGCTTTGCCGTTACGGCTAATGCCGAGGAAGAGCCCATAGATTACGTTGTTCTCGGTGACTCAATAGCCTTCGGTTCAGGTATGGTAAACACCGTTGAAGCCTGCTACGGAAAGATTGTTGCAGAAACAAACGGTTATAATTACGTAAACCACTCTATTCCCGGCATCACCTCAGGCTTCCTTCTTACAATGCTCACAGACGGTGAGAAGATTCGTGCAAGCGTGGCTGAGGCTGAGATTATAAGCATTTCCATCGGCGGAAACAATTTCCTTACGAACAACATCGTAGGACTCGCCTTTGATTGTCTTGTTAAGAAGAACACCGAAAGCTTTGACGAGATAGCAGCCGTTTATTATGAGGAGCTTTGCGAAATAATGAACAGAATCAACGAGCTTAATCCCGATGCCGTTGTTCTTTTGCAGACGGTCTATAATCCTCAGGACGGAGCCGCAGGTACCGTATACGGTCTCGGCGGAGACAAGCTCAATGAAATGATGAGAAAATACGATGCAGAGCATCCCGATGAAATCGTTATCGTTGAGGTAGCAGAGGCTCTTAACTCAGACAGCGCAAACTTTGCCGACGATAAGATTCATCCCAGCGCAAGGGGCAACGAGCTTATTGCCGTTGAGATTCTCAGCGTGCTTTACGAAATGGGACTCGGAAGCACCTCAGAGCCCGTTATAACAACCGAGGGACTTGATTTTCTTATGCCCGTTTCCTATGCTGTTCTCGTAAATCTCGTATGCTCATTATTTGAGGCACTCGGCAATCTCATTAATCCCTTAGGCTAAAATACTGCTAAATAAAAGCAAAAAAACTCAGATTTACACCGACGTAAATCTGAGTTTTTTCATAATAAAAATCACCCGTTCTGTGACGTTATTACATTCTTTTTACACGTTTCTTCGTGTACTTGCTTATTTCACGTATGTACCTTTCTTCCTCTTCCCTGTCGGGGACGGAGAAAGGTGTTATTTTTTCTCCGAGCCTTATGGCTTTTGAAATTCCGAGCTCGTGATAGGGAGCAACGTCAATACCGATGATTGAGTCAAGCTCCTCAGCGGTTGTGCCTATTGCTCTGAAATGCTCTCCGATATCATTCACATCGGGAATTACGGGACAGCGAAGAATTATCGAAGCCCCGATACTGTCAAGATATTTGAGATTTTCAAGAATTCTCTCGTTTCCGACACCCGTATACTCCTTATGAAGAGCATTATCGTAAAGCTTATAATCAAAGAGAAAAATATCGACGTATTCTGCCGCCTCGGAAAGCTTTTCCGTATCGGTAAAGCCGCAGGTTTCAACGCAGGTATGAATACCGTTTTCCTTTGCTTTTTTAAGCAGCTCCATCAGAAAGCCGAACTGCGAAAACGGCTCACCGCCCGACAGCGTAAGTCCGCCGCCCGAATCCTCAAAAAACTCCTTGTCTGCCAGAACGGTATTTATCACCTCGTCGGCACTAAGCGTCTTTCCTGCAATTTCTATTGCCGCCTGTCCGCAAGCCCTTATACATTCTCCGCAGAAGGTACAACCGCTTCTGTTCAGGCTGTGCCCGCCAGAAAAACCGTGCACACTCGCTTTGCAGACAGCCTCGCATTTTCTGCAGCCGATGCATTTATCAGCCAAAAACAGCAAATCCCGACTAAAGCTGTTTGACTCGGGATTATGGCACCAACGGCAGGACAGCGGACATCCCTTAAAAAACACGGTGGTTCTGATTCCGGGACCGTCGTTTATACAGAATTTCTGTATATTGAATATTATACCGTCAGACATTTTTTCAGAATTCTATATCTGCGATTACGGGATAATGGTCAGAGGGCACGTCACCGAGAAATTCCCCTCTTTCAACGGTAAACTCATTTACCTTTATATCACCCTTTACGAAAACGTAGTCGATAACCGAGCGGTATTTTTCCTCTCCGAGCCAGGCGTGGAAGGTGTTACCCTTATCGGTAACAGCCGCAACGTCTCTTGCGTCAACGAAGCCGCCGTCCTTGACAGCCTTACAGGGAGCAGATTCGGGAGTTACGTTGAAGTCACCCGTAAATACGGCGGGACAGTCGGTACAGATTTCGTTTGATTTTTTTGCTACCAGCTCCGCACCCTTCTGCATTGCAACAAGACCCACGTGGTCAAGATGGGTATTGAAATGGCAGAATTTCTTTCCCGTTTCCTTCTCCGTAAGCATTACGTAGGAGCAGATTCTGATACAGGCGGCATCCCAGCCCTTGCCGGGCACGTCGGGAGTCTCACTAAGCCAGAAATTACCCTTTTCACCGGGAATAAACTTGTCCTTTTTATAGAAAACAGCGGAAAACTCGCCCTTCTCCTTGCCGTCGTCTCTGCCGATGCCGACAAAATCATACTCGGGAAGCTTCTCGCGAAGTGCATTCATCCAGCCGATGTGTGCCTCCTGAACACCGAGAGAATCGGGATCGTGTGCGTTTATTGCGGCAACAACACGGGAAATTCGGTTTTCCCATTCTCTGCCGTCGTGACCTGCACAAAGCACGTTAAAGCTCATTATTTTCATATATATCACTCCTTGTTGATTCTTATCTTTAAGATATCATAAGCCTTAACTATATTCAATCAGTTTTTTTACAAAAAGTGTGGAAAAACGGAAAAACTTGTGCTATCATTTATTAAGAAAAAACAAAGGAGAATTTTTTATGGACGCTTCATTAATTGCTATTACCTGCACACTTCTTGTCGGTCTTTTGTCTCTCGGTGCTTTCCTTTTTCTGAGAGTGAAAAAAACCGACGTACGCTCACTTATGCTCAAATCGGTAACCAGCGTAATGTTTATTCTGACAGGCGTATTTCTTACCGTCGGCAAGCCTTCCCTTTACTCGGGGCTCATCGTAGCGGGTCTCGTCTGCGGTATTCTCGGTGATATATGGCTTGATATGAAATTTATGTACCGTCAGGACGAGGGCTTCCTTACAAAGGCAGGCTTTGCTTCCTTTGCCTTCGGACACCTCTTCTATATTGCCGCTATAATTACAGGTGCTTCTGCCTTCAAGGCATATTATATTCCCCTTGCGCTTGCCGTGGGAGTAATTGCGGGTCTTGTAATCTACTTCGGAGAAAGCCTTATGAAGCTTAAATACGGTGAATACAAGCTGATTTCTGCCCTTTACGGCGGTCTGCTTTTCTTCGTAACGGCTCTCGGCTTCAACTGCTCCGTGCTGGGCGGTCTCGGTGATAACAAGCACCTTTTCGCTTTCTTTATCGGCGGTATATTCTTCATTATTTCTGACATTATACTTTCCGGCACATACTTCGGAGAGGGAAAGAACAGACCCGTTGACATTATAACAAATCACGTAACGTATTATATTGCACAGTTTATAATCGCAGTCTCAATACTCTTTATGTAAAGGAAAAATATTATGAGAAGACAGCAGCAGCTCGACTTTTCGGGCATTAAAACATATTCCGCAAGCGACAGAATAAATCTTGTAACAATTGAAAAGCTTATGACTCCCGGTGTTACACCGCACGAGGAATTCGTCCACGAGGGCTTTGACGAGCTTATTGAAAGAATCGTGAGGGCAAGAAGGAACGGCAGACCCGTTATATGGAGCATGGGTGCCCACGTTATAAAAAACCATCTTTCAAGATATATAATTGAGCTTATGAAGATGGGCATTATCACACATATTGCCGCTAACGGTGCTACAAGCATCCACGATTTTGAATTATGCTATCTCGGCGGCACGTCGGAGGACGTACCTACGGCTATTGAAGACGGCTCCTTCGGAATGTGGGAGGAAACGGGTGCCTGGATGAATGAGGCAATAAACGAAGGAGCGGCACTTGGCATCGGCTACGGTGAGGCACTCGGAAAATATATCGACGAGCATCCCGAGAAATTCCCCAACCGCGAGGACTGTATCTTATGGCAGGCATACAAGCTTGATATCCCCGCAACCTATCATATAGCTCTCGGTACGGATATAATCCATCAGCATCCCACCTGCGATATGGCTAATATCGGCAGATGCTCCGGAATAGATTTCAAGAAGATGGCTTACTCCGTTTCACAGCTCGACGGCGGTGTTTTCCTCAATTTCGGCTCATCCGTAATAGGCCCCGAGGTATTCTTAAAGACCCTTTCGATTGCAAGAAATCAAGGCTTCCCCACCTTCAATATCACAACGGCAAACTTTGACCTTATCAATCTCGGAAACTTCCGCTGCAAGATAGGCTATGAGGACCCCAATTACTACTACAGGCCCCGTAAAAATATCGTTAACCGTCCTACCTGCCGCGGCGGCTGGGGCTGGCACTTTGTAGGTGACCATCAGATTACGATTCCCACACTTTACGATAAATTAAAGGAACAATACTGATATGCTGACAAAAAACGAGGTTAGAGAAATAACAGAAAAGATAAAGGGCTGTAAAATCGGTATTATCGGTGACTTCTGCGTTGATATTTACTGGCACGCAGATATGACCCTTTCGGAATTATCCCGCGAAACTCCCCATTATCCCTTACCCGTAACGTCTGAAAGGACCTCTATGGGAGCAGGCGGTAACGTTGCGGCAAATCTTGCGGCATTAGAGCCTGAAAGCATTTTCGCTCTTTCTCTTATCGGTGACGATTGGAGAGGTATGCTTCTTTGCGACCTTATAAGAAAAAGCGGTATAAGCGATGAATTTATGATAAAAACAGACGGCAGGTTTACAAATGCATACTGCAAGCCTATGCGGCACGGAATATCCGCAACGGTTTATGAAGACCCCAGACTTGACTTTGAAAACCGCTGTCCCATTGACGAGGCAACGGAAGAAAAGGTCATATACAATCTTCATAAGCTTGCAAAAAAGGTTAACGTGCTTTGCGTAGCCGATCAGTTCCGCTTCGGTATCGTAACGGATAAGGTTAGAAATGAAATAATTTCTCTTGCAAAAAACGGACTTACCGTTATCTGCGACAGCCGATATAACATCGGAAAATACACCGACTGTATCTTAAAGCCAAACGAGGTTGAATGCTGGCGCGCGGTTTACGGTAACGACGGCTTTTTAACCGCCTGTGAAGAGGACTTTATAAAGGCGGCAGACGAGCTTGCGAGAAAAAACTGCTCAAGGGTATTCTGCACTCTCGGTGCAAACGGCTCTTACGTAACAGACGGAAAAGAGGGCAAGCGAATCGGTGCAAAAAGGCTTTCGGGTGAGCTTGATATCTGCGGTGCCGGGGACACTTCCCTTTCCGCCTTTTCCCTTGCGATATCGGCAGGGGCACCGCCGGAGAAGGCAGCGGCTCTTGCAGGTCTCGCCTCAGCCGTAACCGTTAAAAAAATCGGTATGACGGGCACGGCAACGGCAAAGGAAATCGAAGAAACAGCAGACTGATTCGTATAGTCCATCTCCGAGGAAAGCCTCGCTTTCCGTTCGGAGGGACATATAATCTTTTTTTGCTTTATAGGAAGGAATTTCCTATAAAGCAAAAAAAACGGTGATGAGAGGAATGATGTCCTTCTCGTCACCGTTAATTTCACTTTAAGGGAAATTTCTTCCTACAAAGTAAAAAGCTTTTTATTTTTTACAGCACCCTTATTCCCAGTTAATCGGACGCTGAATGAAGTTTATCTCATCCTTTTCGGGAATAAGAGAGAAGGATGAAACCCTGTGGATATTATGAGCGGCAAGCTCATCGTAAAGCCATTCCTGCTCCGCCATTCTTGCGGGATTAAGGAAGAAATATTCAAGCTGCATCTGATTTGCCTTGAAGAACTCCCAGCTGAGATTTGCTGTTTCTACGTTATAAAGCTGCTCCTCCGTAATATCGGCATTAAGAGCCTTTTCCCAGAGAATGTCAAGCTTTATCATTGTATGAATGGGATAATAGCCCGACTGATAGTGCCAATCGAAATCGAAGGCGTGAGCGGTTGCGGCTATCTGCGCGGTCTGAATATCAATTATATCCTTGATGTAGGGGGCGGCATCTTCACCGTAGTACGCCTTCATAAAGTCCATCATATGATACTCTACGTCAGCGTTAACGTCCCATTGAAGCTTACAGAGAAGATAGTTTCTCAGCTCGTTGAAGGCGGCGGTGTGGCCGTCACCGCAGTTATAGATATAGCCTGTAATTCCGATATCGTACATATACTTCATCGTTTCCTGCATATACCGGAAATTTGAGAAGAACTGTGCGGAGAAAAGGAAGTTTATGGTGTAATCGTAGATATAGGTTCTGTCAGAAATCTCTGTCCATACCTTGAAATCCTCGGCAATTGTTGGCTCTGTCTCGCCGTAGAGATTCATAAGGGTCTCGTTACCGTCCTGGGCACCGCATTCAAGAAGCGAATGACTGCGGCAGGCCTTATGAAGTCCGCAAAGCACGGGAGCAACATTGGGTCTGCATCTGAGAGAGGTATCCGTGGGAGGACGGTCTGTTTCGTTATAAGCATAGAAGGTAAAGGTATAATCGGGAAATTCGGGTCCCAGGATATCTGCAAGATTATTTGTAAAAATAAGCGTGGGGGCACATACTGCACCGTATTTCTCGTAAAGTGCTTCACAGCTTTCACAATGACAGTAATTTATGTTATCATCCTGTCCTATATGAATGAACTTTGCTCCGTTGGTAGCATTCGTCATAATCTCGCGGCAGTTTTCAACAACAAGCTCCAGAACGTCGGGATTGGTCATACAAACGTGATCCGTATGGCGGTTGCCGTTTTCGTCCATAGCGAAGTATTCGGGATGCTCAGCGAAAAGGGATTTGGGCACAAGAGTAACGAGAGTGGCGTCCCACAGAGAATATGTGAGCGTTCCGCCGTACTTAGTTGCATTCTGATGGAAGGAAACGTTCATTCTCGAACGTGCCCTGTAGGCTTCATTCGTACCCATTGTGTCGTTTCTTCTGACTGCAAAGGAGGGTTCAATAATACGGTCAAGATTTTCATCAATTATAATGTCATCGCTTTCGGGTACTCTTTCAAGCGTGGGAGTAAACCAACGTACACCGAGATATTCCTCAAGGAAGGTATAAACACCGAAAAGGGTGCCTCTGTCATCTTCACCGCGGATGATGAAGTCATCTCCGTTACAGTAAAGACGGAAGCCGTCCTCTTTGATTACCGAATAGTCAAAATCTATAGCCTCGGAAGCGGCAGTTGCACCGAGATAAACAGCATCAGTACCCTCGGGAAGCTGAGTTTCCGTTACAACGGGAAGCTTCACACCGCTGATTTTTTCAATATAAGTCTGCAATTCTTCAGCCGCTGTATCAATACATTCCCCGTGGCTGTCGGGAGTTACGATATAATAATCGCTTTCTCCGTCCTCTACAATATAAAGAGGGGTCGTAACCTCGGGGGCGACATAAGTATCCCCGCCGTAGTTCACCGTTGTATCAACGGGGATTAAACCGATTGAAAGAAAAAAGACTTCCATAAAGGAAATCAAAGCTTTTATTGTTGCCATAATATTTCTCCTCCGAATATCGTATTAATTTCATAATACCAAATCAGTACAATGTTGTCAATCAGTAAAAACCAGGTGATGAGAAGGCTGCCGCCTTCTCATCACCGTTCTTTTTGAATCAATATTCGGGCATAAGAATTCTTATCTGCTTACCCATTGTGTAATGAAGCTCATTTTCGTGAAGTGTCAGCTCAAAGCTTGCCTTGTTTCCGTCGTTATCAACGTCCTCATAGGGAAGCACACCGTCAAATCTTATGTGAAGCTCATCGGTTGTAAATACGTCTGCATACTCCAGATATTTTGAAAGGTCTATGCTGTCCGTGAGATACTCTCCGAAAATCTTTGCAATAAGAGCAGGCGTAAAGCTGTGTATCAGACAAACCTCAAATTTACCGTCGCTGAGGTTTACGTCGTTATAAAGAGTAATACCGCCCATACCCTTTGAGGTGGTTACGAGAACGAGAATTGCCTCACAGCTCTTGCTTTTTCCGTTTGCGGTGTATGTAAGCTTTATTTTCTGCGGTCCCCTTACAAGAGTGGGTAATGCGGCAAACACGTAAGCGGCGTGTCCGAGCTTTTTCTTGAGTTTTGAATCTGCAAGATGGGCAATTGCGGCAACATAACCGAATGCCGAAACGTAGCAGACAGGCTCTCCGTTTACGATAATGGAATCCATATAGGTCTCCTTGCCCTTTTCGGCAAGCTTATCGATGCTCTTGATTGCATCCCTTCTGAAAAGATTGAAGTTGTTAGCCATATCGTTTGTTGTACCGACAGAGATATGAGCATAAACGCTGTGCTGTTCTATTTCATTAAAGGCACGTACTGCTTCATTTACAGTACCGTCACCGCCTAAGGTTATAAGATAATCAGAAACGGGGTCAAGCTCCTTGATAAGCTTGATAACGTGTCCCGAGTATTCACTTTTTGCTACTGTGTTAAGCTTTAATCCGCGTTCAACGAATTTGAAGATAAGATGGTCAAGTGCTGCCTGAGAGAACTTGGTTGCGATGGGATTATAAATAATACTGAAATTCATAGCATTCCTCCTTAAATTTATTCTTTTATATCATAACACATAAAAATATAATATTTAATTTATGTAATATTTGTCTTGTTTTTTGTAATTTTTGTATATATGCACCGTTGCAAAAGAATACTAAAAATGCTAAAATTTTAAAACAATAATATACGGAAGTGAGTAAAAATGAAAAAATCTATTCAGAGAAAATATGCCCGCCTTATTGCAAGAACGGGTGCAAATATTCAGAAGGGCCAGCCCGTAAAGCTTTATGCAAGCGTAGATCAGCACGAATTTATTACAATTCTTGTCGATGAATGCTATAAGGCAGGCGCATCAAAGGTTATGCCGGAATGGGAATGGCAGCCTCTTACAAAGCTTGATTACCGTTACAGAACGCTTAAAAGCCTTTCAAAGGTTGAAGCCTGGGAGGAAGAAAAGCTGAAGCTTATGACTGAGGAGCTTCCCTGCAGAATCTATATAATAAGTGACGACCCCGACGGACTCAAGGGCGTAAATCAGACAAAAATGCAAAAGGCAAGAATTGCCCGTTACCCCATAATCAAGCCCTACCGCGATGCTATAGAAAACCGCCACCAATGGACGATTGCCGCAGTTCCCTCTTATCAGTGGGCAAAAAAGGTATTCCCCGAGCTTTCAAAGACTCAAGCATACAATAAGCTGTGGGATGCAATACTCAGTACGGTTCACGTTACGGAGGACAACGACCCCGTGGCAGTATGGGAGGAGCACAACAAAACTCTCAGAGACAAATGCGAATGGCTCAATTCATATAAATTCGATTATCTTCACTATAAAAGCTCCAACGGCACGGACTTCAAGGCTTGGCTAATACCCGAAGGACATTGGTGCGGCGGTGCGGAGCTTACAAAGCAGGGCGTTGTTTTCAATCCCAATATGCCCACGGAGGAGGTTTTCACCTCACCCATAGCAGGAAAGGCGGAGGGAAAGGTCGTTTCCACTATGCCTCTTTCCTACGAGGGTCAGCTGATTGAAGGCTTCTCCATTACCTTCAAGGACGGCAAGGCTGTCGAATGGGAAGCCGAAAAGGGACAGGAGCTTCTCACAAAAATGATTACTATGGACGAGACTGCCTGTATGCTCGGTGAGCTTGCTCTTATTCCCAAGAACAGTCCTATCTGTGAAAGCGGTATTCTTTACTATGAAACTCTGTTTGACGAAAACGCAAGCTGTCATATTGCTCTCGGTGCAGGATATAACGATACCATTGACGGACATCTTGATATGACGAACGAGGAATGCAGGGCACTCGGAATAAACGACAGTATGATTCACGTTGACTTTATGATAGGCTCGGACGATATGGAAATCACAGGCTACAAGGACGGAAAAGCCGTAAAGATTTTTGAAAACGGAACGTGGGCAGAATAATCCGGCCGGAATAATTTAAGGGGGCTGTAAAAAAAGCGTAGACCGCATAAAACAATATAAAGCAATGAGTCCTGCAAGTATCTTCACTTGCAGGATCCCTTAAAACACACAAAAATGCTAAAAGTATTTATTTTTTATATTTTATGCTACAAACACTCGCTCGCCGCTCGACGTACCTATGTACGCCTTCGGGCAAACAAAATCAAGCCTACCGTCTTGATTTTGCTCGGTTTGTCCGTTCTTCATCTTTTTTTCCTATCCCCTTAAAAGGGGCTGTAAAAAAACTTTCGTTTTTTTACAGCCCCTTTTTTTGTGACATCATCACGGAAGTGAAACAATAAATGCGGTAAACTAAGATTAGAAAAGTAAAAAAGGAGTACGTGAAAATGACAAACAATAATCACGTTTTCGATATGATCATCATAGGCGGCGGCCCTGCAGGCTATACCGCGGCTCTTTATGCAGCAAGAGCAGGTTTTGACACCCTCGTATTGGAACGTCTTTCGGCAGGCGGTCAGAT
>JAZNFG010000075.1:0-38316 GCA_045589015.1 Acutalibacteraceae bacterium
CATCTCCTTCATCAAGATTAATTGCTATGATACCGTTCTTTCTTATATGCTTGAAGTTTTCAAGCTCGGTTCTCTTTATAATACCGTTTCTTGTGATCATACAAAGATAAAGTCCCTCATTTTCCTTGGGAATCATTATCATTGTAGTAACTTTTTCATCGCCTTCAATGGGCAGAATGTTAACAAGGTTCATACCCTTGCTTGTACGGCTTCCCTCGGGAATTTCATATCCCTTTATCATATATGCCTTACCCTTGGTGGTAAAGAACATAATCTGTGAATGTGTTGAGGCAGTAAACATAGTATCTACTACGTCCTCCTCACGGCGGGTAATACCAATCTTACCCTTACCGCCCTTTTTCTGTATCTGATACTCGTCAACGCTCATTCTCTTTATGTAGCCCATTGACGTTTTTGTAAATACGCAGTCCTCCTCGGGAATAAGGTCTTCAATATCAACCTCGCCCGAAACGTTTACTATCTCACTTCTTCTTTCATCCGAGAACTTGTCTCTGATAACAAGAGCCTCATCCTTAACAAGTGCAAGAACATTTTCACGGCTTGAGAGAATTTCAACGAATCTTGCTATCTTTTCCTCAAGTGCTCTTTCCTCGTCCTCAAGCTTCTCTCTTTCAAGACCTGTCAGCTGTCCCAAGCGCATCTGAACTATATGGTTTGCCTGAATTTCATCAAAGTCAAAGCGCACCATAAGTCTTTCCTTACCCTCGGCAATAGTCTTTGATGAACGGAGAATACTGATTACCTCGTCAATAAAATCAAGTGCCTTGAGAAGTGCCTCAAGAATATGCTGACGCTCTCTTGCCTTTTTAAGGTCAAACTCAGTTCTTCTCGTAACAACGTTTACCTGATGGTCGATATAATATTCGAGCATTTCCTTGAGCGTAAGAACCTTGGGAACACCGTCAACGAGTGCTAACTGAATAACACCGAAGGTAGTCTGCAGCTGAGTGAAGGAATAAAGCTGATTAAGAACTACCTGAGGATTTGCATCACGCTTTAGGTCTATGGTGATATTCATACCCTCTCTTGAGGAATAGTCGTTAATATCGGAAATTCCTTCAAGTCTCTTTTCCTTGTGAAGGTCGGCTATTGACTCAATAAGTCTTGCCTTATTTACCTGATAGGGAAGCTCGGTTACAACTATCTGATATCTGCCGTTTTTTGCCTCCTGAATTTCACAGCGTGCGCGTACGGTAATTTTTCCTCTGCCCGTAGCATAAGCGGCGCGGATACCTGCCCTGCCCATAATTATTCCCTTGGTGGGAAAGTCAGGACCCTTTATATGCTGCATAATATCTTCAAGTGAGCAATCGGGATTATCAATAATACAGCACATACCGTCAATTACCTCTCCCATATTATGAGGAGGAATATTGGTAGCCATACCTACGGCAATACCCGTTGAGCCGTTTACCAAAAGGTTGGGAAAACGGGCGGGAAGAACCGTGGGCTCCTTGAGTCTGTCATCGTAGTTTCCCGTAAAATCAACGGTATCCTTATCAATATCCGTAAGCATTTCAAGAGAAAGCTTACTCATTCTTGATTCCGTATATCTGTATGCTGCAGGGGGGTCTCCGTCAACGGTACCGAAGTTTCCGTGTCCGTCAACAAGAATATATCTCGTTGAGAAGGTCTGTGCAAGTCTTACCATAGCATCGTAAACGGATGCGTCACCGTGAGGATGGTAGCGTCCGAGAACGGAGCCGACGGTATCTGCGCACTTACGGTACTCCTTGTCGGGAGTAAGATTATTTTCGTGCATCGTATAAAGAATACGGCGGTGAACGGGCTTCAGACCGTCTCTTACGTCGGGAAGAGCTCTCTGAGTAATAACAGACATTGAGTAATCAAGGAAATAGCTTCTCATTTCCCGATTAAGGTCAACCTGAACGAGATTACCCTGAGGCTGTACCTCTTCATTATTTTCATTTATTCTGTTTTCATTATCCATTATACTGCTCCTTAGATATCAAGGTTCTGAACGAACTTAGCATTCTTTTCAATAAATTCTTTTCTGGGCTCAACCTTGTCACCCATAAGAATAGAAAACGTTTCGTCTGCTTCTTCTGCATCATTGAGATTAACTCTGAGCATAGTTCTTCTTTCGGGGTCCATAGTAGTCTCCCAGAGCTGCTCGGGGTCCATTTCACCGAGACCCTTATATCTCTGCACGGAGCATCCCTGACCCATTTCGTTAAGGAAGGCGTCTCTCTGCTCATCCGAATATGCGTATTCGTGACGCTTGCCCTTTGAAATTTTGAAAAGGGGAGGCTGTGCTATATAAACGTAGCCCTGCTCTATAAGAGGACGCATATAGCGGAAGAAGAAGGTAAGAAGAAGAGTTCTTATATGGGCACCGTCAACGTCGGCATCGGCCATAATAACGACCTTGTGATATCTGAGCTTTGCTATATCGAAGTCCTCTCCGATACCGGTTCCGAGAGCCAAAACAACAGGAACAAGCTTTTCGTTTCCGATAACCTTATCTATACGTGATTTTTCAACGTTGAGCATCTTTCCCCAGAGAGCCAGAATAGCCTGAGTTTTTCTGTCTCTGCCTTCCTTTGCGGAGCCGCCTGCAGAATCACCCTCGACGATATAAAGCTCTGTATTTGCGGGATTTTTGTCCGTACAGTCTGCAAGCTTGCCGGGAAGTGAATTTCCTTCAAGAGCACTCTTTCTTCTTGCAAGGTCTCTTGCCTTTCTTGCAGCCTCTCTTGCACGCGATGCATCAAGTGCCTTATTAAATATTGCACGTGCAACGGAGGGATTCTCCTCAAAATAGGTTGAAAGCTTTTCGTAAACCATCTGATTTACAAGGGGAGCAATATCCGTATTTCCGAGCTTGCCCTTTGTCTGTCCTTCAAATTCAGCGTCCGTAAGCTTTACACTGATAACAGCGGTAATACCCTCTCGTACGTCGTCACCCGAAAGATTCTTGTCAGCCTCTTTAAGGAAGTTATATTTTCTGCCGTAATCGTTGAATACTCTCGTAAGGGCATTTTTGAATCCCGTTTCGTGAGTACCACCGTCAATCGTACGTACGTTATTTGCAAAGGACTGTATATTCTCGTTGTAGCTGTCATTATACATAATGGCAACCTCTGCGCTTCTGTCACCCTTTACAACGGAGAAATGCATAGGCACGTCGTGCAGGGGAGTGAGCGCACGGGATTCGTTTATATACTGCACGAAGCTTGAAAGACCGCCCTCGAAGCAGTAAACGTCCTCGACGATATTTTCCTCGTCGCGTCTGTCCGTAAGAGAAATGCGAAGTCCGGCATTAAGGAATGCCTGCTCCCTTATTCTTCTCTGAAGAGTCTCGTATTCGTAAACGGTGGTCTCCGTGAATATCTCGGGGTCAGCCTTGAAGCGTACAAGCGTACCCGTCTCGTCCGTATCACCGATTATTTCAAGGTCGGTAACTATATTACCTCTTTCAAATCTCTGCTTATGAATATGTCCGTTTTGACTGACCTCGACCTCAAGCCACTCTGAAAGAGCATTAACAACGGATGAGCCGACACCGTGAAGACCGCCCGATACCTTATAGCCGCTGCCGCCGAACTTTCCGCCTGCGTGAAGCACGGTAAGAACGACCGTTACAGCAGGAAGTCCCTGCTTTTCGTTGATATCCGTGGGAATACCTCGTCCGTTATCCTTTACCGTAATAACGTCTCCGGGAAGAATCTCAACCTCAATATGGGTACAGTAGCCTGCAAGAGCCTCGTCGATTGAGTTATCAAGAATTTCATAAACAAGATGGTGAAGACCTCTGGGACCCGTTGAGCCTATATACATACCGGGTCTTTTTCTTACAGCCTCAAGTCCCTCAAGAACCTGTATCTGACTTGCATCATACACGTCGGTGACAGCAGTATCCATAGTCTCCTCACCGTCTGTTAAAGCTGTTTCCTCGAATCCGGTATTATTTACCTCGGGAATCTTGTTTTCGGAATTATCCATTTATTAATCCTCCTTAAGGTTAAAAAACATCTTCTGTTCTTTTTGTGAGCGTTGCGGCGGAAAGCTGGGAAATATAAACCGTTTCCTCACCGTTTTTATCCGTACACACAACGAATGAGCCGGGAAGCTCATAGGAAACCGTTATAAGATTTCCTTGCTTTTCTTTTTTGCTGAGATAGTCTCTCGTATTTTTCGATACTGTCGAAGAATCCATATCAAAAATACCGAGTATTTCATTTTTTCTGATAACGGTGTCCTGTCCGAGATGAAGAAACATATCTACACAAGCCTCCCGTTCTTTATATTAAAGGTCATACCCTCACTCATTCTGAGAATTGAAGAGGGGTCGCAGCAGGTGATAAAAACCTGCTTGTCACTTATGTGATTAAGAATATAATCCTGACGCGAGGTATCAAGCTCGCTCATTACGTCGTCAAGAAGAATAACTGGCTTTTCCCCGATTATTTCCTTTATAACCTCTGCCTCGGAAAGCTTCAGGGCAATTGCCGCAGAACGCTTCTGTCCCTGAGAGCCGAAGCTTCTTGCCGACACTCCGTTTATATTTATCTCTATATCGTCTCTGTGCGGACCCGTAAGTGTCATTTTTGCGCTGAAATCCGCCGTTTCGTGTTTTTTTAATATATCTGAAAAGGGCTCGTCAGCTTCTCTTTCGCCTTTTCTTATATAGCTGAAGCTTATTTCCTCTCTGCCTGATGAAAGACCGCCGTAAATATCCTTAACGAAGGGGAGAAGCACTTCAAGATATTTTATTCTCTCCTTATATATCTCTTCTCCGAGAACGGAAAAGCGTTCATCCGTGCATTCAAGAAGAAGCAGAGTGTCCTTTAATACCTCGCTGTTTTTGAGAATTGCGTTTCTCTGCTTTACCGTTTTCGTATATTCGGCAAGCAAAAGAGCATATCTCGGCATTATCTGACATATTGCGGAATCAAGAAATCTTCTTCTCTCAGAGGGACCGTTCTGAATAAGAGACATAAAGCCGGGTGCGAAAAGAGCCGCAGGGAATTTACTCATAAGAGCCGTAGTGGATTTAAGAGGCACGCTGTTAAGCGATGCTCTTCTTCTGTCGGTTATCCTTATCTGTGCCGACTGCTCTCTTTTCTCCGTGGAAAAGCCGACGTTCAGCTCCGCACAGCTCTTGCCGAAGGAAACAAGCTCACTGTCCTTTGAGCTTCTGAAGCTTTTAAGTCCCGTAAAGAGAAATATTCCTTCAAGAATATTGGTTTTTCCCTGAGCATTTTCTCCGTATATGATGTTTACACCTTCACAGGGAGTAATATCCATATATTCAATATTGCGGTAGCTTTTAAGGCTTATTTCATTGATCTTCATTTTTTGAAATTACAAAAAGGCTGTTACGGAAAAGCATCTTATCTCCGGGATAAAGCTTTTTGCCTCTCTGATTACAGACCTCTCCGTTAACTCTTACCTGAGAATCCTCTATCATCATTTTTGCCATACCGCCGGTATCCGCGATTCCCGCAAGCTTCATAGCCGCGTCAAGCTTTATAAAGTCGGTTACTATATAAAGCCTTTCTTCATTCATTATTTTTGCTTTTACAGTTATTTTTCTTCTTTCCATAAGCTATAGTTTCACCAAAGAAATTTTATTTTATTTTCGCTTTATTCCTCATCCTTGAGTCTTACGGGAAGAATGAGATACAAAAAATGCTCCGATTCGGGGGGAACTATTATTGCGGGAGAAAGAGAGCCGTTCAGATTCATCAGAACCTCGTCCGTATCGGAATTTCTTAAAGCATCAAGAAGATATCTGTTATTGAAGCCTATCTTCGTATTATCTCCGTCTATTGATACGGGAAGCCTGTCGCTGGCGCTGCCCAGAGCCGTCAATGCGGAAAGCTTCAGCTCATCATACTCGAATTCACATTTAAGCGGTCTGTTATCTCTTTCAGTAATAATTATTGACGTTCTTTCAATACAGTTTATAAGCTCTCTCGTATTGACTCTTACAACTGCGCTTTTCGTTTTGGGGAAGGTTGAATTATAATCAATAAATTCTCCTTCAAGAAGCTTTGATATTATACAGTAGCCGTTTACCGTGAATCTTATATGTCTTCTGCCCTTTACTATTTCAATAAAGCCCTCATCATCAGCTGCAAGCTTTATTATTTCGTTGAGGGTTTTGGGCGGAACCACGAAGCTCAGACTGCTTCCGTTATAGTCGGTAAATTCCTTTCTGATTGCAAGTCTGTAGCCGTCAAGTGCCACAAGCTTTATTTCTCCCGCGCTGACCTCAAACTTTACTCCTCTGTGAGCATTCTTTGAGCTGTCGTTTGAAACTGCAAAAATAGTCCTCTTTATCATATCCTTGAGAACGCTTGCATTCATTCTGAAGGGAACCTCATCCGTAAGGGAAGGAAGCTCGGGATATTCCTCGGGATTAAGGCTTATAAGTGTATATTCCGCGTCACCGCTCTTTATAGTGCATATATTCTTTTCGTTGCAGGTAATAGTCAGAGTGCTTTCGGGAACAAAGCGGAGTATATCACAAAGAGTTTTTGCGTTAAGAAGCACCGTGCCCTCTTCCTCTACTCTTACGCCTGTAAAGGTCATAACGGCTATTTCAAGGTCAAAGCCCGTAAGCTTTACCTTATCCTCTCCGTCTGTTTTTATATAAAGGCATTCAAGATGGGGAAGCACAGCCTTTGCAGGTATTGAACGCTGAACGTTAAGACACGCTTCTGTAAAGGATTTTGTATCGCATACTATTTTCATGATATACCTCCTGAAAAATGAAATTTCTCTCCCTTTTGAGAAATTGAATATGTTTAAAATAGTAGTAGTAGTAGTGTGTGTTGATTTTGTTGAAAACCGTCGTAACCGTTGAAAAACAATGAAAATTTTTCCAAAGTTTTCAAGATTTAAAAGCTTGATAACTTGTCAGTTCAACATTTAGCTCCAAGCCCTTGTTGAAAATGTTTAAAAGCTGATGTTGATTGTTGACAGTATGTCGAAAACTCAGTACTTTTCCTTAACGTCCCTTATGATGCCGTTTACGGTATTTTTAGCAATACTGTCGCTGTCTATTGCCGCTGTGACGTTATTAAGAGAATTGATTACCGTTGCGTGGTTTTTATTGAAATAAGCACCGATTTCATTGAGAGTCATATTCGGAGCGAGCTTTTTCATAACGAACATTGATACGTTTCTTGCGTATGCTATATTCTTTTGTCTGCTTGAGGACTTTATATCCTCAACGGAGACTCCGTAGGTATCTGAAACAGCCTTTAATATCTTATCCACAAGAATTGCAACGGGAACAGAATCGTAGGATATATCCTTTACTATACCCTGAATCTGCTCAAGAGAGGGCATAACGCCGTAGACCTTTTTAAGAGCCTCTATTTTGTTTACCGTTCCTTCAAGCTGACGAATATTGGTCTTTATGTTGGATGCAATATACTCTGTAGCCGCATCGGAGAGAACTATTCCGAGAGAATCGGATTTTCTCTTTATTATAGCCTTTCTCGTTTCAATATCCGGCGGCTGTATATCGGCAATAACGCCGTTGAGAAGTCTTGTTCTGAGTCTGTCGTCAAGAACGGACATTTCCTTCGGCTGAACGTCGGCGGTAAGCACTAACTGCTTTCCCGCATTGTCGAGAGCGTTGAAGGTATGGAAGAATTCCTCCTGTATCATTTCACCGTTCTGTATAATCTGAATATCATCCATAAGAAGTGCGTCAACGTTTCTGTACTTATTATGGAAGAATGCGGTATTTTTCTTACTCACGCAGTCAACAAGCTCGTTAAGGAAGGATTCCGCAGTTGTGTAAATTACAACGCTGTTGGGATTCTTTCTTTTAAGCTCGTTATATATAGCGAAAAGAAGATGGGTTTTTCCGAGACCTGAGTTACCGTAAATAAGGAAAGGATTATGATTTGAGCCGGGATTTTCAGCAACGCCCTTTGCCACGTTATATGCAAAAAGATTTGATTTACCTACAACGTAATTATCAAAGGTGTAGGATGAAATACTCTTCTTTTTGCCGGACTTATTGTTTTCCGTATTATCCTCGTCCTGCTCACCGCTGTTGTTAGCCTCTTCGCTTTTCTGTGAGGACGCCTGGCTTACTTCATTTTCTTCCCCGTGCTTCTCGTTGAACGCCTCGTTTACAACGATGTCAATTTCAACCTCAAAGCCTATAACCTCTTCAAAGCATTTCTTAAGCATTCCCGAAAACTTTTTGAGTATTATGTTTTTCTTAAATTCAGCATCAATAATAAAAACAGCCGTATCCTCGTCAAGCTTGTAAAATTCAAGAGGTGCTATCCACGTTTTGAATACTACGTCCGATACCTCGTTTTTACAGATCGCCAGCACGCTTTTCCATATATCGCTTAAAGATTTGATATTATCCATTCTGAAAAATAACCTCCGTAAAAATTCATTATCCGTTAATTTAATAAACTATAGTTATACTTGTAACATATAATAACATAAAAAATAAAAATATTCAATAAAAAAATTTAATAATTATTATTTAAAATAAAGAGAAATTATTGGTAAAAAATAACTTTACATTTTTCGGGTGTTATAGTAAAATTAAGAAAATATTTTCCGTTAGGAGTGTCTTTTATGAAAATAGCTGTTATGGGCTGCGGTACGGTAGGCTCAGGAGTTGTGGATATATTCGACAGCAAGCCCTGCCTTGTAAAAAACAGCACAGGAAAAAATATAGAGGTAAAATATATACTTGATATAAGAGATTTTTCCGGCTCGCCTTATGAAAGCAGAATAGTTAAGGATATAGACGTGATTGCGGACGATCCTGAAATAGAGGCTGTTGTAGAAACTATGGGCGGTGTGGAGCCTGCCTTTACCTTCTGCAAAAAATGCCTTGAAAAGGGAAAGCACGTTGTTACGTCAAACAAGGCTCTCGTTGCCGCAAAGGCTCCCGAGCTTTTCGAGGCCGCAAAAAAAAGTGACAGAGCTTTTATGTTTGAGGCTGCCGTTTGCGGCGGTATTCCCGTTATAAGAACTCTTTTCTCTTCTCTTTCGGCAAACAATATCACATCCTTTGCAGGTATTCTCAACGGTACGACAAACTTTATACTTACAAAGATGATAAACGAAAAAATGTCCTTTGACACGGCTCTTAAAATAGCACAGGAAAAGGGATATGCGGAAAAGGACCCTACTGCTGACGTTGACGGACTTGATGCAGGCAGAAAAACGGCAATACTTGCTTCTATTGCCTACGGTGCGCACGTAATGCCCGAGGATATACACACCGAGGGTATAAGAGGAATTACCCTTGAGGATGCCGCTTATGCCGCTTCAGGGGGATATAAAATAAAGCTTCTCGGAAAAGCCGATAAACTTAAAAACGGCAAAACAGCCGCTATAGTATGTCCTTTCCTTGTAAATGAAAATTCTATGATTGCAGGCGTAAACGGCGTATATAATGCCGTTTCCGTAACGGGAGACAGCGTAGGAGACGTTCTTCTTTACGGACAGGGCGCAGGTAAAGAGGCAACGGCAAGCGCGGTTGCAGGTGACGTAATGGAATGTGCGAGAGTCGGCCAAAACGAGCCTCACTACCGCTGGAACGGTTACAAAGAGGACGGTGTTGAAAGCTACCTTCTTTACGAGACTGCCCTTTACATCAGAGGCTATGCAAAAAATAAGGAAAACAGCATTATAAATATAAGAGAGGATTTCGGCGGCGTCAGCGTTCTTTCAAGAGAGGATGCTCCCGAAAACGAAATAGCCTTTATAACTCCCGTTTCAACAGAAAAGGAGCTCAGAGAAATTCTTGAAGGTCTGCGCGATTTTGCTCCCGCTTCAATTATAAGGATTCTTTAATTATCAATTCCGGTGGTGTATTTTTTGAACGAAGCAGATTTCAAAAAAAGAGTCGGCAATAATATTTCTTATTACAGAAAGGCGTGCGGACTGACGCAGAGTGCGCTTGCCGAAAAGCTCAATTATTCCGATAAGGCAATATCAAAATGGGAAAGAGGAGATTCTATTCCCGACGTATACGTGCTTTATGTGATGTCCGATATTTTTTCCTGCACCTTAAGTGAGCTTACGGGGCTTGAAGATAACGAAAAGGAAAGCGAAAAAAGACTCGACGAGCTTGCAAAGCAAAAGCAGTTCAAAAGAATTATGATAACTGCTCTGAGTACGGGTCTTGTATGGCTTGTGGCATCCGTTATATATTTCGTTACCGATATGATAGTAAACGGAATATATAATCTCGGAATGAATGATTTCGGTATAGTATTTATGTACGCCGTGCCGGCTTCGTTTATTATTACTCTGATCTTTTCAAAGCTGTGGGGAAGAATATGGCAGCAGGCAGTAAGCGTATCGGGTATATTATGGAGCTCCGTAATATCTCTTGCCGTTTCCTTTAACGTTTTTAATTTTGCGGAAAAGAGTGCATATAAAGTTCTCGTTGCGGCTGCAGTTTTTCAGATACTCATAATTTTATGGTACGTAATGAGAAAAAAGTTATCTAAAAAATAAAATAATAAAAAGATATGAGCTGTAAAAAACGAAAATGTTTTTTACGGCTCATCATTTTATGCAGAAATATAGTTTTTATTATTTTTTACCCTTAACTGTCTGCTTCGCTTTTTATTTGTCTGATGTCCTTTCCCTCAAAATAAAGAATAGAATATTCTCCGATAATTCTTGACGAAATTCTCTGAGTATACGTGTTTTCTATTTCAATAAGGGAAAGATTGGTGCTGATAATGGTGGGAAGACAGTTGTTAATTCTTGTATTAATTATGTTATAAAGAGCGGATGACGTGAACTGAGTAATAAATTCCGCACCGAGATCGTCGATTACAAGCAGGTCGCATTCCAGCATCATAGCCTCGAACGCACCGTTTGAGCCCGTTTTTCCGAAACGCTCCTTCTGAAGCTCCGTAAAGAAATTCTGAGCGGAATTATAAAGAACGCTGTAGCCCTTTTTTATTACCTCGCCCGCAATAGCAAGAGAAAGATGTGTTTTTCCAAGTCCCGTAAAGCCCTGCATAAGAACGGAGGGTGAGTCCGTGTCGAAGGAATAGGCGTATACCTTGCAGAATTCAAGAATATCCGTCATAATTTCCCTCGGAGAGCGTTCATAGGATGAGGGCTTGTCCGAATAGTAATCAAGCTTAAAATCCTCAAATTTGCAGAATTTAAGGGGAGATTTTTTTCCTGCCTCGTCAAAGGCTATTTTTTTCAGAAGCTCCACGTGGCAGTTGCAAAGCCTTCCGCCTTTTATACCCGTATCCTCACATACAGGACAGAAATATTTAATTTCAAGATAATCCTCGGGCAGAGAGTGCTTTATAAGAAGCTCTCTTATTTTTTCCTGCGCTCTGAGATTTATCATTTTCTGCTGCTGAACGAACTCCTTTGCCTTTTCGGGAGACATATCAATAGCCTTTATAACCTCTTTTACGGAGTTTATCATCTGATTTTTTGCCTGAGTATATTCCGGCTCAAGCTTTTCAAACATACGCATAACTGCGGTGTTTTTATTTTCGGCATCGGCTTTTCTTTTTTCTATGATTTCCTTTGCCTTTTCAAATATTTCCGGTGTATAAGGCATAGCTTTCTCCTTATCTCTTTTCTCTCTTTTTTAGTTTCGGAACGCTTGTACGTGCTCTTTGCTCGGCACGTATGATATCGTAGGATGCCGTGGGGTCGGGTGCCGCCTCTTCCTTTTTAGGAGAGCGGCCCTTTGAATTTTCAAGAGCCCTTTCTTCTATACTCTTTAAGTATTCACTCTTTTCCCTGTCTGCCTTCTCGGGGGTATTGATTCCCTTTTTGTGCCACTCCGAAAGAATCTTATGCATATAGGGATAGCTTGTTTTTTCCGTTTTGCTTTTCATTTCGGAATAAGCAAGACTTATCATCTGAATAGAAAAGCCCCATTCGTGAGTCCATTGGAGAATATATTTTTCCTGTGCCGCGGTGGGCTTTGAATAGGAAATACCCGCTTCTCTGCAGAAGGCAGACCATTCCCTGTTTATTCTTTCAAGGGTCTTTAGCTCCTCGTCAGCCGCCTCAAGATTATCAATTTCCCTGTGGCTCCAGTCAACGCCGATTTTATATATGTAATTCATATTTGAGGATTTTCCGACAGTACCTGCGTATTTACAGATACACAGAATTACCTCTGCAGGCAGACCGTAATAGTCGTGAAGAAGAATAAGCGAGCTTTGATCTCCCGTACCAATAGTACGTCCCAGCATCAGTTGAGCCTGCTGTAAGAGGAATCTTACACTCTCCGATTCGTTGATTCTTGCCGTAATTTCCGTGTAAGAAAGCTTAGAAGGATTATTTGAAGGCACCTTTCCCGATTTTTTAACGGGAGCTTCCTTAGCGGTGTCCTCTTTTTTGTCCTCGTCCGTCCGAGTGCTTTTCTGAGTATTTTCATCAAGCACTATTTTTTCGTCCTCGTAAAGAATAAATCCGAGCTCCTTCCAATAGGAAAGACCGTCCTTTACTTCGTTTTCCGAAAGACCCGTGCCTGCTGCTATTTCCTCTGTGCTGAGAAAATCCGATGCTCTTGAAAAAGCAAATATTATGACCTTCAGAAGAGACGCTGAAGCAAGAATAAGGTGGTTTTCGGCAATTTCTGACGGAATAACCGTAACACCCGTATATTTTGCAGGATTAACTTTATACATATTTTACTCCGAACAGGAAAACAAAGGGGCTGTAAAAAGGCATAGCCTTAACATCCCCTTATTTTCAGCTTTTATTTGTTGAAAAATGCAAGGAAGGCCTTATAAGCCATAAATACGTCTGTTTTTGAAACTACCTCGTAGGGAGCGTGCATAGAAAGCACGGGAACACCAAGGTCAACCACGTCAACGTTGAGGTGAGCTATATATTTTGCAACGGTTCCTCCGCCGCCCTCGTCAATCTTGCCCAGCTCTCCGGTCTGCCAGCATACACCCTCGCTGTCGAGAAGGCTTCTTATTTCACCCATAAACTCTGCGGAAGCGTCTGACGTGCCGCCCTTGCCGCGTGCGCCCGTATATTTGGTAATGCATACGCCGTTATTTACAAAGCAGGTATTTCTTCTTTCGTATACCTCGGGGAAGTTGGGGTCAAACGCAGCGTTTACGTCGGCGGAAAGGCACTTCGACTTTGAAAGCACGTCTCTTCCCTCGGCACCGTAAATTGCCGCTAAATCGCATACGAAATATTCAAGATACTTTGAGTCAAGTCCCGTGTTACCCTCTGAGCCTGTTTCTTCCTTATCCGTAAGAACGGTAATACAGGTATAGTCGGGCTCATCGCAATCAAGTATTGCCATAAGAGCAGGATATGCGCATACTCTGTCGTCGTGACCGTAAGCACCGATGAGTGAACGGTCAAAGCCTATATCGTCGGCAGGAAATGCGGGTACTGCTTCAAGCTCTGCGCTGAGGAAATCGTTTTCCGTGACGCCGTACTTTTCATAGAGAATATTCATTATATTAAGTTTGATGCTGTCTGCGCCTGCAGTATTATCAAAGGGACGCGAGCCTATGAGAATATTGAGGGTCTCGCCCTTTATTCCCTCTGCCATAGTGCTTTTCATCTGATTTGCGGCAAGGTGGGGAAGAAGGTCGGTGATAACGAATTTGGGGTCTCCCGCTTCTTCACCGATATTAACCTTTACCTTACTGCCGTCCGCCTTTATAATCACGCCGTGAAGAGAAAGGGGAATAGCCGTCCATTGATATTTCTTTATACCGCCGTAATAATGCGTCTTGAAATAAGCCATTTCGCTTTCCTCGTAGAGAGGATTGGGCTTGAGGTCAAGTCTGGGTGAATCCACGTGGGCAGCGGCAATGCTGACACCCTCTTTTATATCCTTGTGGCCGATAACGGCAAGAATAAGAGCCTTGTCTCTGTTATTTACGTAAACCTTTGAGCCTGCGGGATATCTTACGCTTTTGTCAAATTCCGTAAAGCCGCCTGCCTTTGCCATTTCAAGTGCCGTTTCAACTGCTTCACGCTCCGTTTTTGAAGCGTCAAGATAGTTTTTATAGCCCTCTGCAAATGAATCAGCCTCGCTGATACCGTTTTCACCTATAACACAGGCGGTATTTTCCTTTTTTATAAAGAGCTTTTCTTTAAGAAGCTCTGCCTTTGATTTTTCCTCGCACATATATTTTTCCTCCGTATCAGTATATTTTATTTATTTCCTCCTCCGCACAGAAGGGAGGAAAATTATTTATTATGATATCTGCATTTTTTGACATTTCTGTTTCTTCCGTCTGACCGGAAAATCTGAGAAGCACCTCTTCTTTTGTAATAGAGTCCCTTTTTATTATTCTTTCAAGCCTTATTTCCTCAGGTGCGTACACCTTTACGGTTTTATGGCATAATTTCCATAAGCCCGAGGTAAAAAGAAGGGGCGCATCTATGATTACCGTATTTCCCTTTTCAGCCTCCGAAACAGCCTTTTGCCTGCATATTCTTATAATTTCAGGATGGGTTATGCTGTTAAGAGTACGTTTTTTTTCTTCATCTGAAAATGCACGTGAGGCAAGAAGCCTTCTGTCAAGGCTGCCGTCCTCTTTTATTATATCCTCACCGAAGGCACAGGCAAGCCTTTTCAGCACGGGACTTCCCTTTTCGGTAACGGCTTTAGCCTCGGCATCCGCATCTATTATAACACAGCCTTTATTTTTCAGCATTCCCGAAATCAGGCTTTTTCCCGCACCGCTTTCTCCCGTAAGACCTATTATAAGACCATCGGAATGGTTAATTATGTTAAAGCCTGCCGCTCTGTATAAGCGGTTGCATACTCCGAGTCCCACTCCCTTTTCGGAGGGGGCGCGCACGAAAACCTTTTTTGCACCCTTTTCGTCAAGCTCTCTGAAGGAATCGAATAATCTTTTTGCCTGAGAAAACGGGTCGCTTTCTCTGCCGAAGGTAATTGCGGGAAGCGGAATGTCCTCTTCCTCTCCCTCAAAGCAAAGAGCGTAATCCGCAAACGAGGGATATCTTTTTATAAATGAAACGAACTCTTCACGGCTGCCCTTTACAACTATGAGCTTCGCAGAGGGGGAGTAGTGCTTGTACTTCATTCCGGGGGACACCGCGTTTTCATTTTCGCTCAGAGGATTGAGAATTGCGTTGTGCAGGCTCACCTCGCCCACAACCTCGCTAATCTGCTCTAAGGTAACCGAGCCCGGTCTTAAAAGCACGGGCGGTTGTACTGCAAATGAAATAACCGTTGATTCTATTCCGAAATCGCAGTCTCCGCCGTCAACTATGGCAGGGAGTCTGCCGTTCATATCGTCGGTGACGTATACTGCCGAGGTGGGGCTGGGAAAGCCCGAGATATTTGCGCTCGGCGCGGCAAGAGGTACGCCTGCCGCCTTTATGATTGCCCTTGCTACGGGGTGGGACGGCATTCTGACGGCAACCGTGGGAAGATTTCCCGATACCTTATCGGAAATACATTCCTTTTTCGGAAGTATAACGGTAAGAGGCCCCGGCCAATATCTGTCCGTCAGAGCCTTTACCTTTTCGGGGACTTCCTTTACAAGAGAGTATAGCTGCTCAAACCGCTCAATATGAACTATAAGCGGATTATCGGTGGGTCTGCCCTTTGCGAGAAATATTTTTTCAACCGCGCTCTCGTTGAAGCAGTCTGCAGCTATGCCGTATACCGTTTCCGTGGGTATGGCAACGGCTTCACCTTTTTTAATTAATTCCGCAATTTCTTCTATTTCGTTTTTTTGTGACACCGTATCGGTGATATTATATAGCTTAGTTTCCATCTCAATAATCACTGCCGCCCGAGTTCATCCTGTCTGCCGTGTCTGCGGTTATAAGCGCATCCGTAAGCTCGTCAAGAGAACCGTTAATAATTGCTTCTATTTTATATAAGGTAAGATTGATTCTGTGGTCGGTAACTCTTCCCTGAGGGAAATTATAGGTACGTATTCTTTCGCTTCTGTCTCCCGTGCCTACCTGAAGCCGTCTTTCGCCTGCTATCTCAGCCGCCTGCTTCTCGATTTCCGCTTCAAGTATTCTTGAACGGAGAATCTTCATAGCCTTGTCCTTATTTTTGTGCTGACTGCGCTCGTCCTGACATTCTACGACGGTTCCTGTGGGAATATGGGTTATTCTTATGGCGGATTCCGTTTTGTTGATATGCTGACCGCCTGCACCCGATGAACGGAAGGTATCAATCTGTAGGTCGGCAGGATTTATATCAACGTCCACCTCGTCAGCCTCGGGAAGCACGGCGACCGTTACGGTTGAAGTCTGTATCTTTCCGTTTGATTCGGTTACGGGGATTCTCTGAACTCTGTGAACTCCGCTTTCAAACTTAAAACGGGAATATGCTCCCTCTCCCGTTATCATAAAGCTTATTTCCTTGAAGCCGCCGAGTCCCGTGGGGTTGGAATACATAATTTCGCTTTTCCAGCTCTTCGTCTGAGCATACATTGAATACATACGGTAAAGCACAGCCGCAAAAAGAGCGCTTTCCTCACCGCCTGCGGATGCACGTATTTCAACGATTACGTTTTTATCATCGTTTTTATCCTTCGGAAGAAGAAGAATCTTCAGCTCCTCAAGATTTTTTTCAGCGCTACTTCTCGCCTGCTCGTATTCCTCGAAAACAAGCTCTCTGAAATCCTTATCAAGTCCGCCCTCGTCAAGAAGTGCCCTTGCTTCGTCGGCAGAGTCCTGATTCGCCTTATATTCCCTGAACTTCTCTACAACGGGAGTAATGCTTTTAAGCTCCTTGAGAAGTGCGGTGCTTTTTTCTATATCGGAAGCAGTTTCGGGAGAGCACAGCTGCTCGTTTATATCCGTAAACCTTTCTTCAAGCCTTCTGAGTTTATCAGTCATATTTTACTCCGTAACCTTTTTCTTTTGCAAATAAAAATCAGTTTTCCGCCGACTGCTCGCGGAGCACCTTTTTTATGCTTTTCTCCGCCTTGCTTCTCGGTACCATAACCTCTCTGCCGCAGGTGGTACAGCGGAGCTTAAAGTCTATGCCGGTGCGAAGCACAAGGAAGGATTTGCCTCCGCAGGGATGATTTTTCTTCATTTCAAGTACGTCATTGATTCTTATATCCATAGTATGCCACCTACCCATCATACAATATAACACAAATTTTCCGAAAATAAAATATGTTTTTAAAAAAGAATGTCCCGAAACGAATACTTCGGGACAGATATAAATATTAATGTTATAGATTATTTACTGAAAGGAAGAATATTTATGTCCGAATACAGACCGGAAGGAACTCTTATAAATTCACTTATCAATAAAAATGCTCTGTCCTCCTTACAGGGACTCAGAGATGCCGCCGCAAGGGAGCAGATACTTGAAGGCAGGGTAACACTCTGCGACAAGGAGCATAATCTTCACGTGGATTTAGGAATTATGCAGGGTATCATTCCCCGAAACGAGGGTGCAATAGGTATAGAGGAGGGCTACGTCAGGGATATTGCGCTTATTTCAAGAGTGGGAAAAACCGTATGCTTTACGGTAAGTGATATAAAAAGAAACGGTCAGGGGAAGCTTTATGCCGAGCTTTCAAGAAGAAACGCACAGCTGAAGGCATTGAGAGAATACTCGGATAAGCTGAGAATCGGCGACGTAATAGAGGTAAGGGTAACCCACATGGAAAGCTTCGGTGTTTTCTGCGATATAGGCTCGGGGCTTACCGCACTTCTTCCCGTAGAGGCAGTCTCCGTCTCCCGTATTCCTCACCCGTCAGTCCGCTTCTTTACGGGACAGAATATTAAATGTATAGTATCGGGCAGAGACGAAAGAGGCAGAATTATTCTTTCTCATAAGGAGCTTTTGGGCACGTGGGAAGAAAATGCGGCTCTTTTCAGAGTGGGGGAGACCGTCCCCGGAATTATCCGCTCCGTTGAAAGCTACGGTGTATTCGTGGAGCTTGCTCCCAACCTTGCAGGTCTTGCGGAATATAATCCCGACGTAAAAGAGGGAATGAGCGCGGCTGTCTACATAAAGAATATTATTCCCGACAAAAAGAAGATAAAGCTCATAATCGTTGATTACTGCGAGGAGAAGCAGCCGCCTGCCGAAATAAACTATTTCTTCAACGGAGACCGTTATATGCCCTTTGCCGAAAAGGCGGACGAATCCGCATAAAAATTTTTTCTCTTATATCAGGCTTTCAAGAATCATTATAAACTCCTCTTCAATGAGATTACTGCCCTTGAGGAGGACTCTGAAATATACGCCGTCCTTTTCAAACTGAGCGTCAAGCACGGTGTTTCTGCCTGAAAGTCTGCCTGCTAAAAGAAGCACGGGTATGCCGTTTATAAGAAAACGGCTGTCCGTGTTTATTTTTTCCTCTTCATAAAGGGGGAAGGGCTCGGTGGCTGCCTTAACGGTAAGAATTCCGCTTCGTGTTAAAAATCTGAATTCCTGAGAGGAATATACCTCAAGTGAATCGGCGGTAAAATATACCGTGTATTCACCGTTTTTTATACTGTCTGAGGGAATGCTGTCAACGCTCGGACCGGAGGTTGAGAAGGTCGGAATATAATCGGGTATAATTTTAGTGCCGTATATATCCTCTATTATAAGTCCCGATACAGCTTCTGATTTTACGAATTTATCCGTATCAAAGCTGTCACGGGGCAGAGCCTCAAGAAAAGCGGCGGCAGGCACCTCAATAAACAGCGGCTGAGTGACGTCGGTCGGTACTTCTCCGCATAGAGGCTCGGTGGTTGACGGGTCGGAGGACGGCTCAGAAGCAACGGTTTCTTCCGTGGTGTCCCCCTGCGGGGGCGCGGTCAGATTTTCAGACGGCTCATCGGGGTCAGCATAAGGCGCAGTCACTGTTCCTTCATCGGTTGTCTGCTCCTCTTGCGTTGTCTGTTGGGCATCCGACGGCGCTTCGGTTGTTTCGGGTGTGCGTGTTGTCTGCTCTTCGGTCACGTCGGTGAAGCTTCCCGAAGTGCCTGTGTCGGGCAGGGTAGTTTCTTTTGCGGTAACGGAAGGCTCCTCGGCAGAGAGGCTCTGTCCGGAGCGGTCAGACGTACTTTCAGCCGTGATTTCGTACAAGCCCATATTGCCTGTTTTTATGCTTTCGGTTATTATAAAGCCTGAAATTATGAATATCGTTACTGCGGCGGCTATCATAATAAGGCTTTTCAGGCTTTTCTTCTTAGGCGAAGCGGACACGGTAATTTGTGCGGCATCGGAAATTATATCGTCGTCAAGCTCACCGAGTATATCAAAAAAAGCTTCGTTATTCATATATTGATACCCTCACTCAGTAAATATTCCTTCAGCTCTCTGCGGGTGCGGAAAAGTATGATTCTCACGTTGCTTTCGCTTAATGAAAAACTATCGGCAATATTTTTTACAGAATCAAAAAACCAATAGCGTCTTAAAAAGATTCTTCTTGTTCTGCCGTCAAGATTTTTTACAAATTCGGATATTGCACGTTTTGTTTCATTGTGCAAAGCAAGCTCCTCGGATGAATCGGAGGACGGGAAAATTTCTCCGATTTCCTCAAGGCTCAGAGTATAATTGCTGTTTCTTTTCCGTGCAGTTTCCCGACGCAGCCTTTTTATTGCAAGATTTCTCGTTGTTTTACAAATATAAGCGGTAAGATTTTCGGGGGAAAAATCATCGGTCTGATTCCACACGGCAAGAAGAACGTCGTTTATTACCTCTTCGCTGTCCTCATTTGAGCGCAGGACACCGAAGGCAATACCGTAAAGCAGCTTGCCGTATTTTTTTTCTATGTCGGTAAGAGCATCCTCATCCCGCCGATTTAATTTTTCAATTATCTTCCCGTCATCCATAAAAAGCTTTTGATTCAGTCAGTTGTTGTAAAGCCGCTCAGTCCCACAGAGATTCTCAGTATCTCTCTTGCATCCGAAGCGGTTATCTCTCCGTCGTGATCCGTATCTCCCAGAAGATAAGGATAATTCTCTTTTTTTTCAAGACCTACGGCAATTCTGAGAGCTGTTCTCGCATCATTTGCCGTTGCCTCTCCCGTGCAGTCGATATCTCCGAAGCTTTCTTTAGAAACGCTTATCAGCCTGTCCTCGGGGATGGAAAAGTCGGCACCGAACAGCTCCTTCAAATAATCGGCGTATTCGCTGTCCTTTATTACCTTCGGCAAATACGCAATACCGCGTGCCGCTATTTCAAGGGCAATTAAGTCGGCTTTTACCTTCGTTGCGGCATCCGTTGATAAGCAAAGCACGTAATAAGGGGGATTAAGATGGGGATTATCGCTGTAGAAGGCACCGATTATTTCAATATCGGTGATTCCGTCAATTCCGTAGGCGGAAGCGCTTATGAAATTTCTGTGGTCGGAAAATACGTTTTTATAAGCAGTCAGTCCGTAATCCGTTTTCGTTGAGAATACTATCAGATATTCTCCCTCTGCGGCGGCACAGCACAGCGTACAAAAGGACGTTAAAAGTACAAATGCAAGCAATAAGGAAAGTATTTTTTTCATAGTATCAACCCCTTTCACCTGATATGTACCGAAAAAGAGGTCCGATATTACAAAAATCCCGAAAAAATTTTCGGGATTTTTGTAAAGCTGTCAGTTAAAAAGAACGGAGTTTACTACGGATTGCAGTCTTTCCTGCTTGCCTGAGCAGGGAAGCTTTGCAGAGCCGAGCTTTTCGGCATAAGCGGAAAGCTCCTCAAGTGAGGTCTCACCGTCAACGATTTTTTTGCCGATACCCTCGCAGAAGGAAGCGTATCTGTTTTTGACAAATTCGTCGATTCTGCCGTCCTCAATAATTTTTGCGGCATTTATAAGACCGAGCGCAAAGGCATCCATACCGAGAATAAAGGCTTCAAACATATCCTCGCAGGTGTTTGAGGGACGTCTTGTTTTTGCGTCGAAGTTGAAGCCGCCCGTAAGACCGCCCGCCTTTAATACCTCGTACATACACATAGTGGTTTCATATACGTCATAGGGAAATTCGTCCGTATCCCAGCCGAGAAGCAGGTCGCCCTGATTTGCGTCAATGGAGCCGAGCATTCCGTTTATTGCGGAGGTTCTCAGCTCGTGCCGGAAGGTATGTCCCGCAAGAGTTGCGTGGTTTGCTTCAATGTTCATCTTGAAGTCTCCGTCAAGTCCGTACTGACGAAGGAAGCCTATTGCCGTTGCCGCATCAAAATCGTACTGATGCTTCATAGGCTCCTTGGGCTTGGGCTCAATATAGAAGTCGCCCGTAAAGCCGATGCTTCTGCCGTAGCTTACCGCCATTTTCATAAGACGGGCAATATTCTCCTGCTCAAATTTCATATCTGTATTGAGAAGAGTCTCATAGCCCTCTCTGCCGCCCCAGAAAACGTAGCCCTTGCCGCCGAGCTTTACGGTGATATCAAGAGCCTTTTTTATCTGGGCCGCCGCAAAGCAGTAGACCTCAGCGGAATTGGTGCTGCCTGCACCGTTCATAAAACGGGGATTCGAGAACATATTTGCAGTACCCCAGAGACACTTGATGCCCGTTTCCTTCATTTTACCGAGAATGTAATCGGAAATCTCGTCAAGTCTCTTATTCGTTTCCTTTATATCCTCAGCCTCGGGAACAAGGTCAACGTCGTGGAAGCAGAAGTATTCGATTCCGAGCTTCTGCATAAATTCAAAGCCTGCATCAACCTTTGCGTATGCGTGAGCCATAGTGCCCTTTTCCTCGGCACAGAAGGACTTGTCTGCCGTATCTCTTCCGAACATATCCGTGCCTGCCGCGCCGAGGTTGTGCCACCAGGCCATAGCAAAGGGAAGATGCTCCTTCATTTTCTTGCCGAGAATAACCTTTTCGGGGTCATAGAATTTGAAGGCAAGAGGATTTTTTGAGGATGCGCCCTCATATTTTACCGTACCGATATTTTTGAAAATTTCACTCATTTTTATTTCTCCTTAACGAATGGTTTTGAATACGCCTTTAAGTGCAGGATATATTTCCCTGAACTTATTATATCTGTCTTCGTATAAAGAAGCAAGACCGTCCTCGGGGTAAATTGTTTCGGCAACTGCCGAAAGCTCTGCGGCAGCCTCCTCTACGGACTTAAAAAGTCCCGTTCCCGTCATAGCAAGAATTACTGCACCCATACCGGGGCCCTGCTCGGTTTTCAGTATGTGAAGTCTGATGCCCAGAACGTTTGCGAGAATCCTTCTCCACAAGGGACTTTTTGCACCGCCGCCTACAAGGAAGCTTTCCGTGATGTTGATTCCCGATGCCTTTGCTACCTCAAATGAATCTCTTATGGCAAAGGACACGCCCTCAAGGACGCTCAGCACCATATCCTCGCGACTTGTGTCAAGAGTCATTCCCAAGAATACTCCTCTTGCGTCCGTATCGTTTACGGGACTTCTTTCACCCATAAGATAGGGCAGGAAATATACTGTGTTGTTGCCTAATTTTTCCTCGGTGATGTCCCTTTGCAATTCCGAAAAATCATTTTCCTTCAATATTTCCCGAGCAAGCCACTTGTTACAGGATGCGGCTGAAAGCATACAGCCCATAAGGTGATAATTTCCGTCTGCGTGACAAAAGGAGTGAAGGGCGTTTAAGGGGTCAACAGAGAAGTTCTTGCTTGAAATGAATACCGTGCCCGACGTACCGAGAGAAATGTTGCATTTTCCGTTTCCCACGGTGCCCGTGCCCACAGCGGCGGCGGCATTGTCGCCTGCACCTGCCACTACCACAGCCTCGGGAAGGCAGAATTCATCCTTTACCCTGCCTATGACCTCATAGCTTTCAAACAGAGCGGGCATCTGCGATTTATCTATATTACAGATACCGAGCATTTCCTCTGACCAGCACCTGTTTTTTACGTCAAGCAGAAGCATACCCGATGCATCCGAATAATCGCAGGCGTGGACTCCCGTAAGAACGTAGTTTATATAGTCCTTGGGAAGCATAATTTTTCTGATTCTTGCGAAGCTTTCGGGCTCGTTGTTTTTCAGCCACAGAATTTTCGGAGCGGTAAAGCCCGCAAATGCGATATTTGCCGTATACTGAGAAAGCCTTTCCTTGCCGATTTTGTTATTGAGGTATTCCACCTCTTTTTGGGTTCTGCCGTCATTCCAGAGAATTGCAGGGCGAATAACCTCGTCGTTTTCGTCCAGAATTACGAGACCGTGCATCTGTCCCGCAACGCCGATTCCCTTTATAAGAGACCTGTCTATGCCCTCGGTTATCTCACCGAGAGCCGAAAGAGTGCCCTCTACCCAGTCGGAGGGATTCTGCTCAGACCAGCCCTCCCTCGGGAAAATGAGAGGATAATCCCTTGCTGCTGTTTTTATTATATTTCCCTTTTCGTCCGATAAAAGAAGCTTAACGCTTGAAGTACCGAGATCTATTCCTAAATAATACATATTTCTCTCCTTATTCCGTTACAAGCACCCTTGAGCCTCTGCCGTCGAGAGCTACCGTAAGCGTTGAGCCGGCTGTCTGCTTTTCACCTGTCCATATATCTCTGAGAGTGCCGAAAGCAGAAATATCGGCAAGCTGTGCATCAACGGATATTTCCTTTTTCTCTTTAGTCAGATTGAAGAAGGCAAATACGTTCCTTCCGTTTTTATCCCTGCAGGTCCATACCGCCGTTTCCCCGTCCCATAAAAGAGGACGGTTTCCGCTTGAATATGCATTTATATCAAGAAGCTCTTTATTGGTTATAAGTGAATATGTAAAGTCGTCCATCATAGTCATTTCACCGCCGAACATCAACGGAGAACGGAAAATGCACCAGAGATTCATTACCATATATTGCTCAGCCTCGGTAAAGCGCGTTCTTCTTGCCCTGTATTCGGGAAGCTCCTCCGTCAGCTGAATAATGCCCAGAGGAAGCATATCGCAGTCAGGATAACAACCCTCGCTTACGTGGGGATACCAGCTGAAGCACAGCTCAAACATCTTATCGAGTGCCTCTGACGTATCCCAGAAATCACCGCTCATTCTCCACATATTTGCGTGTTCCTTCAGGTGCTCGGCTTCCCGTAAGGGAGCAGGGCCGGGAGAAAGGCTCAATACCATATCTCTTCCGCAGCGGTCTATGGCTTTTCTTATCATTTCTATTTCTTTTTTTGCCGAATATGGGTCTGAGGGCTTGAATTCGGTATTTGCAATATCGTCAACCTTTACGAAGTCAACGCCCCATAAGGCATATAATTCAAAAAGAGAATCATAGTATTCCTGCGCACCCTTTTTGCTTGCATCAACACCGTACATATCCGTGTTCCAAGGGCATACGGAAAACTGCGAGGCAATATCTCTCGCTCCGACACCGGGGGTTACGGTGGGAGTATTAAGGTGAACGCACTGACGGGGAATACCTCTTAAAATATGTATTCCGAATTTAAGTCCCATCGAGTGAATTTCGTCGGCAATCTTCTTGAAGCCGACACCGCCCGCAGAAGACGGGAAGCGGTTGGGAGCGGGAATCAGACGGGAGTATTCGTCGTAGCACAGCTCAGTAAAATTATGGTAGTAATATGAAGAAGCCGTAGGCTCGTACCATTGTATGTCGCAGACCACGTATTCCCAGCCGAGCTGCTTGAGGTGCTCTGCCTGAAAGCGTGCATTTGCCATAAGCTGTTCCTCGTTTACAGCCGCACCGTAGCAGTCCCAAGTATTAAAGCCCCTGGGGGGAACAGGGGCACAAAGGTTTTTGTTTCTCATAAGCGTACCTCTTTATTATATGTATATATATTATACATATACAGCACGCACATTACAAGAATAAATGTAAATTACTGCTTGGCATTATACGCCCAGATATTGCGTATCTGTCCTTCAATTCTTTCATAGGTCCATTTTACGGAGCTTCTTTCCTCTGAATAAGGGTCGAGAACCGTGAAGCCCTCCTCCGAGCAGTCGGTAAGCACTATATAGTGACCCGAGGACGTGAAGTCGCCTGCGCCCATAATGAGAATTATGGGTCTGCCCTCCTTCAGAGCGTTTTCCATTACGTTTTTATCAAGAGGAAGCTCCTCGCTTTCAAGTCCCAGCTTTTCGGCACCCTCGCTCATCAGAAGCCATTTCGTGCCGTTGTTATGCGTGGCGTAGCCTTCCTTCTCGGCAAACTCCGCAACGTATAAGGGGTCAAGAGAAGAGTCCTTCAGAAGAAAAATACTGACCATTGAAAGGCAGGTGGGGCCGCAGCCTGCAATTCCGATAATCGAGCCTGCATAATCCTCATATCCCCATCGGCGGTCAAACTGAGAAAGATAGGGAACACCGCTGTAATCCGTTATTTCGTCCTTGCTGAGTCCCTCGGACGGCTTGTCCTTATCAAGGGGATAATTCAGCACGAAATCAAGGGCTTCGGGGTTGTTTTCCAGCATTTTTCGTATCTCGTCCGGATAATCCTTTATTCTGAGTCCGTTTTCCTGTGCGAAGGGCTTTATGAGCGCGTCGGCTGTTTCATAGCTTTCCCTTTTATTGACGGCTGAGTCAATGCACACGAGAATCAGCACCGTAAGCACCATTATCACGGCTATAAAAATATTTCGTTTTTTGTTTTTCATTTATAAACACCTCTCGGGTACAATTATAAATATAAATCTGCTGATAGTAAATTAAGGACGGTTTAGGTATTTTTTAAGATTTATTTATAAATTTTGGTGACAAAAAACTGCTTTTTTCGTATTGCGGATGCAAATTAAACAAATTTTTTTAAAAAACACTTGATTTTTTTTCAATCCCTATATATTATAAATATGTATAAATATAATTATTATATGAAAGGAGAATGTCGAAGATGCCCGAATTTACTTATGAGATAGTTAAACACATTGGTATCATTTCCGAGGGCGCAGGAGGCTGGGCAAAAGAGCTTAATCTTATCAGCTGGAACGGCAAAGAGCCTAAGTATGATATCCGTGACTGGGGTCCCGACCACGAGAAGATGGGTAAGGGAATCACTCTCTCCGCAAGCGACATAAAGGCTCTCAAGGAGCTTCTTGCCGACGAGGAATAAAACGGAGCGGATATGTGCCGCAATTAAAGGGGCAGCCTGAAAAGCCGCCCCTTAATATTATTGTTACCGCCCCACGCCGCAAAGGCTTTATAAGGCGGCAGGAGAGGCTGTATGTACGATAATTTCGGAAAAGCTGAAAGAAGCACCGTGCTTCTGAAGGAAGCCGCGTCCACAAACGACGAGCTGAAAAAAATGATATATACCGCTGACAGACCCGTTTTCGTGACGGTTATTGCCGACAGACAGACGGGCGGCAGGGGAAGGCTCGGAAGAAGCTTTTTTTCTCCCGACGGAGGACTTTATTTTTCTGCTTCATATCCTCTGACGGGCAGGGAAACGAATATTCCCTTTCTCACTCTTCTTGCAGGACTTTGTGTCAGCGAGGCAATCGAGGAGCAGACGGGGGTAAAAACTCTTATCAAGTGGCCCAACGATATTTATTTGAGCGGCAAAAAGCTCGGCGGAATACTCTGTGAGCTTGTGTCGGGAAGGACTCTCACGGCAGTTGTGGGAATCGGAATAAACGTGGCTGTCGCAGCTGATGAGATTCCCTCGGAGCTTCGGGATATAATGACCTCATTTCGTGCGGAAAATAAGCCTCTGCCCGACAAAAGAAGGCTTGCCGAGGCCGTAACCGAAGGGCTGGATGCCTGCGTTTATTCCCGAAGGGAGCTTTTTTCGGCAGGTGAGAAGACCGTTGAAGAGATAAGACGGCGTTCCTTCTCAATAGGAAAAACGGTGAAATACCGCCTCGGAGAAAGCATAACCGAGGGTGTATTTTCTGATATAACCCCCACGGGGGCAGCTGTGCTTTTATTGCCCGACGGCAGTAAAAAAGAAATATTTTACGGGGAGATAACCCAATAATGAAAATACTCAAGGCAGTTTTACTTATAAGCGCATTTCTTGCGGTGGTATTAAGACTCTTTACCTATGAAAACGTTGCCTTTATAAGCGAAGGCGCACTTAAAGCCGCAAACGTTGCGGCAGTCGTTTCTGCAGTCGTGTGTATCGTCACGGTGCTGATATGGGCAGTAATTCTCAAAAAAGAGGAAAAGAAAAACAAGGAAGCTAAGGAAGCGGACGAAGAAAATGAGGAATAACAAAAAAGGTATTCACTTTTTCTTTCCGACAGTATATATTGAATGACAGATTATGAAATTGTTTTTTCTTTACGGAAAACGACGGTAATAAACATAAATCCCGACGGAAGCGTTATCGTGAGGGCACCTATCGGAGAAAGCAAGAGCAAAATAGACAGGTTTGTCCGCGAAAACGAGGAAAAAATAGAAAGGGCAAAGGAAAAATTCAGTCCTAAAAGCGGTCTTTACAAGGCGGCATCTCCCGAGGAGGAAAAAATACTCAGAAAAAAAGCACGGGAGTATCTTCCCCGCAGGGTGGCGCACTTTGCGCCCGTTATCGGAGTCAGCCCCGGCAGAATCAGTATAACCGGTGCGAGAAGAAGCTTCGGCTCCTGCTCGGGGAAAAACAATATATCCTTTTCATTTTATCTTATGCGCTTTCCCGAGGAAGCAATAGATTACGTTGTGGTGCACGAGCTTTGCCATATACTCCATCACAACCACTCAAGGGAATTTTATAAAGAAATAGAAAAAATACTTCCCGATTATGAGCAAAGAAGAAATCTGCTCAGGTAAAGGAGACGTTATTATGGAAAATACAAACGAAAAGACAAACGTTGTGCTCAGCCTCGTTCAGGCATCGGGCACACCTACTCTCGGAAACTATCTGGGAGCATTCAAGAACTGGCACAATATGGCGGCAGAAAACGACTGCATCTTCGGTGTTGCCGACCTTCACGCAATTACCGTAAGAAGCGAGCCTGCCGATCTCAGACGCCGTTCAACGGAAATGTACGCTATGCTTCTGGCTCTCGGTCTTGACCCCGAAAAGAACATAGTATTTTTACAAAGCCACGTTACCGACCACGCGCTTCTTGCCTGGGTGCTCAACTGCTATACAGCCTTCGGTGAGGCTTCGAGAATGACTCAGTTCAAGGATAAGTCACAGCGTCACGCGGATAACGTAAACGTAGGTCTTTTTACCTATCCCATCCTTATGGCTGCAGATATTCTTCTTTACGGTGCGGATAAGGTGCCCGTAGGCGACGACCAGAAGCAGCACCTTGAGCTTGCCCGTGATATTGCCGAACGCTTCAACGGTATTTACGGTGACGTTTTCAAAATTCCCGAGCCTTATATCGGCAAGAAGGGTGCAAGAATACTCTCCCTTCAGGAGCCCGAAAAGAAGATGAGCAAGTCCGATCCCAACGTAAAATCCTTTATCTCTCTTGCTGATGAGCCGTCGGTTATCGCAAAGAAGATAAAGAGTGCCGTGACAGACTCTGAGGCAAGAGTTTACTACGGAGAGGGCAAGGCAGGCATAAACAATCTTATGACTATTTATTCCTGCTGTACGGGACTTGACTTTGATGCAATAGAAAAGGAATTTGAGGGCAAGGGCTACGGTGACTTCAAGGCAGCCGTTGCAGATGCCGTTGTAGAGGAGCTTCGTCCCATACAGGTTGAATATAAGCGAATACTTTCCGATAAGGCATATATTGAAGCCTGTGCAAGGGAAGGTGCCCAAAAGGCATCGTATCTGGCTCATAAGACTATGAGAAAGGTTATGAAGAAGGTCGGCTTCTATCAGATATAAGCATAATCGGAGCAGTAAAAAAGCGCAGACCGCACAGAGCAATACAAGCACGGGGCTCAGGCAGATGATTGCCTGAGCCCCTGAGGTCTTTAGACGTGCTGTTATTCCACGCAGAAAACGGCTGCGGCTCTGCCCGAGGTATTATTGCTGTAAAGCAGCTCATAGCAGAGCGTGATTCTGTACGTTCCTGCCGTCAGAGGCTCCTTCAGATCTCTTTGCACGTCGATTCTGAAGGAAGAGCCCTCTGTAGGATAGTACTGAGTGTATATTTCCGGAAAGCCGAAGCCCTCTGCAAATTCAACGGCAGTCCACCCGTCATTTTCCTGCTTTTCCAGATAATACGTCGGTTGGGTAATTGCCTTTCCCGTATTGTTTTTCCAACTGACATAAATTACCTGTGCTTCATCTGACGCGATGCTTACGCTGATATCTATCTTGTCGGGTGAGCCCGGAACGAAGAATGACACGGCAAACAGAAGTATTGCAACAGCCTTTGCTAAAAATGAGCTTAAAGTACCGATAGCCATAATTTTTCCTCCTTTATATTATTCGGAAATACCTGCAGTTATTCCCTCAACCCGATAATACCATTTAAAAGCTGTTGTGTCAACATATATTTTGTGTGGCAAGATATATGTTGACATCTGCCGTATATTATGATAAAATTCGCTTATGAACACAGAGAGGAAGATTTCTTTTGCCCAATACCGATAACTTTAAGAGGGGGACCGTGGAGCTTATCGTGCTTTCCGTGCTTTCCCGAAAGGATATGTACGGCTATGAGATAGTAAAGGCTGTAAATGAAAAAAGCGGAGGACGCTTTACTCTGCCGCTTGGTACGTTATATCCGATTTTCTACAGATTTACCGATAACGGCTATATAAGCGATTATGATGAGATAGTAAACAAAAGGCTGAGAAAATATTATCACCTTGAGGAAAAGGGCAGGGAGTATTACGAGGAAATGCTTGCTGAATATAAAAGAATTTCCGAGGGTGTGGAAATGATATTAAAGGCGGTGCAGGAAGATGAATGATGCTCTGAATAAAAGGCTAAATGCATACTATAAGGAAATTGAAAAAAATATTTTTTGTCCCAAGAATAAGAAAACCGCTTTTCTTAGGGAGCTGAAAAAAGAAATCGGTGCTTTTATTGAGAGCTCGCCTGAGGCTGATATGACGGAGATAATTGCCGTATTCGGCTCTCCCGAGGAAATTGCACAGGGCTTTTCGGCAGATATTACAGGGGTAGAAATCAAAAAAAGAATTTCGCTGAAACGGGCTGTTATTCTTTTTCTTCTGGCGGTGCTTCTTATATGGGGTATATTTGCTCTTATAAGCTTTATTGACGTTCACAGCGAGGCGCACGGATATTTTACGGAAGAGCTGCTTTATATATTTAACGCTTGGGGCGGTGAGCTGTTATGAAAAGGATAATTTCGGTATTTCTCAGTATTATACTGTTGCTTTTTTCCGTTTTGCCCGCTTTCGGGGCAGAGAAGCCTGCTGAGGAAAGAGAATATTTTGAGGACGGCTCATATATTACGGTGAGCGTTGACGAAAGGCCGGAGAATGAGAGCACGGGCGGTATTTTTGCCAAGCTTCTTGATTTTTTAAGACGGCTTATAGATTTCTTCAAGGGTCAGAAAACCGTATCAAAAACAAAGAAGCTCAATTATTATTCTGCCGATGATGAGCTTTTGTGGACGGCAAGCCTTAAAGGCGAATTCGTTTATACGAAAAATTCGGCAGTATGTACCCTTGCGGAGTTTTCTGCGGAAATATACGATTCCGATTGGCAGCTTGTTTCATCCTCCTGCCGCGAGACTGAAAACCTTGCCGTTGCCGATTTTACAATAAGACAATATAAGCTTCTCGTTCCTCTGAAAACCGTAGAAAGAACTATGAAGCTTGAATGCGACACGCAGGGAAACGTAAAATAATAAATATGTAATGAAAAAACAAACAAGTCGGATGCCCAAAAGCCTCTGACTTGTTTTGCCTTATCAGGGTATGATTTATGTTTTTCTTGACCTGTATGAATTTTTGTGTTAAACTGATACAAACTGATACTAATTGGTATCAGTAAAGGAGCTGCTTTTATGGATATAGTTAAATTTACCGAAATGCTCAGGGATAAGCATTTTAATGAGCTGAAAAAGCTGAAATATAAATACAGCGAAGATTTTGATGATTTTCTTGAAAATCTGAAAAAGCTTTATTATCGTCAGCTGCCGCTTTGCGATATGAACGGAGAAAGACTTGTATATACACAGAATCATTCTGCCGTTTCCGAAGGGTGCCTGAAGCTGATGCTGAGAGATTATCACCGAGCGGCTTCCTTAAAGAGCAGGGAAGAGGAAATAATTTCCACCTGTGCTATAGAAAATATTGATATTTCCCGCGAGAGTGTAAGAAGCATTCTTAAAGGCTTTGCACCCGTCAACGAGCAGGAAAACAGAATTTACGGATTGAAAAAAGGCTTTGAATTTATTTCCGATAAGAAAAACGTTATAAATGAAAAAAATCTGAATGCTTTATACAATATGACCGTGGGTGAATTTCTTGACGAGGAAAACAGACTTAAAAACGGAAATCTCTACAGGGACGATACGGTTTTTGTTGTCGGAAACAAGCTTGAGCACGAAGGTCCCGATTGGAAAAAGATTCCTTTATATATGGACTTGCTTTTCAGCTTTATAAACAGCGAGGATGAAATAAATGATATTATAAAGGCCTGTATTATTCATTATTATATTGCATTCATTCACCCTTACTTTGACGGGAACGGAAGGATTGCACGGCTTGTGCATCTGTGGTATCTCATTCAGAGAGACTATGATGCAGCTTTGTTTGTTCCGTTTTCAAGTGAAATCGAACAGAGCAGAAGGCTGTATTATGAAGCCTTTTCTCTTATAAACGAAAACCGCAAAATCAGCTCGGTTACGGACGTAACACCCTTTATTTCCTATTTTATAAACAATGTATATAATAAAATAAAAAATCCTGTGCCTTGGGAAGGTAACGCTTTGTTTGATGAGTTGTTGTCAGAGGGTAGGGTGACACAAAAAGAAAAGGCATTGTGGACCTTCATTCTCTCTTATTACTCAAATGAAGAATTTTCGACGAAAATGCTCGAAAGGGATTTTTCTGATGCCGCGTATGCCACAATCAGAGATTTTGTAATAAAGTTTGAAAAATACGGTCTTTTAACATCTTCAAAATACGGAAACAGAACAAAATACAGAATTGTGCATTAAAAATCTGCCCTGTCATAAAAGACGGGGCAGAGTATTTTATTTTACAGGAAATTCCTTCCGATATCGTAAAAAGTCTTTATGTCCCTTTGAACGGGGAGTCGGCTTTCCTCGGAGCCGGACTATCCGAAAACGGTCGCCGTAAGGCAACGGCAAAACGCTTTCTTGTTGTATTGTTATTCGGGTATTATTTCAATAAACACAACCGCGTTGGGAGCAAGGCTTTCGGAAAGCGTCAATGCGCCGTCGGTGACTCTTGCGTTGATTGTAACGGGAGTAAGCGTACTGCATTGAGCATACTTTTCTCTCAGCTCAGAGAAATAAATATTTCTTGCATTGTTATCCGAAAGTGTCGTATAGCTTTCAATTACGGGGCAGTCGGGAGACCAGGAGAAGCAGTCGTTCGTTATTCCGTAGGTCTCTCTGTCCTCAAGCCATTCGTCGAAATAATTACAACTGTCGTCTATTCTGTAAACCTTGATTTCAACGTCTTTGCCGTCAAGATGGGGAACGCTGAGATTGAATTTTATGTCGGCGGCATAATTATAATCAAGGTCATTCTTGAAATTATATGCCATAACGAGCACCTTGCCCGTTTCTTCGTTTACTGCGGAAACGCAGTCAATTTCGGATTCGAGAAGCGCGCCCTTGCCCGAAAGCTCGGCTTCGGTTCTTGTCATACTGCCGAATTCAGCGAGATTTGAAGCAACGTGATATGAAAGAGTGGGATTTCCGTCAAGAATACCGTTTGAAAGGAAATACCAGGAGGAGAGGTAATCGCCGCCGATGTCAAAGAGCTGCTTATAGAGCCTTGCATCGTAAGCCGCCTGATAGGTATAGCCCACCGTGCGTGAAAGAAGCTGGGAATCGACCTTTCCGATGTTGACGCCTGTAAGGATTCTGCCCTCGTCAATGCCGAAAATAAGACCTTCAAGGCCTGCAGCCTCTGCACAGCCCTTTAAGTATTCAATGCATTCATACAGGGTTTTTCCCGAGGTGAATTCACCGGGCTTTGCATCATAGAAGGAGGAGGACAGGAAGCAGATTCTTGTGCCTGTTTCCCCTGTTTTATAGTTAGTGCCGCTTGCACAATGCTCAATGAATATCTGTTCGTCCCAGAGACCCTCTGTTACGGTCATTGAATGGGCGCCTACGAAGATATCCTTGCCTATGGAGTCCTGTAAGGCGGCTACGGTATAATCGTATAGCTTGCAGTATTCCTCTGCAGAGCTCTCGGGTGTGCCGTCGGCGGCAAAGAACCAGTCTTTGTTTTCATACTCCGTCATTACACCGAACCGCCAGGAGAGGACTTCCTCTCTGCCGAACTCATTTACGAGAGCTTCACCTATGGCATATATATAATTATAATATACATTATAATCATCGGGGGGATAGGGATTTGTACCGAAGGTGGTATCGGTTCTTGCAAGAGCGGAGTATTTCAGCGGAACGCTGCCCGTCTTGAGATGCGGCTTTGCTCCGAGAGAAAGAATACCTCTGCAGTTTTCAATAAGTCTTGTGAAGTCATAATCGTCAAGAGTGTCAAAATCAAGGGGATCCTTGAAAAGGTCCCTTTCCGCCGAGCCGCCCGTGCATTGCATAAGCTGTACGTACTCAACGAATTCAAAAATATTGTAATCGCTTGTGACCTCGGGATTTATGAACTGCGTGCCCATCTCCCATACGTTTACGTTGCTTGCGCCGTTGGGAAGTGTCTCCCCCCGCACGGCAGTATCAACGGTAAAGGTGTAATCGTTGAACGTCGGAGAGATATGGTAAAACGGAGAAATAAGAAACGCAATAACGGAAATAAAAAATGCCGTGATTTTTGCAAAAATAGCCATAAGAAACCGCTCCTTATATATTATTGATAATATAATACTATAAGAAAGCGATTATTTTCAATAAGCTTTTATACAATTTTCAGCATTTTGTTTACGGCTTCAGAAAATTCTCCGCAAATTCACCTACCGTGTTGAATTTAACAAAATCCGAGGGTGTGCATTCAATGCCAAGCTCTTTTTTTATATCCTGAATCAGACATACGGTATCAAATGAAGCAAGTCCGAGATCCTTTTTGAAGTGTGAGCTGCCTGTAATATTCTCAGCCTCTGTATAATTCAGGAGTATAGCTATAAATCTATCCATTTTTATTCTCTCTTTCTTCTTTAGTTACGGCGTTTTCTTCAAGGAGCTGCCGTACCTTAATATTCAGGTCCTCTGCGCCGCTGATAAGGATTCCTTCAAGCTTCTTATAGAATATTTTTATATCGTATGAGGGATCGGGGTTTTTGCGGTATTCAAAAATAAAGTCAAAGCCCTTATCGGACGTGCGGTGCTTTACCGTAAGATACAAGGGAATCATAGATGCGCCGTTATTGAACCATTCGCTTTCGCATAAGGTATCGGGTATGCCCTTGTCCGCCATAAGAGGCTGGTATGAAAAGCCCACGCTGTCATAAGTTGAGTCGGCCTTTGCATCATCGGGCATGGATTTATGTCTTTCAAGCAGCATTTCCATAAAGCTCAGTGAGCAGTGAGCGTAAATATCACTCTGAATATCAGATATTTTTTGTGTTGCCTCTTTGTAATTTGTATCGTCTGTGATAATGCTTCTCATAGGAAAGAAATTGATTCTGATGCCGCCTGATTTCTTTTCTTCAATGCTTCCGCGGCGGTTTACTATCATCTTGAATGAAACGTCTTCCTCGTTGTTGTTGAAAACGGAAAGAGCCGTTCGCACACCCATTGAAAGAAAGGCACAGACGGACAGTAAGCTTTCCTCGCAGACCCTTAATATTTTATCGCTGTTTTCCTTTGACATATTGAATATAAGCGTATCTGCTTCAGGCGAGCCCGAATGTATATCGGCAAACCTGCGGTGGGGATATTCCTTCCTTTGCTCGATGAGACGACTGTTCAGCATATAATCCGTAAACACGGGCTCATCAGTATCTGCAAGGGATCTGTACCAATACTCCTTATCTGCTTCCTTTTCGGGGCTTGAAAGATACTGAAGCTCCTTAATGAGCACGGGTATGTATGCACGCATTGGCTTGGGATAAGCAGCGTTATATTTTTTGTGAAGATATATATCGATTATGTCATTAAGGAAGACCTTTGCTGAGAATGCATCCATGGCAAGATGATTGAGTCTCATAAAAATACAATTGATTCCGTTTTCAAGCTTTATGAGCATTATTTTATGAATCTCACAGTCATAGGTTGGGATTTCCTGCCTCGAAATTTCAAACATTTTCTTTTTTGCTTCGGAAAGAGGAACTGAGCTCATATCAGCGTCCTCCACGATAAGCTCAGATTTTTGAGTTACGTACTGAACTATTCTGTATTGCTCGTCCGCCGTAAAACGCAGTCTCATGGTGTCACAGCGCTCAATTGCTTCGTAAATAGACTCCTTCATAGCTGTATAATCTATATCCGAGTGGATATAATATCCCATTCCGATATTGTTGACTGGGTATTTTGCTCCGTATTGTGCTGCCATATAAAACATAAATTGCTGAGATGCGGATAAGGGGAATGCCTGAACACTTGAGCCGTCGGATAGTTTTTTTTCTACCATAGCGATTATTCCTTTCTGTATGAAAATTCGGGTCTTTTGATTTTTCCCGTAGAGGTTTTTTGGAAGGGGCAATCCCTCAGAACAAATGATTCGATCTGCTTGGCGGTATCCGAGGTGCAATTGATGTTATAAATAATATTTTCAATATCCTCACGGGTTGCGGCAGGATCTGCATAAATCTCCGCACAGATGGAGTCGCCTCGGGCAAACACAATGATTTCCTTGATGAGCTGTTCATCACTGAAAAGGTTTTCAATTTCCTCCGGTGAAATATTTTCTCCGTTTGACAGAACGATAATATTTTTCTTTCTTCCGGAAAGATATACGTGGCCGTCTTCTATATAGCCTGCATCTCCCGTGTGTAAGAAACCGTCTTCGGTGAATGCATTGGCAGTTTCCTCGGGGAGCTTGTAGTAGCCCTGCATAACCGAGGGACCTCTGACCTGAATTTCACCGTCACGTACACGCACCTCATCCACACCTGTCAGAATACCGTTTGAATATTTGTAGCTTTCGGAAAAGTCTGCCGTAGTAATTCTCGGAGAGCATTCGCTCATGCCGTAGCCCTGTCTGGCAATAATTCCGTATTCTTCAAATTCATCAATGAGTGAGCTGCTGAGAAATGCGCTTCCTGCTATCAACTGTCTGAGGTTTTTTCCCACAACGCTCTCAGCTGCCTGTCGTTTTGAAAGGGCGGGGTTACGTTTTCTTGTGAGCTTTATTCTTGTGAGCAAGGAGCGGCAGATTGCGGGAACGATACGCATAACGGTGGGTTCAAAAATAAGGAAATTATCATACATATCTGCCATGCTGCCGTTAAGACACAGAGTACCGCCGTCATAAAGTGTTTTGAGTACATCGCACGCGTAACAGAAAATGTGATGCATGGGAAGGATAGAGAAGCTCACATCCCCGTCTGACATAGAATATGCATCGTATGTGCTGTTTGCCGCAAGATTTCCGTGGGACAGCACTACACCTTTTTTTACTCCAGTGGTGCCGGAGGTATATACGATAAGCGCGGGTAGCTTGTATGATACGGGAATGTCGGGGTAATTGTCAGAAGCATATTCTGTAAAAATATGTAAAAAGTAGCTTGTATCTCCGAGAGAAATAATCTTTTTGAGAGAAGGGCATCCGGCTTTTATTTGCTCTGCTTTTCCGGTAAATTCCTCCTCGCAGAAAAGAATTTCAATATCTGCGTTGTTAAAAAGATAAACCGCCTCTTCAACACTCATATCGGGCGACAGGGGCACAACGGTATTCCCGCTGAGAATCATACCCGTAAGGCAGGCGATGTATTCATAGTTGGTTTTGCCGATAAAGCCTATATGGATTCTGTTGCTTTCTATGCTTCGTATATAACTGCACACGGCAAATGCATTTTCTGCAAATTGCTTATATGTGACACCCTGTATTTCGTCATCTCTCACGAAACGGCAGAAATCGCGGTCTGCGTATTTTTCGGCAGAAAATATAACAAGCCTGTTTACTGTGTTAATACTGTTGTTCATAAGCATATACCACCTCGCTCCTATATTTTAACAGATAGAGTGTAATGGATATTATAAAATAAAGTTAAAGTAATGTTAAATAGAAAAAGCCTATACAACACAAACAGCCGATTATATATAACAGACACGGAATTAAGCGGATTGCTTATCAGAAAGTAACCCGCTTAATAATAATTACATTATAATTACATTATATAGAGAAAACTAAGCGCAGAAAACGTGATTGCCTATCTGCGTGATAACGGGTCGGGTTCTTATCCACCCGTTTGAAGCGGTTTTCGGATTATAGTAATATATAGCACCGCCCGTGGGGTCCCAGCCGTTGAGTGCATCTGCTGCCGCTTTTTTAGCTGTCTCACCCGGTGAAACGTTCCAGTTGGCGTCCCGAACACAGTCAAAGGCACCGTTCTGGTATATTACGCCTGCAATCGAATCGGGAAAGGACGCGTGGGAGACTCTGTTAAGCACGACGGCACCCACCGCTACCTGACCGCGATAGCTCTCGCCTCTGGCTTCGGCGGCAATAAGCTTTGCAAGAAGCCATACGTCTGAAGAGGAATATCCCGAGGATGAGGAGAGACCGAGATATAAAAGCGTGGTGGGACCTGCAATACCGTCGGCGGTAATGCCGCAGGAACGCTGAAAGGCAGTCACCGCGTTTTTGGTGGCTGTGCCGTATATGCCGTCAACGCTGCCCTGATAATAACCGAGACTTTTAAGCTTTTTCTGAATCTGACGTACCTCCTCGCCGCGTGAGCCGAAGGAGGAAAGGGTCATTTCGGATTCATTTGAGCTATCATTCAGGAAAATTGCCGAAAACGACAGAATAACTGCAAAAACGAGAAGAAGGGAAACCGTCGAGCGTGATGCTTTGAGGGATAATTTACGGTGTAACAAAAAACACATCTCTTTTCATTTACAAATTAAGGATGATATTATTATTTCAGGTAAAATCTGAAATATACATATCTATATCTTGTAATTTGCGAGAAAATAATGGCAAAAACACAATATATTGTATACAAAAACTTTTTTTGAAAAATCTTTTAAAAACTTTAAAAAAAGTGTTGACAACGGCGGATTTATGTGTTAAACTGTGCAAGCATTCGGGAGAGAAACCGAGTGAAAAACGAGTAAAACGAAGAAAGAAAGCAGGGCCTGAACGCACCTCAAAAAAACTTCGTAAAAACTCAAAAAAATTAAAAAAACCTCTTGACAAGCAGTGGAGTATATGATATACTCAATAGGCACTCTTGAGAGAGGGCACGAACCTTGAAAATTAAACAACGACAAAAATGAACCCTTGAAGATTTTATTTGAGTTAAACAAGTAC
>JAZNFG010000076.1:0-10850 GCA_045589015.1 Acutalibacteraceae bacterium
ATCCTCACAGATTTTATCAAAGCACATCTCAAAATCGTCAGGATGGCAGGTAAAATACACCTTCGGCTTTTTATCCGTATCTACATCGTTTTTGATTCTCTTTTCAAGTGCCATAATATCATTCCCTTCTACTGTCTCAACTTAGTCCGATTATATATGGTTTTGCCCCTTGATTATATCATAAACAACTACTCAAAAACAACAACTATATGGCCTTATGAGATTTTAGGATTCTAAGCAAACGGCTTCGCCGAGCCTTACGGCGGCCGCTTTCGTATAGTCCGGCTCCGAAAAATGCCGGCTTTCCGTTCGCAGGGACATATAATCCTTTTGTGATATCGGGAGAAATTTCCTATAAAGAAAGAAAGGGGATGTAAAAAACTTTCGTTTTTTTACAGCCCCTTTAAGCTTATTTGTTTGATTTATGCCGCTGTTGTTTCTTCTTCGACTGCGGGTGTGTCTTCATTTACCTCGGGAGCGGAAGCCGTACCGAGAATCATCTGAAGAGCCTCAACCAGCTGTCCTTCGCTTGCTTCGTCAATCGTAACCGTAATAGTGTCTCCCGTATTGAAGAGAACTACCATATCGGCAACGTCGGCAGCAACGTAGTAATATACGCCGGAATTGTCAAGCTCAATGTAGAAGTATGTGTTACCCGATACAACCGTTGTACGGATATCGGTTACAACACCCGTTATATTTGCAAGACCCGTTCCCTCATCGCCGCCGGAGGGCTTATTTGAGGACACGTCGAAGTTAATATCAATGATAACAGAGGGGCTGAGTGCCTTGAGACCCTTGATATATTCGCTTACGGCAGAGGCAAGGTCGTCATTTTCACCTGCGGGAATTGCAACGACGTTATACTGCTGAACGTTAACCATAGCGTAGGATTTTACGATATTTGCATCGTCCTTGAGAGCCATAAAGTAGGTTGCTTCACCGTCGATGTTGAGAAGAATGGGGAATGCTGCCTTCCAACCCTTATCGGAAACCTTACCCTGTGCGGAACGCTGAGCTGCGGATTCTGTAGCACCCGTTGTGTTGTAGAAGAAGCCTTCCTTGGTTCTCTGGTTGATAAAGAAGAAGCCGAGAATTGAGTCGTCGGAGGTAACGGAGGTAACACCCGTGTAAAGGTAAACGTCGTCACCTACTGCGATGAAGGAATAGCCCTGAGAAGCCTGCTTAACGCCGGACTGACCGATAATTGAGTTCCAGAAGCCGCCTGCATACTTTCCGAGATAGTTATACTGCTGAACAAGAAGGTCAGCGTCATAAGCCTGGTCTATCCAAGCGATTTCAGAGCTGTCGGCACCGATTTCATCAGCGGAATAATAAATGTCCTCACCCGTTTCGGCATCAACGAGAATAACGCCTGCAACGTCGTCACCGCCTACAAGGCCGACGGTCTTTTTGATATGCTCAACAACCCAGAAGGGCTTGCCGCTGTCATCAATTTCAAATGAGGTATCACCGAAAATGTACGTGGGATACTTGAAGCGGAGATGTCTTTCAAGATATTCACCGAAATGCTCGGCAGTTGAATAGGTAATATCAAAGTCCGTAATAAGCTGTGATTCCTGTGTATTGAGGTTAACTCTTACGTAACCGGGAATACCCTCGTAGGTGTCACTCATAACAGAGTTTGTAACCCACTTGAAGATATCACCGTACTGAAGGGGATATACTCTGTAGGGAGAGCCCTTGAAGTTTATCTGTGTTGAGTCGCTTTCAAGAATCTCAAACTGGGATTCAAGACCGAGAGCGGAGAAGTCACCGAGAGTCTTGTCTGCAAGCTCACGGGCGGCATCCTTGTCAATAAGAGGAACCTTATCGAAGTCGGACATACTGTCGATAACAGAGATAGTATTGTCAAACTCAGCGTTTTCAATGGTAAGAATTTCCGAATAGTCCTTTGCTCTGAAGAAGGGGCTTGAAATAACATAGCCGACACCGACGATAAGTGCAAGCACAAGTCCGAGAGCTATGGGAACTATGGACTGCTTTCTGACGTAGGGCACGTATTCGGGCTTAACGAAGGCACCTGAGGTTACGAAAGCCGCGCCTACGTAGGAGGCAAGCACGATTGCCCAGTAAATATAGAAGTCATAGGACTGAAGATTCATAGGGGGAAGCAGGAAGTAATATGCAACCGCCGCCACGATAAGTGTGATTATAATGTTGATAACGATTTTAAGACCTGCCTTTTCGGGGGGAATAAGCACGTCCTTAACGCTCTTTTTCTTTCCGCTGTCGGAAAAATCTACTTTAATAGGATCCATTATTAGTTCTCCTTTTTTGAAATATAAAAAGTATTATAGCATACTCTTCTCTGTTATGCAATAATTGACGGTTTATTTTACGGGAACGATTTTCTCCTTGCCGCCCATATAAGGACGAAGTGCCTCGGGAATGTTTACGCTGCCGTCCTCGTTAAGATTGTTTTCAAGGAAGGCAATAAGCATTCTGGGGGGAGCGACAACCGTATTGTTAAGCGTATGGGCAAGATATTTGCCGTCCTTGCCGTTTACTCTTATTTTGAGTCTTCTTGCCTGAGCATCACCGAGATTTGAGCAGGAGCCGACCTCGAAATACTTGCCCTGTCTCGGTGACCAGGCCTCAACGTCTATGGACTTCACCTTAAGGTCTGCAAGGTCGCCTGAGCAGCATTCAAGTGTTCTTACGGGAATATCAAGGCTTCTGAAAAGGTCAACGGTATTCTGCCAGAGCTTGTCAAACCACATCTTGCTGTCCTCAGGCTTGCAGACAACTACCATTTCCTGCTTTTCAAACTGATGGATTCTGTAAACGCCTCTCTCCTCAATACCGTGTGCGCCCTTTTCCTTGCGGAAGCAGGGAGAATAGCTTGTGAGTGCCTGAGGAAGAGACTCCTCGGGAACTATGGTATCGATAAACTTACCTATCATAGAATGCTCACTCGTACCGATAAGATAAAGGTCCTCGCCCTCTATTTTATACATCATAGCCTCCATTTCGGCAAAGCTCATAACACCGGTTACCACGTCGCTTCTTATCATAAAGGGAGGAATACAGTAGGTAAAGCCTCTGTCAATCATAAAGTCTCTTGCATAGGAAATAACGGAGGAGTGAATTCTTGCGATATCTCCCATAAGATAATAGAAGCCGTTACCCGCAACTCTTCTTGCGCTGTCAAGGTCTATACCGTTGAAGCGTTCCATAATATCCGTATGGTAAGGAATGGGGAAAGAGGGTACTGCGGGCTCACCGTAACGCTGAACCTCTACGTTTTCGCTGTCATCCTTGCCTATCGGTACGGATTCGTCGATAATATTGGGAATTATCATCATTATTTTCGTGATTTTTTCCTGAAGCTCGGCTTCCTTTGCCTCAGCGGCGGCAAGTGCCCCTGACTGCTCGTTTACCTGCTTCTTTATTGCCTCTGCCTCTTCCTTCTTTCCCTGTGCCATAAGTCCGCCTATCTGTTTGGAAAGCTTGTTTCTTGAAGCTCTGAGACTGTCTGCAAGAGTCTTGTTCTTTCTGCTTTCAACGTCTAATTCAAGAACCTCGTCTACTAAAGGGAGCTTTGAATCCTGAAACTTTTTTTTGATGTTTTCCTTTACTGCATCGGGATTTTCTCTTAAAAATCTTATATCTATCATAATATCCTCTCCTTAATCAATCTTCTGAAAATAATTTTGCAAGCTTCTGCAGGTCTTGCATGTCGAAAAACTCGATTTCAATTTTTCCGCCCTTACCCGCTGAACGGACGCTGACTCTTCTTGCAAGCACGTCTGAAAGAGCAAGCTCGACCTCGTCGTAGAACTTATCTCTGCTCTTTTTTGATGCCGTTGCCTTTTTTGGCTTTTTGAGTGCCTTTACAAGCTGTTCAGTCTGTCTTACGGAAAGTTGTTTTCCGACAATTTCTGCCGCAATGTCGGAAATCTGCTGTTCATCGTCAAGTCCGAGTAATGCACGGGCGTGTCCTGCGGAAAGAACACCCTCTTCAACCATCCTTGACACGTCGGACGGAAGTGCCAGAAGACGGAGTGCATTTGCTATTGCGGGACGGGATTTTGAAAGCTTTTCGGAGGCCTCCTCCTGAGTATATCCGTATTCCTCAATAAGCTTCTTGATACCTGCGGCTTCTTCAATGGGATTAAGATCCTCTCTCTGCAGATTTTCAATAAGTGCTATTGCCGCAGCCTCTGCGTCGGTAAGGGATTTTATGATTACGGGAATCTCTTTAAGTTCTGCTCTTCTTGCGGCTCTCCAGCGTCTTTCACCTGCTACGATTCTGTAGCTGCCGTCAGACATAGGACGGACGAGAAGCGGCTGTAAAACACCGAATTCTCTTATTGATGCTTCAAGCTCTGCAAGAGCCTCCTCCGTAAACCTTGTTCTCGGCTGTCCGCGGTCAGGCTCTATATCTCCTATGGGGAGCATTACTGATGAGCCTTCGCTCAGGGCATCCGAGGAATTATCAAGAAAAAGGCTGTCAAAGCCTTTTCCGAGACCGCCTTTTTTTGCTGCCATTCATTTACCTCCTGTTCTGCTTTGATAAAAATTCCTCTGCAAAGTCGCTGTATGCCTCTGCACCCTTGGATTTTTTATCAAAATATATAATGGGTTGTCCGAAGCTCGGAGCCTCCGACAAGCGAACGTTTCGCGGAATCGTTGTGGAATATACCTTTTTCGGGAAGAACTTTTTAACCTCGTCAACCACCTGCTGGGTCAGATTAAGTCTTCCGTCGTACATAGTCAGAAGCACGCCCTCAAGCTCTATATACGGGTTATAGAGTCTTTTTATGTTACGTACCGTTGACATCAGCTGAGAAAGTCCCTCAAGCGCATAGTATTCGCATTGAATGGGGACAAGAAACGAATCAGATGCAGTAAGCGCGTTAAGAGTTATAAGACCCAAAGAGGGCGGACAATCAAGGAAAATATAATCGTAATTGTCCCATATTCCTGCAAGAGCGTTTTTCAGAAGGCTCTCACGGCTCTTAATGTCTATAATTTCAAGCTCTGCGCCTGCAAGATTCATATTTGATACCATAAGGTCAACACCCTTGAATTCGGTGTGAACCACAGCTTCGGCTGCCTTATTGTTTCCTACAAGCACGTCATAAGACGATACCTTGATAGTTCTTTTATCTATTCCGAAGCCGCTTGTTGAATTACCCTGAGGGTCAATATCCACAAGAAGAACCCTTTTATCCCGCGCACCGACGCAGGCGGCAAGGTTGACGGCGGTGGTAGTCTTCCCTACTCCGCCCTTCTGATTAAGCACGGCAACTGTCTTTGCCATCAGCGGCTACCTCCGTATAATTATTAATATAATATAGAGTATATCAAAGTATTATATAAAAATCAATATTAATAATATACAAATCACCCGTGCAAATTTTGTTTCACGTGAAACATTACTGCCTTTTATATCCCCCATCAAATCATTCCGACACAAAAAAATCCACCTCTTCACTATTACCTCTTACTTACTACCTCCAAAACAGAAGCCCCGCCGAAGCAAATCGGCGGGACTCCTGTTTTGGATGTGGGGTGTGAAAGAGAAAGATATGGGCTATTTATGATAAAGAGTTTCCTCTATATCAGCTTATTTATTGTTACCGTATAGGTAATTTTACTGTCATCGGAGCTTTTTTCACTATTTGCGGATATTCCTGATGCCTTCATTGTATCGATTGCGTGCTGAATTGTATTTTCAAACACGGTATAATCCTTATAATGTGCAATAAATACAGTCTTCTTATTTACCGCGCTGTTCAGCTCAAGAGCTTCTCTGAAGCTGAGATTTGACGATATCATCGAATCAACCACAGCATTCTGAAGCTTCTCGTCGCATAATCTGCACAGAGCGTTTGCCGTATTTTCACTTAAATCTCCCGTTATTATCTTCCATTTAATATTTTCGGGAAGTGACAACAGGCGAATGCGTGACAATATCAGTCCCACGGGCACCGTGAGCTTTTCCGATATTTCCTCAACGCTCATATAGTCCCTCAGCTCTTCAATGGCCTGCGCCGCTTCAAGAAAATGAAGCTCTCTGCGATGAAGATTATCAATAATCTGATAAATTCTGGCATCCTGCCTTTCAGCGTTAACAAGCAGACACGGCAGATACTCACAGCCGGCTATCAGCGCGGCTCTTCGTCTTCTCTCCCCTGAAATAACTCGGTACGTGCCGTCAGTACAGGCTTTGACCACCAACGGCGACAGCAGACCCGAGCTTTTTATTGATAGTGCAAGAAAATTCAGCTCGTCGGAGCTTATTACCATTCTTGAACTGTATTCGGATTCTCTGATATCCTCCACAGGTATCAGTATCACCTGACCGCCCGTTTTAACCTTATAGCTCAACATAAACAACACCAAAAATAAATCAGCCGTAATATTCTTTGTCAGGCTTTGTCCTGCAATCATAGAATACCACAGCTGAATTAAATATTTTACACTATTTTGTCGGCAGTAAATTAATTTTTTCTGAAATTTATAAAGGCTTTTTGGATATCTGTGCATAAGCTCTCGGATATTTTGGCGAAGTCTGCGATATCTTTTTTGCAATAATTATTTCTCTGTCACCGCAGCCGTCAACAAAATACTTGTGCTTTGCCGTAACCTTGCCTCCGAGATTTGAAATTGCACCGCATCCCCTTGCATCCTCTTCGGGACTGAGTATTGCTTTCATTGGTGCAAACACTCCCCCGACCTTGACCATAGGCAGACTGAATTCTGCAAGAACGTTCAGAGCGGCCACCGCTCTTGAGGTTGCTACGTCAAATTTCTCTCTGAACGCGGCAGTTTTTGCCGCTTCTTCAGCACGGCAGGTTATAATCCTTGCATCAAGCCCAAGCTCTTTTACAAGAAATCTGATAAAATCAAGCTTCTTATTAACAGAATCTATCATTGTAATATCTGTTTCGGGATAAGCGCATAGAAGTGCCGCACCGGGAAAGCCTGCTCCCGTTCCTACGTCGATTATCCTTTTATCCTTTAAATCAACGTATTTTGTCAGACACAGACTGTCAACAAAATGCTTGCAGACAATTCCGTCAGGATCAGTAATAGCAGTAAGATTTACCTTCTCATTATAATCAACCAGCATTTTTGCAAAAACATCGAATCTGTCTGCTGCTGCCGAATCAATTACAATACCGTGCTTTTCACAGCCCGATATCAGCAGTTCCCTCGAAATCACACGTCACTCCCCCTTTCACTCTTTGCAAGATATATCAGCAGCACCGAAATATCTGCAGGACTTACACCCGAAATTCTTGAAGCCTGTCCTATGCTTCTCGGTCTTATTTTTGAAAGCTTTTCAATAGCCTCGGTTCTCAGATTGATTACGTCCTTATAATCTATGTCCTCGGGAATAAGCTTAACCTCAAGCCTGCGCATTTCATTTACCTGAGAAAGCTGTCTCCTGATATATCCCTCGTATTTAAGGTCAATTTCAACCTGCTCAAATACCTCATAAGGCAAATCGGGTCGGTTTTTATCAAAAGCAGTCAAAACCTCATAATTAAGCTGAGGACGTCGTATCAGATCGGCAAGCTTACAGCCCGTGGAAAGCGGAGATGTTTCACGTGAAACAAGCAAAGCATTGATATCTTCGGAGGGTGCGATTACCGTGCTTTCGGTTCTCCTTCTCTCCTTTTCTATCAGCTCCAGCTTTTTAAGAAGGCGGTTATATTTTTCCTCGGAAACAAGTCCCAACTCATAGCCCTTCTTCATAAGTCTGATATCGGCATTATCCTGCCTGAGAATAAGTCTGTATTCCGAGCGTGAGGTCATCATTCTGTACGGCTCGTTACAGCCCTTGGTTACAAGGTCATCAATAAGAGTACCTATATAAGAGCCCGAGCGTTCAAGCACGAAGGGCTCCTTGCCCTGCACCTTGAGTGCGGCATTGATACCTGCAACAAGTCCCTGCGCCGCCGCCTCCTCATATCCGCTTGAGCCGTTGAACTGTCCCGCACCAAAAAGACCGTCAAAGCTCAGAAACTCAAGAGTCGGACGAAGCTCAAGGGGGTCAACGCAGTCATATTCTATGGCATAAGCATTCCTCATTATTTCACAATGCTCAAGACCCTTTATAGAGCGTATAAAGCTTTCCTGAACGTCAACGGGAAGAGAGGAAGAAAGTCCCTGCAAATACAGCTCCTCTGTGTCAAGACCGCAGGGCTCAATGAATATCTGATGTCTCTCCTTTTCGGAAAAACGCACCATCTTATCCTCAATACTCGGACAATATCGGGGACCGACACCCTCTATCATACCGCCGAACAACGGAGAGCGGTGGAGATTCTCCGTAATAATGCGCCTTGTTTCCTCATTGGTATAAGTAATATAACAGGAAAGAATATTTTTAGGTGCTTCCTCACAGGAGAAGGAAAAGGGCACTACCCTTTCATCACCCGGCTGCTCCTCAAGCTCCGAAAAAACAACGCTTCTTCTGTTTACTCTTGACGGAGTTCCCGTCTTAAAGCGGCGAAGCTCTATACCCTGCTCCTTGAGAGAATCGGAAAGTCCGACAGACGGAAACATTCCGTCGGGGCCGCTTCTGTAGCACTTATCTCCCACGTAGATTTTACCGTCAAGGAAGGTTCCCGTGGCAAGAATAACGCATCTTGCGTGATAAATGCAGTCAAGCTGAGTTTTTAATTCCCAAAAAGAATTATGAAGCTGCTTCAGAGAAACAATCTCTGCCTGAACAAGGCTGAGGTTTTCCTGCCTTTCAAGAGCGTTTTTCATATATTTTGAGTATTCTCTTCTGTCAATCTGCGCTCTGAGAGAATGAACGGCAGGCCCCTTGCCGAGATTGAGCATACGGCTTTGCAAAGTATTTTTATCTGCGGCAATACCCATCTCACCGCCCAGAGCGTCAATCTCACGTACAAGGTGTCCCTTTGACGTTCCGCCGATAGAAGGGTTACAAGCCATATTTCCTATCCAGTCAAGGTTTATTGTAAAGCACACTACCCTACAGCCGAGTCTTGCGGCAGAAAGAGCCGCTTCAATGCCTGCGTGTCCCGCACCGATAACGGCAATATCAAATTTTCCGGAAAAATAATCCATCTTATTACCTCCGAAATCAGAATAACAATTTTCCGCTAAGATAATTATTATAGCACGCAGTTAATTTTATTGCAATATTCTTCTTGGGGGTATATAATTATTATATATATATAAAAGCAAAAAACACAAAAAGGTGAAATAAATGTCAACAATTGCAGCAATAGCAACCCCGAACGCCGCAGGCGGAATAGGAATAATAAGAATCTCCGGTGAGCGCGCGTTAGAAATAACGGACAGCTGCTTCAAGGCATATTCGGGCAAGCCAATATCGGAAATGAAGGGCTATCGGGCATCCTACGGACAGATTTTCGACGGTGACTCCCCTGTTGACGAGGCTGTGGTCTTCATCTACCGCGCCCCGAAAAGCTACACGGGTGAAAACGTCTGCGAAATATGCTGTCACGGCGGTCTTTATATTATGCAAAAGGTACTCAGACTTCTGTTTACCTTAGGAGCCGTACCTGCCGAGGCAGGAGAATTTACAAAAAGAGCCTTTCTCAACGGAAAAATGGATCTTGCACAGGCAGAAAGCGTTATGAACGTTATTTCAGCCTCGGGCGAAGCCGCCCTAAGTGCCGCAAGAAACACTCTGAAGGGTACGGTCAGCAAAAAAATATCCGATATATGTGCAGAGCTTATCTCCTGCGCCGCCGCGCTTGCCGCCTGGAGCGACTACCCCGACGAGGATATCCCTGCGGTGGAAAACGGTGCGCTTATCACTTCCCTTCAGTCGGCAAAAAATCAGCTGCTGACACTTATTGACAGATACGACAGCGGAAAAGCCGTAACCGAGGGTGTTGTAACCGTAATCTGCGGCAAGCCTAATGTTGGAAAATCCACGCTGATGAACTTTCTTTCCGGCTGTGAAAGGTCAATAGTTACCTCTGTTGCAGGCACAACGAGAGACGTAATAGAGGAAACCGTCAGAATCGGTGACATTCTTCTGCGCCTTGCAGATACCGCAGGCATCAGAGAAACACCCGACGAGGTTGAAAGCATCGGCGTAAGGCTTGCACGGGACAGAATAGATAGCGCAGACCTGATACTTGCGGTGTTTGACGTTTCGCGTCCCCTTGACAGCGAGGATATTTCTCTTTTGGAAATATGCCGAAATAAAAGATGCCTTGCAGTAATTAATAAAACAGACCTTCCCTCCTGCTTTTCAAAGGAACAAATTGAAAAATACATTCCTGAATGCGTAACACTCTCGGCAAAAAACAGCGAAAACACGGACAGCATCCGTGCAGCCTTAGAGAAGCTTCTCGGCACCGAGGGACTCGATTTTACGCAGGAAATGCTTGCCGCAAGCAGACAGTACGAATGCGCCCGAAGGGCTGTCGAATGCATAAGCGAAGCTATTGACGCACTCAATATGGGTCTTACGGTTGACGCGGCAAACGTAAGCATTGACTGCGCCATAAGCCATCTTCTTACCCTGACGGGAAAAAAAGCAAGCGAAGAAATTGTAAACGAGGTCTTTTCAAAATTCTGCGTCGGCAAATAAGAAAAAACCTTACGCTTCATCTACCCACTTTTTCCCAATCCCGTGAGCGGCAGAATATTTCCTGTTATATGGGAATTTGCTCACATACGCGGGCAGTTTTTTGGTTCTTCACGAAAACTTGGGGGATGAAGTGGGCACGGGAGTGCCTATTAAAAGTTTTGGTTGAGCTTTTTCAAAAGCTCACGGTGTCAAGAGGCTGAGCCTCTTGTCGCACTCCGCAGAGTGCGAAATCCTTTTTCCTTCTTAAAGCGCAGGAGATTTTTAAGAA
>JAZNFG010000077.1:0-2586 GCA_045589015.1 Acutalibacteraceae bacterium
TGCAGAAAAGGACAATAACATTGAATTTGCCTCTGCATCGGGCTATATTCCGGGAACAGATGAAGCCTTTGAAGGACTTTTTTCAAATCTTGAAGGTGTGGAAAATCCCAAATACCGTATGCTTTATGAGGCTGTAAGCGATATGTACGGCAAATATACCTTCAAGCCGCTTCCCGTATTTGAAAATTCTTCTGCCGTTCAAAAGGAATTTGACGGCAATGTTACCAATATACTTTCAAAGGCGCGGGCAGAGTATCAGGCGAGAGTGTCCGCAGGCGAGGATAAAAACACCGTTTTACCGGAGCTTTGTGAAAAGGCGCTCAATGAACTTAAAAGCAAGTATTAAAGGATAAGGAGGAGCAGAAATGAAGCTGCCGCAGATTAAAGCCACTTTGGCGGAAATAAAAAACAGCGGTCTTTCTATGAAAAGAAGACTCGCTGTGTATATTGCTGTGCTTTTGATGCTGTTCCTTGTTGTTATCGGGATTGCACTGAATTTTTTAGGCATTCTCAATATTACGCCGTTTCGTCTGAGAGAAACCTTTCATCGGGAGCTTAAAGAAACGAACTACCGTGCAGAAACCTCTATTGATACAAATGCTGCTCATGCAATTCTGTTTGCAGAGCATCTTTCTAAGGAAACAGAGCATTATCTTGCCGCAAAAAACATAAGCTTTGAAGCTTTGGAAAACAATGCGGCGCTGATTGACGGGCTTGAGGCAGAGGTTTACAATATTGTAGCTGCAAATATGCAGTATGCCGATTGCAGCGGTGCATTCTTTATGCTTAACACGACAGTAAACAGTAAGCTTCCCGAAAAATACCACAGCGGCATTTACCTGAAGTTTTCCTATCTTCACTCAAACAGTATGATAAACCACAAAACATCAATGCTCTACGGCTCGTCTGCCGTTGCAAAGGAATATGGTGCGGATTATTACAACGAATGGCACTTAGAGATGCCGGAGGGCATTTATCACGAGCTTGATGATGTGTTTCATGTTTCAAAGGCAGACTTTAATGACAGCTATGTGCTGACGGGTGTATATCAGATTCCCGGCACGTGGGAAAATGTGAGGTTTTTATGTGTTCCCGTGTTTGACACAAGCGACAAGCTTATCGGTGTATGCGGCTTTGAAATCTCAAGCCTTTATTTCAGCCTGACCTACGAAACACATAATGACGAGTTTGACAACATCATTCACGGTTTATTTACAGAGAGCGAGAAGGATTCATATACCGGGCAGATGTCCGTCAATCATTCGGGGTATTCTCCGTCCGACACAGGCGTAATGACAATAAAGAAGGGCAAAAATCTTGACACCTTTACATACGGAAACGAAACCTTTATCGGTAAGTACGGAGAGATTACACTGGGCAACAGCAAGCATATTTTAACCGTTATGGTTCCCGAAAAGGAATATCAGTCCTTGCTTTCCGAATCGTATATCAGAATGCTTGCGGTGCTCATTATTGTTCTTATGCTGATGGTTTTGATTTGCCTTTATTTCAGCCACAAGTATATGAAGCCGATTCTTAAAAGCTTTGAGCATATAAAGACAAATTCCGTTCCCGCAGATCAGGTTAAAATTCCTGAAATCAACGACCTTTTCCGTTTCCTTGCAGATAAGGATAAAGGTCACGAGGACGAAATAACCGAGCTTACACGCCTCCGCAACGAGGCAAAGGATGAATACACAAAGATTCAGACGCAGCTTGACAAGGTGGTAGAACGACATAAATCCGGTGCCGATCCTGAATTTTATGAGATATTCAAGTCAAATGTATCCAAGCTCACTCAAAAGGAAGCACAGATATTCAGGCTCTATCTTGAGGGAAAAACTGCAAAGGAAATTCAGGAGATAACGGAAATCAATCAGAACACACTCAAGTATCATAACAAAAACTTATATTCAAAACTCGGTGTTACGAGCAGAAAAGAGCTTTTGCTTTATGCTGCTATGCTTAAAAAAGAAGGAGGAGTTTTATGACACTTGCAGACAGACTGAATAAAATCATTGATGAACAGGGACTTACCAAAAGAGCGTTTGCAAAAACCTTGGGTGTCAGCGAAAACTACATCTATCAGCTCACAGGAAGCCAAGAAAAGCTGACCACCATATCTGAAACTCTTGCAAAGCTAATTGCTCTCGAATTTGGATATGATAAGGACTGGATTATATACGGCGATAAAAGCTAAAATATATGATGAAGGGGATGTAAAATAATTCTTTTAAATCCGGGGATGGAAAAAAAGAGTGCGGAACGTGCGAACTGAATACATTATCAAGGCATAGCCTTGATAATGTCATCCCGAAGGCGTACGAGGGTACGTCTTGGCGTTCGTTCGCGCGTAGTTTCATGGCATCAAAATAAAGAGAAATCCGCAAAAAATGCGGATTTCTACCAAAAACAATGTTTTTTAAGAAGAATTATTGTTTTGTAAAGCGTAAAATGCTTTATATCTGCCATGAAACGGTCCGTGCCTTTTTTTACATCCCCTTTTCATCTTGCTTTGTTTTATCTTTTACAAGTGAGCACTCGCTTGAATTCAACGGCTTTCAAATCAAGATGGTTATTAACGGC
>JAZNFG010000078.1:0-29420 GCA_045589015.1 Acutalibacteraceae bacterium
AAATAATTAATAGGGCAGGTGCCACCTCGGCACTTGCCCTTGTTTCTTTATAATTGCCCCGTCGTAAATACCATACGCTTAATTTTCGGCACCCTCGCAGTACCCTCGTACGGCTATCGGGTGCCGAAAATCATAAACAGACCACTTTCTGCCTTCTTACGGTGCGTGCCCCGAGGGAAATGTCTGCTGAACCCGTTAAGTTAGTTTTTTCCGACACTAAAGGTTTACAATGCTGTATTTCCGATAAGAACTCACATTTCACCCGATTGCATCCGCTTTCCCTGAAATCGGCGCACTCGGATAAAATCTGAGCCCTTCTCGGAAATAAAATTCAAAAAGCAGAATTCATAAAGGCGAAATTCAAAAAGCAGAATTCAGAATATAAAATGTAAAATGTAAAATGTAAAATGTAAAATGAATAAAGGGGTATGTCAGAATCTGATAACGTTTACGGTTTTCGGGGGTTGGCTGTTTCGGTTGATTGTAATAAGCGTATATTTGTGATTGATGGATTCCCGGCTGATGAAGCCGCTGTCGGTAAGCGTTTTCAGATATGAGCGCAGCTTGCCTCTTGTAATGCGGCATCTTTCGCAAAGAAACGTCCCCGTCGTCAACAGCTGTCCTGCCATAATGTCAATATCATCGATTTTCGTGGGAGTAAATCGGGCAAGCTCAAGCAGAGTGAGACAAAAATGAAAGAGCTCCTTATCCTCATAAATCGCTGAGTGAAAGAGCTCTTTCGGTACCTTTATAAAATTTGTTTCATTCATATAATTCACCTCGGGTAAATTATACAATATTAAAAAAAGCTTTTCTTTAAAAACACACCGTTTTGAGAAAAAAAATAATGCCTTTTTTTTGTACTTTCTTGTGCAAAACGCTATGCTTCGCACCGTTTGCGAAGCAAATTCGGAATTCGGAATTCGGAACAATGGAGCAAATTCGGATTTCGTTCTGCGTTCTGCATTCTGCATTAAATCAAATAGAGCGAAGCGGAGCAAGGGGGTGCCCTTTCTCAAATTGTGATTTTAATGAATAATGAATAAAGAATAATGAATAATGAATAATTGTGGGACCTGCGGTCGGCATTGTATAGTGCTTCGCACGTTCCCTTATTAAAAAGCAAAGCAAATTCGGATTTCGGATTTCGGAACAATGAAGCAAATTCGGATTTCGGAATTCGGAATTCGGAGAAATATAATAGGGTTCTTCATTTTGCATTTTGCATTTTGCATTTTGCATTTTTTATGTTTTGCATTTTGCATTTTGCATTTTGCATTTTGCATTTTTATGTTCTGCACTAAACAGCTCGTCAGGGAAGGGGGGAGAAGACAAAGCTGCAGATTTGCTGAGGGTGCATTGTGTTGAAATATGCGTTTTCCATCGGTATCCACTCCTTAAAGAAGCGTTCTGCCGTTTCGGGGGTATTGCGTGCGGTGATTCTTCTTTTTTGCTCCTCGGGGGAGATGCTGAGAAAAACCGTGAGGTCATAGAACTGTCTGAAATCGGGGTGTAAGGAGTAGCTTCCCTCGATAACGGTAAGCGGTCTCGGGGAGATTCTTTCGGGGGGAAGAAGCTTCATTTCCGAGCAGTCAAAGCGGCGGTACAAAACGTCCCTGCCCTGTGAAAGAGGCAGTAGCACCTCTTCGGAGAATCGTTCTCTGTCAAGGTTTCCGCCGATTTCAGCGAGCCTTTCGGGGGTTCTCTGATGCTTTTGTAAAAAGAAGTCGTCCGTGTGCAGTACCGTGCAGTCGTACACCCTTGAAAGAAGCTGTGCGAGGGTGGTTTTGCCCGATGCGGCACCGCCCTCGATTGCAAGTCTGACTCTTCCCTTTTTCAGCATTTTATCCGTTTCGGCAAGCAGCGGCAGAAGGTGTGCGAAATCCTTTGAAATTACCCTGTATGCAGGCTTATATGCATTTCTGAACATATCTGAGTGGTGAAGGGCGGGAAAGCCGTTTTCCTGCCAATTTGAGAAGGCTTTACAGAACTCCTCACGTGAAAAGGGAAGCGCACCCTCTTGTGCCAGCTCCTTTACCGCCTCAGCCTTTTCAAGCAGAGCTTCCTTTCCGTCCGTTTTCTTTTCGGCAGAGAGGAAAAACAGCCGTCCGAGGGTTTCGGGCGCAAGACCCCGATTCATATAAGAAAGGGGAACTCTGAGAAAATTGCCGTCAAGGGGCTCGGGCTCCTCTGTGCGGTTTTCGGACAGACTCTCGTATTCCTCTTTGATATAACGGGTGACATTTTCGGGAGAGGAAATCAGATGCTCACAGCCGAAGGCACTCTGATGAAGGAGCTTCAGCACGTCACTCGGCTGCAGCAGCGGATATTTTTCAAGGTGGCTTAATAAAATTTTTTTCGTTTTTTCGCGCGCGTCCATAGCTTCTCCTTTTCGCTAAAGGGTTTTTTCTATTATAATCCGTTTTCTTTTCGTGTTCAATACCCCAAACGAAAACTGCAAATCTGTTTGGGTAAAGGGGTATGTTAATAAAATGTTGAAAACCTGTTGATACTCTGTTGAAGCCGATGTTGATAAGTTGTTGATAAATCGGCTGTTTTTACCATAAAATGGGTAAAATTTGCTGTTTTTTCGCTTGAACCAACGCTTCAGCCAACGCTCCAACCAACGCTTTTTTCAATGCTTCGGAAAATCGGCTCTTGTATATCAACGCTTTCGGAAGTTATCAACATTAACTCACATTATACCTGAACCAACGGTTCAGCCAACACCCGGGTACGCCTTTAAAGATAGTAGAAGGGATAGAAGAATGGTAATAGAAGGGATATAGAGTTTTAAACTATCCACTCCAAGAAAAGAAGGAAGTATTATTTATTTTTTTAAATAAGGCTGTTGTGAAAAATCAATTTTCGTTTGCCTTTTGGTGATATTGCACAAAAAATGCCCGAAAAAAGTCTTTTGTTTTTTCGCCAAAAGGGTGTTTTTTAAGGGAATCAATTTTTTCACTATGCTATAATGTGCTCAACGGTTAGGATTATTACCGTCACCCTAAGGCAGACGTTAAAAGCCGCTGACCGTATAATTACATAATCATATTTCCCGTATCCTTGCCGATACGGGAGAAGCCGAGACGGACTTGACAGAGTCTGTCTCTTTCTTTATGTGAAATTTCTTATGGAAAAATCCTTATAGGAAATTCCTTGCGGTGTGAAGGTAAAAACTGATATTGTCCCGTGAGCCTGAACGGGATTCGGAAAGGAGCAAAAATGGAAGCTATGGAAAACAGGAAGAAAAGCTCCGGTGAGGCGGTGAGCAGAAGATATCTTGAAAGGTGTGCGCACATTTTAAGTGCGGGAGCATACAGAATGTGCCGTGACAACTACAAGCGTCTTGAAAAGGGAGAGCGTATTGACCCCAAGCTTCTCAAGGAGACCTGTCTTGCCGTAAAGGAGACCGCCGCGTTGGTATCGGGTCTTTCGGGGGAAAGGGAATCGGGCGAGCTTATAAAGGTTATGTTCTGTGATACGCAGGAATGTGAGGAATAACGGGACGTAAAGGACTTCGGTTCAGAAATTCAAGCTGTATAAGGTGTGTTTGCTTATGAAAAAAATAATACTCGGTGTGCCCAGCGAAAAGCAGAGGCTGTTTCTAACCGACCGTCACAGATACGTGGCATTCGGGGGAGCAAGAGGCGGCGGAAAGAGCTGGGCGGTGCGGGTCAAGGCTGTGCTTTTAGCCTACAGATATCCCGGCATAAAAATTATGATAGTGCGCCGCACGTACCCTGAGCTTCGTGCGAATCACATAAATCCTCTGAGGACGCTTTTAGGCGATGCGGCGGTGTATAAGGACAGCACGAAGGAGTTTACCTTTCCCGACGGCTCCGTGATAATGTTCCGTCATTGCTCCAATTCAACGGATATTGATAAATATCAGGGCACTGAGGTGGACGTGCTGTTTCTTGACGAGGCAACACAGCTGACTGAGGAGGAATACGACCGCTTCAAGGCCTGCGTCAGAGGTGTAAACAATTTCCCGAAAAGAATCTATCTTACCTGCAATCCCGGAGGCGTGGGGCATTCCTTTGTCAAGCGGCTGTTCGTTGACAGGGTGTATAAGGAGACGGAGAATCCCGAGGATTACGTTTTCTATAAAAGCCTTGTAACGGACAATAAGGCGCTTATGGAGTCTGACCCCGAATACATAAAGCAGCTGCAGTCACTTCCGCCGAAATTAAAAAAGGCGTGGCTTATGGGGGATTGGGATATTTTCGAGGGACAGTTTTTTGAGGAGTTCAGAGACGTTCCCGAGCATTATCTTGACCGCCGTTATACTCACGTTATTGAGCCGTTTCCGATTCCCTCGGACTGGCGGATAGTAAGAAGCTTTGACTTCGGCTTCCGCAAGCCCTTCTCCTGCGACTGGTGGGCAATAGATTACGAGGGCAGGGCTTATCTTATTCTGCAGCTTTACGGCTGTACGGATATCCCCAACGAGGGACTCAAGTGGCACCCCGACAGAATTTTTGCCGAGATTCACAGAATCGAAACGGAGCACCGCTGGCTTAAAGGCAAGGTAATAGACGGAGTTGCCGACCCCTCTATATGGGACGCTTCAAGGGGCGAGGCTATTATAGAAGCCGCCGACCGCCATTTCGTGTATTTCTCCAAAGGGGATAACAAGCGTATTCCCGGCTGGATGCAATGCCACTACCGTCTTGCCTTTGATTTGGACGGCTATCCTATGGTGTACTTCTTCAACACCTGCAAGGCGGCAATAAGGACTCTGCCCCTTCTGCAGTTCTCTATGGCGAATCCCGAGGACCTGAACACCGACGAGGAGGACCACTTTGCAGACTCCTTCAGGTACTTTTGTATGTCAAGGCCCATCGTGCCGAGAGCCGAGGAGGTGAAAAAGCCGAGGGGAGACGACCCGTTGGAGCTGTTGTGTTAAGTGAAGAGTGAATAGTGAATAGTGAATAGTGAAAAGTGACACTGTCGGAAGACTCTTCGAGTCTTGATTATATTAAGTGAAGAGAGAATAGAGAATAAATAATAAATAATAAATAATAAATAAGAGTTAAGAGGTGTTTTTGTATGGTAGGTATTGAAGAAGAAAAAAAGACGGGGGGCACGGTGGTTATTGGTGAAGAGGAGGTACGTCAGGCGGCGCGGGTGCTTGAAAGCTACAAGAGTGCTAAGGCTCGGCTTGACGAGAGAGTGCTTGAGAATGAGCGTTGGTTCCGTATGCGCCATTGGGAGCAGCTGAGAACCTCTAAAGACACTCAGAGACGGCATTCGGGGTGGCTTTTCAACTCTATTATAAACAAGCACGCTGATTTTATGGATTCTCTTCCCGAATGCACGGTTCTGCCCAGAGAGTCGTCGGATTCCGGGGAAGCCGAGAGACTCACGCGCGTTCTCCCCGTGGTGCTTGAGAGAAATAACTGGCAGGAGATATATTCCGATGCCGCTTATAAAAAGCTCAAGACGGGTACTGCGGTATACAGCGTTTTGTGGAATGCCTCTGCCGATTCGGGGCTTGGAGAAATAGTGATAAAAAACGCCGATATTCTGAATCTTTTCTGGGAGCCCGGTATTCGTGACATTCAGAAAAGCCGTAACCTTTTCTGCGTAGACCTTTGCGACAACGATCTGCTTTTAGAGGAATATCCCTTCCTTGAGGGAAGGCTGGGAAATGCCCCGTCGGTGCAGGCCTTTACCTACGACAGCGAGGTTGATACCTCGGACAAGTCTGCCGTCGTGGACTGGTACTATAAGAAGCGTCAGGGGAATAAAACGGTGCTTCATTACTGCAAGTTCGTAAACGGGACGCTTTTATACGCATCGGAAAACGACCCCGAATACCGTGAGCGCGGCTGGTATGACCACGGCTTATACCCCTTCGTTTTCGACCCCCTCTTCAAGGAGGAGGGAACGCCCGTGGGCTTCGGCTACATAGACGTTATGAAGGACACTCAGGAGGAGATAGACATTCTCGGCAACGAGATAGTCAGAAACGTAAGGCTTTCGGCAAGAAAGAGGTTCTTCACCCGTGTTGAGGGTGCGGTGAACGAGGAGGAATTTGCCGACCTTGCAAGAGATTTCGTCCACGTAAACGGCTCGTCCATCGGTGAGGAGTCCATAAGGGAAATAAACTTTTCTCCCCTGCCTGCCGTGTGCATCACCGTGCTTAATAATAAGATAAATGAGCTTAAGGAAACCAGCGGCAACCGCGATTTCTCTCAGGGCGGCACCTCTCACGGTGTTACCTCGGGCACGGCTATCTCCGCCCTGCAGGAGGCAGGCACAAAGCTTTCAAGGGATATGATAAGCGCGACCTACAATGCCTTCAGCGGTGTATGTACTCTTTGTATTGAGCTTATGAGGCAGTTTTATACGCTTCCGAGAACGGTGAGAATCCTCGGAGCCGACGGGGAATATACCTACTCTCTTTACGATAATTCCGTGCTTAAGGGAAGGGTCATCCCCTCGGAGTTCGGCTCCCCCGAGCTTTTCAGAGCACCCGTATTCGACGTGAAGGTAAAGGCTCACAAGCAGAATGCATTTTCACGCTCTGCACAGAACAGCGATGCTTTGAATTTCTATTCAATGGGCTTTTTCGACCCCGAAAAGGCAGTTCAGTCGCTTGCCTGTATGGAGCTTATCGACATTGAAAACAAGGAAAAAATCAAAAGCATTATCAAGGCTAACGCCGCGGGAGGGAATTTATGATAAACGTGAAGATATCCGAAAATGAAAACGGGGTTCTGATTTCGTGCGAGGGGCACGCGGGCTATGCGCCCAAGGGGCAGGACATAGTCTGCGCCGCCGTCAGCGCGCTGAGCCTTGCAATTATTAAGCTGATACGCTCTTATTACGGACGGTTTTGCTGGTATGAGACAAAGGAAGGGGTTATGAGGCTTTCCTTTCCTCTTGCCGTAAAGCCTGAGATAAGAACGGAAATGATAGGAGCGGTGAATATGTTTGTCCGCGGTATAGCGGAGCTTGAACGGCTTTATCCCGCTTACGTATATTTTGAAACGGATTATTTGCCCTTATGGGTCAGATATATTGACACGCCGGAAAAGACGGCAGAAAAAAGAGAGAAGGGAGGGTCAGTATGACGGATATGGATTTATTACAGCTTTTCAGCGAGTCCGCGCAGACGGGAGAAGGGGAATCGGAAAATACGGGTAACCCCGAGGAGAATAGTGCCGTGCAGCCCCGTGCATCCCTTGAGGCGGGCAGCGATGAAGAGTTTGAGGAGCTGATATCGGGAAAATACCGCGAGGCATTCAGAAAACGCACTCAGGGAATTATAGACCGCCGTTTTGCAAGGGCGAAGTCTGACGAAAATACTCTCAGAGTGTGTGCACCGCTTTTTGAAAGCCTTTCAAGGGATTTTCCCGACGTAGCACCCGATGATACCGAGGGACTTGTTAATGCATATCTCGGAAAGGCACAGGCGGCTGAAAGAGAAAAGGCACACGGTGAGCTTTTGAGCAAAGCCGAAAAGCAGCTGAAGCTTCGTGCCGCACGGGAAATGAGAGACCGTCTTTTGTCGGAGAGTGCGAGGCTGAAGGAAATATATCCGTCCTTTGACCTGAAAGGGGAGATTTCCTCGTCTCCCGATTTTGAAAGACTGCTTTCGGCAGGAATACCCCTGCGCCGTGCCTACGAGTGCGTAAACCTTGAAAGAATTATGGGCTCAGCTCTCAGGTACGCCGTGGCAAGGACAGCGGGGAAAACTGCCGAGGCAGTCAGAAGCGGCGGAAGAATTCAGGAGAATTCACTTGCCGACAGAGCCTCGTCGGTAAAGCGCACCGACGTAAAAAATCTTTCCGAAAAGGATATTATGCGTATATTATCCGAGGTCGGAAGAGGCGCAAAAATAACATTTTGATTACAGGAGATAATTATGGAAAGCATAGAAATCACACTTACTCATTTTTCCGCAGGTGACGTTATAAACACCACTGAGGGCACTCTTGAGCAGGGGACTGTCACAAATCCCGACAGTCTCTCTGCCGAGATGAAAACCTTTTACGACAAAACACTTATCACCCTTGCAGGGGCAAATCTCATCCACGAGCAGTTCGGTCAGAAGCGTCCTATTCCCAAGGGAGGCGGCAAGACTATAGAATTCAGACGCTTTTCAAGACTTCCGAAGGCATTGAAGCCCATTACCGAGGGTGTTACGCCTGCCGGAAACAAGCTCAGCGTCGGCACCGTTACCTGCAGCGTTGATCAGTACGGTGACTATATCGAGCAGACGGATATGCTTGAGCTTACAAGCGTTGACAACACCATTGTAGAGGCTACCAAGGAGCTTGCCTCTCAGGCAGGTCTTACGCTTGATACCGTTGTCAGAAACGAGCTTGTGGGCGGTACGAACGTTATGTATGCTCCCCGTGCGGATGCCGAGGGCAACGAGACGGAGATTCTTTCAAGACTTGATATTACAGCACAGTCAAGACTTCGTGTCAAGGACGTATTCAGAGCGGCGGCACTTCTCAAGAGTGTAAACGCGCCTAAGATAGCAGGCAGCTACGTTGCAATAATCCACCCCTACGTGGCTTATGACCTTATGCAGGAGGCAGGTGACAAGTGGCTGGGAATTGCAAAATACGTGGACAAGGAAGGCATCCTCAAGGGTGAGATAGGCCAGCTCGGCGGTGTCAGATTCGTTGAAAGCACCGAGGCTAAAATCTGGGGTCCCGAGGCAATCAACGCCGACGTGGAGAGAACTGCGGTTGCCGAAGCCGCTTCATCCTCTGCTTCTCTTAAGGTAACCGACGATTTGGGCTCAGCCGTTTTCTCAGAGCCCAAGAAGGTATATCTTGCAGGCAAAGAAGCGTTTATTACGGGTGTTGAGGGTAATACCGTTACCTTCTCAGAGCCTGTCAGCGCAAATGCAGGAGACGTTCTTGCAGGTGTCGGCGGCGGCGCAGACGGCAGCGCGGTATTCTGCACCCTCTTCCTCGGTGAGAACGCTTACGGTGTAACGGACATTGAGGGCGGCGGCCTTCAGCACATCGTCAAGCAGAAGGGCTACGGCAACGATCCTCTTAACCAGAGAAGCTCCGTGGGCTGGAAGGCTACGAAGGTAGCAAAGAGACTGCTTGAGGAGTATATGGTCAGAGTGGAATCCGGCTCGGAGTTCTCAATGACGGCAAAACACAACTAAGGCAAAGAACTCATATAACACAAAATAAATGGTTCTTCACGTAATGTTGGAGGATGAAGTGGGCACGGGAGTGCCAATTAAAAGTTTTGGTTGAGCTTTTTCAAAAGCTCACGGTGTCAAGAGGCAGAGCCTCTTGTCGCACTCCGCAGAGTGCGAAATCCTTTTTGCTTTCATAGCGCAGGAGGGTTAAGGGAACCCTCGCCGGGGGTTCCCTTAGTGCGAAGCACTATTAACCGGACTTAAATATGATATCCCCCAACTTTTCGTGAAGAAACTAAAATCTGAGCTCTTCTCGTCAAACGGGAGATTAAGATGAAAAACCAAAATAAATCAAGAGGAATATAGTAAGCTTTTGATTCCTCAGATTATGAATGAGAACAAAAATACAGAAGAGAGGTTATATATGAAAAACAAAACGAAAGTAATTACGCGTACCGTGTACGTGCCGAAAACCCATAAAAATGACGATGCCGTCTACGTTTCGGTGAACGGAAGGGCAATTCTTGTAAAAAAGGGTGAGACCGTGGAGCTTCCCGTCTGCTTTGCGGAGGTGCTTGAAAATTCGGCACTTGCCCAAAGCGCAGCCGAAAGGTTCATAGAATCGCAGGCGCAGTCTGAATAACGGGGTGATGTCCTTTGACAGTAAAAGAGGCGATTGACAAAACCGATGCTATGCTCCCGAACGTGTGTCCTTATGCAAAAAAGGCGTCGTGGCTTTACGAGCTTGACACAAGAACCGAAAAGGAGTTTCTGTCTTATTTTACCGATAATGAAAGACACGTCGGGGTCGGCTACGGGACAAAGCCCGAAGCTCAGCTTCTGATTCCCGACCCCTTTTCAGAGGTCTATACGTATTTTCTTGCGCTGAAGACTGCCCTTTCAGAGGGGGATACGGGAGCGTATTCCGACTATTCACAGCTGTTTGCGGCATCGTACCTTTCATTCAAAAATCACTACAGCCGCTGTCACCAAGCTGTGGACGTAAGAATAAATATGAACTGAGGGAGGTTATATATGTTTTATCCCATACTGAAAAAAACGCAGGAGAAATATCGTATCTGCGACAGCTTTTCGGGGATGAGCCGTACCTCCCGTGTGCCCGAGGGGAGCTTTTACGATTGTATGAATCTTTCAGCCGATAAGCTTCCTCTCGTCGGCATAAGAGAAAAAAGAGGTATACTGAGAGACTCTCTCGGTCAGAGCGTGTTTTATTTTGACTCGACACCCGTTACCGCCGTCAGAATGATAAATTCAAAAATCTGCGTTTGCACCGAAAGAAGCGTATTCATTGACGGTATAAAGCTTGATGCCGAGCTTTCCCCTATAACGGGAAGAAGGACGGTAGTGCCCTTCGGCAGAGATTTTTATATCTGTCCCGACGCTCTTTTTATTAAGGAGAGAGACGACGGCTACAGCGTAACCGAATGCAACAAAAGCTTCACCCTTTCGGATAACGTAACCGCAGGCTGGTGCTTTGAGGATTCCACGGAAATTTCACCCTCTTATTTCGGACATTTTCCCGACAGTGCCGCTGTCGGCGACTACTGTGTGATTCCCGAGGGCGGTGCTATGACGCTGTATGAATACACGGGTGACAAGTGGATAGATATTGCGCCTATGTTTATAAGAATAGGCTGCCGTGACGGCACCGAGGGGATAGCCGCAGGTATGAGCCTTTACGTTACGGGCGCGGAGAATTATTTTTCCGACGGCACGTATACGGTGCGAAGCGTTGACCCGTCTGCCGTGGTGCTTGAGGGAATACTGACTGCCGAGGGCAGAATTAACAGCATTACCCTTGAAAGCCGCGTGCCGAGAATGGATTTTGCCGCGGAGCATAACAACAGAATATGGGGCTGTCGCTTCGGTGAGAACGAAAAAGGCGAGTTTGTAAACGAGCTGTATGCAAGTGCCCTCGGTGACCCGTCAGCCTGGAAGCGTTTTCAGGGGATATCCACGGATTCCTACATCGTGAGTCTCGGTGTTCACGGAGAATTTACGGGCGCGGTGAGTCTCGGCGGCGAGCTGCTTTTCTTTAAGGAAAACACCATTATCAGAGTAACGGGTGACACTCCCTCGGAGTTTACCGTCAGCACCTTCCCTGCAAGAGGTGTGGAGAAGGGTGCCTCTGACAGCATTACCCCTCTTAACGAAAGGGTCTTTTATAAAAACGGCTCGGGTATTACCGTATATGACGGTGCCTTTCCCGTAAGCATTTCCGCTTCTCTCGGAAACGAGGTGTTTTCACGCTGTACGGGTGCGGGCGCACACGGACGGTATTACTGCGCTATGACGGATCGGACGGGACAGCGGCGCATATACGTATACGATACTGCCTCCTCTCAATGGTTCCCCGAGGATGACAGCGGTAATACCGTATTCGTGTTTTCCCGGGGTAGAGCGGTGTATTTTCTCGGTCTTGCAGACGGTGAGAATTACGGATATACGCTGACGGCGGCTGTTTTCGATACCGTGAAGGATTCCCCTATCCGCTTTTCCTCCCGTGAGGTCTGCCGCTTTTATGAAGAGGAGCAAACGGAGTGGTTTGCTCAGACGGGGGACAGCGAGAATACCGCATACCCTTATAAAAAAAGCGTCAGAAGCATAAAGCTCAAGGTCTCCTTAAAGGAGAACAGCGAATTTTCTCTGCTTGTAAAAACGGACAGGGACACTCAGTTCAGAAGGGTGCTGTTTCTTGACAGTCCCACGGACGGAGTGTATTCCGCCCACGTAAACACCCTGCCCTGCCACAGTCTCAGACTGCGCTTTGAGGGCAAGGGCGACGTGACCGTTCATTCGTACAGCACGGCGCAAAGAGTATCCGCGGAGGTGAGAGCGGTTGAATAACAAAAATACGAGGCCCGACAGAGCGGGTGAGCTGTATGCCTTGGTGAAGGCTCTTCGCGACGAGGTTTCAAGGCTCACCGTTCAGATAAAGGCTATGAGACGGCAATTGGAGGAAATGAAGAAAAATGAAAACTAAATACACGTCGGAGGAGATTATGAAGATGGCGGTAGGGCTTATAGAAGCCGACCTTGACGCCGATTTGGACCGTGACGGCAAGGTGACCTCTTCCGATGCAAGACTCCTTAGCAGAACAGATGCGGGGCTTGACAAGGGAACTACCGCCACGCTGACGGCAAGCGACATCCTCGACAGGCTTATTGAGAATACCGATTCCTTTTCCTATGACTTCAATACGGACCCTCTTTATCAGCAATACAGCAGGATGTACTCCGATGCCGCAAGCAGGGATGCCGAGGATATTTTCGGACTGTCAGCCACGCTTACGGGCGGCTACGGGAATTCCTACGGACTCACCAAGGCGGCAGATATTAAAAGGGATTATGCCCGTGAGCTTTCTCAAAGGGCAGGGGAGCTTGAGGAAAAGGCATACGGCAGATATCTTGATGCCAAAAACGAATATTACGATATCTTCAATGCTTTAAGAGAGCTTGAATCCGACAGTATGAAGGAGAAGTCAGAGGAATTTGACAGAGCCTTAAAGGCGGCAGAGCTCGGTGACCCTTCGGCACTCGGCAAGCTTGGCATTGATACCTCGGCAATTGAGAATAAGAACAAAGAGGAGCTTGCCGCCTTTTTTGCAAGGTACAAGGACTATTCTCTTCTGAAGCAGCTGGGTATTGATACCTCTCAGCTTGAAAAAGAGGAGCTTTCCTCGCTTGCAAAGCTGTTTGCCTCATACGGGGACTATTCTCTTCTTGAAGCACTCGGAGCCGACGTTTCGTCAAAGGAAGCACTTGACGAGATTGACAGACTCATTGGGCTTTCAAAGCTGAAGTAGCCGATGACGGTATATATTAATCCTGCCCATACGAGGCACTCTCCCGGAGGGTGCTTCGGGGGCAGAAGGGAATATGAGGATAACCGTGTCCTTGCCGCTGCGGTTATAAAGGAGCTTTCCCTTATTTCCCCCGATACTCCGATAAGGCTTTTTGAGGGAAGCCCGACGGTGAGGGAGCTTTCGTCGGACGGTATTTTACTTGTGCTTCACAGAGGTGTCCCCGATAAGGGTGAAAAAAAGAGGGGAGCGTTTATCTGCGTCGGTGAGGATGCTGATTCCCGTGTTCAGTATGAGGCCTTTCGTATGCTTTCGGGAATTACGGGTGAGGATGCCTTTCGCTATCTCGGTGTTCACACGCAGACCGCTGAAAGTCCCTTTCGCCGTTTCGGAGAGGTGCCTCTTAAAAGGAAATACCTTCTGAGCGTCGGGTGTATCGACTCTGAGGAGGATAATACGGTATTCAGCGGCAAAATCCGAGTGCTTGCGCGGAATTTAGCCGCGGTGATTAATGAAATTTGTAAGGAGACTGAAAATGAAGATAATACCGAAATATGAAAGACTCCATTCGGGTGAGCATTTATCCCGAGTGCTGGAAATTGATTTTCGGGAGCTTTCGGGTGACTTCACGGTACGTCTTGCCTTCGTGACTCCCCTTGGGCAGATATTTATATCGGATAGTCTGTCTGCGGCAGAGGGCATAAGCAAATATGAGCTTCCCTCAGCCTTGCTTGACGGCTCGGGTGAGCTTGTCTGTCAGGCGGCGGCAAGCTTTACGGACGGCAGGGTGTTAAAAAGCGACTGCATAAGGCTCCCCGTAAAGGAAAGCATTGCGGATACCTGCTGTCCCGAGGTATCCCGGGAGGCAGTAAAGGGACTTCACGATATATTCGATATGATGGAGCAGAAGGCAGATAAGGTACACTCTCACAGAGAATATTTGCCGACTGAAGAGGCTGTAGCCGCCGGCTCCTTCGTCTTTGACGGATATTATTCTCCCTCAGACAGAAGCGTTAAGAATATTACGCAAGGTCTTCGTGCCGTAAGCGACGCCTGCGCCGACGGAAAAAGCGTATTTCTGAGACTTGATATTTCGGAGCATTCGGGCACGGCTGACAGCTTCGTCCTTTTGCCCCTTACTTGCGCCGCGCAGGGGGATATGGTATTTGAGAAGCTGATATCGGCTGAAAACGGGGCTGAAATGATATCCGTTAGGGCTTTCAGCGGTGACGGCAGTGAAGAGTGGAGCTGTGACATCAGTTCCTTTGACCCTTCGGGAGCGGCTACGTTCCGTTTTCTGCTTAACCTGACGGATATGAGCCTTACGTCGGCTGACGGCAAAAGCGCGCAGGAGCTTTTCCGATTTGTTGTCTCGGGGGGAAGCCCCGACCTGATAATCGAGTACGGTGAGTGTGAGCTTCGTGCGTCGGTGACCGATAAGCCTTCGGGAAACTCTTATAATATCACGGCTTACGACGGTTATATGAATAAGATTTTCTTATGGAGCCTTGAAGAGGAGTCTCTGCGATATCTGAGGGAATTCAGCTTCGGGGAATTGATTTCACGGACAGAGCGGCTGGAGCATTACGGTGCCGTTGACAGCGGTACGCAGGGGCTGTGGAGCAAGAGGGTATATGCCGACGGATACGCCGAGTGCTTCTGTCGGCTGGAGATTCGCACCGATATCAATACGAGCTGGGACGATTCGGGCTTTTACGTGTCCGATACGATACCCTCCGAGCCCATAGCCTTCCCCTTTGAGTTCGAGAGCGTTCCCGTAGTAACGGCAATCGCCGAGGGACAGCATTCCGTATTCCTGATAAACGGTTCGGAGGGAAATACCGAGACCACACTCGGCAGCTTCCACCTTGCCCGTCCCTTTCAGAGCCTGAACGTTCCGTTCGTAATAAATATCAGCGTAAAAGGTAAACTGAGAAAGGAGCTTAGCTGATGAAAAAGATTTTTATTGACCCCGGACACGGCGGTATGAGTGTCGGGGCGTCTTACAAGGGAAGACGTGAGCAGGACGACTGTCTGAGACTTGCTCTTGCCGTGAAAAGCATACTTTCTGCTCAGGAGGGTGTTGAGGTAAGACTTTCAAGAGAGGATAATTCAAATCCGTCCATAGCAAAAAGGTGCAGTGCCGCCAACGAGTGGGGAGCAGATTATTTTCTGAGCATTCACAGAAACGCCGCTGCCCCCAACATAGCCGCAGGCATTGAAGCCTGGGTATATTCAAAGGTTGAGACCCGCGGAGAGACGTATACTCTGGCTGAGAATATCATAGATGAGATATGCAAGGCGGTGCCCTTTATCGACCGCGGAGTTAAAAAGGGTGCGCCCTCTTATACGGACTTCGGCGTGAACAGACTTACGAAAATGAGCTCTTGTCTTCTTGAGACGGGCTTTATAGATTCCGATACGGATAACGCTCTGTTTGACGGGTATTTCGCAGATATTGCGCTTGCGGTTGCAAGGGCACTAATGAAGAACGTGGGACTTGTCTATAAGGAAAGAATGGTTCCCGGAGATGCCGACGGAGACGGCAGGGTCACCGCCGCTGACGCAAGACTGATTCTCAGAGCTGCTGCGGGACTTGAAAGCATAGCCCTTGAGGTCGGGGACCTTGACGGAGACGGAGAAATCACAGCCTCGGATGCCAGAGACGCCTTGAGGCTTTCTACTGAAACGGAGGAGTAATATGGACGATAATAAAGTAAGCATAAGGGAAAGACTGAAATCCCCTGCCGTGTGGGTCTCGGTGCTGGGCGCATTGGGTGTGATACTCAACGCCTTCGGAATATTTGAGAAAATCGGAATCGACAGCACCACCTTTGATATGGTGGTAAATGCCTTCGGCTCTATTCTTATAGCCTTCGGTATTCTCAATAATCCCACGGATAAGGATTGCTTTTAAGAGGTGATAGCTGTGAATCTTACGGGTGAAGACAAGGATTATCTGCACGAGACCTTTATATCCCGAAGAGAATGCTCCGACTGCATAAGGGGGATAAGAGAGGAGCTTGCCGACGGAGCAACGGCATTTGCCACCATAAGGCAGGACTTAAAGTATATCAAGGACAGCATTGACAAAAAAAGCCGCTTCAATATGAACACGGTGTCAAGCATTATTCAGGCTGTCTGCACGCTTCTTGTAGCGGTTATCGCCGCCCGACTGGGCTTGGCATAATCGGAATCGGTATAAAAACTTGTGTTTTTCTCTCCCTTGTGGTAATATATTATTATTACATATTATCAGAGGGAGAGAAAATTATGTCTTTTGAAATCGTTGACGTAAATGAGCTTGCTTTGTCACCTGTCAGAGAAATCGGAAAAAGCTGGGGTATTCTCACGGGCACATCAGACGAGGGCTTCAACTCTATGACCGTGTCCTGGGGCAGTATCGGCGTGCTTTGGAGCAGACCCTGCGTTTTTGCCTTCGTGCGTCCGGGAAGATACACCTATCAGTTTTTGGAGAGCGGAGAATACTTCTCACTTGCCATAATGTCCGAGGATATTCATTCCGAAATGGCTGTATTCGGCTCAAAAAGCGGCAGAGACGTGGATAAATACGCAGTCTCGGGATTTACGGCTGCCGACGAGGACGGTGTGAAGTACCCCGAGGAAGCAAGGCTTGTATTTATATGCAAAAAAATTGCCGCATCGGATATGAGTCCCGATTGGTTTATCGACAAGGCTATTGACCCCGAAAACTATCCGAAAAAGGACTATCACAGAATGTACGTAGGCGAAATAGTCAAGGTTCTGAAAAAAGTTTAAATATTTTCAAAAAAGGGTATTGACAAGAGGGATTATATCTGCTATAATTCCTCTTGCACTTGAGAGATATTTCTTTCAGTCAGTCGGTGTCTATAACATTGAGGTCCCACCCGTTCCCATCCCGAACACGGTAGTTAAGCTCAATCGTGCCGAAAATACTTGGCGGGCAGCCGCCCGGGAAGATAGGTCGTCGCCGGCACAAACAAAAGCAGTCTGTTCGCAGGCTGCTTTTTCTTTTTTTCGGTAAAATCCTTTCAGAAAAACCGTTTTTGTGTAAAAATGCGTGCAGATCACATAATTTCCTTTAAGGGTCGGTGCTGTTTCGGGTACTTACCCTTATTTTTTTATTATATTAGATTTACATTTTTCATTCTCTTTGCTACAATGTAAAAAAAGGAGGAATTGATATGCAGCATCATACCTTTAATCCGAGAGTTTTGCACAATCTTATAAAGCAGATTTCTCCCTACGTGGTGGAGACAGCCTTTGATATTCCCGAATGGAAGTCCTATACCGGTGTTCACGTGAGCCCTGCGGTGATTGAGCTTGACGGGGAGCCTGCTACGGTTATGCGCATAGGTGATCGTTGGAGTGCGGTGCTTGATACCACCAGATATTTTGAAGCGGAATTTACGGTCCCGAGTGAGATGGACGGCAGAAAGGTTTATCTGACCGTTGACTTCGGCGGTGAGGCTATCGTCAGAATAAACGGTGAAATTGCAGGTGCTGTCAGCTCCCGTGAGGCATCGGGCTGGGTAGGAAGAACGGAGATACTCTTCGACAAGCCTTTGACAGAGGGTGAGAAGCTTTTTATTCAGATAGAAAATGCCGTGGATTCGGGCGGATATTTCAATCACGCCTTCCCCTCTAAGGACCCTATTATCTATACGCTGAACGAGGCTTGCTTCAAGGTGATAAACGAGGCAGCCGAGTCCATTGACTTTGATATAAATTGCGCTTGGGACGTATACGAGGTTACTGAGGACGAATACGTTAAAAGGAGAATCTATAACGCAATAGATACGGCAATTCATAAGCTTGACTTTGATTTCGGCAAGGCTCGCTTCTATGAGAGTATTCCCGAGGCAGAAAAATCCCTTTGGGAGGCTTTGGGAAAAATCGACTATGCAACTCCCGGTGAGGTTATTATCTGCGGACACTCACATCTTGACGTGGCTTGGCTTTGGACTGTCAAGGAGATTCACCGCAAGTGCGCAAGAACCTTCTCAAATAATGTGAAGCTTATGAAGCTTTACCCCGACTTCAAATTCACTCAGAGTCAGGCGGCGGTATACAGCTATCTCAAGGACTTCTATCCCGAGGTTTACGAGGACGTAAAGACCTTTGTAAAAAACGGTCAATGGGAGATTACGGGAAATACCTGGGTTGAGGCTGACACGAATATCGCGTCGGGTGAAAGCCTTATACGTCAGCTTCTGTACGGCAGAGAATTTTTTATGAAGGAATTTGGTATTTCCTCGGATATTTACTGGCTTCCCGACTGCTTCGGCTTTACAGCGGCACTTCCGCAGGTTATAAGGAAGTCGGGTATGAAGTATTTTCTTACCTCAAAGCTTCAGTATAACGATACCAACGAGTTCCCTCTGAGTGTGTTCAAGTGGCGCGCTCATTCGGGTGACGAGGTATTGGCATATATGCAGAAGGTGCATTACGAGGGTGAAGCGGATGCCTCATACGTAATGCGTACACGAAAGACCAACCGTCAGAAAGACCTTGTAGATGCATCTATGGGTATGTTCGGCTACGGTGACGGCGGCGGTGGCTGTACCTATAATATGGTTGAAAGAGTCAGAAGGCTTGAAAAAATGCCGGGTCTTCCCAAGGTCAGAATGGGTCAGGCAAACGACTTCTTCAGGGCTGCCCAAAAGGATGCCGATGCTCTGCCCGTATGGGACGGTGAAATGTACTACGAAAACCACCGCGGAACCTTCACAAGTCAGGCATTCGTAAAGAAGAACAACCGCCGCGGTGAATATATGCTGAGAAACGCCGAGATGCTCACACTTCTTGCAGGTACATACGATAAGGAGAAGACTGAGGCCTTGTGGAGACTGCTTCTTACCAATCAGTTCCACGATATTCTACCCGGCACGTCTATAGAAGAGGTTTTCGTGAACACAAGAGAGGAATACGCTCTTATGAATAAGCAGGGCGGTGAAATTACCGCAGAGGCTCTTGCGATTCTTTCTGATAATGCCGGAGTGGGAGAAAACAGCGTGGTTGTATGGAATCTTCTGCCCTATACCGTAACCTCTGCCGTGAGCTGTGCTGTTCCCGACGGCTTTTTTGGTGTCGAGGATGATAAGGGAAGGACTATGCGCTCTGCCGTAAAGGGTAACACTCTTGAATTTATAGCCGAGGACGTTCCCCCTATGGGCTATAAGGTATTCTCTCTCTCAAAAAGCCCCGATGACGTGCTTGGCAGTATCCTTGAAAACCGCGTTCTTGAAAACCGCCATATCCGTGCCGAGCTTGACGAAAACGGCAATCTCGTTTCGCTTATAAATAAAAAGACGGGCAGAAGCATCCTTTCGGGTGTGTCAAACCGTCTGAGTGTTTCTCACGATAAGCCCATTCACGAAAGTGCGTGGAATCTTGAGAACGATTATAAAATGAAGATGTGGTATCTTGATAAGGCCCAAAGCGTGAGTGTCAAGGAATGCTCCGCAGTCAGAAGCGTTATAAACGTTGTAAGAACCTTCAACGAGTCCACCATCAGTCAGGACATCATTCTTGAGGCGGATTCGCCCACTCTGATTTTTGATACCACCGTAGACTGGCATGAGCGTGAAAAGGTGCTGAAGGCTGAATTCCCCCTTGATATCCGCGCACGCTTTGCAACCTATGAAATTGCTCACGGTGCTATTGAAAGACCCACCTATGCAAACAACAGCTACGAAAAGGCTATGTTTGAGGTATGCGCCCACAAGTGGGCAGACCTTTCACAGGGCGATATCGGTGTCAGCATCATAAACGACTGCAAGTACGGCTATGATATCGATAAGAACGTGATGAGAATTACTCTTATGCGTGCCCCCGTGCTTCCCGACGCTACTGCGGATAAGGGTATTTCCACCTTCCGTTACGGTGTTTACGTGCACGAAAACCGCTGGGACGATGCCGATACGGTAAAGGAAGCATTCAGGGAGAATATTCCTCTGACGGCTCGGTTCGTGCCTTCGGGTAAGGGCGAGTGCTGTGAAAGGTCCTTCATAAGAGTTTCCGACGAGAGAATTATGATAGATGCCGTAAAGCCTGCTCAGGACGGTGACGGCATAATCCTCCGCGTATACGAGACTAACGCTCATACGGGCGAGGTCAGCATCACTCTGCCCTTTGATATCAGACAGCTGTGGGAGTGCAATATGATGGAGGTAAATGAGAGGACGGCTGATTTTAACGGTGACAGCTTCACCTTTACAACACATCCCTTCGAGGTTCACACCTTCCGTGTAAAATGCTCATAAATTACCGTCTTTGCCGCGCTGAATAATTTTAAGGGTAGGTGCCACTTTTCGGCATCTACCCTGATTTTTATAAATTGTGCCCCGCCGACGGTGCGTTACGCTTTTTTTTCGGCGGTTCGCAGTACCAACGTACGGCTTGCCACCGCCGAAAAAAACAAATACGGCAATTTCTGAGCTCTTTCCCGTGGTCTGACGAACTGCCATCTCAGTCCGTTAGGTTAGTTTTATCCGAACCGAAAGGTTTACGGCGTGTTATTTCCGATAAGAACTCACATTTCACCCGATTGCATCCGCTTTCCCTGAAATCGGCGCACTCGTGCAAAATCTGAGCCCTTCTCGGAAAAAAGGGTGCTAAGCAACGCTTCTCAAATTCAAAATTCAAAATGCAAAATGAAAATAAATCACGAGGTGAAGAACCGTTCTTTTAAGGGGATAACGTGATAATGTGATGCAGAAATTATGATTTGATTCTGTTTTCTGCCTCCTCCTGCGCTGATGAGGCTTTTTGGCTTTTTCTGCTTTCGGTGACGGCCTGCGATTGAGTGATAAGTCCGACGGACTCGGGAAGGGGAGTGAGCTGTGCGTCGAGAATTCCGGGGGTGACGAGGCTTTCCAGATTGTCGGAAATGTATACCCTTGCGCGGATCTCGTCATCAAGCGTCTGCTTCCAGGCGGTTAATGCTATACCTGCCAAAGAGCCGAATTCAAAAAGGAAGACTGAGAATATCATCAGAAATTCCTCGGAGATTACAAGGGAGCCAGCAGTTAATGCCAGACCTCCCGCGGCTATGGTTGCTCCGCTTGCAGCCGCCAGCGCGGCGGCACCGAAGGATAATGCGATAACGGCTAAACCTGCTACTATGCCGACAATGACCATTTTGAACAGATCCGATTTGTAGCTTTCATACTGTATATTGCTTATGTTTCCCTCTGCCTTGTGATAAATAAGGTGGTTGAATTCACGGTCGGAGCAAAGCACAGAGGCAATAAGCTCTATATTTGCGTGCTCAAGCTCAGGGATGGCACCGTTTTTTGTCATTATATAAAATGCCATAACCTCAAGTGCCGTGAAGGTGCGTTCGTCTATGTTTATGCTGCTGCCCGATGTAAAGGGTGTACGGGCTGACCCCGTGGGATTGAAGATTCTTTCAAGCAACTCATCCGTGACCGCCGCGTTTCTTGTTTTGCTGAGGACTTCCCTGAACAGCTCCTCGGAGCCCGTATGAGAGTCCGCACGGCTGTGCTGAGAACCTGGTGCTATAATCTCATCAAGGTAGTCGTTAATTGCCGTAAGAACCTGAACGCGCATACCTTCCGGTACGTTTTTCAGCGTATTTCTCAGCTGTGCTTCAAAGTCAACCTGTGAATAGTCTGCTTCATCGAAATTGTGATAAAACACGGCAACCGCGTCTATGACGTTCTGTACTGCTATATCAGCCTCCTCCAATGATGCATCACTGAAGGCGCGCAGATACATTGCAGTCAGATCCGTTTTCAGGTCGGGCTGATACGAATTGTTGCTTATTGCATCCAGATGGATGTTAAGCACGTCACAGATTATACGGTTTATCTCAGCAGCCTGATATTCCGATAATTTGAAGTTTTCCATATAAGTCTCTCCTTATTTTGTGTCTCTTATAAATGCATTGTTCTCTATTCCCGAGGCAATACAGGGAAGTCTTTTGCTTATTTCACCAAATAATGCAGTATCGTAGGGATGTGTTGAGGGGCAGCTGCCTGTGTATTTTGCCGTGCTTATGCCCTTGCTGTCGGTGTTGCTTTCATAGGACTCGGAGCTGAACAGGGGGGCGGTGTCTGTGGGAATGGCACTGCCTCTGAGTATTCTTACGTAGCAGGCGGTTATTTTATTGAGCTTATCGTCGCCGTAGCCCTCGGTGGTGATAAAGGGGTCGGCAATTATCCTGCACAGGGCATGAGCCCAGTCCGTGCCCGCTATGGGGGTATGCTCAACGGGACCGAGCCTCATCACCGCCTCCTTTACGATCTTCTGTATATCCGCACCCGTCAGGAATTTCGGCTTTGCCTTAGTCTTGCCGTTGTTATGAGTGGTCTCATCCTTGCCGTTGTTATTGGGATGATATACGGGGTTTATTGCGGAGAGAAGAAGGCTGTCAAGAGTGGTCTCATCCTTGCAATCATCTCTGAAAAGAGGACACGGCGGCTGTTTTCCCAGAGCCTTGTAATCCTCTGCCCGCTTGTTTTCAGCCGAAACCATCAGATTGCGGAGAATCTCTCGGCATTCGGCTGCTGTGGGCATAAAGGCTCCGAATACCGCATCAAAGCGGCCGCTTCTGAAAAGCTCGGGAGGGAAGCCGGTTATATCGTTTGCCGTAGCGTAAACGAAGCAGGGACTTTGCTTTTCCTTGCTGAGCCACTGAAGAAGATAACCGAACAAACGCTTGAACAGTCCTCCGTCACCTGAATCTGAGGTTGCGCCGCTGAGTCCCTTGTCAAGCTCGTCTATCCATAAAATACAGGGACTGAGCGCTTCTGCCTGCTCAAGTGCCTTTTCAAGTGCCTTCTCGCTTTCACCTACGTAGGAATTCATCATACGGTTCATATCGAGCTTCAGCATCGTAATGCCCAGCTCCTTATGAAGCACCTCGGCAATAAAGCTCTTACCGCAGCCGGGAACACCTACGAGAAGAACTCCCTTGTAATGTCCCACTCCCGAGGGAGTTATGCTTATGGTGCCCGTTTTGATATCCTTTTCAATCTTTTTTATGTATTTCTTGATATTAGCCATACCGCCTATTGAGTCGACGGATGTTTCCGACTTGCCTTTTGGCTCATAGAGGGTCAGAAGGCTTCCGCATCTTCTGAGATTCTGAAGCTTGATTTCATATATCACGCGGTTGCGCTTTTCTTTTATATGAGTAACACCGAGTCTTTCAAGCTTTTTTATACAGTCTCTTATCTGCATCAGAGAAAGACCTGCAAGCCGTGAAGCAATATTCTCAGCCTCTTCTTCAGAGGTATCGGGGAGCATTGAGCGTATTTCGCTGAGTGTCGGGTAGGGTACGCTGATAATTTTTGTATAAAGAAGCACGTCTGCAGGCAGAAGCGCGGGGTCGCCCGTAATTATGACAATGCTTGAGCGAATAGCCGAATGGTCATCAATGCAGTCGTTATACGCTTCCTTGTATCTGCGCAGAGCCTCGATTATTTTTTCATTAATATCTGCTTTTGGAAGAAGGTCGAGAAGTATAAGCTGCGGCTGGACGGCATCCTTCCCCAATGGACTGCAGCCGTTTTCGCAGAGTCTGTCGAGCGTCTCACAGCTTCGTGAGAAATTAACGCTTTGTCTGTAGTCCTCATCCTTTCCTATAAGTCTGTAATAGCCCTTATCCTTCGGTGCAGGAAGCTCCGAGCTTACCGTCAGCTCTATAACGTCTGCCTTCAGGGCAGCCTCCCGTGCAAGTCCCGTTTCAAAGGTATCAAGCATAATAAACGGTGTTCTGCCGTAATATGCATCGCGGATTTCTTCACTTATTTTTTCAATAACCGTTGCCATATCATTTTACCTCATCCGTATTTTTCAGAAAATCTTCGATGGAGCAATACTTTCTGCTGCAAGAAAAGCTTTTGAAGTCGGAAAAAACCGTACCGTCGTCACAAAGCCATATAACTCCCTCGGGGCAGGTATATACTTCCACGGCGGCTTCACCGTCGAAAATAAAGCCTGCGCGTCCCGAGTAATGAGAGGAATCAAGGCCGATGCCGCGAAGCATCATAAAGCCCCTGCCGTCCGTCTCTGCAACGGCACTTATAATATCGGGAACCGTAAGCTTCTTAGCTTCAGTCCCGTCGGAATATGAAACCGTCGTACCGAGTCTTTCTGCCGTACAGGCTCTGCCGCGGCTTATTCGCGGGTGAACGTATACGGGTATATTGCCTGCGAGGTTTACGAAAATACTGTCTCCCGCATTAAGAAAAAGAGTCTCCCGTGAGCCGTCCTCGGTATTTATTACGTGAAGCTCTGCCGAGGTCGGTGCGAAGGGGCTCTTCGAGGGAGCAAGAAGCAGCTGTTTTACCGATATGCGGCAGTTATTATCATTGTTCAAAGCTCTGTCGGCAGCCTCCCGGTCAATGCGGATTACCGTGGGCGAGGCTTCGGGAGTGACGGAAATACAGAAGCTGTCGGTAACGGTAAGCTCATTGGAAACGGGAGTCCGGCTGATTCCGTTATATGCATCTGCGATTTCCTCGGATGTAATTGTAAAGCCTGTCTCGTCGGGATGTCTTGAAGCTAAACGGTAGCCTGCAAGGAGCAGACAGAAAGCCGCACAGCGGTCGGCTTCGGAAAGAGGAGCACTTCTTGTAAGGTCGAAAATAAGACGTGCATCCCGAAGATAGTCCTCCTCAGAAAAGCGGTGTTTTACAAAAGCCCTGTCAGCACCGAGAAGAACGTATCGCATACATTCTATATCCGCAAGCCTTTCGGGGACTGCCCCCGAAGCCTTAGCGGGCGTGACGGTGACAAGAAAGAACAGCTCTGCAAAAAATCGGGTTTCGGGTGTGAACAGACGGTATTTGTTGAGAATGAACACAGCCGCTTCATTTCTTGAAAGAAGAAGCTCGTAGGGGGAAAAATAAGTGCTGAAGGCTCTTGTGTTATCAATCGCTTCTGAGCACATACGAAAAAGCTTCATAAGCAATTATCCTTTCATTTTTATTCGTCAAATACCAGCAGAAGCACCTTTCCGAAGATTATCTCGGAGTGGGTTCCGAGAATATCGGTGAAGAAGTCTTTTATCTCTGATTGGCTGAAAAATTCTTCCTTCATTTTATTCATAGCTTTATTGTATTTTTTCGATTTTGCTGTTTGCTTATTGATAAGCTTCAGAGCTTTTTTGGAGATGTATATATCTCTTTCATCCAGAATATCTATAATACTCTTTTTATTATCCTTCTCGCTTTTGCTCACGTTTATAAACAGTAATATAACGGCAACAATGGGCAGAAGAGGATTAAGAGCACCCAGGAGAAGCAACGCTATTACGGAAATAATCACAAGAATGCCGCTTGACAGCTTTTTCTCCCAGAGGGTGGTTACGGCAGGCTGTATCTGTGATAAGAGAAGCTCCTTGTCAAAGAGCTGCTTTGTAATTTCTGAGGGGGAAATTGAGATTATGCTGCTGTTGTAGATTCTTTTTGAAAGCTTATCAGCCTCATCGGTCATAGTCTCAATAAAGGAAGGCGTACAATCGGTAATAATTTCGGATAACTTATTTTGCATATCGGCTCCTGAGATTCTTTCGTCGCTTTTGCAGCGTTCTGTAATTTCCTTACAAAGCGCGGATATCTCAAATTTGTCAGCAGAGCTTTTGAGGGCTTCCTCTACCGTAGCATTGACTTGTTGGGCTGTTATCTCCGTAAGATATGAGCAAAGCTCGTCTACAAATCGCTCATACTGAGCCGCTATTGCATTTTCTTCAGCCTTGCGGTATGCGTTGATGGAATCCGCACCGCTGATTTCAAATCTTTTCATTTCGCAAAGACCCTTTGAAACGCGCTTTCCGGGGTTCATGTCAATCTCGGTAATCTCGTCACCGAAAATCTTTTTTATGATTTCTCTGAAGCGGTGTACCTTGCCCGTGCCGCCTGAAATGATAAGCCTGCCACAGACGTATCGGCCTCCGATCAGAGGCATTATGACCTTATTGTTAAGCTCGTTTTCAAAAATCTCGGAAATGCTCTTTCCTCTGCCCGGCAAGGGACGGTCAAGCACGTCGTCCATAAAGCTCTCATCAATTTCAAGTCGGAGCTCCTTGTCTGAATCAATGAAGCCGTTTGCTGATTTCGTCCACAGCTTTACCGTATCCCTCGTTACCGTGCCGTTTTCATAAAATACTTCCTTATATTCTCTGAGAAGGGAAAGTATATATGGAATCTGCTCGGGAGGAATATCCCTTTTGCTGATGCCGCGGTTATCTGTTATTGCCTTTTCAAGCATCTGCTTGTCGATATCCTGACCGCCCAGATCGAAGCTGTGGGTGACAATTCTCTTTCCGGGTAATATGTACGTGATATCCGTGCTTACGGCACCGAGGTCGATAATGCAAAGTCCCGTAGAAATGTCGACCTTCTTTTTACGGTTATTGTCATTGCTGAAATTACCGCTTGCCACGGACATTACGGCGGCGGTGGACTCGGGGAGAACGTAAACGTCATTTTCGCTGATTCCGCAGGCATCGCTTACAAGTCTTTTATATTCATTGAGATATTCTTTTTTTGTCCAATCGGGAGAGGCGGGACAGCCGATGCAGATGAGAAGCTTCTTATCCTCGAATGCCTTTTTTACGTCAAAGCCCTCGTCGGGGAAGGAATTAAAGCTGAGTATCTGATTGAAAAGCTGAAATATGAATGCCTTGGTAAGCTCCTTGCAGGTAACGGTACCTCTTTTTTCTTCTTCCTCTTTTGCCCAGAGTGCGGGTGAGGTTTTGAAGTTTGAGTAAAACACTTTCTTCTCACGGGCAGGGAAGCCTATTACGGGCAGATTCTTATCTGTAAAGGCTATCATAGAGGGAATTTCTTTTCTTCTGTTTTCATCAAGATATGCAGGGCGTGTATCAAAGACCAGATGCTTTTTGCCGTCCTCGGTGTAATTGTAATGGTATTTCAGTATATGGGCGGTATTTCCGCCGCCGCCGATATCAAGTCCCAGCACGTATTCATATCTGAAAACTCCGTTATCATTGAAAACGGAGTCTATTGCAGAATATATACAGTTTTTTGTAAAGGGCTCATCCATATAACGGCAGCTTGCGACGGTTTCGGGTATTTCCGTGCGAGAATCGGGAGTCTTATTGTCCTGAATATCCTTCATAAATCTTCTCCTTCGTTCTTTTTTTCTTTATTGTAAACGATATATGTGTTTGTTGTTACTACCTGAAAATCCTAAAAACAGATTTAATCGCGGTAGGGAGAGGGACAGTCCGTAAATATGTCATTGAACAGGCAGATAAGCTTATCGGGGGTATATGTGTCGCAGAGAATAGCCGCAAGAAAGACTAAGTCGGTTTTGAAGGCAAAGCGGCTGTTTGCGGCACGAAGGAACTCCTCAGCCGCCGGGCGGCTGTGCCCGAAGCCCGTGCTGAGCTTCAGAAGAGTTCCCTGCGAGGTGTTCGTGCGGTCGGGGGGACCGCTGAATTTTTCCCATTCCTTTTGTGTTACGATGGCATATTCCAGAAATTCGGTAACGGTTGCATCGTTTTTCTTTTTATACGTATCTACGTTATTATATATCTTGTCGCGTATCTCCTTGCTGACGGGTATGCTCTTTTTGAGACAGCAGCCGCGAAAGCGTCGGGCTTCTTCCTCGTTAAGCCCCAGTGCATTGATTATTGCTTCAATGGTTGAGTCCTCGCAGCGCGCCTTGCCGCCATTAAAGCTGTCCCAGACCTTGTTGTCAATGCCTGCTGCCTTTCTGAAGGCGATTCCCTCCTTCCATAATACGTGCTCGTAGAATAAATCGACAGCCGCACGGCGGTATGACGAAGGGTTAATACCGCCGCCGGTATCCTTTTTTGCCGTTTTAAGCAATCGGCAGAAGTCTCTGAGCTTATCCTGAGACAGAAGTCCGTTTTCGGTTATTGCGGAAAGTATCTTATCCTCACCTTCACCGACGGCAATAAATTCATTAATAAGCTCGTCCGTGAAGCCGATTCTTTCATTAAGCCTTGCCTTGAGAATGCCGTTGACGAAACGGGCGGCGGCAAGACGCTCTCTGTTTATATCGGGATCTGCAAGAAGGGTGCGCACAGTATAGACTATGCGTCGGTTTTGGTCATCTGTGAGTACGGATAATGGGATAAAGCTCATACTATCTCTCCTTGATAAGTTTTATTGCTTGTTGAGTATGTGCTGCGGTTCTTTCTCAGCCTCGCAATTGCTTCGGGCATTTATTGACCTTTCGGCAGTCTCCGAAGCAGTCTCGGCTTCAACGGTTTCTATGTCATCAATTGCGCAAAGATCGAAGTAGGTGTCGCGGGCAACGCGCTTGCCGAGCTTTTTCGGTAAAACGGTAATGCCCGCAAGTAAACACATTAAGCCGGAAAGAGCGGAAAGTCCCGTGATTGCCGAGGTGCAGATGGTGATACCGAAGGTAGATGCGATATACTTGCCGAGAGCTGCAAAAAGTGCGACAAAACCGCCGTAATGAACAGATAAAGCGATAATTGTTATTAACGCGGCAAGGATTACAGCCTTCATAAGATAGTCGGAATACTTTTCAAAAATATCGCCTCTGTGCTTTGCGTAGGTGATATTGCTGATATGGAGCTGTGTGCAGGCTATGACAGCGGCGGCTTCGGGGGACAAATCGGTGTTTTCAAGGTAAATATGCATAGCAACGGTACATTTCGTGTTGAAATTGTCTCGTGCAAGATTAAACGCATTTTCATAGGTGCTGTTCTCATTGTAAGCCGAGGAAAAGGTGTGATACAGCTGAGAAGCGGATATGTCAAGCTTATTAATGGAGTTCTTGACGGATTCTCTGAGATTCTTGTCGGGAATTGCGTCACCGTGAAGCTCATTATACATATTGAAAAATTCCGTATCGGTGACTCCGTTATCAAAAAGCTGAAGCTTTACGGGGCTTGTGAAAACATCAAGAGCACAATCAAGACGTCTGAGAACCTCATCGGGAGCAAGCCCTGTTGCATCATTATTGAGAATGCAGTCGAGTGCCTCGTCAATATTGCTGTCGCTGACGGCTTCGTTTACAGCATCAAAGCCGGCAACTGCGTCCATAATGCGGTCGATAACCTGCTTCTTGTCCTGAATTCTGATATTCATTCTGTCAGGCATTGCCGAGAGTCTTTCGCGGATATCTTCACTGCCGTGAAGCTGGTCGTTGAGTCTGTCAAAGGATTCTCCTGTGAATTGGTAATTATTTTCTTTCATTTTGTTTTCCTCCTGAGAGTTATTTTTGTTTTGCAACCTTATTCTAACTCACAAAAGAAGAACAGTAGACCACCTGAAAATCCTAAAAACGGAAAGTATCAAAAAAATGGTTCTTCACGGAAACTTTGGGGATATCTCAGAAAAGTTCTATTAATAGTGCTTCGCACTTTAAGGTTGACGACCCCGTCCCCCTTTGTCACTTCGTGACATTTTTTCTCCGAAAACGGGCACCCTTTTGTCTGCTTCGCAGACATTTCCCCTAACAGGGGAATT
>JAZNFG010000079.1:0-37624 GCA_045589015.1 Acutalibacteraceae bacterium
CCTCGCCGGGGGTCGATGCCCCCACAGTGTGGGGGAAATGTCACGAAGTGACAAAGGGGGACGGGGTCGTCAACCTTAAAGTGCGAAGCACTATTAATAGAACTTTTCTGAGATATCCCCCAAGTTTCCGTGAAGAACCAAAAAATTTGGGAGCACTTCGTTACAAAGTGTCTCCCAATAATTTTATCTGTTCTTAGCAACCCCACTCCGAGGTCTGAGCATTTTTTTGATGTGTATGTGATGAGAATTATCCTTTTATGATTTGGCTTAGCGGGAAGAGGGGACGAGCTCTTTTTCGTAGTAGGGCTTTTTGTTTTTTATATTAAGCTTTGTTATGAATCTGCCCGAAAGGTAGTTCTTCGGACGCAGTATTACCTTGCTTTCATATATTTCAAGCTGTAAGCCTATACCGAGATTCTGCATTTCCCCGTGGTGGTTTCCGCAGGAAAGAGAGGGGAGATTTACGAGTGTGACTCCGTCCTCCTCTTCAAAGGTGGAATACCCCTCCTTTTGCATCATATCCTCTCCGCAAAGTCCCATATGTGAGTGTCCGCTGAAATAGAATACATTTTTATGCTTTTTGAGTATTTCGGCAACCTCGTCACTTCTTGCACCTATACCGCCGTCATCAAGAGGACGGTCAGGGTCTTCTACTCTGTCCCAGGTTCTGGGAAGTCCGTGCCGCTGATTGAGAGACTGATGGCAGAAAACGAAAATCGGTTTTTTCGTAAGAGCAGCCTTTTCCATTTCATTTCGGAACCACTCCATCTGAGCATCGCTGATTGTCGCCTCACAGCCGCTGTCCGAATCCGAGCCGATACAGATAAAATAATAACCGTTTATCGTTTCTGAGAAATATGGGGTGCTTATATCTCTGCCGCATATATCCTTATATGCTCTGAAATATTCATTTATTGCCGCACTGTAATTATCATCGTCATTCCAGCCGTCGTGATTTCCGATGGCGAGAATGATTTTTTTTGCGGCATCAGGCACCTTGGAAAAGCAGGCTCTTGTCATATCCCAGTTGATTTTCGTTCCGCTTGAGGTTGTATCGCCTACCGTGATGAAGGCATCGGAACCGCTCTTCTCTGCGCCTGCCAATGCCCGCATAAGAATAAACATAGGAACTATCTTTACGGGATGCTTTACGTCAATATGTGTGTCTGAAACTATTGTGGCACAAAGCTTTATGCCGTCATATAAATATTTGTTCATAAGTATCACTCTTTTACGTCCTTTTTTGTAATGCGTGGATTACTACCGTCAGCCTAAGCCTGTACGGATACCGTCTGAGGCTCTGAAAGGTCAATCTTTATACCGGCAAGATGCTTTATGATATCCTTTCTTTTTATAATCCCTATAAATACGTCGCGGTCGTCAACCACGGGGACGAAATTCTGATTATATGCTCTTGAAAGGATCTCATTGATTGAAGCCGAGGCATTAACCGCCTGATAATCGTGTCTGATTATGGTTTTCAGCTGTGTTTTTTCAAGACGCTTAAGGTCGGGAATGCTGTCATTATAAAGTGCCCACAGGAAGTCACCCTCGGTTACCGTGCCCATATATTTGCCTTCGTCATCGATTACGGGGATAGCCGCATAACCGTGATATTTCATTTTTTCAAGCCCCTGTCTTACGGTGCTGTCATAATTAATATATTCAACTTCTATTTTAGGGGTCAGAAAGCGAAGTACGTTCATCACAATTCTCCTGTTTATCTATGTTGTGATTAAATTAAAACACGTCAAACTGAATATTATCTTAAACCGTTTTATTCCAGTCCGAAATAGTTTTTTGCGTTTCTGAAGGCTATATCCCTTACAGCCTTTTCAAGGAACTGCATATCATCGGGATATTCACCGTTTTCAACGAGGTTGCCTATGAATTCACAGACGATTCTTCTGAAATACTCGTGTCTGGGATAGGAAAGGAAGGAACGGGAGTCCGTTACCATACCGATAAACTTTGAAAGAACACCGAGATTTCCGAGAGCCTTTATCTGCTCACGCATACCGTCAATATTGTCATTGAACCACCAGGCTGTGCCGAACTGTATCTTTGAAGCCGCCTCAGAGGACTGGAAGTTGCCGAGCATTGTTCCGAGCACGTAGTTGTCCTTGGGATTGAGCGTGAAAAGCACCGTCCTCGGAAGAGAGCTTTCAATGTCGAGAGAATCGAGAAGTCTTGAAAGATTATGGGCTATTTCACAGTCTGCAATAGAGTCATATCCCGTATCGGGGCCGAGCTTTGCGAACATTCTTGAGTTATTGTTTCTCATAGGCCCTATGTGGATTTCCATACCCCAGCCGCGCTTATAATATTCCTTTGCAAGGAAACGGAAAAGCTCGGTCTTATAGCCCTCAGCCTCGGTTGCCGTTACGGCTTCGCCGTTCAGCACCTTGCCGAAAACCGCTTCGAGCTCGCTGTCATCCATTCTGACGTAGGGAACGGGAGTGAAGGCGTGGTCGGTTGCACGGCATCCCATTTTTTCAAAGAGGTCAATTCTTTCAAGAAGAACCTGCTTGAGCTCTTTATAGCTTTTTATTTTTCTTCCCGATACCTTTTCCAATGCTTCAAGCCAGGGCAGGAAGGTGGGGGCATCAATTGCCAGAGCCTTATCGGGACGGAAGGCGGGAAGAACCTTGCATTTAAAGGATTTATCCTCTGCCAAAAGTGCGTGATACTCAAGGGTATCTGCAGGGTCGTCGGTTGTGCAAACACAGCGGACGTTTGATTTTTCAATAAGCTCACGGGGTGTAAATCCTCCCTGAGCAATCATTTTATTTGCCTTTTCCCATATTTCGTCTGCCGTGCTTTCATTGAGCACATCGAATATTCCGAAATATCTCTGAAGCTCAAGGTGAGTCCAATGATAAAGGGGATTTCCTATGAAGTTCGGCATAGCCGAAGCCCACGCTTTGAATTTCTCATAGGGGGTCTTGCTTCCCGTGATGAATTCCTCGTCAATTCCGACGCCTCTCATACCTCTCCACTTATAGTGGTCACCTGCAAGCCAAAGCTCTGCTATGTCACGGGGCGTTTTATTTTCATAGATATCCTTGGGCGGCAGATGGCAATGCCAGTCGAAAATAGGCTCGTCATTTGCGGCGGCAAAGAGCTTTTTTGCCGTAGCGGTGGAAAGAAGAAAATCTGCATCCATAAACTTTTTCATAATTAATTACTCCTTAGTTTTTCTGATTGAGAAGCTTTATTGTGTCATTCGGACAGACGCTGACGCACCTTCCGCAGCCGTTGCACTTATTGTAATCCACGCAGGCTGCAAAATTATCCATACTTATTGCGTTTTCAGGGCACTCCTTTACGCATTTTGTGCATCCGAGACAGCCTGCATCACATTCCTTTTTTACTAAAGCCGCCTTGTCGTGGTTTCTGCAAAGAACGGCAGCCTTTATATCTTTCTTGGGCATAAGCTCAATAAGATTTTTCGGACATACGCTTATACACCTTTTGCAGGCTCTGCAAAGGTCGGGGGATATAATTGCAATACCGTTACAGATGTTGACGGCATCATAAGGACATTCTCTGAGACAGTCTCCGAGACCGAGACAGCCGTAGATACACGCCTTATCTCCTCCGAAGAGCTGAGAAGCCATTTTACAGCTTTCAACACCCGAATATTCCATTTTTTTGCGGGCGCATTCATCATTTCCCATACAGCGGACTACAGCCGCCATAGGTGTGATTTCCGTTGCCGCAAGTCCCATAATTTCCGCAATTTTTGCAGAAGCTTCACTTCCGCCCGGGGCGCACAGTCCCGTATCGGTAGTATCACCCTGTGCAAGAGCCGCCGCATAGCCGGAGCATCCCGAAAAGCCGCAGGCACCGCAGTTTGCACCGGGCAGAGCCTCAAGTATTGCCTCCTCCCTTTCGTCAACGGGCACCGCCATAATTTTTGATAAAAATGCAAGCAGAAGTCCCGCAAGAAGACCGATTCCCGAAACTATAAGAACGGGGAATAAAATCTGAGTCATACCTGCACCCCCTTACATAAGCCCCATACCCTCGGCAATACCGCCGAAGCCGAGGAAGCTTAAGGAAACGATGGATGCCGCGACAAGGGTAATGGGAAGCCCCTGCAGGGACTTTGGTACGTCTGCCGTTTCAAGACGTGAGCGTACCCCGGCAAAAAGCACCATAGCAAGCATAAAGCCTGCACCTGCCGCAAAGGAATTGACCATTGAATGTAAAAATCCGTAATTATGAGCCGCATAAATGCCGATATTATCAATATTAAGAATAACGACACCGAGAACGGCACAGTTCGTTGTGATAAGAGGAAGATAAATTCCCAGAGCCTTATAAAGGGATTTTACGTACTTTTTAAGAACTATCTCAACCATCTGGACGAGAGCCGCAATAACAAGAATAAAAACTATTGTCTGCAGATACTGCAGTCCGTTTTTTTCAAGAAGAATGTTCAGCGGATACGTAACCGCCGTGGCAAGAAGCATAACGAAGATAACTGCCGTGCTCATACCTATTGCGGTGTTGAGCTTTTTTGAAACTCCGAGAAACGGACAGATGCCGAGGAATTTTGACAGAACAAAGTTTTGTGTCAGTATACCCATAACAAGAAGAGCTAAATAGAATTTCATTCCTTTTTGTCCTCCTGTCTTTTATTTTTTTCGATATCTCTTTTTATACAATCGGGAATTACCTCGGGCAGGGGCTCCGTGAAGTCTGCCGTGAGCTGAGGCTTTTCCTTTTTCTTTTTGTTTTTCTTTTTTTTCTTTCTGCCGAGCGGCTTTGATTCGATGCTGTCGGCTTCAGCCTTTGCCTGCTTTGTTGCCGCATCGGCAATAATATCCTTGACAGTAACAACGGGTCGGACTTCTTCCGACTCACTTTCTGTTTTCGGCTCAATATCTTCGGAGACAGACTCTGTCTCAGCCGCCTCGGACTGAGCTTCTGTCTCAACCTCTTCGGACTGAGCTTCTGTCTCAACCTCTTCGGACCGAGCTTCTGTCTCAACCTCTTCGGACTGAGCTTCTGTCTCAACCTCTTCGGACCGAGCTTCTGTCTCAACCTCTTCAGACTGAGTCTCTGCTTCAGCCGCTTCAGCCTTGGTATCGGCTTCTTCCGTCTGAGATGCAGGTGGTGCTTGTTCGGTTTTTCCCGAAGCTTTTTCTTCGTCGGCCTTTACTTGCGTTGCTTCTGCCGTGCATTCGCCGTCCTCATTGAACTTCTTGCAGAAGGATGCGTGAGGACAGCCGCTGCAGGAGCGAAGCGTTGCACTCTCCAAGCCCTTTTTCTCCGCAAGCTTGTTTGCAAGAGCCATAAGCATACCGAATACAAAGAATCCGCCTGCAGGAAGAATAAACAAGGTCATAGGTGCAAGTCCGTAGGATTCAAGCTCGTCAACAAAATCAAAGCCTGTGAACGTACCTAAATCAATATATGCTCCGAGCATCGTATCAATTCCCGAAAGGAAGGTGCCTGCACCTATAATTTCTCTTACGGCACCCATACAGAAAAGAGCCGCCGTAAAGCCTATACCCATTCCGAGACCGTCTATTGCCGAAAGAAGCACGGGATTTTTACCTGCGAATGCCTCTGCTCTGCCGAGAATGATACAGTTTACAACTATCAGCGGAAGGAATACTCCGAGAGATTGGTCAAGTGCGGGGACAAATGCCTTTACTAACATCTGAACCACCGTAACGAAGGATGCTATTATAACTATGTAAGCGGGGATTCTTGCTTTTTCGGGAATTACCCTTCTTAATGCTGAAATAACCGTATTTGAGCATATAAGTACAATTGTTGCCGCGATTCCCATTCCGATACCGTTTACAACGGACGTTGACGTTGCAAGGGTCGGACAGGTTCCGAGAACAAGCCTTAAAACGGGGTTTTCCTTCAAAAGACCCTTGGTAAGCTCTTTCAGGTAGCCGTTTTTCTGTTTTTCAGCCATCGCTTATTCCCCCTTTACTGACTTATATATTTCAATAGCCTCGTTTACGGCATTGGTAACCGCCCCGGAGGTTATTGTTGCACTTGTGATTGCGAGTATTTCGTTGCTTTTCGGGGCTTTGTTTTTTACAACGCTGAAAGCACCCGTCTGTCCCGTGAACTGTGAAAGAAAGCTGTCCTTTTTTGCATTCATTCCGAGTCCCGGTGTTTCGTTTATCGTAAGGATGCTGATTCCCGACACCGTGCCGTCAACGGTGATACCCGTCATCACCTCCACCGTACCGCCGTAGCCTGATGCGCTTGTTGTGAACACATAGCCGGTTATCTCTCCGTCGAGCCTACCCTCATAGTAAGCCGTACCGTCATCAGCCGTCATCAGCTCAAAGCTGTCGGCAGAAGAAAGCACCTGTAGCCTTGCTTCGTCTGCGGCATTTTCGTTGTTTTTCGTTATGATGGGTGAGGTTATCATATTAATTGCTCCCAGCAGTCCTGCGGCAACAGCGCAGATAAGAAACAATGAGAGAGCCGTTTTCAGTATGATTTTATTGTCCTTTATATCCATTATGCCGCACCCTCCTCTTTCTTTTCTTTCTTTGTCTTTACAAAGCCGAAATATCGGGGAGCTGTCATTTTTTCAATAAGGGGAACTGCAATATTCATAAGAAGTATTGAATACGATACACCCTCGGGGAGCGCACCGTAAAGACGGATAACCGAGGTGAGTATTCCGCAGCCGATACCGAAAACTATCTTGCCCTTCGTGTTTATGGGGCTTGTAGAGTAGTCGGTAGCCATAAAGAAGGCACCGAGAATAAGTCCGCCGCCGAGAAGCTCGTACACGGTAAAAAGCACGTTGAAATCGGATGCTACCAGCATAAAGGCTGCCGTAGTCAGTATGTATGCACCGGGGATCGTAAAGCTTATTATGCCTCTGAGTATCAGATACACCGCACCGAGTATCAGGGCTAACGAGCATACCTCGCCGATACAGCCGGGGCGTACACCGAACAGCATATTGAAAATATCGGGAATACTGCCGTCTGCCGTCAGAGCCTTCATCTGTGCCGTAACGTCTCCCGAGAGGTCAACAGCCGAAAGATATGAAAGGGGAGTTGCCGACGATACCGCATCTGCCGCCGATTTTGAGGGCGCGGTGAAATTCGTCATAGCAGAGGCGAAGGAGACCAGAAGCACGATTCTTGCGGTAATTGCAGGGTTTGCAAAATTATGTCCGATACCGCCGAACATCTGCTTTACCACGACGATTGCAACAAGCGAGCCCACAACGCACATCCATAACGGAATCGTTACGGGAAGATTGAAGGCAAGCAGAAGTCCCGTGACAACTGCGCTGAGATCGCCTATTGTAAGTGAACGCTTCATAACGCTTCTTGAAGCATATTCAAAAAGAACACAGCTGACAACGCAGACTGCCATTATGAGGGCGGCTCTCATTCCGAATACGGCAATGCCGGCAAATGCGGCAGGAATAAGAGATATTATAACGTCAAGCATAATGCCCGTAACCGTTCCGAAGCTTTTTGTGTGCGGAGAGGCACTTACGGTTAAAATACGGTCGCTCATTATCTGATACCTGCCTTTCTCATAACTTCCTTTGCCAGTCTCATATGCTGAACAAGAGGCTTTCCTGCAGGGCAGGAATATGCACAGGAGCCGCATTCCATACAAACGGAGGTTCCGAGCTTTCCGAGTGCTTCGGCATCGCCGAGAGCGGCATATTTTACGATCTGAGTGGGAATGAGACTCATAGGGCAGGCCGTGTGGCATCTGCCGCAGCGTATGCAGTCTCTTTCGGGCTTGAGCTTCGTGCTGTCCTTCCCTAATGCGATGATAGCATTGTTGCTTTTAAGAAGAGGTACTCCCGTGTCCGTTACGGCTGTTCCCATCATAGGGCCGCCCGAGAGTATCTTATACGGCTCGTCCGTGAAGCCGCCGCAGAAATCTATTATTTCCTGCAAAGACGTACCGATGGGGACACGGACGTTTGAGGGATTTGCAATACAGTTGCCGCTGACGGTTACCGAACGGCTGACAAGCGGCTTGCCGTATCGGAGATATCTTGAAATAAAAGCCGTGCTTGCAACGTTGAGAACGACACAGCCCACGTCGGAGGGCAGGCCTCCTGCAGGAACCCTTCTGCCTGTGGCGGAAAGCACCATCATTTTTTCTGCTCCCTGCGGATAACGTGATTTCAGAGTCATAAGACGGACAACGTTTCCGTGGTCAATGTCATTGTCGGCTATGGCTTTGAGGATTTTTATAGCCTCGGGCTTGTTATCCTCTACTGCGATAATTACCCTCTTGAAGCCGAGAAATTCCTGAAGTGTATATACACCGCCCAAAATATTATGCGAATTTTCAAGGCATTCTCTGTAGTCAACGGTGATATACGGCTCGCATTCCGCGGCATTTATAATGAGCGTGTCAATTTCCTTGTCCTCGGGAAAGCTAAGCTTTACGTGGGTGGGAAAGCCTGCACCGCCGAGACCTACGAGTCCCGAGTCGCGGACAGCCTTTATAAACTCCTGTCTGCTTGTGACAACGGGAGGGGCAATACCATCAAAAAGCTTCATTTCACCGTCTGATTCTATCGTGACTGCAGGTGCCGTTTTTCCGTTGGCAAGCTTTACGTCATTGACCGCGATGACCTTGCCCGAAACGGAAGCGTGAATGGGTGCGCTAAGATACTTATCGCTGTCACCTATTATCTGACCCACACCTACGTAGTCTCCCTTTTTTACCGTGGGCGTACAGGGAGCACCTATATGCTGAAGCATAGGCAGAACTACTGCTTCGGGAACGGGCATTCTTTCGGTTTCCTTTTCCGACGTAAGCTTATTATGGGCAACGGCAACACCGCCTCTGCCTCTTCTTACAGCCTTGAGTATGGCGTCGGGTTTTATTTTAGCCATAGCTTTTCCTCCGTTTGTGTTGCTCTTCTTTTTTTTCAGAAAAGAGAAGATACGTTACTTATATTTTTTGAAAAACGCCGATGCGGACTGTCAGGAATTTTGTGTTTCCTGCTCGTACGTGCGCTCAGTAAAGCCGTCTGCCGTTACCTTGAGTGTATCTCGAAGCCCCTCTGTGACGTAATAGGTTTTGTCCTTGAATACCAAAACCGCTTCTGCGGATAAGCTCTTGATATATCCGAGCGAGGTATCGTTGAAGCCTTCAACAAATACAGCCGTTGAAAGTGCGTCTGCCGACAAGCCCGATTCCGTAATAACCGTTACGGAAATAAGCTCGTTTTCCGCGGGCATTCCCGTTTTCGGGTCAAGTATGTGATGATAGACTTTTCCGTTCAGAGTAAAGCTTTTTTCATAGCTGCCCGAGGTCGAGACGAAAAATGCATTGACTTCGGAAGGCTGAGCAAGGGAAAAGGTTGCAAAATACGTTCCGGCATCTGAAAAAGGATCTCTTATTCCGATGTTCCATTTTCCGTTGTCGGGGCCGCTGCCGAAAGCCATAACGCTGCCGCCGAGTGTCATTATGTAAGGAACGCCCTTGTACTGTGTCGCAAGATAAGCGGCGTCGCAGGCTGCTCCCTTTCCGAAGGCACCGAGATCTATTTTTATATTGTCGGGGAGAGTAACTCTGCCAGTCAGGTCATCAATACGTATTTGCTCAATATCCATAGCCTCAACGGCAGCGGTCAACACTTTGCTGTCGGGGACGGCAGGGGAATCCGTGGAAAAGCCCCACGCCTCAGTAACCGCGCCGATTGAAATATCAACGTTTCTGTCAAGTATGTTGCAGTAAAGTATGCAGTCCGACAAAAGCTCCTTTGTGCTTTTATCGAGAATAAAATTCTTCGTCTCGTTGAGAAGGGAAATTTCGGAACCCGCGTCTGTTAAGGAGATAGACGAATCAAGCTCAGAAACGGCTGAATTGATAAGTCCGAAAATTTCGTCCGTCTGCTCATCGGAGTCACCGAATATTTTTACACTCAGCACACTACCCATGGCAAACGAAGTTTTTTCCGTATATTTTTCACCGCAGGCGGAGAACGTAAGCATTATAAGGCAGACCGCGGTGAACGATATTGCAAACCTTGCTGTATTTTTTATCTTTTTCATAAAGGGGAAATCCTTTCGCAATTTCTCAATTTATCATTATACCATAAAATAATAAATAGTAAAGTAAAAATTTACTTTTATAACTTTTATTATAAATACTTGTATTATCAAAATATTTATGCTATTATTACTCTGAACAATTATTTTTTGACAGCAGGTGATTGTATGAATAATAACGTCGGCGGTGGCTCTGAAAATACCGTAAGCTTCAAAGGAGTTTCCTTAGCAGACGGCAAAGAGGTGTTTTCGGCGGCTTCACCCTCTTATCTTGATGAGCTTAACAATACGGCGCAGGACGAGCAGGATATTGCCGCAGCCGAGGACAGAAAAATGTCTCCCTCGGACAGAAGGATCATAAATCTTCTGTGGGTGCTCAATGCCGCGGTATTTGCTTTTATCGGGGTGTACTTATGGCTGACGGGCTCTGCAGACGAATATCAGAGCATTAAGGAGGAGGTACGCTACGAAACGGACTCGGACGGTCCTGCGGTTTATTATGACCCGACCTCGGTTTTTGCGGATTCTCTGACTCCGAACTACGGCACGACGGAATATCCGAACGGACTTCTTAAGGGATTCGAGCCTCTTTATTCCGAAAATTCCGATACGGTGGGCTGGGTAAGAATAGAGAACACCAATATTGACCACGTTATTCTGCAGACGGATAATCACACAGATTATGAAAGAACGACGTTTTACGGTGACTACTATGTCGGCGGCAGTATTTTTATGGACTACCGAAACAAGATAGGAAAGGGAAGCGGTACGCTTTCCAAAAACACCATACTTTACGGACACTATCTTAAAAATCAGCGCGGAATGTTTTCCGATCTTGACAAATATATGGACGTTGAATATTACAGAGAGCATCCGATAATTGAGATGAGCACTCTGTATTCAAGCTACCGCTTCAAAATCATCGGTGCGTTTATTGCTGCCGTTGATGCAAAATACGATAACGCGCTTTTCTATTACTGGTACGATAATTTTTCCGATGCCAATACTATGGGATTCGTAAACGAGGTTGCCTTCAGAAGTTATTTTGTCAACCCCTCTATAGACGTTCTCCCGACGGACAAATTCCTGACCCTTTCAACCTGCTCGCACTCTATGGATATTGACGGAATGGTAAATGCCCGTTTCGTTGTTGTCGGAAGGCTTATCAGAGATGGTGAAAGTCCCGAGGTTGACGTGTCGGCGGCATACACAAACACAAACCGCCGTATGCCCCAGCTGTGGTACGATCTCAGAGGAGAGACCAATCCTCATTCACAGTACGCTATCTGGGATGCATTTGCTTTACAGTAAGAAAGGAGTTCAGCTACAATGTCAGATTTCGATAAAAAGAATCAGCTCCCCCTTGCAGAAGAAAGTGTAGACGATATACTTGCGGGAATACTCAATCCCGACGGAAGCTTCAATGAAGAATGGGGCGGTATGCTTGCAAGATATTCGGGGCTTGAGGAAGCCGTTATGAAGGTACCCGATGCGGATATTTCGGACAGAACGGGTGACGTGGTTCACAGTACGAGAGTGGAATACGAGGCAGCGCAGGAGCACAGCATTCCTTTTGCTGACCGCGATACCGCCGACAGAAGAATCAATGAAAAAATGCCTCCCGAAATGCGCGACGTTTACAACGAGGTTACCGCAGATGCCAGCCGTCCCGAATTTACCGCAAACGGTGCAGTAAGATATCCGTCAATGGGTACGGGCGAATCCGAGCAAAGAGTCGTTTACGATGCAGACTGGGAGGAGTCGGCAAAGATTGAAGCCGCAAGAAGAGAGAGAGTCCGTCAGGAAAGAATGCTTCGAGGCGACAGTACTTATGCAAGAAATATGATTCAGGGCGGAATGTTCGTTTCTCAGCGTTCCCCCTACGTTGATGCACCTTCTTCAAATTCGGTTTATATCGATCCTCTTTCAAGAGACGATGATTTTGAGAGAGCAAGAGAGGATTCTCTTTACTACAGCAGCACAAAGAAATCTTTTTTTCCGGAGGGTTTTTCCGTAGTTCAAAGAAATAACGTTGCTTCGGGCGGAAAAACCGAAAAATACAGAGGCGGCTCAGATTCATACAGACGTAATGCCGAGTGGCTTCAGGTTGAAGAAAAGCCTGAGAAGAAAAAGCGCGGCTTCGGCAAAAAGCGCAGGGAGACTCCCGAAAAGAAGGAATACCCCTCCATTGACGCTGCAATTAACGCTCCGAACGAAGCTCAGCAGACGGTCAGCGGTGAGGATTTAAGTGCTTCACAGAATAAAACCTCTCCCTCGCCGGACGAAAGAGAGCTTATTGAGGTAACTCAGCAGACGCAGGGACTTCGCTCAACGGTTGCCGAAATCGTTGATAAGTATAACAAAAGAAGCGAAGAGGAGGCCAGAAGGCTGCTTGAGGAAAAAACAAGGGAAGAGGAGCTAAGACGCGAAGAGGAGCTTCGCGAAAGAATGCGCCTTGAGGAGATCCGTAAGCTCAAAGAGCAGATGAGTCCCGAGCTTTGCAGGGCTATTGACAGCGAAGAAGCGGATGATGATTTTGACGATTACGAGGATTTCTCCACGGAGCCCTCAGAGAAAAAGGAAAAAAAGACAAAAGAAGCCTTCGGAGTAGTCTTTGACCCGACTGCACTCAAGGGTGAGGATTATCTCGAAAGAATATCGGATGAGGAATCCGCTTCCTCCGGTGAAGACGTATCCGAAGAGAAGCCTTCGGAAAATGAAGCTAAGACGGCTTCACGCAAAAAGAAGAAGAAAAGGAACAAATAAAGGCGGAAGGATTTTAAGTGAACAATAACAGAAAAAACAGCTTTGACGAGCCTGCAAAGGTTATAAAACGCTCCGATGCTCCCGAACAGACCGTATACGCGCTGACCTTTAAGGAAGCATTCGTCAATTTTTTCAGAACCCGTTTTTCAAGAGAGCGTCTTGCAAGGTTCTTTGAAGAAAATTTCCCCCACAAAAAGGACAGCACAAGAGAAAAGATAAGAAAGACAATTATGGACGTTTCCTTCGTGCTTCTGATTCTGGGACTTTCATATATGGTTTTTTATTATCACGGCTACCGTGAGAGAATAGAGCTTCTCAGAAACTGGGAAACGTCAATTGACAGCATTGATACGGATAAGCTTTTCGATTTTGAAATAGAGCAGCTGTGGGAAAATATCCGGGAGCAGTACCCCGACGTTGCCTTTCCCGAGGGAATGAATCTTAAATTTGCAAGCCTTTACGCTGTAAATCAGGATACCGCAGGTGTGATACGTATTCCCGAAAAGCAGTTCTTTTCAACGCTTATGCTGAATAAAAGCTCGCCCTCTTATTATCTGTGGAAGGATATGTACGGTGAATATAACCGCTACGGAAATCCCTATATAGATTACCGCTGCAGTATCGAAAAGGGAAATCTCAGTAAAAATACAATAATATACGGACATAATACCCACGATAAGCTTGGCTTCAACAAGCTCACCGAGTATATGACCTTGGACGGCTACAAAGAGGCTCCCGTTGTTACGGTAGAGACTCTTTATGAGAAGACTCAGTGGAAGATATTTGCCGTAATGCTTACGAATTCCACGTCAGCCGCTGACAGAGGACATCTTTTCCGTTATCTCGTTACGGATTTTTCTTCGTCCGAGGAGTTTATGACGATGATTGACGGAATTTACGAGCGTTCAATGATAAACACGGGAATAGATGTGAATGCCGACGATAAAATTCTCACTCTTTATACCTGCTATCAGGATATTTTTGACGGCGGACGGTTGGTTGTGTTTGCCCGACTTTTTAGAGAGGGAGAGAGTGCCGAGGTTGACGTAACAAAAGCATCCTTCAATCATTCAGCACGCTATCCTCAGGCATACTACGATCAGCTGAATCTTACTAATCCTTACGAGAAGCTTACCGAGCCCATAGAATACGAGACGGATGAAAGCGGCTCCGATATAGTTCCCGAAACGGATTCCCCCTTCGTTGATGCTCCCGAGGCTGAGCCTGTTCCCGAGCAGACGGAGGCGCCCTCTGAGCAGGCGGGTGCAGATGCTCCGCCCGAGCATACGGAAATTCAGGAGTCAGCTCCCGCAGAGGACACCACGGCAGGTGCCTCTCAGGAGCTCCCCCCTTCCGGGGAAACGACGCAGGCTTCAGCTCCCGTGACTCCCGAGGAGGCTCCCGTACAGACGGAGACTCCGCAGGATACTCCCGCTCCCGAGGAGCTTCCCCCTGTTGAAGCTCCTGCTGCATAAGAGATTTTTGATACGGGTGTGAAATATACTAAAGCAAAGGAAAGACTATGAATATTAGATTTTTTATGCTGGGGACCGAAAAGCACAGCTCTGCAAAAAGACTTGGGGAAGAGCTTAAGCAGCTTTTCAGCACCCATCTTGCCGACGACGGTGCTGTCAGCTCCTATGACTCTTTGAAGGATGCCACCACGGATATCGCAAAGGCAGTATCCGACGTGCACGCTCTTGTCTTTATTGCCGACGTTGATATTTACGGTAATACAAAGCAGCTGCTGTCAAAGGCATTCGGCTTTGATATGGTATGCGACAGAATATTGCTTGATAAGGCGTGTGCATCTCTCGGAAAAGACAAAAGCGAAGAGGATAATAATTTTGCTCTGACACACGCATTTAACGTTGCCAATTCAAGAAGCTTTGTGCTTGATGACGGTCTTTATTGCGGCTTTTCCGTTGCAAACGGAAATCAGACAATAATTTTACTTCCCTTTGAAAAAGGAAGAACGTCTATTCTTCTTACCTCTCAGCTTATCCCCTATCTTAATGCTTCCTATCATATAAGCATTAATGCAGGCAGTCTGAAGGAGTATAATGCCGCCAAGCTCGGAAGAGTGCTTGAGGAGAAGGATATAAAAATTGCTCTTGCAGGTACGAATACCGCCAATTTCTTTAAGGAATATATTGCCTGTGACGGAGTGCTTGCCGAAAGAGTGTCTATATCTCCCATAAACGATAAGCGCGGAAGCGTTCAGCCCGTGGACTTCGTCGTTAACCTCTCCGTTACCGTCAGCGAATTTACGTCCTGTCCCTACGGAGTTGCCATATCCAACGCCTTTTATACGGGTGACAGCCCCGAGGGTGAAAAGGTGGTATATCTTGCCGTTACAAATGAAAGGGAGACCTCTGTCAGAGAGGTTCATTCCTTTGACGGTGAGGACGTTCCGTCATTTCTTGCAAGATGCTGCGGTGACCTTTGCGTATTTATAACAGACGTTATTTCAAATGATTCCTGTTATACCGAGGACAATACGGCAAGGCAAAGGGCGGCGGCAAACAGATATAAAATTGCAATAGCCACGGTGACGGCTCTCATAGCAGCCGTTGCTGTTTTCGGATTTTCGTATTTCTCGTCCCATAACTATTCTCTTTCACAGTGGGCTGAGAATTTTATGGAATGGGTATTTCCCGCAGGTAATCCCTTTGAGGGAATTTTCGAGGGCAAGCAGCCTCTCGGTGCTGAGGTTCCGACTGAGGATGATTCGACAGTCTCTGATATGACGGAGCATACTTCTTCGGAGACGGAGGAGACCTCTTCCGAAGAGGAGACCTCTGCAGGGGAAGCCGCTTCAGAGGAAGAGACCGCTTCAGACGAGTCAGAAGAGACTACAGGAGCATAAAAAGCAAAGGATGTAGGAGGATGGTACCCTTATCAATGCTCGGGTACCCGACTTTATGAAAAAAATAAAAGGAATAATATCGCTGATATCTGCGGCTCTTTTGCTTATAACGGGAATGATACCCGTGAACGCTTATGCCGAAAGAACCGTTTTGTTCGGAGATATTGATGAGGACGGAGGTCTTAGCTCATCGGATGCACGCTTTGCACTCAGATGTGCCGTAGGACTTGAAATATATACTCTCGGACACTTAAAGACGGGAGATACCGACGGAGATTCACTTCTTACCTCGTCGGATGCAAGAGATATTCTCCGATACTGTGTAGGTCTTGATACACCTGCCGTATTATCGGTTCAGGTCAGTGACGCAGACTATCTTGAAATTATAAACAAACCGCAGTCGGACGGACTTTTTGAATGGGTATTGCCGACTTCTCCCGAGGTAAACGCACCGCCCGATTCCTTTACCTTTACGGTTTACGGCTTCGGCCACGGTGTAGGTCTTTCTCAGTACGGAGCCTTATCACTTGAGGACGGCGGCTATACTTACGATAAGATACTGTCTCATTACTATACGGGAACGGAAATTTCGACTCTTGAGGAAATTCCCGAAGCCGTAATTTACCCCTCTTATGAATACAACGAAGAAACGGGCAGCAGCAGCTGGGTTGAGAAGGAGCATCCGATACGTGAGCTGCTTGTGAGAATCGTTTATCAGGAAATCTACGGAATAACAGAAAACGGAAAATACAGGGAAGCTCTGAAGGCACTTACTCTTTGTATTTTTACAAATCTTGCCTACTATGATTTTTACATAACAAGCCGTTGGGACGTTGGTATTGCAAGCACGCTTGACTATGAGCGAATTCCCGAAAATCTCAAAAGCCTTGTCGATGAGGTTATCGGACAGTATATAACGGTTGAGGGCTCAGACAGTCCCATTCAGGCAGTCTACAGCGGTCTTGCCGCAGGAATGACTGCGGCATCAGAAAGTATCTGGGGCGGCTCTCTTTCATACCTTACCGCAGTTCCGAGCCCCTTTGATATGCAAAGAGAGGGCTTCGTCAGTCAGAAAACGTATTCAAGCGAGGAGCTTCGCAAGCTCATAACTGCGTATGACAGCACCATCGTTCTTTCCGACGACCCGTCAGAGTGGCTGAGAATTACGGAGCATACCGGCTCAATGGACGAAAGCCGCGGCTACGTGGTAAAAATACAGGTGGGAAATAAAATTCTCAAGGGCTATAATCAGTTTCTGATGGGAATTCTTAATAATGAGCTTCGCTCTCCCTGCTTTACGATAACCTATACTCCGCCCGAAACGCAGACAGAGTAATCTTATATGTCTTAACGAAAGGTATTATTATGGATAAAGAAAGAATAGAAAGAGCCGTACGTGAGATACTTCTTGCCATAGGTGAGGACCCCGACAGAGAGGGACTTCTTGAAACTCCCAAAAGAGTGGCAAAAATGTATGAGGAGGTTTTTCTGGGGCTTGAAAATGACCCCGAGCAGCACCTTAAAATATTTAACGAGGAAAAGAATGATGAAATGGTAGTCGTCCGCGATATACCCTTATATTCGATGTGCGAGCATCATCTTCTTCCCTTTGTCGGCAAGGCTCATATTGTTTATATTCCCGGAGACGGAAAAATAATCGGTCTTTCCAAGCTTGCAAGAATCGTCGATAATTTTGCAAGACGGCCTCAGGTGCAGGAGCGTCTGACGGCACAGATTGCGGATTTTCTTATGGATAAATTAAATCCGCAGGGGGTTGCCGTGGTTATAGAAGCGGAGCATCTTTGTATGACTATGAGAGGTGCCCGTGCGGCAGGAGCAAAAACCACCACCTCTGCACTCAGAGGCAATATGCGTTCGGATGCAAGAACACGCTCCGAGGCACTTTCACTTATACTGTAAATCGGAATTTTACGGAGGCTTTATATGTCAATTCCTCTTGCGGACAGAATAAGACCGAAAACGCTTGATGAGGTTACGGGACAGCGGCACCTTTTTTCTGAGGGGGCGGTGCTTCGTAATATAATTGAATCGGGGCGTATTCCCAATCTTATTTTTTACGGGCCGTCAGGTACGGGTAAAACCACCGTTGCAAGAATAATTGCGGCGGCAACAAATAAAAGACTGCATATTCTTAACGGAACGAGCGCATCCGTAGCGGATATAAAGGACGTTATCGGAGAAATCAATACCATAGCCGCGCCTAACGGAGTGCTTTTGTATCTTGACGAGATACAGTATTTTAATAAAAAGCAGCAGCAGTCTCTTCTTCAGTATATTGAAAACGGAGATATAACCTTAATCGCGTCAACCACCGAGAATCCGTATTTTTATATCTATTCAGCTGTTCTCAGCCGTTCGACGGTTTTTGAATTCAAGCATATTTCTCCCGAGGATGCCGAGCGCGGTATTTTAAGAGCGTTTAACTTCCTCAGCGAAGAATCAAATGAGGAATATGAGCTTGAGGAGGGTGTGCTTTCCTTTATAGCATCAGCCTGCGGCGGTGATATGAGAAAGGCTATGAATATAACGGAGCTTTGCGTTCTCGGTGCGCCCAGAGCCTCTGAGGGCGGAAAAAGAAAAATAACGCTTTCGTGTGCTTCGCAGATATGCGAAAAAAGCGGAAATCATTATGACCGGCAGGGTGACGAATATTACGATATGCTTTCTGCGTACCAGAAATCAATGCGTGGCTCAGATGCCGATGCCGCTCTTCACTATCTTGCAAGAATACTTGAAGCAGGCGACCTTATTTCCGCAACGAGAAGGCTTATGGTATGTGCCTGTGAGGATGTGGGGCTTGCATATCCTATGATAATCCCCATAGTAAAAGCAGCCTGTGATATAGCTATGCAGGTAGGTCTTCCCGAGGCGAGGATTCCTCTTGCGGATGCCGTTATTTTAGTATGCAATTCTCCGAAATCCAATTCGGGCGAGTCTGCCATTGATGCCGCGCTTGCCGACGTCAGAGCGGGACTTGCAGGACCCGTGCCGAGACACCTTCAGAATAAGCATTTCGACGGTGAGGATGCCGCGGTAAAGGGACAGCATTATAAATATCCCCACGATGCTCCGAATCATTGGCTCAGGCAGCAGTATCTGCCCGATTCTCTGAAGGACAGAAAATATTACGTCTACGGCAGTAACAAAACCGAACAGGCGGCAAAGGAATATTGGAGTAAGATAAAGAAGTAATTAAAAAATAATTACAGAAAAATTATGCCGTATTTTTAATGCTTTTATGAAAAACTTTAAAAAATAAGGAACAGACTTGCCTTTCGTGCAAATCTGTTCCTTGAATTTTTTAGCCTGCAATAAATTCGGTGAAATCCTGAACGAGAGCGGCATTTCTCGTCATTGAGATATTGTTCATAAAGATAATATCGTTGACGGGATTTGTTGAAAGGAAGCCTGCGAGTGAGCCTGCGTAGTGTCTGTAGTCGATAACGTAAACGGTCTTGTAGTGGTATACAAGGAAGGGAACGAAGGCATTACCGAAGCTTTCCTTGATAACGAGGCAGGTCTCACCGTTCGGGTTTGATGCGTTCGTTATCGTCGTAAGCGGATTGTCACCGCAGATGAATGTGCCGTATTTATAGGATGCGGGAGCATTTGACTCATCGTAAAGAAGCGGCATTGAGCTTGTGCTTCCGTTTTTGTCCGTAATAGTCATTGAGTAATCACAGGGCGGCTTATAGGTATCAACTCTGTCGGGTGTTGCACCGAGAGCGGGATTTTTGCCCGAATCGTTGTAGAAGGTGCCGAGGAATCCGTCAAAGCTCCATACCTCGTAAGCGCTGAGCGGAAGAGGAGATATACCCTTTGCGGAGCAGAATACCTCGTATGCATAGTAGGCGGCAAGTGCCGTCCAATGATGGTCCGTACGGAAGTATACGTATTCGTCACGGTGCTGCTTTATATTATCATAGCAGTTGAATTTCTTTATGCTTGCCGAAGCGGAGCCCAGCATATAATCTATGGCGTTTTTCTGATTAGAAACAGAAATCTTTTCTCTGACCTTTTCGTTAAGAGTAATATCGGTGCTGTTGGGGGCGATGCTTGCAAAAATATTTGAAGAGCCCGAGAAGCGTGCCGCGGCAGTATTAAGAGCCTTTACGTAATTGTCAGCAGTTGACTGTACGAAGTGGTAATATTCAAAGCCTGCATTGTCGCAGATAACGATACTGCCCAGCTGCTCCACGTTTTGAGCCTCATTCTTATCGGCAGGATAGGTAACCTCTTCCGTTGCAGCTTCGGTTGAGTCCTGTGACTCCGTCTCCTCAGCTGAGGTGATGTTTTCCTGATAAGCCACCGTTTCGTCCGCATTGGGGACGGCGGGGGTGGGAATGATGTCACCCTGAACACCCTCGTTGAATCCCTTTATTGCACCGTCGGTGCCGAGGAAATGCTGAAGCCTCGTATTAAGATTCATAAGAGTATCTCTGAAGGGCATAGTATCCGAGAACCACGTTGAAATTCCCGAAAAATATTCACCGCTTGCAAGAGACTCAAGGCTGAATTCCGGGAAGCTTGCAAGCTCTCTTTTTTCCGATTCTGAAACGGAGGGTCTTAACGGGATTATAAAGCAGACTGTCGATATTACGAAAAACGTAAATACAGAAACTGCGATTTTAATGATTTTATGCTTGTTTTCCGGGGACTGTTTTTTCATTTTCTTTAACCTCCTTTATCAGAATTGGAAATAGAGGAAGGGATTATATGAATCGCCTACAAGTGAAAGCATCGAAATAAAAACGAGGACGACGGGAGAGGCTGTATCAAGCACTCTGTATGCAACATTCACGGCGGTGACTGAAGCGGAGTGTTTTTCGAGAAGCTTCCTTATTCCCGTTACGACGGGAGTGCAAGCAACGGCACAGATGATAAAGAAGAAGATATAACCGGAAACGAAGCTTGTTGCCTCATAGGTTGTCAAGGGGTTTGAATTGAGACAGAGCATTCCCGCGAATACCTTTCCGAGAAGGGTGAAGTCCGTGAATTTGAAGAATATCCAACCGACGTAAACCACAGCAAGAAGATAGAATCTTCCGATTACCTTGTGACGTTCAAGGAACTTGCCGAATACGAATTTTTCAAGCACAAGAAGCACGAAGAAATAAAGTCCCCATAATACGAAGCTCCAGGATGCACCGTGCCACAGACCTGTCAGTCCCCATACGATAAAGAGATTGAATATCTGTCTTACGGTGCCCTTGCGGTTGCCGCCGAGGGGAATGTAAACGTAATCTCTGAAGAAGGTACCGAGCGAAATATGCCATCTTCTCCAGAATTCCGTAACGGAGGACGAGATGTAAGGATGTCTGAAATTTTCTTTGAAGTGGAAGCCGCAGATAAGACCCATACCGATTGCCATATCCGAATAAGCAGAGAAATCAAGGTAAATTTGAAGCATATAAAATGCCATACCGACCCAAAGTGAAAGAGCGGAGCGGCCTGATATGACGGCGATATTTTCAGCAAGAAGCTCAGCATTTCCTATTGCCGCATCCGACAGCAGAAGCGCATCCGCAACTGCACCGCAGCCGTTGGCGAGAACGGACTTCTTTGCAAGACCGCAGGCAAAGCGTGTGATTCCGCGGGCGATATCGTCGATATTGTCTTTCCTTTCGGTAAGCTCATTTTCAACGTCCTTATAACGAACGATGGGACCTGCTATACACTGATGGAAAAGAGCTGCGTATAAAAGCACCTTCCAGAAGCGCGGCTGAGCGGGGACCTTTTTTCTGTATACGTCAATTACGTATGACAGAAGCTGGAACGTGTAGAAGGAGATTCCTATGGGAAGCTTTACCTGCGGAACAGTCAGAAGGGGAGTGCCGAGAATGCCGTTTATTGTCTCCACCGTAAAGCCGATATATTTGAAATAGCCTATTGCTCCGATGCACACGGCAACCGACGCGGCAAGCCAGAGCTTTCTTTCCTGCTCGGAATGCGACGTGGAAATAAGCCTTGCGAACAGCCAGCAAAACAGCGACATCAGCACAAGGATCAAAACGAATACAGGCTCACCCCAGGCATAGAAAATAAGAGAAAAAACGAGAAGAACAATATTTCTGCTTTTTACCGTACGGCAGAAGAAGTAGCAAATAAGCGTTGCCGTCAGAAACGCAAAGCAGAAAAACAAGCTTGAAAATACCATTTTCCGATATCCTTTATCAGTATTTTACGAACGAAGCCGTAATTAAATGCCTTCATATTATCTTATAATTTAAACCGAAATACAATAGTAAAAAGAAAATTTAAAGAAAATTGTTGAATTACACAAAACTGTGTAATAATAGCGTGATAGTTTTTTAGATGTAAAAGAAGAAATATGTTTTCTTTAACGTATTGTAATTTTTTTGAACTGCTGTTATAATAGTATGATAATTGTACCTGCCACCGCAGAATATTCAGACGGAGGAGAAAAATGAAAAAAGTTCTATCGATGCTGAAGCCCCACAGAGGGCCGCTTATCGCATCAATTATATTTGCAACGATAAATACCGTTATGCAGCTGCTTATTCCCCTGTATACAAGCAATATGATGACTGAGGTTATTCTTGCCGATATGGACGAGCTTATTGACCTGTGCCTTATAATGCTCGGCTTTACCCTTATCAGCGTATTAACCTCAATTGCAAATACATATTTTTCAACTAAAACGTCAGTAGGCTATTCGATTACTCTGAGAAACTATATTTTTGATAAGGTTTCAAGGCTTTCACACAGCGATATCGACCGTATCGGTGTAGCTTCTCTTGTCACAAGAACCACTAACGACGTCCGTCAGGTGCACGACGTAGTGCTTGCAACGCTGAAATCCCTCGTTCCCGTGCCCGTTATGTTCGCGGGCGGTCTTGTGATGGTATTTATGCTCAAGCCGGAGCTTGCAAAGCTGTCGCTTTTGAGTATTCCCATTGTTGCCGTGCTTGCGGTTATACTTATTTCAATAATCGTTCCTATCTTCTCAAAGGTACAGAAGCTTACCGACAAGCTTAATCAGATTATGAGAGAGAAGATAAGCGGAATAAGAGTTATCAGAGCCTTTAACAAAACGGAGTACGAGGATGAAAGATTCGATAAAGCGAATCTTCAGCTTACGGGAATTGCTCTTAAGGCATCAAGAATAATGGCTGCATTCCTGCCCGTTATTACAATGCTCCTTTACGCGATGATATATCTTCTTATTTACAAGTACGTAATGTCCTCAAACGAGCTTGACGTTGTAACTCAGCGTGATGAAATACTGAGTACGATTCCTCAGATGCAGGCGTTTATATCCTTCTTTGCTCTTGTAATAGGTGCCGTAACCTCGGTTGCCTCCATTATCATATCAATGCCCCGAGCCGTGATATCGGGAAAGAGAATCAAGGTTATTATGGATGCCGTTCCCGACGTTTTGCCCCCCGAAAATCCGATAATTCCTTTACCTCAGGACAAGGGCAGACTTGATTTTATCGACGTTTCATTCAAATATAAGCCGCAGGTGAAGGAGGAGAAGAAAAGGAGATTTTCACTCGGGAAAAAGCAGAAGGAAAAGGCTCCTGCTCCTGTATTTGAGTTAAAAAATATTTCCTTTTCCTCGAAGCCCGGTGAGACCACAGCTATAATAGGTATCACGGGAAGCGGAAAAACGACGCTGTGCAATCTTATTCCCCGTCTTTATGACGTTACCGAAGGAGAGGTACGGCTTGCGGGCGTAAGCATAAAGGATATTGAGCCGTCTGAAATCGGAAAGAGAATCGCGTTTATCCCTCAGCAGGCATTCCTTTTCAGCGGTACGATAGCCGACAATATAAGATTCGGCAAGCGTGATGCCACGGATGCCGAAATCTGGAGAGCGTTGGAAATTGCTCAGGCAAAGTCCTTCGTTGCCGAAATGCCCGACGGTATTGATTCCTTCGTATCTCAGGCAGGTAAAAATTTCTCGGGCGGTCAGAAGCAGAGGCTTGCTATTGCCCGTGCTATAGTAAAGGGTGCCGAAATAATCGTTTTCGACGATTCCTTCTCGGCTCTTGACCTTGCGACGGATGCCCGTCTTCGCGCATCGCTCAGAGAGAATCTCTCCGATGCCAATATTATAATCGTTGCTCAGCGTGTGGGAACGGTGCTTAACGCAGACAGAATCATCGTGCTTGACGGCGGTGAGGTCGTAGGACAGGGCACTCATGAGGAGCTGCTTAAAACCTGCGATATATACAGAGAGCTTGTTGTGACACAGCTGTCCGAGGAAGCATTGGGTGAGTTGCCGCGTGATGATGCGGCAGTGCCTGCCGATAAAACATCGGACAAGTCTGAGATGAATATTTCGGGGGAGGTGGAGGATAATGAGTAAAAAGAAGCTTTTTTCCGTCCCCGAGGAGGAATATACAAGCAGATATGCGGCTTACCGTACTCATAAAGAGGAGGACAATAAACCGCAGGATGCAAAGAAAACGTTTTTCCGCTTTCTTTCTCTTATAAAGCCCCACGCATTTTCTATGATAATAGTTGTGGCTTCTGCCTGCCTCAGCACGGCCTGCAACGTAACGGCTCCGGAGTATTCGGGTAATATCCTTTCCATTCTGCAGGTGCAAATTGAGGGCCGTCTTTCGGGCGGAAGTATAGATTTTACCGCTATTTACCCCGAGCTTTACAAGCTTGCTCTGCTTTACGGTGCGGCAAGCATATTCACCTTTATTCAGGAGTTCGTTTCCGCTGGTGTTTCACAGCGGCTTGTATGCGGACTCAGACAGGAGCTTAATAATAAGCTTTCCCGATTGCCCCTGTCTTATTTTGACAAACAGACAAAGGGACAGGTTATATCAAAAATCATCAACGATATAGATAACGTAAGCGGCAGTCTCAAAAGCTGTATTCTCACGGTTATGACAGGCATTATTCAGGTTTTCGGCTCGTTTGCAAGAATGCTTATGACGGGAAACTATCCGATGACCTTCGTTGCTGTTTGCCTCGTTCCCGTTTCCGCTTTTATTTCCTATAAGGTGTCTAAGATATCGAAGGTCTGGTTCAGACGCTACTGGGATACTATGGGAGATCTCAACGGCCATATAGAGGAAATGTATGCGGGACACACAATAGTGCGTATGTTCGGTCATGAGGATGAATCCGTTAAGGAATTCCGCAGTATAACGGAACGTCTCGGACGAAATTCCTTTATGGCAAATATGATAGCCGGTATTCTCAATCCCGTGCTGACGCTTATTAAGAACATAAATCACGTTTCGCTCTGCGTTCTCGGCGGCTTCTTCTATATAGGCGTTCAGAATGGCAGTCTTTCGTCCTCAGCCTTCGGAGGAATAGGTGATATTTCAAAATTCCTTCAGTATTCCTCATCCTTCTCAACTCCAATTATCAATCTTTCCAAAATTATAAATTCCATTCAGTCCTCCCTTGCATCTGCGGAAAGAGTATTCGCGATGCTTGACGAGACCGATGAGACACCCGACGTGACGGATAATAATCCGACACAAGAGGCATCGGGGCTTGTGGAATTCAAGGACGTTTCCTTCCGCTATGTGGAGGACAGACCTCTTATCGACGGACTTTCGTTTACGGCGCATCCGGGAAGCGTTACCGCGATAGTAGGCCCCACGGGTGCAGGAAAGACCACGATCGTAAACCTTCTTATGCGTTTTTACGATATAAACGGCGGCAGTATCACTCTTGACGGAACCGACATTTATACTATGTCGAGAGATGCGCTCAGAGCAAACTTCGGTATGGTGCTTCAGGATACGTGGCTTTTCAAGGGCACCGTTAAGGAAAACATCAGATACGGCAGAAGCGATGCTACCGATGAAGAGGTTTTCGAGGCGGCAAAAACCGCACAGATATACGATTATATAATGAGCCTTCCCAAGGGCTTTGATACAGAGCTTACCGAGGATGCCGCAAATATTTCACAGGGTCAGCGTCAGCTTCTGACCATAGCACGTGCGGTTATCGTCAATCCCAAGGTTCTCATCCTTGACGAGGCAACCTCCTCCGTCGATACCAAGACGGAGCAGAAGATACAGGCTGCTATGGATGCTCTTATGAAGGGCAGAACAAGCTTTGTTATTGCGCACCGTCTTTCTACAATAAAGAATGCGGACAATATACTGGTTATGAAAAAGGGTGCGATAGTAGAGCAGGGCACGCACGAGGAGCTTCTGAGTGCCGACGGCTTCTACGCTCTTTTATATAATTCACAATACACCGACGGTATTCCGCCGGAGGATTAAACGGAGGTAATTTATTATGCTTAAAGGTATTCCCGCACTTATTTCCCCTGAGCTTCTTAAAATTTTATGCGAAATGGGTCACGGTGACGAAATAGTTATCGGTGACGGCAATTTTCCTGCCGCAAGCTGTGCACAGCGTCTTATCCGCTGTGACGGTCTCGGCGTTCCCGAAATTCTTGACGCTGTTTTACAGCTTTTCCCGCTTGATACTTACGTTGCTTCCCCCGTTGCCCTGATGGCAACCACAAAGGACGATCCCACACCCGAAATTTGGGCGGTCTATGAAGACATTGTAAAAAAGCATAACGGGGAAACGGAGATTTCTCAGATTGAAAGATTTGACTTTTACGACAGAACGAAGAAGGCCTATGCCGTTATCGCAACAAGCGAAAAGGCATTGTATGCAAACATAATTCTGAAAAAGGGCGTAATTTGATAATGGAATACGTATTTCTTCTTTTTCTTGCCGTTGATGCGGTTATGGCATACCGCTTTATGTATAAGGACGGCTCAATGAAGCAGAAGCTTCTCACATCGTTACCCTTCGTTGTGTCGGGCTTTTATCTGACGGTTTTCTGTAATCCGTCGCATACTGTCTATGCGTGGCTTATAGTCGCAGGACTTTGCGCTTCGTTTATCGGAGACTGGGTGCTGAGATATGACCTTTTCGGTATGAAGGGGCTTCCCGGAATTATTTTCTTTGCAATTGCACATATTCTCTATATCAGCGCGTTCTGCGTAAGGCATCCCTTTTCTGCAATCGATCTGTGGCTTATTTTACCTTGGCACGCAATGCTGTCTGCTGAAATATACCTCAGAAGGAAGCTTAATATTAACCTCGGAGCCACGGCACCGGCAGTTCTGGTATACGCTATGATAATCGATGCTATGGTTGTTCTCGGTATCAGAGCGGCTCTTCTTTCCATAGACGGAGGAATATCCGTACTTCGGAGTATCGTTCTGATTATCGGCGTAATTATGTTCATTGTTTCGGATGCAGGCGTATGCCTTATGATGTTTGATGACCGTACTGAGATTAAGACAAAGAAAAAGACATACAAGCTTAATTCATTTAATGTTGTGACATATTACGGCGGACAGATGCTCATTGCCGCAAGCGTGTTGCTGTAATAAAGGAGAAAATTATGAAAAAGGTTTTAGCGTTTGATTTCGGTGCCTCCTCGGGAAGGGCTATTCTCGGCACCTTTGACGGAAAGAAGATTTCCCTTGAGGAGATTCACCGCTTTTCCAATGACCCCGTAAAGGTCGGCGGTACGTTTTACTGGGACGTGCTCAGGCTTTTCCATGAAATAAAGCAGGGCATTCTCAAGGCAAAGGCTGCAGGCGGCTTTGACTCCATAGGTATTGACACGTGGGGCGTTGATTTCGGACTTATTGACAAGGACGGCAGACTTCTTGAAAATCCCGTTCACTACCGCGATGAAAGAAATACGGGAATGATAGAAAAATCCGCTGAGTTTATAGACAAAAAGAGACTTTACGAGCTTACGGGTATTCAGTTTATGGACTTCAATACCTGCTTCCAGCTTCTGAGTCTCAGACTCAACCGTCCCGAGCTTCTTGAAAGAGCCGACAAGCTTCTTTTTATGCCCGACCTTTTATCTTATTTCCTTACGGGAAGAACCTGTGCCGAGTATTCGATTGCAACCACCTCACAGCTTGTTGACATTAACCGCCGCGAATGGAGCGAGGAGATATGCAAGGCGTTCGGAATCCCTATGGATATTCTTCCCGAAATTGCCGAAACGGGAAAGGTTCTCGGTAATCTCATCGAGGATATATGCGCTGAGCTTGGTGTGCCCTCTGTTCCCGTTATATCCGTTGCAGGACACGATACGCAGTCTGCGGTTACGGCAGTGCCCAGCCTTGAAAAGGATTTTGCCTTTATCAGCTGCGGAACGTGGTCCCTTTTCGGCACGGAGACCGAGACTCCCATTGTAAACGAGCAGTCCCTCTCCTTTAACATAACCAACGAGGGCGGATACAACTACACCACAGCCTTCCTTAAAAATATCTGCGGCTTGTGGCTTATTCAGGAAAGCCGCCGTCAATGGATAAGAGAGGGCAAGGAATATTCCTATGCCGAGCTTGAAAAAATGGCTCTTGAATGTGAGCCCTTTAAGTGCTTTATTGATCCCGATGCTCCCGATTTCGTTGCTATGGGAGACCTTCCCTCAAGAATAAAGGACTTCTGCAGAAGAACGGGACAGTACGTACCCGAAACCGTCGGTGAGGTTGTACGCTGTATCTATGAGAGCCTTGCTCTCAAGTACCGCTACGTTCTCGGCGGTATCGAAAAATGCACGGGTAAAAAATATCCCCATATAAACGTTGTGGGCGGAGGAACAAAGGACGGACTTCTTTTGCAGATGACAGCCTCCTCCTGCGGTGTTCCCGTTTACGGCGGACCTATTGAAGCCACCGTTTTCGGAAATATTGCAATTCAGCTTATGTCAATGGGTGAAATAAAGGATATTTCCGAGGCAAGAAGAATTATCGCCGAGGGAGAAAATCTCAGAAGCTTTATGCCCGAAAATACCGATAAATGGGCAGCCGTTTCATCGGAATATGAAAAATATATAGTTGGTTGATATGGAACTTACCGATTTTAACGTTATAAAAAGAATACTCGGCCGTCACGGATTTTCCTTTTCCAAGGCACTCGGTCAGAACTTTCTTACCGATCCCACAGTCTGTCCGAGAATGGCAGACGAGGGCGGAGTAAAGGAGGGGACCTGTGCCCTTGAAATAGGTCCGGGGCTCGGTGTTCTTACCGTGGAGCTTGCAAAAAGAGCCGATAAGGTTGTTACCGTAGAGCTTGATACCCGTCTTATTCCCGTGCTTGCCGAAACGCTTTCCGATTACAGAAACGTCCAGGTTATAAATGCCGATATCCTGAAAACGGATATTCATAAGCTTATTGCGGATAATTTTGACGGCAAGCCCGTAAACATCTGCGCAAATCTCCCTTACTATATTACTTCCCCCATACTTATGTATCTGCTTGAAAGCCGTATTCCCGCAAGCAGCATTACCGTAATGGTACAGAAGGAGGCGGCTGAGCGTCTTTGTGCAAGGGTAGGCTCAAGGGATTCGGGTGCTATTACCGTAGCCGTGAATTATTACGCAGAGACCGAGGAGCTTTTTGACGTCGGAAGAGAATGCTTTATGCCATCTCCCAACGTAGATTCCTGTGTAATAAGACTGAAAATAAGAAAAGAACCTCCCGTTAAGGTGGAAAATGAGGAATTTTTCTTCAGAATGGTAAAGGCGGCATTCTCACAGAGGAGAAAGACCGCATCAAACGGTATTTCCTCCGGAATGGGAATTCCGAAGGACAGGGTAGCCGAGGCTCTGACGCTGTCGGGACTTTCTCCCACCGTGCGCGCTGAGGCACTCACGATGGAAGAGCTTGCGGTGCTGTCCGATAATTTATTGAAGGTAAGGTAATCAGATGAGTAAATTTATTGTTGTCGAGGGACTTGACGGAACGGGCAAGACCACACAGATAAAAATACTTGCAAAATACATAGAGGAGAAGGGCTCGGCGGTTGAAATTACGGCAGAGCCCACCCGGCATCCCTCGGGAAGACTTATCCGACGGATTCTGTCGGGTGAGGTTCCCTCAACTCCCTGGGCATTGTCCTCACTTTTTCTTGCGGACAGAATAATTCACAATACCGACAGCGAGGACGGCATTGAAAAAATGCTGAGAGACGGCAAAACCGTTATTTCCGACCGCTATTACTATTCCACCTTTGCTTATCAGGGCCACGAAACGGATCTTGAATACGTTATGAATTCTCATTTTGCCTGTCCCGAGATAAGACGTCCCGACCTTGTACTGTTTCTGACTATGCCGCCCGAAAAATGCATAGAGAGAATAAGGGCAAACAGACCCGACGAGGCAATAGAAATATATGAGAATACGGAGAGCCTCACGAAAATCAGCCGTCAGTTCGATACTGTTTTTGACGTTCTGCGAGACCGTGAAAACGTGGTGTATATTGATGCGGACGGCTCTGTTGAAGAGGTGTCCCGAAGACTTTTTGATGCATACGATAAATATTGCGGAGAATAAGAATGAAAAAACTTGTACTTTTTGATTTTGACGGAACCGTTGTTGATAACAGCGAGGGAATATATAACTGCATAAGATATGCTCTCGAAAAAAAAGGAAAGCCTGCTCTTGACGCAAAAACTCTCAGAAGGTTTATAGGTCCATCCCTGTTTGACAGCTTTATGTGGCATTGTACGGATGATGCCGGAGAGGCTGAGGAACTGGTGGCTCTTTACCGTGAGAGATATGCCCCCGTCGGAACCACCGAGGTAAGAGTTTACGAGGGAATGAAGGAAGCTCTTGAAAAAATACGCGCTCTCGGAGTCAAAACCGCAGTATGCTCAAGCAAGCCCTATGATTTTGTCAGAAAAATATCTCTTGAGCAGGGACTTGAGCCTCTTTTTGACGGCTTCTTCTGTCCGGGCTTCAGCAGTCACGTTTCCGACAAATCCGGACTTGCCCTTGAGGCTGTCAGCTTTTTCGGAGTGGAAAAAGAAGAAAGTGTGCTTGTGGGCGATACCCGTTTTGACGTTTCCGCGGCAAGGGATGCGGGAATTGAGTGCGTCGGTGTTCTTTACGGCTTTTCGGAGGACTCAGAGCTGGACGAAGCCGATTACGTTGCCGCAGAGGTTAAGGATATATATGAATTGCTGTTCGGTGATATGAAATGAAAAGAGCTTTGATATTCGGCGGCGGTGTCTACGAGGACGTGTTTCCCGAAATTTCGGATACGGATATTGTAATTGCCGCAGATAAAGGAAATGAAATACTGAGAAGCCGCGGAATAATTCCCCTTGTTACCGTAGGGGATTTTGATTCCTCTTCTGAAATTCCCGAAGAAAATGCCGTTGTTCTTCCCGTTGAAAAGGATATTACGGATTCTCACGCGGCTGTGAATATTGCCCTTGAAATGGGTGCTGAGGAAATTGTAATTTACGGCGGTATGGGCGGAAGACCCGACCATACCTATGCAAACTATTGCCTTGCCGTGTCCCTTGCTCAGAAGGGTGTGCGTGTCTTTCTTGAAGGGGAGGGCTACATAATAACCGCCGTAAAGAACGGCAGTCTTGCTCTGAAGGGCGGTATAGGGAAGACCGTTTCCGTGTTTTCCTTTTCTGAGGTTTCCGAGGGAGTAAGCTTTAAGGGGCTTCATTATCCGTTGAATAATGCGGTTCTTAAAAATGATTTTGCTCTCGGAGTCAGCAACAGCCTTGACGCGGAGCAAGCCGAAATATCCGTAAAAAACGGAACGCTTCTCGTAATGATTGAAAAATAATTGTTGACAACCGAAAATTGAGGTAGTATAATCACCTTGAAAATCTTAACAGGGGTGCTGTAAAAGGCTGAGACGGCGAAAGCCGAACCCTTTAACCTGATATGGGTAATACCGGCGTAGGGAGTTAAATTATATACTGTTATTGTATTTCCGTATGCCGATTAAGGTGTACGGATTTTTTTTCGTTATATTCATTCGGCGCCGGAATGTGACGAAATACCGTAAAGCAGGTTTTAACGCTGTCAGACAGAGATTTTCATATTTAATAAAAAAAGAGGTAAAAAAATAATGACGGAAAAAAATAAAAAAAGCGAAAATCTCATAAAGCTTGCGGAATGCTCCGTAATGCTTGCTCTCTCTGTAGTGCTCAGCTTCGTTGAGGTGTGGAAAATGCCTATGGGCGGCGGTGTAACCCTTCTGAGTATGCTGCCCGTATGTCTTGTTTCAATCAAATACGGAATCAAGGGTGCGCTTCCCACGGCATTCCTCTATTCGGTAATTCAGTTTGCCATAGGCTTTGCAAGCGGAAACGTGTTTGTTTACTGTGTAACTCCTCTTACGTGGGTGCTTTGCTTCCTTTTTGACTATATCGTTCCGTTTACCGTGCTGGGCTTTGCGGGCATATTCAGAAAAAGGCTCGGAAATATCGGAATTATAGCAGGTATTGCGCTCGTTATCTGTGTTCGCTTTGTGTGTCACTATGTTACGGGTGTCGTAATATGGGGGCAGTGGGCAGAAGGAATGTCCCCCTATCTGTATTCGCTTATCTATAACGGACAGTATATGCTTCCCGAATGCATATTTACCTGTATCGGTGCGGGAATTCTTATAAAAATTCCTCAGATAAAAAAGCTTTTGGGAATTTAAGGCTGAATTAAGAATTCTTCGTTAATATTAGCCTTATGCCGATAAAATGGTATTGAAATCGGCAATATAAAATGTTATAATTTTATATAATTTATTTATCGGAGGCTTGTTATGAACGAAGAAAATAAAAAGCAGGACTCTGCAGAGGAAACCGAAACGGATGCTCTCGGTGTTGCAGATGAAAACGAATCAGCTAAAGAAGAGCTTGAAAGCGAGCTTGAGCAGCTGAAGAATACCTTTCAGGAAAAATATGACGAAACGGTAGAGGAGGCTGAAGCCGGTCCCGTTATTCAGGAGCTCGAAGAGGGCGAGGAAGAGGAAGAAGAGGACGAGGAGGAAGAGGCTGACGAGAACGATACCGAGGAGGAGTTCGAGATAAAGCCTAAGAAGAAGAGAAAAAAGGGCAAGATAATTGCAATTACTCTCAGCGTTCTTGTGCTTGTTACGATTATCGGCTCTCTCGGAGCTTATATGGTGGCATCCGTTACCAATCCCAATTTCAGCTCGTTTATTAGTGCCTACTCTCAGGCGGCAGCAGCCGAGACCTATGAGGACAGAGTGAATTATCTTGAAACCGCTCTTACCTATTGCTCCGATAAGGATTCCGTTTTTCAGGCAGCTATGGCTGCAACGGTAAAGGAAGAAATTGTCGTTGCAATTTTTGAAGAAGAGGGATATGCCGCCGCATATTCTTATATGCAGCAGAATCTCAGCGAGTCTCAGCTTGAAAATCCCACAAGCTCAGATTTTAAGAAAATTGTGAAAATCACGGAAAAGACAAATAAGCTTGCTCTTGAGATGTTCGGCAAGGTATATGAGAATCTCTCGGATGCCGATACTCTTCCGGAGGCAGACGTTCTTTCAAAGGGACTTGATATCCCCGAAGAGATAAAGGAAGACGTACAGACGATTATCAGCTCCGTCGGTGAGGCCTTTATTTATACTAAGTCTGCAGAGGGTATTGAGGGCTCTGTGCTTGCAATGAATTATTTTGCAAACGCATATTCGGGACTTGTTTCTCTCGGTGCGGATTCAGATGCTCTTGCACGTAAGGTTACCGTAGAGCTTTTCAATAGCGGCTTTATTACCGAGGCGGCAATATTTATGTCTGTTGCAGTTGACCCCTCTTTGGAAGTAACCGATAAGGACTTTATAGAGGTAAAGGAAGCCGTAGCGCAATTCAAGGAGCTGGGCTTTGACGTAATGGCTGTTGCCGAGACCGCAGTCTCCGAGGAAAAAACGGCTGACGAGGATATTCTTGCTCTCGTAAAGGAAGCTGTTGAGGCGGCTGACGAAAATGCCGCAATTCTTGCCGACTTTGCTTCTTATGCGGTAAAGGGACTTGAAGCCGAGGCGGCTCACAACCTCACCGAGGCTTCAACTTGCTTCGCAACCCTTTCATCCGTCCTTGAGGCTTTCGGAATTGACGATATCGCAGTATACGTTAAGACTGCACAGCTCATTTTTGATACGGGTAACATCAATGATGCAAGCTCACTTGTTTCTGCTTATCTGACGGATGAGGTTATGGAATCCGCAGACGAGCAGCTGAAGGCAGCCGTTGATAAAATGAACGATGCATTCACGGCTCTCAATGCCGCAAGCGCAGTATTCTCTCCTTATTATTCTGAATACTACCAGTACGGTACAGCAATTGATTTTGACGCTCTCAAAGAGGAGCTTGACGCTATCATTACGGAGGAATCCAACAATTACGATAAGGGCTTTGTAAACTATTGTCTTTATTTTGCCGCTATGACGGATGAGAGTAATACTCAGAATCAGAAATATCTTGACCTTATGGCTCAGCAGATGCCCGATATGCCCTTCATTTACGGCTATTATCAGATATCCGAATATCTTGATACGGGCAAGTACTCTGCGGCTGTGAGCTATGCCGAGAAGCTTCTTGAAATAAACGTAGCCGACGCATTTGCTATCAGCATCACAGCCTTCGGTGATAGAATAAACGGAAATCTTGACGGTGCAATAGAAAAGGCATTACTCGGTATGGAATATAACGAAAGCTCGCCCGAATGCGCCGAGCAGCTTGCGATTGCTTATATGCTCAAGGGCGATTTTGATGCGGCGTTCCCCTATGTAAGCACGCTTTGCAATACCTCACAGTCAATTAAGTCTTATGACCTTGTGCTTGTTTTCAATAAGCTCTATACGGGAATCAACGAGGATGTTAAGACAGAGCTTGAAGCTCTTGTTTCCGGAGTGAATCAGACTTATACCTATTACTCCGTAACCTCTCTTGCCGATACCGCTGCAATTATTGAAGGCACAAAAACTCTTGAGGATGTATTTATGTCCGGAGACTATTCTCTTTCCGATTAAAAATATGTGGGATTGCGGTTTTACAGCCGCAATCCCGTGTGTGCTATAAATCATCGGCATCCTGAACGGGATATTCGTTTTCCCTGCCGGGAAAGCCGTAACCGTTCAAGGGAGTTCCCGTGTAGCTCCCGAGAACGTCTGAGGGAAAGGCTGAGGATGCACCGGGAAAACGGTAGGTTTTTCCTTTCCTTCCGAAGGATGTAATTTTTGATTTGCTTGAATTTTTCTTCTTATCCATATTCAGGTAACCTTTCTTGAAAAATTTTTGTTTTTCGGAAATATTGTGTTACGGATATGAAAAATTATTCAAATATTTTAAATTGTTATTGACACGGACTTTGAATTGTAGTATAGTTACTTTGTATAGAAATACTATGCCAACAAATAGAAAGGGTGGTTCTTTATGAAAAAGATCATTGCTATTTCTGTAGCTCTTATTCTCGCTTTATCCGTAACACTTACAGTTTCCGCTACCGTTGCTGACGGTTCTGCTATGCAGCTTTCCGATATGGATATTTCCGGTATGCTCGGCGATCTCGGCGGCGCTCTCGGTGACATTGAGCTCAGCGGTCTGTTAGATTCCTTCGGCGCCGATCTCAGCCTTGACGGAATTCTCGGTATGTTCGGTGACCTCGGCGGTTCTCTCGGTGACAGCGGCAGCTCTCTCGGCAGCCTCGGTGATTCTCTTGGTAACGAGGAGACTACTGACGACGGATGCAACTGCGGCGATGACTGTCCCTGCGGCGGTAACTGCGGTGAAGACTGCGGATGCCAGAACGGCGGCGAATGCGATTGCACTTATGATTGCGGTTGTGACAAGGATTGTCCCTGCGAAGGCGAATGCGACGATGATTGCACAGATTGCGGCCCCGATTGCACATGCAAGGCTGATGACAATAAGGGTGAAGAGGACACAACCAACAAGGTTGAAAATCCCAACACAGGTGATCTCTATTAATTTATAATTAATAAAGTGAACAACGGACGGATGCTGAGGTATCCGTCCGTGTGTGTTTAAATGAAAATTAAAAAAAATAAGCGGCGGCTTACCCAAAAGTATTTTCGAGCACGCATCCGTCGGTTTTGTTTTTTACAAAAAAATCATAAAAAAGAAAAAGACGGTTTCCGTAGTTTTACAGCGGCATCCGTCTTTTTTGCGGTTAAAATATAAAAGCAGTTATTTGATATTAATTTCAGATTTTTATTCCGAGCTCCTTGATTTTGTCCTGAAGGCGCATAAAATCCTCAAGGCAGTCTCCCTTTTTTCTCGGGTCTCTGAGAAGTGCGGCGGGATGGAACGTGCCCATCATAAGGGTTCCGTTTTTCTCGTAGAATATACCGTGGTCCTTTGTGACTCTGAAATCGGGAGAAATCAGTCTTTGTGCGGAAATGCGGCCTACGCACACGATAATTTTAGGACGCATAATATGAACGAGGTTTCTTAGCCAATCAATGCACAGATCCATTTCCTCGGGCTTCGGGTCGCGGTTTTTCGGAGGTCTGCATTTGAGCATATTTGCTATGTAAATATTTTCATTTCTGTCAAGTCCTATACCGCCCATATAAAGATCAAGAAGCTTGCCGCCCCTGCCAACGAAGGGCTCGCCCTGAAGGTCCTCGTTTTCTCCGGGAGCTTCACCTATAAAAAGAATCTCTGCGTTTTCATTACCCGTACCGAAAACGACGTTGTTCCTTGTTTCGCAAAGGGGGCATTTTCTGCATTCCGAGCAGGCGGCTTTTAATTCATCAAAGGTGCTGAGCATCGGTCTTACCTCATTTCGCAAAAGCTGATTTATTCTCTGCGTTTTATGCAATCTATATAGTATGCGCACAACGGCTAACAGCAAAAACTGCAAATTTTACAATTGACATAAAAAGCAAAATAGTGTAAAATACTTTAGAAGAAATCGGGTAGGCTTGTATCCTCCGTTTTCTTGTGAATATTATATACCTAATGTATTTTTCTGTCAATTGTGTATATAATTTGTTATATTTTTAATATGTTCCTATTGACATGCAAATTGCATTGTTGTATAATATCTCCGTAATCCCGAATAGGGGTTAAGTTTATCTGTATATTTTGAGTCGCAATGCTCATTATATAAAATTATTATAAAGGAAGGTCCTTAAAATGAAAATTGCAAAAAAAGTGCTTGCAGTTGCTATGGCAGTAGCTATGATTGCTTGCTGTGCATTAATGGCATCCGCTGCTTTAAAGCCCGACGCAGCAAAGTTTGAGCTTGTTCTTAACGGAACAGATGTTAAGCTTTATGCAAAAGATTGTATCGGTCTTGCTTCTGCTGACGTGCATCTTGCTTTTGACTCCGCTGTTGTAAAGGCAGTTCGTGTTACAAGCGGTGCTGATTCCAAGAACGTTAATGCAGACAACTTCGAGAACAACTCTTTCACATCAGAGTACAACAACTCTGATCTTGCAGACGTTGCTTATTCTTTCTATTTCAAAGAGTATCTTTGGAATTCAGAGAAGTTTGCTGCTGAAGATTTCAGCGGTGAAGCAAACATCAATGCTGAAAACTTCCACATCGCAACCTTCAGACTTACTCTTGTTGAAGGCAAGACAGCTGAAGATGTAGTTGTTGGCATCAAGGTTAACGCTTCTTTCACAGATGATACCAAGGAAGTTGAAAAGGTTACTGACCTTGCAGCTACAGGTATTGAGAAGAAGGCTGAAGAGACAACTGCTGCTCCCGAAGAGACAACAGCTGCTCCCGAAGAGACAACTGCTGCAGAAGCTCCCTCAACTCCCGATGAGACAACAAATCCCGGCGTAGTTGAAGGTCCCAACACAGGTGACACAGGCGTTCTCGCTATCGCTGCCGGTGTTGTAGCTCTTGCAGGTGCTGCTTTCGTAGTATCCAAGAAGAGAAAATAATTAATTAAAGCATAATTTGCAGTTTTAATTAGGGTTTATAGGGGTTGATTCCGATAAGGGTTCAACTCCTTTTACCTTTTTAAATATTGACTCTTCACGGAAACTTGGGGGATATCTCAGAAAAGTTCTATTAATAGTGCTTCGCACTTTAAGAACCCCCGGCGAGGGTTCTTAAAAATCTCCTGCGCTTTAAGAAGGAAAAAGGATGTCGCACTCTGCGGAGTGCGACAAGAGGCTCTGCCTCTTGA
>JAZNFG010000080.1:0-5850 GCA_045589015.1 Acutalibacteraceae bacterium
TATCAAGGACGGTATTGACGGACATCCTATGGCACTCGGTGAGGGCAACAATGACCTTGCAACGGTCGTAAGGGCTGCAAGGGACAACGGCATTGAATGGCTCATTCTCGAAAACGACGATCCCGTACCCGACGGACTTTCGGATATTGCAAGAAGTATGCAGTGGCTTAAAGAAAACGTATAAAATAATTCGAAACAAAATAATTCGGAAGAAAAAACAATTCGGAATTCGGAATTCGGAGTTGCGGAAGACGCTTTGCGTCTTGTTCCGCTTCGCTCTATATGGGCGGGGAAACCCCGCCCCTACGATATTAATTCGGAGGAAATATAATGAAATTAGGTGTTTTTACTACACTTTTAAGTAACCTCTCACTTGAAGAGGCATTGAAGTATTTTACCTCTCTCGGCATTGAAATGGTTGAGATAGGTGTCGGCGGATATCCGGGAAATGCTCACGCAGACCCCGAGGTGCTCCTTAACGATGAAAAGGCATTTGAGGAATTCAAGGCTCTTATTGCAAGGTATAACGTAGAGATTTCCGCTCTTTCCTGCCACGCAAATCCCGTTCATCCCAACAAGGCTGAGGCGGCTGAGGCAGATAAGGTTATCAGAAATGCCATTTTACTTGCAGAAAAGCTCGGTCTTCATCAGATAAATACCTTCTCGGGCTGTCCCGGTGACCACGAGGGCGCAAAGTATCCCAACTGGGTAACCTGTCCCTGGCCCAATGATTTTCTTGACATTCTCGACTGGCAGTGGAACGAGGTTCTCATTCCCTACTGGAAGGACCTTGTTGAATTTGCAAAGGCTCACGGCGTAAACAAGATAGCTCTTGAAATGCATCCCGGCTTCTGCGTATATAATACGGAGACGCTTTTAAGACTCCGCGAGGCTGTAGGCCCCGAAATCGGTGCAAACTTCGATCCCAGCCACCTTATCTGGCAGGGTATGGAGCCTGTTGCCGTTATCCGTGCTTTGGGTGATGCTATTTTCCACGTTCACGCAAAGGATACGAGAATCGACAAGTACAATACCGCAAGAACGGGCGTGCTTGATACGAAGCTTTACAGCGACGAGATCAACCGCTCCTGGATATTCCGTTCCGTAGGCTACGGAAACGATGAGCTTTACTGGAAGGATATTATTTCAAATCTCCGTCTGGTAGGCTACGACTGGGCTCTTTCCATTGAGCACGAGGACTCCCTTATGAGTCAGAACGAGGGTCTTTCAAAGGCTGTAGGTACTCTCAAAAGCTGTCTTATCACAGAGGATACCACCGCCGCCTGGTGGATATAAGCTGACTGACCTTTACTTTTAATCTGAATTTCTGCCCGGCATATATATGTCGGGCAGGATTTATAAAATACGGATATATACTTGAAGCACGGATTTTTTTGAACCCGAATTTTAACGGCTTCAATATGCGGTACACAGGTGATAAATTATGTATGATGCTGAAAGAAAAAGGCTGAGCTTCAATGAAAACGGAAAATTCAGAATACTTATGATTTCCGATTTTCACGCAGGCAGCCGCAGAAAAGGCTTTGAGGACGGCAATCTCTACAGCCCCAAGGTAAGACAGGCTGTTGAGGCACTTGTTAAAGAGACCTCGCCTGACTTCGTTATGGTAGGCGGAGACCAGTGTATAGGACATTCTCCCGAATACCTTTTTAATGCGATGACGGATATTATGGCACCCGTTATTGAGAGAGGAATTCCGTGGGCACACGTATACGGTAATCACGACCGCGAAATGGCTATGACTACGGCTGAGCAGCAGAAGATTTATGAAACAGTACCCCTTTGCCTTTCAGAGAGAGGTCCCGAGGACATATTCGGTGTATGCAACTACGTTCTGCCCGTATATTCGTCTGACGGCAGGGAGACTGCCTTTAATCTGTTCTGTCTTGACTCCAACCGTGAGATATCGGACTATGTTGAGCAGTTCTCAATTGCCGAAGAGGATAACAATATCATTCTTCCCTTTGCCTTCGGCTCACGGGTGGCTCAGGCTATGCCCTTTTTTCAGCAGGTAATGTGGTATTATAATACCTCAAGGGACTGCGAAAGAGAAAACGGCAGAAGGATTCCCGCGCTTATGTTTATGCACAACCCCTGTCTGGAGTTCAATCTTATTTTCCGTAACCCCGAGGAATGCGATATGTACGGCGAAAAGAGAGAATCCGTCGGCTGCTCCGAGCTTAATACGGGATTGTTTGCCGCCTGTCTTGAACGCGGTGACGTAAAGGGTATATTCTGCGGACACGAGCATATGAACGCTTATCACGGAAAATACTGCGGTATAATTCTCGGCTACGATTCCTGTGTCGGCTACGATATGTCGGCTCACGATGATGTCAGAGGCGGCAGAGTTATAGATATATCAGAGGACGGCTCCGTTGAAACAAGACATATAAAGCTTATGTCGATTATGGGTGACGAGGCTTTGCGCCGTCCCGATTTCTTTGAGGGCGGACTTAATTATTTTATCAGAAATACGCACTTGTAGAATTCGGAATTCGGAATTCGGAGAAATTGTAAGGGCGGAAGGCTCTTTGAGGTCGGAAGTCGGATTGATTCTTATTTATTCTTTATTCAATATTCTTTATTCTTTAATTTCATCTGTCGGAGGGTTGTTATGGACAAAATTATTGCTTTTTTTACGGCGTTGGTTATGTTTTTTCCTAGCTTTATTCTGAGCTTTTTTTCCTGTAATATTGATACGGAGTTTAATATCCCCGAGTCTGAGGGGCTTTCCGTGAACGGTGAAGCGGTAAATTTTGAGACCGCGGCTGAGGGCGGCTCTCTGAAATATGACTTCGGCGGAATAAAGACCGATATATTTAATTATTTCGGTATCAGATATTCCTCTGACGCTTATATGAAGGGTATTATTACCTATTCGGGCAAGGACGGTGCGCTCAGCGAGGAATTTTTCCTTGAGCCCGGTGAGGATGCCCAATTTTTCAGCTTCATTGACGGATATCTTGAAGGAACGAAAATGAACCGTCTTTATTCGGTTGAATTTATGCCGCTTGATAAGGAAACAGCAGATTTTACACTTTTTGCGGCGGGTCTTTTTAACCGAGAGATTCTTGCAAAGGAAATCTATATAGAAAACGATGAGCATAAGCTCGGTGTAAATCTCAACTGGGGCGGTGCGCTCAGCTATCTTGAGGACAAAAATTCCTCGGTTGAAGCCGTTATAGTTGACGGTGTTACCAAGGTCGATTCGGATGCATCGGAGAGATACGGAGTAAGAGCAAGAAGCAAGAGCGTCAATCTTATAAATGCCAACGATACGGGCAGACTCATTCAGCAGTCCTATTACGGCACGGGCGATTTTGAGGGCTACACCGGCGGCATATATATGGATAATAAGTGGAATTATAATCCCGTTCAGGGCGGCAATCAGTATAACGATGCCGCAAAAATAGTGGACGTAAGAATCACGGACAACAGCATTTATATAAAGTGTCGTCCTCTTGACTGGGCAAAGTCAAAGGAGGATATTGCTCCCTGCTATATGGAGGCTGATTATTCTCTTTCGGCAGGACTTGTAAGGGCTCAGTGCCGTTTCGTTGACTTCTCGGGATATCCCTCGGTATCAACGACTCAGGAGTGTCCTGCATTTTACTGCATAGAGCCGCTTAACCGCTTCGTATACTACGGCGGAGAAAGCCCTTGGACGGGTGACGAGAATTTAAGCTATGAAAATGAGCTTATATTCTGGCCTGATGCAGGCTATCCCAATTTCCTTTCAACGGAAAACTGGGCGGCCTTTGCGGGCGAGTTTGACGACAGCTTCGCAATAGGCGTGTATACTCCCAAGAATCTGCCCTTCCTTGCAGGCGTATTCTCAAGAGGTGCCTGTACGAGTGCCGACCCTGCAACCGAAAGTCCCACGTCTTATATTGCGGCTGTGGACAATTACGAATTCAGAAGCTTTAATCCCACTACCTATGAGTTCTGGCTGTCAACGGGCACCGTAAATGAGATAAGAAGTAATTTCGGCACCGTAGCGGGGTAAATTATTATGAATATCAGAAAAATCACCTGCGGTGTTCCCGAGGACGTAACTCCCTTCAGCTTTTCTCCCAAGCCTCTTTGTGAGATAAAGGAGGTTCCCTTTGGCAGTATTGATGATATCGGCTTTTATGAAACCTTCTCAGGCTGTGTTATTACCGTGAGAGTGCCCTCGGATACGAATTATTACGGCTTCGGTCTTCAGCAGAGGGGCTTTAATCAGAAGGGAAGCCGCCTTCAGATGAAGACTAACGCTGACACGAGAACCAATAACGGTAATTCCCACGCACCCGTGCCCTTCTGCGTGACGGACAAGGGCTTCGGAATTTACGTGGATTCCGCACGCTTCGTTACCTTTTATTGCGGCAGGGAAAAGAGGATAAAGAAAGCCGAAACACTTAATAAGGACGTTGCCGTCAGTGAAAGGGAGCTTTATTCCGCAAAGAATGAAAGCGGTGAAAAATATCTTGTAATAGAAATTCCCGAAGCAAGGGGTGCGAACGTTTATTATATCAGCGGCGAAAAAATCGTTGATATAGTTTCCGGCTACGTGCTTTTGTCGGGCGGCGGTGCTATGCCCCCGCTGTGGGGTCTCGGCGGCTTCTACCGATGCTGCGGAAGATTTGACGAAAATCAGGTGCTCGATATCGCAAAAAGAATGAGAAGCCTCGGTATTCCCTGTGATATTTTAGGACTTGAGCCCGGCTGGCAGACAAAATCCTATTCCTGCTCCTTCTTATGGGACGAGCAGGGCAGATTCCCTAACCATAAGCAAACGGTTGATGCTCTTATAAAGGATAATTTCCATGTAAATCTCTGGGAGCACTGCTTTACCCATCCTGCGTCTCCCGTTTTTGACGAGCTGCTTCCCTACAGCGGCGACTGGCTTGTGTGGGAGGGACTTGTGCCCGATTTTACTACAGATAAGGCAAGAGAGATTTTCGCTTCCCATCAGAAGAAGCTGATTGAAGAGGGTATTACGGGCTTTAAGCTTGACGAGTGCGACGGCAGTGATTATACGGGCGGCTGGTTTTTCCCTGACTGTGCCCGATTCCCCTCAGGGATCGACGGCGAAAGATATCACAACCTCTTAGGCGTGCTTTACTGTAAAACTATGCTTGAGGCACTTGAGGGACAGCCGACCTTCTCTGAGGTAAGAGCTCTCGGCGCACTGTCCTCATCATATCCCTTCGTGCTGTATTCCGACCTTTACGACCAGAAGGATTATCTGAGAGCCACGGTAAACAGCGGCTTTTCAGGGCTTTTATGGTCCCCCGAGGTGCGCCACGCGGAAAATGCGCAGGAGCTTATAAGACGAATGCAGGCGGTTGTATTTTCCGTTATGGCACTGACGAATGCGTGGTATCTTGATGAAATGCCGTGGGAGACTCACGGCTGTGAAAAGGAAATCAAGGAGCTTTTGGAGCTTCGTATGAGCCTTGTGCCCTATCTCTATTCCGCATTTTATGAATACCATACAAAGGGTATACCACCCGTCAGAGCCTTGGTTTGCGACTTCGGTGATGAATTTACCAAAAGCTGTGATGATGAGTATATGTTCGGACCCGATATGCTGGTAGCCCCCATTCTCTATCCCGAAAAGAAAAGAGAGGTGACTCTGCCCGAGGGTAAATGGTTCGATTTTTATACGGGTGAGGAAAAGAGCGGCACGTTTACGGCAGAAACCGATAAAATACCGGTATTTGTAAGGGATAAGTCGGTTATTCCCCTTGCAGAGCCTCTGCCCTTTATAAAGGACGATGCCGTGTTCAGAATTACTCTTAAATGCTTCGGAGATGCGGCTGACGCTTGCTGTTATCTTAC
>JAZNFG010000081.1:0-25415 GCA_045589015.1 Acutalibacteraceae bacterium
TCGCACTCCGCAGAGTGCGAAATCCTTTTTCCTTCTTAAAGCGCAGGAGATTTTTAAGAACCCTCGCCGGGGGTTCTTAAAGTGCGAAGCACTATTAATAGAACTTTTCTGAGATATCCCCCAAGTTTCCGTGAAGAGTCTAAAGAAAGCAGGTGATTCCGATGCTTCATTCAAAAAAGCAGGAAAGAATAAATTAGAAAGGAGAAAAATATGCTGAACATACGGCACCTGCCCCTGAATTTTGCAGATTGTCAAAAAGACTTCTGTTTTCCTTCTCACGAATAGTGGCGCAGAGTGGAATCAATGAACAGCGCACCGAGCTGAAGCGTGTGAATATATGTTCCGTCCTCCATTTCAAGCACCGTGAGTCCCTCGCCTTCGCCGCCGAAGTTATCAATCAGCTTGTACTCATACATAATACGGTCAAAAAGCTTTACCGCCTCACCCGTTTCAAGGTCAATGGCAAAGCAGGCTCTCGTCATATCGTTCGTTCCCGCGTAAAGCTTTCCGTCGGCAACCTCGCCGCCCTGAATCTTTACGACCTCTTCGGAAAGAGAGACAGCCTCAATAAAGGAGAAATCCTCAAGTGAGAACTTGAAAATTTCCGTATAATTTCTTGAATCTCCCGTATAGGCAACTCCGTTTTCTCCGTCAACGGCTACCCACGGAACACCTCTTGTCTGAATATCGACGGGAAGCTCGTAGCATACACCGGTATATTCCAGAGTTTCGGCATTATAAAGAGCAATTATCGGATGCTGCCACTCCTTGGAATCCTCTAATGCCGCGTAAATAATCCCGTTATAATAGCTTATACCGCCTATATGCTGTGAATTGTACTTTTCCTTCAGTTCATCCGTAATGGCATTATGATTGAGAGCTATTATCTCGTCGCATTCAAGGCTTACCTTCTCAAGTGCACCCTTGCCGCTGAAATAAAAGTATTCCCCGTCCGTGGTAACGTCCTGAGACCGCGTGAGCGTTTCAAGCCCCACCACGGAATGCTCACTCTCATAGGGATATACGTCCCCTTCAAAAATACTGTTGATGCCGCCCGTAAAAAGAAGCATCACGGAAAAAAGCAGAGAAAAAATTTTATTGAACGTATTTGCAAAGCCCGTCATTCTCTTCACCCTCCTTATTTTTATTGTCATTTTATCACAAAATTTCAGAAAATAAAAGCGAATTTATTTATTTGACATTGATTTTTTACAGTTATATAATATACGGGTATTTAATTTGATAAAGGCTGATAAAAATGAAAAGAAAAACCATATCCTTAATAGCAATGCTTCTGTGCGCACTTTTGCTTACGTGCGCCTGTGATACCGACCTTACTGAAACCACGTCTGCAATTCCCGACATTATTACCGAGGCACCCTTAGGCGGAGAGGACTCCGTTTCAGAGGAAAACGCTCCCTCAGAGGAAGCCACAACAGAAGAAGCCTCAACCGAAGAAGAAGGGAAAACCGTTATCGGAGAAATTGTCGGCTACACCTCAAAGGGCTACGTAATCTCCCGAAAGGACGGCATTACGTACGTTGACGGTGTGCTTGTTGCAAACAAAACCTATTCCCTGCCTCAGTCTTATAACCCCGGCACGCTTCTGAGTGAATGCGACGAAGCCTTCAAGAAAATGCAAAGCGATGCCTCCGCACAGGGAATGACTATATGGAATGCCTCCGGCTTCCGTTCATACGAGCTTCAGCAGTCGCTTTATACGAGATACGCTGACCGTGACGGTACACAGGCGGCAGACAGATATTCCGCACGTCCCGGACATTCAGAGCATCAGACGGGTCTTGCCATAGACCTTAACGATATAACCTCTGCCTTTGCAAAAACCGCAGAGGGCAGGTGGATAAAGGAAAACTGCCACAAATACGGCTTTATTCTCCGCTATCCCGAGGGCAAGGAAGCACAGACGGGATATATGTACGAGCCCTGGCACATAAGATACGTGGGCACCGAGGCTGCTGCCGCAATATATGCAAGCGGTCTTTGTCTTGAGGAGTATTACGGCATCACCTCACAGTATGCCGAAATTCCCGAGGAGACTACCGAGGCTCTCTCAGAGACTGTTACCGAGCAGCCGTCCGAAATAACCGAAGCCCCTTCGGAGGAAACAACAGAAGTATCCGCCGCTTTGGAAGAAACTACTGTAGTAATAATAGTTGATTAAATTTTTTCAAAGAGGGGATGTAAAAAAAGCGAAGTCCGCATAAAACAATATAAGCAATAGGGCTCGGCCAAGTGAAGATACCTGCCCAACCTCTTAAAACACACACAAATGCAAGATTATTAATTTTTTATGTTTTATGCTATAAACAAACCTCGCCGCTCGACGTACCTATGTACGCCTTCGGGCAAACAAAATCAAGCCTTACGTCTTGATTTTGCTCGGTTTGTCTGTTCTTCATCATTTTTTCCTATTCCCTTAAAACAGGCTGTAAAAAATGAAAACTCAGATAAAGGATTTTACAACGGGTAACATAACGGCTCAGATACTGAGATTTGCCACCCCCTTGTTTTTCTGCAACTTCATACAGATAATATACAACACGGCGGATATGTTCATTGTCGGACAGGTTCACGGCAAGGTGGGAATTTCGGCAGTCTCCGTCGGCGGTGACCTGTGCAATCTTCTGACCTTCGTTGCTATGGGCTTTGCAAATGCAGGCATCGTCCTTGTGGCAAAGCTTATAGGCGGCAACAATAAGGATAAGATAGGAAAATTCACGGGCACTATGCTCTGGTTTTTTACGGCAAGTGCCATTGTAATCAGTATTCTCAGCATAATATTTCAGGATGAGCTTCTGCGTTTTATGAAAACACCCGAGGAAGCATACGAATACGCCGCAGACTACTCTCTTATATGTATGATAGGTCTTGTGTTCATATACGGCTACAATATGGTAAGTGCCGTTATGCGCGGAATGGGTGACGCGAAGCATCCCTTTATATTCATAAGCCTTGCCGCCGTTATGAACATAATTCTCGACTATCTTTTCGTCGTAGTATGGAATATAGGTGTCCGAGGTGCGGCACTTGCAACGGTTATGAGTCAGGGCACAAGCTTCATTCTCAGCGCAGGCTATCTTTATCTGCACAGAGAGGAATACGAGCTGAAGGCAAGGGTCCGCGATTTCATTATTCCCGACAAGGAAATGCTGTCCTCTCTTATGAAGCTGGGACTTCCGATGGCACTTAAGCTTGCCTCAGTTCAGATTTCAAAGCTTTTCGTAAATTCACGTATAAACAATTACGGTGTTGAGGTTTCCGCATTTGCGGGAATTGCCAATAAAATATCAAACACAGCAAACCTTATTTCTGCAGCTATGAACACTACCGGCTCGACGATGGCAGGACAGAATATTGCCGCAGGCAAGCAGAAGAGAGTAAAGCTCATTCTCAAAAATATAGCTGTTATGACGCTGAGCGTATCAACGCTTATGACCGTGCTGTTCTTTTTCTTCCGTAATGAAATTATCGGCTTCTTTGCAGACGGCGACCTCTCCGTTATTGCCGTAGGCGAGCATTATTTCTCTATAGCCGCGATTTTATTCTACGCAAGTGCCCTGCGTGCGGTTATGAATGCGCTGATAAACGGAAGCGGCAACACGGCGGTAAATTTTGCTACGGCAATCTTCGACGGTATCGTAATGCGACTCGGTCTTGCGGTGCTTTTCGGAATAGTGCTGAAAATGGAATACTACGGCTTCTGGCTGGGTGATGCCATAGCAGGCTTTACCCCCTTCGTAATAGGCTCGGTGTTCTATATTTCGGGCAGCTGGAAGAAGAATATGCCGAAAATTGCAGAGGAATAGTCCGTAAAATGCTGTATCGGCTACGCTTTCGCATTTAAAACCGACACTTTTGCATAATCCCCGAAAACGGTTGACAAACCGAAGAGTCATTGTTAAAATATAGGAAATTAAAGGAAAGGAAGGTGGATAAAATGACTAATACTATTTGGACTCTCGTGCAGAAAATAAGCTTGAATATTTCCCGGAGTGTCGTTTTGTCCGCTTTTTTACGCTGACAGAATATTTCTTCATATACAGTGAAGGACGTCTCCGAGCACACGGGGACGTCCTTTTTTGCTTTACGGAAAATGTCCTCCCGTAAGGCAAAAGGATTTTATTGCTGAACAAGCACCAAGACGCAGGAGGTAGGATTATGAAAATATGCATTTGTGATGACGACAGCTTTTTTATAGGAGAAATCCGCAACAGGCTTCAGGCCTTCAGCACCGTTGAGGACGGCTTTCACGTTTCGGATTTCTCATCAGCCGAAGAGCTTATCGACCATTACAAAAACGGCGGATATTTTGATATTCTTTTTATAGATATCGAAATGAAGGGCATAAACGGCATTGAAGCGGCAGAAATTATCCGTGCCCTGTCCCCGAGAACAATAATTATTTTTGTATCGGCTCATTCCGATTATATTTTTGATGCCTTCAGAATCGAAGCACTGCATTTTCTTGTAAAGCCCGTAACCGAGCGTGAATTCAACGAGGTTTTTTACAGAGCGTTAAACAAATACCGCACGGTGAATGCAAGCATAATTCTGAAATGGGAGAGCACGAGAAACAAAATTCAGATAGATAAAATAAGCTTTGTTGAAGGCTACCGCCGGCATCTGACGGTGCATACCGCAGAGGGCGTATATGAAGCCGTAGGAAAAATTTCCGAAATGCAGGAAATACTGTCTCCCCACGGCTTCGTAAGGGTGCATCAGGGCTTTACGGTAAATATGAACTATATAAAAAGCTTCAAAACGGACGAGGTTGAACTGACAGACGGTACAAAGGTCCCCGTAAGCGTCCGTAAACGGCAGGATGCCCTGAAGGCATACGATAAATTTATAAGAAAGTGGGGTTGGTAACGTGATAAGAATAATTGCATATTTCCTTTTTGCCTGCGCGGAGATATTTATGATGAATATGCTGTTTTCAAGCATTTCCAAAAAACGGCTGAACGGTATGGCGCATATATTATTTGCAGTCGTTGCGATAAGCGTAAACACCGTAGTCTCATACTTCTTCGCGGGAACGGGTATTATGCTTCTGGCACTCGGGCTTCTGACCTCCTTCGTCTTTGCGCTTGTTTACAGGGTAAAAATGCATTTTGCCGTTATCTGCAGCGTTCTGTTCGTAATGATTCAGGCAGGCGCGGAAACCATAGTAACCCTCATTTCGGGAATGCTTATGGGCGAGGTGACCCTCGATTTTCTGCAGAATGATTATATTTTCCTCGGAATGGGGCTTATCTGTAAATTCTTTTCCTTTTTTCTTATTTTCTTCATTTCAAAAAAGGTCAGAAAAATCGACCTCGGTGTTTCAAGAGGTCTGTCTGCACTTCTTCTGATACAGCCCGTTGCCACGGTTTTCGTCACTCTCGTAATGCTGAAATGCACCTATGAGCTTGACAGCATTCCCGCAATTATGTTCTCTGCCGTTGCGGTGCTTATGATTGCGGCAAATATCGTTACCCTTTTTCTTATATACAGGCAAAAGGATTACATTGAATCAAAGGCAAGGCTCGGCTTTGCAAAGGAGCAGCTTAAAAATCAGATTATTCACTATGAGGAACTTTACCGCTATCAGAGTGAAATACGCACCTTCAGACACGATATTAAAAACAGATTGCTTTCCGTTGCAGGTCTTATTTCGGACGGGCAGTATACGGCGGCAATTGATGCAATAAACGGACAGCTTGACTTCCTTGACGCGGAAAGCACCGGTGTTATAAACTCGGGCAATCCCGCAGTTGACGCAGTTTTACAGTCAAAGCTTTCTATTGCCCGAAAAAAGGGCATAAGGCTTGATTTCTCCGTAAAAATTACTCAGCCGATAAAAATTGATCTGCTGGAGCTGGGTGTGCTTATGGGCAACGCTCTCGACAATGCAATTGAATGCACCGACAGCTTGAAAAGGGACTCGGAGAAAACGGTTTTTGTAAAGCTTCTGACTCACGGGGAAAGAATTTTCTTTTCCGTTGAAAATCCCGTACAGGACGAAATCGATACCGAAAATATGGCAACTCTGAAAGCAGATAAAACGAATCACGGCTACGGTATCAAGAGTATGAAAGACATAGCCGTAAGGTATGACGGCGACGTTTTCTTTTCCTGCGAAAAGGGAATTTTCACCACAAGCATTAACCTTCCGAACACTTTTGCACATTAAATTCACACTATTGCAGAAGGAATTTACATCTGTTTTTATTTTATTTATCATAATAACTGAAGCGGCGGGCATATTATGGCTTCGCCGCAGTGTTTTTAAAAAAAGGAGAGATTAATATGAAGTTATTTTCAATAATATTTTTTGTTTCGGCAGTAATTTGCGTTATATTTGCGGTACTTTCCTTCCTCGGTAAGCTATCCGCAAGGAAAAAGGAGTCGGGAATCGCCTTTCTGACAGCATCGGGAGTTTTCGGCTTGTGCGAGCTTGCCTGTATATGGGAATCCCCCAAGGGCTTGTGCCTTATCATCTGCGGAATACTGCTTGTAAATCTGATTTTTATATCGTCAGAAAATAAAGGAGAAAACGAAATTGAAGAATAAAAAAAGCAAAAAGAAAAAATACACTTATGCGGATAATCTGAAATTTATGCTGAAGCAGCATCACGGCTACGATAAAAGCTATTGCCTTATACAGCTGCTTCTTGCACCCGTTGCCGCGGCTGCCTCAGTTATTGCCGCATATCTTCCGAAAACGGTGCTTGACTGTGTAGAAAACGGCACACCGCCGTCACAGCTTATTCTGAAGGTCGGAGTGCTGTCAGCCGCCGCGACGCTGCTGAATTATCTGCAGGGAGTATTCTTTAACAAGGTCTGGACGTCAAGAATGCTCACAAGGGACATAATTCTTCACAGACTCATAAGCGAAAAGGTTATGACGATGGATTATAACAATTATACGTACAATGAAACAAGAGTTTTAAGGGAAAAGGCGTGGAATGCCGTGCACGGATGGGACGGAAGCGTTGCACGGTTCGTTGAGCTGAACTTTACCGTGCTTTCTTCTCTCTTCGGCTTTTCGGCATTCACGGCAATTATAGTAGAATGCAATCCGTGGTTTATTCCCGTTCTCATTGTATGCTACGGCATAAGTATGGCAGGCTGGCTTATTTTCCAGAAATGGAAGGACAAAATGAAGGATTCCGTAGCCGCTTTGTTTCTGAAGCTTCACTACGTTACCTACCGTTCAAAGGATTTTTCAAATGCAAAGGATGTCAGAATTTACGATATGTCCGATTTTCTCACAAAGAAGCTTGACCGCCATCTTGAGGACGTGACGGAGCATAACACAAAGCGCAACAACGGACATTACATAAACTGTATGCTTGAGGATTTTCTCAAATTCGGTGTAAGCCTCGGTGCCTATATTTACCTTATTTATCTGAAAATCAATTCGGATATGACTCTCGGAGATTTTTCCCTGTATTTCGGTGCCGTTACGGGCTTCGGCGCGTGGCTTGCAAAGCTTGTTGACGGAATAGCGGAAATAGTTTCGGGAGCGCATAACGTCAGCGATTTCAGAAGCTTTCTTGACATAGAGGATAAGATGAACAAGAGCAAGGGAGTGCCCCTGCCGTCAAGAGAGGAGCTGCCCTGCGAAATTGAGCTGAAGAATCTGAGCTTCAGCTATCCCGAGGAAGAAAGCCCCTGTATAGACGGACTGAATCTGAAAATAAAAAAAGGAGAAAAAATTGCTGTAGTCGGTGTGAACGGGGCAGGAAAATCCACTCTCGTAAAGCTCATTAGCGGTCTTTTTATCCCCCACGGCGGTCAGATTCTTATAAACGGCACGGACTCGGGACTTTTTAACCGCGACGAATACTATACTCTGTTTTCAACGCTGTTTCAGGACTGTGCCCTTCTGCCTGCCACGGTTGCAAAGAATATTGCTCTGACACAGGAAAAGAGCATTGACAGAGAACGGCTTTTCAGCTGCATACGCCTTGCGGGAATTGAGGAGAAAATCGAAGCCCTGCCCGATAAGGAAAACACCCTTCTCGTACGTGAGGTGCATGAGGGTGCAACCGCCTTTTCGGGCGGTGAGCTTCAGAGGCTTCTTCTTGCAAGAGCACTTTACAAGGATGCTCCCGTAATTATCCTTGACGAGCCCACAGCCGCACTTGACCCTATTGCGGAAAACGAGATGTATCTGAAATACCACGAGCTGACAAGAAACAAAACTGCAATATATATTTCCCACAGACTCTCCTCCACACGCTTCTGTGACAGGATAATCCTGCTTGACGGAGGAAAAATAGCGGAATCGGGCACTCACGACGAGCTTCTGGCTCTGGGCGGAAAATATGCCCGTATGTTTGAAACACAAAGCAGATATTACAGCAAGGAGGCGGTTATATGAAAAAATCCTTCGCCGCGCTGAAAGAAGATTTCACTATTATAAGACAGGGCTTACGGCTGGTTAAAATATTTCTCGGAAAAAACTACTTTTCTCTCAATCTGACCGTAAAGATACTGCGCGCACTCTCGCCGTATATAACAATATACTGCACGGGACTTATAATCACGGCACTTACCCAAAAAAGAGATTTCGGGGACATTCTTCTGTACGTCCTTGCGGCTACCGTTTCTACTCTCGTAATCGACGTTATTATAAGAACGGTAAACAGAAAGGCTCTTATTATGCTCAACAGCTGCTGGGAAAAGCACAGCGCTCTGCTTTCAAGAAAGGCTCTTGAGCTTGATTTTTCCAAGGCTGAAAGCTCCTCGGTACAGGAGCTGAGAGGAAAAATAGAAGAAAACGCAAACAACGGAAACGGACTGACGTGGGTAGCAGAATGCGTTGCGGAAATGATAGCGTGCCTTATTTCGGTTTTCGTTGCGGTATTTATGATATCCGGTATGGTTGTCAGCCGTTCGTCTCAGCCGCTTTCGGGCTTTCTCCTTTTTGTAGATTCTCCCCTTTTTGCGGCGGCTTTGATTGCCGCTACGGTTATCGTTATTATACTTTCAGTTAAATACCACGGACTCAGCGAAAAAAAGCAGTTCAACATCTTCAACCGTATGGTGAAATACAATCCCATACTCGAATACTATAACCGAAAATATCTCAACGAAAACGAAAGCGGAAAGGACGTAAGAATCTTCAATGAAAGGGGTCTTATAAACGAGGAGCTTACGGAAAAGATTTATAAGCCCGTAAAGAAAATGCGAACCGACGTGTTCAAGGTATGGATAAGCATAGGACAGATAAGCACAATCGGAGCAAATCTTCTCGGCGGTGCGGTATATATCTTCGTAGGGCTAAAGGCCGTTATAGGTGCCTTCGGTGCAGGCAAGGTAGTCGAATACTACGGAGCCATAACGAAGCTGATTTCCGCGTGTACGGATATTGCGGGTAATTTCGGATATCTCAGAGCAAACAACGCCCAGCTGAAGCAGGAAATAGAATACCTCGCGCTCAAATCGGATATGGTAAACGGAAGCAGAGGAATCGGTGACGTTGATACGGAAAATGCGGTATTTGAATTTCACGGCGTTTTCTTTTCATATCCCGAAACCGACACCCTTATTCTCAATGACCTCAATATGACAATCCGCGGCGGCGAACGCCTTGCGGTGGTCGGAATGAACGGCAGCGGAAAATCCACGATGATAAAGCTTTTGTGCCGTCTTTATGACCCCACAAAGGGTAAAATCACCCTTAACGGCATTGATATACGGGAGTTTGACTACAAGGAATACTTAAAGCTCTTTTCCATAGTCTTTCAGGACTTTAAGCTGCTCGCCTTTCCCGTAGGGGAAAACGTCGCCTGCAGCGAAAGCTATGACGAGGACAGAGTATGGAGCTGTCTTGAGATGGCAGGAATAAAGGACAGAGTTGAGGAATTTCCGAAAAAGCTGGGACAGTCCCTTTATAAGCTTTACGAAAAGGACGGAATCGATCTGTCGGGAGGCGAGGAGCAGAAAATCGCTATTGCGAGGGCTCTTTACAAGGACGCTCCCTTCGTTATTCTTGACGAGCCTACGGCAGCACTCGACCCCATAGCGGAAAGTGAGATATATTCGCGCTTCAATGATATTATCGGCAACAAAACCGCGGTATACATCTCCCACCGTCTGTCCTCCTGCCGCTTCTGCAGCCGTATCGTCGTTTTTGACGGGGGCAGAATAATCGAAGAGGGTACACACGATCGGCTTCTTGCCGATAAAAACGGAAAATACAGCAGACTCTGGAATGCACAGGCACGGTATTACGAAAGGGAAAACGAAAAAACGGCAGAGGCAACCGCATAATCCAAGGTCTTAGCGGATATTGATTGTTACAGGCAGGAGCAAAGCTTTCTCCTATATTTTCTTCTTGAAACTTCCGTTTTTTATGATAAAATGTAAATATACGGGAAAGGAGACAACTGTATGGCAGACTATGTAGTAAATGCAATGATTGAAATTCCTCTGGGATGTAAAAACAAATATGAGGTAGACACAAAAACGGGCAGAATCAAGCTTGACCGCGTGCTTTATGCTTCGATGATGTACCCTGCCGAATACGGAATTATAGAAAATACACTTGCTCCCGACGGAGACGAGCTTGATATTCTCGTAATCTGCTCGGATGCAACCTTCCCCGGCTGTATAGTCCCTGCAAGAGTGCTGGGATATCTTGATATGACAGACAACGGAATGCTGGACTACAAGCTGATTTCCGTGGTTGACTGCGATCCGAGATATAACCATTACAAGGAGCTAAGCGATCTTAACCCCTTCGTGCTTGAGGAAATTGCAAATTTCTTCGCAAATTATAAGGTGCTTCAGGGAATTAAGGTAGAGGTAGGCAGCTACCACGATAAGGATGAAGCATTGGCTCTCATAGAGAGATGTAAAACCGCACGTAACAGCTGAACGAGAAATAAATAATATACGTAACCGAAAATGAGGGGTTCTTGCAAGTCACAGCAAGAACCCCTCAGCTTATATTGTTTTATTCGGTCTGCACTTTTTTACAGCCCCGTTTCTGTGTGATTTTGTTTTTCAGGCTGTATCCTTGGTATAATACTGAGCCTGAGCGTTCCACAGCTCATAATATTTTCCGTCCGTTTTCTGTAAAAGAGACGAATGTGAGCCGTCCTGAATCAGCTGACCGTTATCGAACACAAGAATTCTCTCACAGAAGCGGCAGGAGGACAAACGGTGAGATATATAAACCGCTGTTTTATCCTTGACCATATCGTTGAAGCGTGAATAAATTTCGTGCTCGGCTATGGGGTCAAGGGATGCTGTAGGCTCGTCAAGAATAACGAATGCCGCATCCTTATATAATGCTCTCGCGATTGCAAGCTTCTGTGCTTCACCGCCTGAAATTTCAACGCCGTCCTCTTCAAAATCCTTGTAAACGTGTGCTTTAAGACCGTCGGGCATTGATTTTACCCTTTCAAGCATTCCCGCCTTTTCAAGTGAAGCCCAGACCCTTTTTTCGTCATAGTCCACCTCAGCCGAAACGTTTTCTCCCACAGAAAACGAAAATAATCTGAAATCCTGAAAGACCACGGAAAATAAATCAAGGTAATCCTCATAATCGTATTTACGGATATCGATTCCGTTAAGCGTAATATATCCCTCCGTTGGGTCATAAAGACGGCAAAGCAGCTTTATCATTGTCGTTTTACCGCTGCCGTTCATACCGACAACTGCAATTCTGTCGCCGACCTTAAATTTCAGGCTGAGATTTTTAATGGCATAGCCTTCGGTGCCGGGATATTTAAAGCTGACATTGTGAAACTCAATGTCGTACTTATTATCCGTCCTCTTTTCGGTGGGAATGGTGCCGTAGTGCATTTCGGTGGGAATATCAAGATACTCGAAGAATATTTCAAGATAATCGTTATTGGTACGCAAATCAGAAATTGCAGCCGAAAAAATCTCCGCCGATTCTACAATACGAGCGATACAGAACTGATATTTGATAAATCCGCCGATACCGAAGGCTCCGATATAGGTTTTAAGCGCAACAAACAGATAGGTTGCCCCCGTTGTCAGCACGTAAAACAGATTGAAGCCGTTATTCCTTTTCCTTTGAAAGGCAAAAAGCTCCTTACAGCCCTTCAGCCACTCACCGTAAAACTTATCCGACGAATTACGTATAAGGCTTTTCTGATTGAAGATATGAATGTCCTTGCAGGCCTTGCTGTCATCAATGTAATCGTCCAGATAGTAGTGTAAAAGCCTTTCCTTCATTGAATTGCTTTTAATCCTTTCAACGGACAGACGGTTGTATTTCGTAACTACCTTGTATTCCCCCACGGTACAAAAAACGATAAATGCAAAAAACAGCAGAGTAAAGCCCCAGGTATCTATGAAGCCCTCAAGGCCCGACAGGACCTTATCGGAATGCTTAAAGAAAAGCTCCGTTGAAATTGCCGAGCACATTACGAATTTGCAGACCCCTTCAAACAGAGAAGACAGATTAATCATAAGCTTTCCGAAGCCGCCCGTGCCGCGGCTGTCGGTTATAAGCTGACGCTTTGCTTTTATAAGCGGGGACTCCATATTGGGGTAATCCATTGAAAAGCTTTTGCTGTTGAGAATTACCTCCTCCCATTTTTCGGAAACAATATTAAAAGTACGCACCCTGCGCCACGAATAGTCTCTGAAAATATAAAGGACTATTTCCGCGGCATACATTGAAATGAGAAAAAGTATTCTTTTTGGGTCCCTGTTACCCGTAAGCTCGTCAACGATTGAAGCCGTAACGTAGTTGGCAATAACGAAAATTGCCGTTGCAAAAAATGAGTAAAGGAAGTTATGCAGTAAAAAATGAGGCGTATTGGTTTCTATAAGTCTGAGTGCCCTTCCTATTATTCTGATATCCTCTTTGAGAGTACGCTTATATTTCTTCATTATCCTCCGCCTCCTTTTCATAGTATTTGCTCTGAATTCTGAACATCTCGGCATATTTGCCGGAAAGTGCCATCAATTCCTCGTGCGTGCCCTCTTCGGCAATTTCCGCGTTGTCAAGAAGAACTATTCTGTCACAAAAGCGTGTGGAGGACAGTCTGTGGGAAATATAGACTGACGTTTTGTTTTTTGAAATTTCGCTGTATTTAAGATAGATTTCGTTTTCCGCTATGGGGTCAAGAGCCGCGGTAGGCTCGTCAAGAATAAGTGTGGGGGCATCCTTGTAAATCGCCCTCGCAAGAAGCAGTCTCTGAATTTCACCGCCCGATAATTCGACGGCATTTTCATTGACGTTTTTTACAAGAAGCGTGTTTTCCCTTTCGGGAAGCTTCTGTATTTTTTCATAAAGCCCCGACTGACGGATGCAGAAATTGAATTTTTCAATATCACTTTCCTGAGCCGGAAGCATAGACACGTTTTCAAGAATAGAGCAGGGCATAATCCTTGCTTCCTGAAATACCGCAGAAACACAGCCGTAATATTCATCCCTGTTGATTTCGGAAACGTCCCTTCCGTTGACCCTTATCCTTCCCGAGGTGGGTCTGTAAAGTCCGCTTATGAGCTTTACGAGAGTGGTTTTACCTGCACCGTTAACACCTACGAGAGCAAGCCTTTCACCTGCGTTTATCGTCAGATTGATATTGTTGAGTATGAGTCTGTCTGTCTCCGGGTAGGCAAACGAAAGGTTTTCGATTTCAATTTTATAGGGTGTGTCGGCAGGCAAGGGCTTGCCGTTTTTGTTTTCCATAGAATTGCTTATATCAAGAAATTCCCGTAAATCGTTTATCTGCATATTTGTGGGAATTATATCTGAAACGGTATCGCCGACATATTCAATCCAATAAGTAAAATCCGTAACGGAAACGGCATAAAGAACGAGTGCCGTTTTGGTCATTTCTCCGTTTAGTGCCTCATAGGCTATGTAAGCGAAAACACCGATTTCTATTCCGACGTTCAGAAGCAGTCTGAGCGTATCGGAAATAAAATAGTAAAAGTACATCTTATTAGTCCAGAATTTTCTTTCTCCGACAAAATATTCACTCAGCTGCCGCAGATAATCTCTCAGATGAAAAAGCCTGATATCCTTTGCAATTGCAAAGTCGCGTGATGTCTTGGTAATATAGCTCAGCTTTCTGTCTACCGCCGCTATGGGATCCTTCGTTTTGTTTATAAGACGGTTTTCAACAAGCGTGGAAACAAAGCCCAGAAGCTGTGCCCCCGTCAGAATAAGAATAAGCCACGGATTAAGTGAAGCCGTGATAGCACCGAAGGTAAATATGCCGATAAGGTTTGTAAACAGCATCGAAAGCTTTGTTACAAAGCCGTAAACGCCGTCGGGACCGAGAGAGTTTTTTGCCTTCTGATATTTGTTTCTGCCCGTGGGTCCCTCCACTATTTCAAAGTCCATATCTATAATTTTTGAACCTAAAAGCAAATCAAACTCACGGTTTATCTCATTTCTTTTGATAAGTATTTTTTCGTTTAATCTGTTCGATACAATGCTTGTGAAAACAGAAAAAGCCGCCATACCGAGTGCCGTTAAAACGATATCCCTGATTCCCCTTCCGTTTTCAATACACCACGTCAGACCCGTAACGAAATATGCTACCAGCAGCTCCATCAGAATAATAAACGGAGACTGCAAAAGGCTTATCGGAATAAGAGACTTATCCCATCCTCCTACGGTTCTGAAAATATAAAGCATATTGCTGAAAAAGGAATATTTTTTTATTTTGGATTTACTGCTCACCGTATCACCTCATTTCATCGGCATTATATCAAAAAAGCAACCCGCGACGGTTGCTTTTGCACGAACGGTTATTTGACTTGCACGAACGGCAGCATTATCTCCGTACCGAATACGCCGTCCTCAAACTGACGGTTGACAAAGCCGTTGTATTTATCGGCAACCGAGTCAACTCTCATAAGTCCGAAGCCGTGATTTTCGCCCTTTGAAGATTTGTATGCCTTGCCTCTTTTAACGGGAGTGCCAATCATAGAGTTAGTGACGTTTATGTAAAGCTGTTCTTTGAAAATTCCGATATAAACACGGATAAATCTCTGTGCCCTGTCCTCAATCCTTTCGCAGGCCTCCATAGCGTTATCAAGAAGGTTACCGATAATTACACAAAGCTCAACGTCATTAACGCTACACCTTTCAGGTATTGTTGCCGTAACCTCATAAGGAATACTTCTTGCCTTGCACAGCGCCAGCTTACTGTTGAGAATGGCGTCTGCCATAACGTTGCCGGTTTTGACAACGGTATCAACCGTGTTAAGGTCAACCGTAAGCTCGCCGAGATAGTTGCCGAGCTCGGTGAGATTTCCCATCTCAAGCGATGCACGCATAACCTGAATGTGATTTTTATAGTCGTGACGCCAGCCGCGCATCGTTTTATAAATATTCTGAACCTCCTCACAATGCTTTGTAATGAGGTCGTTCTGATATTCGGCAATACGCTTGTCCGTGAAGCTGCGGATATATCTTCTTGTTAAAACAACTGCCAAAGCTATCGCAAGCAAAGCACCTGCAGCCGTTGCGGCAATAATCCAATAATTCATTTTATTTTACCTCTGTAAAAATTGATAAAAGCCACGTTGACATCGTTATACATTCGCCTTGAAACAGGAATCGTTTTTCCGCCGTCAAAGACTATATCCGTTTTGGAGATTCTTGAAATATGCCGAAGATTTGCAATATACGAGCGGTGGCATTGAGCAAAGCCCTCGTCAAGCATTTTTGAAGCCTCCGAAATTGAAAGCCTTGTGCCGTACTCCTTATCCCGACACACGACACAGCTTGAATGACCGAAGGCTTCAATGTAAAGGATATCCTTCAGATTGATTTTAATGCTTTCATTGTCAACCGAAAGCAGAATGAATTTCTCTTCTTTCTTCAGGTTGTCACAAGCCTTTGAAAGAACCTCGAAAAGCTTATCCTTCTCAACGGGCTTAATCAGATAATGAAGCGCCGAAACATCGTAGCCGCGGGAAATATAATCGGGAAAGCCCGTTATAAAAACAATCTGCATTCCGCTGTTCGATTCACGGATTTTCTCGGCAAGCTCAATGCCGTCCATAGCCGCCATCTGAATATCAAGCAGAAGAATATCGAAGCTTTTGTCTTCCTCATACTTAAAAAGGAAAGCCTCCGCACTTGAAAAGCCGGAAATGCTTACTGCGGCTTCGGCTTTACTTGCCCACTCACGGGTGAGCGACGTCAGATATTCAATTTCAACGGGTTCATCATCGCATACGGCAATATTAAGCACGGCAACCGCTCCTTTCTGTCAGCTTACGGAATAATTATACCGCCTTGCCCTGCAAAAATCAATCGGATTCAGAAAATGAATCTCCGCAAGCCGTTTCAGCCGCTCCCCTTCGCCTGCAAAACAAAAATTTTTTCATAAATAATCTTGACAATATAATTTCGCACATAATATAATATATATCAATATCGGGGGAAAGGAACCAGCTGTCTGCAGAGGGCATTGGGTTCCTTTTGCTTTTTTTACAGATATGTGAAAATGAACTGCAAAGATAAATAAACCGAAAAGGAGAGCTTTTTATGGAAATTCAGCTCAAGGAGCTAATTGAACAGATCAAAAAGGACGGTGTTGAAGCGGCTGAAAATCAGGCAGACGCAATTGTTGAGGCCGCAAAGGCTGAGGCTGAAAAAATCCTTGCCGATGCAAGGGCACAGGCCGAGAAGCTGATGCAGAACGCAAAGGCTGAAACCGAAAAAACCGTAAAATCGGGTGAGGATGCTCTGCGTCAGGCAGGCAGAAACCTTCTCATCTCTTTCAGAGAGAGCGTTGCAAGAGAGCTTAATGCCGTTACGGGAGAAGGCATTTCGGCAGTTTATTCCTCTGATACGCTGGTACAGCTGATAATAAAGGCTGTTGAGGGCTGGACGGAAAAGCCCGATGCACAGGACATTACCGTTATTTTAGGCAGCGAGGACTTAAAAAAGCTCGAATCGGCAATTCTTGAGGCTCTTAAAGCCAGAATGCTTACGGGAATTACGCTGAAGGCAAACGAAAGCCTTGACGGCGGCTTCCGTATTGCAGTCAACGGCGACGGTGCTTATTACGATTATTCCAAGGAAGCCGTTACCGATATGCTGTCGGGTTATCTCAGTCCTAAAATCACCGCACTTCTGAAAGAGGCTGAATAATTATGGCAGAATATTATCTGATATCTCAGCTGCCCTCGCTGGACGGCATAAACGAAGGCTCTCCGCTGCCCGTTACACAGCTGCGGTTTTACGAGCTGTGCAGCCGTTTTCTCGGGAAAAGGGTACTTGCTGAGCTTAATAATATAACCCTTATTCCGCCGCCGACTTATCAGAGGTCCTCCTCCGGGCTTATTGAGAAATGGAACGAAGACGAACGCTGTCTGCGTCTTGCTCTGGCGGGGCTTCGTGCGGCTAAAATGAATAAGCATTACGATACGGAAAATAAGACCTTCCCTGCCGATATTTTACAGGCGGCACGGACGGCTGTTGAATCGGAAGATCCGATGGAGGCGGAAATATTTCTCAACCGCTTCAGACTCGCCCGTCTTGAAGCGTTAAGACCGCAGGATTCATTTTCAGAGGAATACGTTTTTTATTATGCATTGAAGCTGAAGCTTTGTGAAAGGATGAGAAGCTTCAACGCTGAAAACGGTGAAAAAGCATACAGAAATATTTATGATTCCATTATGAATGGAGACGAAACGGAGGTTATCAGATGACTGAAAACACAGGCACGGTCGTAGGTGTTAACGGAAACCTTGTGTCCGTAAAATTCAGCGGCAGCGTTTCTATGAATGAAATCTGCTACGTAAACGTTGATAACGCAAGGCTTAAAAGTGAGGTTATCCGAATAAGAGGAGATATTGCGCAGATTCAGGTTTACGAAATGACAACGGGAATCAAGTGCGGTGACAGGGTAGACTTTACGGGTGAGATGCTGTCTGCATTGTTAGGCCCCGGTCTTCTCGGTCAGGTATACGACGGACTTCAGAATCCCCTTCCCGTTCTTGCCCGACAGGCAGGCTGGTTCCTTGAAAGAGGAATTTACGCCGACGGACTTGACTGCGAAAAAAAGTGGGAATTTACACCCGCGGCTAAAGCCGGCGACGTGCTCCGCGCAGGCGAATATTTCGGCACGGTGCCCGAAGGCCCCTTTACACATAAGATTTTTATTCCCTTTAATCTTTCCGGCAGCTACACCGTAAAATCGGTTGCGGAAAAGGGCGAATATACCGTAAACGAAGAGGTTGCGGTCATAACCGATGAAAAGGGCAGAGATATCTCTGTTTCAATGGCATTCAGATGGCCCGTAAAGCGTGCCGTAAAATGCTACAGCGAAAGACTTGCCCCCACCGAAACTATGGAGACAAAGGTACGTCTTATAGATTCCTTCTTCCCCGTTGCAAAGGGCGGTACGTACTGTACCCCCGGCCCCTTCGGTGCAGGCAAAACCGTTTTACAGCATACCACGTCAAAATATGCCGACGTTGATATAGTAATTATTGCCGCCTGCGGTGAGCGTGCAGGTGAGGTTGTGGAAACTCTGACGGAATTCCCCGAGCTTACCGACCCGAGAACGGGACGTTCCCTTATGGAGCGTACAATAATTATCTGCAATACCTCGTCAATGCCCGTTGCTTCAAGAGAGGCCTCGGTTTATACGTCGGTAACGCTTGCGGAATATTACAGACAGATGGGTCTTAACGTTCTTCTGCTTGCCGACTCCACCTCCCGTTGGGCACAGGCTCTTCGTGAAATGTCGGGACGTCTTGAGGAAATTCCCGGTGAAGAAGCCTTCCCCGCATATCTTGAATCATATATTGCCGCCTTCTATGAAAGAGCAGGCTTCGTCCGTTTACCCGACGGCAGCACGGGCTCGGTTACCATAGGCGGTACGGTATCTCCTGCAGGCGGTAACTTTGAAGAGCCCGTAACTCAGGCAACGCTGAAGGTTGTCGGAGCCTTCCACGGACTTTCCCGCGAACGCTCGGATGCCCGAAAATATCCCGCAATCGACCCGCTTATTTCGTGGTCAAAATATAAAACCGTTACAAATCCGAAAAAATCGGCTTACTGCAAAGGCATTCTTCTTGAGGGCAACGAGATAGGCTCGATGATGAAGGTTGTCGGCGAGGAGGGCACAACGCTTTCCGACTATCAGATATACCTGAAGGCAGAAATGCTGGATGCGGTTTATCTTCAGCAAAACTCCTTTGACGGTATAGATGCAAACTGCACGAAGGAGCGTCAGCGTTACGTGACGGATAAGCTCATACACGTCCTCGGAAGTGACTACACTCTTGAAAGCAAGGATGATGCAAGAAGCTTCTTTAACCGTATGAGACAGAGATTTATCGACTGGAACTATAAGGAATTTTCTTCTGATGAGTTCAAGTCCGCAGAGGCGGATATCGACCTGCTGTATGAGCAGGGCAAGGGTAAAATAACCGCAAAGGCGCAGATGCTTTTAAGAGAGGGTGAGTGATAATGAACAAGGTATATAACAAAATAGAATCCATCACGGGTAACGTTATTACCGTCAGAGCGCAGGACGTAAGATACAACGAGCTTGCACAGATAAGCACCCGTTTCGGAAAATCACTCGCTCAGGTCAACAAGATTGACGGTGATATAGTATCGTTACAGGTATTTGCAGGCGGTCAGGGTGTTTCAACCGGTGACGAGGTACGCTTTCTCGGCAGAGAAATGAGAGTTTCCTTCAGCGAGGACCTTCTCGGAAGAATCTTCAACGGCTCGGGTGAGCCCAGAGACCGCGGCCCCGTTCTTACGGAAAATATGAAGCCCATAGGCGGCCCCTCGGTAAACCCCACAAAAAGAATTCTTGCAAACAGAATGATGAGAACAAATATCCCTATGATAGATATGTTCAATACCCTCGTCGTTTCGCAGAAGCTTCCCATATTCTCAATTTCGGGAGAGCCCTACAATCAGCTTCTGGCAAGAATCGCTTTACAGGCTGACGCTGACGTAATAGTACTCGGCGGAATGGGTCTGAAATATGACGACTTCCTTTATTTCAAGGAGGAGCTGTCCAACGGCGGAGCCTTGAGCAAAACCGTTATGTTCATTCATACAGCCTCTGACCCCACGGTTGAATGTATGATGATACCCGATATGTCTCTTGCGGTTGCTGAGCAGTTTGCCCTGCAGGATAAGGACGTTCTCGTTCTTCTTACGGATATGACAAACTTTGCGGATGCTATGAAGGAAATCGCAATCACGCAGGAGCAGGTTCCCTCAAACCGAGGCTATCCCGGCGACCTTTATTCTCAGCTTGCCTCCCGTTACGAAAAGGCAGTTGACTTTGCGGATTCGGGCTCCGTTACGGTTCTTGCTGTCACCACAATGCCCGGTGACGACGTAACTCATCCCGTTCCCGATAACACGGGATATATCACGGAGGGACAGTATTATCTCAAGGGCGGCAGAATAGAGCCCTTCGGCTCACTTTCCCGTCTGAAGCAGAATGTAAATAACAAAACCCGTAAGGATCACCGTATTCTTATGGACTCTATGATAAGGCTTTATTCGTCCTACAAGGAAACCGTTGAAAAGAAAAATATGGGCTTTTCAATGAACCGCTGGGATGAAAAGCTGCTGAAATACGGTCAGCTCTTTGAAAGCAGGCTTATGGATCTGTCGGTAAATCTGACTCTTGAGGAGTCTCTTGATCTCGGCTGGGAGATTCTTGCCGAATGCTTCACCAAGGAAGAAACCGGAATCAAGTCGGACCTTACTGAAGAATTCTGGCCCGTAAAGTAAGGAGGACTGAATTTTGGCAAAAATCAAATTAACCAAAAATGAGTTAAAGGTACAAAAGGACGCTCTTAAAATGTACCAAAGATATTTGCCTACTCTGACTCTGAAAAAGCAACAGCTTCAATCGGAAATACGTACGATTGAAGCAAAAGCCCGAGAGGTGCGAAAAGCAAGACAGGAGCTTGAAAAGGGCTTCAGCTCCTGGATAGGCGTTTTCAGCGAGGCCGAAGCCTTCCCCCACTCGGTAATCACCGTGAGAAACGTCCGAAGGGGCACGGGCAATATTGCAGGTGTCACTATTCCGACCTTTGACGGCGCGGATTTTTCAAGGGGCGATTACGATTTGTATGAAACACCTTTATGGGTCGATATTGCCGCAAATCAAATGGAAAGGGCAATGTCTCTTGATTTAGAGGCCGAGGTTCTTGACGAGCAGGTTCGGCTTTTGGAAAAGGAGCTGCTTTCCACGTCTCAGAGAGTCAACCTTTTTGAAAAGGTTAAAATCCCCGAAGCACAGGCAAATATCAAAAAAATATCTATCTATATGGCTGACCAGCAGGTTAGTGCCGTCGTGCGTTCCAAAATATCAAAACGCAAGATAGCCGCCCGTTCGGAGAATGCTTCGGAAACGGAGGAGCAGGCAATATGATAGTACCGATGAAAAAAATATCCCTGATAATTACGGGAGACAAAAAACACGATACTCTGAAAAAGCTTCAGAGGGCAGGCATAGTCCATATTGAGATATCTGAGGGCTCCGGTAAAAAAATCGGAGAATTAAAGGAACAAATATCCTTGCTCGAACGGGCAGTATTCTGCATAAGCGAGAAAAAAAACAAGACTGCCGTACAGCAGATGATATCTCCCGGCGAGGCTCTTGCCGCCGCAGAAGAAATCGCTCTTCTTTCCGAGCAGAAAAAAAATTATACCGATGAGCGCACGGCATTGATAAGCGAGCTTGAAAGAATCCGCAGTTGGGGTGACATTGAGCCTGAAAAAATAGCACAGCTGAAGAAAAGCGGAATAAGTCTCTCTTTTTATGAAATGCCTCTGTCCGAATACGGCAGTCTTCCCGAAAGCATCAAAACAGTAAGTCTTGAAAAGACGAAAAATTCGGTTAAATTCGCCGTGATTGAATCGGACGGTACGGCTGACAATGCGTTAAACGAAATAAAGGGCTTCCGCTTTGAGCTTCCCGTCAAGTCAACCTCGGATATGAACGAAAGGCTTGCCCGACTGACAAGCCTTACAGAGGAAGCCGATAAGCGTATCTCTGATTTTGCCGTTTACAAGGACGCTATGAAAAACGCAGTCAAGGTAATCGGCAAGGAAATTGAATTTGAAACCTATGCCACGGGTATGGCTGACGAAAGACTGTCCTCTGACGGCAAAAAGGAAGTGTCTGTTTCATATTTTACAGGCTTTATTGAAGAGGAGAATCTTCCCCGCATTCAGAAAATCGCAAGGGACAGCTCTTGGGGACTTCTCATTGAGGAGCCCACTGAAGAGGACAACGTCCCCACAAAGCTTAAAAACAATAAGCTTGTCAGCCTTATTTATCCTCTGACAGATTTTCTGGGCACCGTTCCCGGATATTTTGAATATGACATTTCGGGTTGGTTTTTAGGCTTCATTCTCATATTCTTCGGAATCATATTCGGTGACGGCTTATACGGACTGCTGATAACAGCGGCGGCAGGAATACTGATAATAAAAGCGAAAAAGGAGAAAAAGGAAATCTCCCCTGCATTTTTATTGGTCGGACTCTTCGGACTTTCCACCGTATTCTGGGGTACGCTTACGTGTACGTGGGGCGGACTTCCCGCTGAAAAGCTCCCCGAATGGCTGCAGGCAATATCAATACCGTTCATATCAAACGTATATGAGGATAAAATATGGTATCCCTTCTGGACGGACGGTACGGCAGGGCTTACCACGGCACAGAATCTTCAGATATTCTGCTTTACTCTTGCCCTTATTCAGCTTGTTGCGGCCCACATAATAGTGGCAAAAAGAAACAGAAGGTCAATAAAAATCATAGGCGACCTCGGCAGTATTTTCCAGCTTATCGGTATTTATTACGTGGTGCTGAGCTTCGTTGTAAATCCCGAGGTCTTCCCCTTCGGTCTCGTTATAGGTGCAGTTCCCGTGGGAACCATCGCGCTTATACTCGTAGGAGTCGGCTTCGTAATGAGCTTCGTATTCTCAAACTTTGAGGGAAGCATTGTAAGGTCTGTGCTTGAAAGCCTTAAAAACATCGTTTCCGTGCTTCTCGGAGTGGTAAACGTTTTCTCGGATATAGTTTCTTATATCAGACTCTGGGCGGTAGGTCTTGCAGGTGCGGCAATTTCCGCAACCGTCAACGAGCTTGCAAGTCCGATGCTGGGCAATTTTATGCTCATTGTAATTGCCGTGGTGCTTCTCGTATTCGGTCACGGTCTTAATATGATATTAAACGTTCTGTCGGTTATCGTTCACGGCATCCGACTTAACACGCTGGAATTTTCATCACATCTTGATATGTCCTGGAGCGGACATAAATTCAAGCCCTTCAACGAAGATATTTAATTTTAACAAAGGAGTGTTTATTTTATGGATTTAGGTTTATTAGGTACGGCTCTTGCTATGGGTATTGCGGCAATCGGCTCTGCTATCGGTATAGGTATTGCAGGTCAGGCATCAATCGGTGCGTGGAAAAAGTGTTATATGAGCAATAAGGCAGCTCCCTTCATTCTTACGGTTTTTGCAGGTGCGCCCCTTACTCAGACTATCTACGGCTTCCTTCTTATGCAGCAGATGAAATCAGCTTCTGCCGACCCCTCATTCCTTTTCGGTCTCGGAATCGCTTCGGGCCTTGCTATGGCAGTTTCCGCATTCGTACAGGGTAAAGCAGGTGCCGCAGGCGCAGACGCATTGGCTGAAACGGGAAAAGGCTTCTCACAGTACATCACCGTTGTCGGACTTTGCGAAACGGTTGCTCTCTTCGCACTCGTTTTCAGTATGGTTGCTCTCGGCTGAGAACAGCACAATAACAACAGGGGCTGTAAAAAACGAAAGTTTTTTACAGCTCATTTTAAGGGGATAGGAAAAAAAGAGGTTCTCCCGTGCCCACTTCATCCCCCAAGTTTCCGTGAAGAACCTATTTTTATGAAATGAAATTTTACATATCAAATTTAAGGATAAAAAATACTCACGCTTATTCGGGAATATGCATTCAGGTTGAATTATTCGCCTCGGATATGCTATAATTATTCAGATAAACAAAATTTTCAGGGTCAGCTTTACTCTACCGTTGGTTTACCTCTCCCCACTAAACCAACGGTGTGTGTATTTATTGTCTGATTCAGATATAATGAATGTGAAAGGAGGCTGATTATGAACCAAATTAAAATCGGTAGATTTATTGCCGAGTGCAGAAAAAAGGCAGGCTTAACACAAATGCAGCTGGCAGAAAAACTGGGCATCACCGATAAAGCAATATCAAAGTGGGAACGCGGCTTGGCGATGCCCGATACTTCGATAATGCTTGAGCTTTGCGACATTCTTTGTATCAATGTAAACGAATTATTAAACGGGGAGAAAATCAGTATGGAAAACAACAATCAGAAAAACGAACAGCTTTTGCTTGAAATGGCAAAGGAATTGGAAAGGAAAAATAAAACAATATGGTCTTCTATGTGGGCTATTATGATTGTGAGTATGACGGCATTATTTTCGGGTATCCTTATTGCGGCATTTTTGATTCCCGAGGGAATATGGCAGCTTGTCACAATACTCATAATTCTCGTTGTATTTCTGATACCGTGCTTCTATGCATTGAAGCTTGAGATAAGCGTAGGCGCTTACAAGTGCAAGAGCTGCGGTTATGAAATCGTGCCTACCTATTCGGAAGCGTTATGGGCGATGCACCGAGGAACGACCCGATACCTAAAATGCCCGAAATGCAGAAAACGCACCTGGTGCAAAAAGGTATTGAAGAAGTAAATTCCGATTTACCGCGCACGATAAGCTTAAGGGGCTGTAAAAAACGAAAGTTTTTTACAACCCCTTTGAGTTTTTTTCGTATTAATTTGAGCTCTTACATATTTCAGAATGAAATATCTCGTTTACACTCGATATGAAATAATCCTTTCGGATTATGAAATATTTTGCTTGCGCAAAAAGTGAAATAAAATTCGCCACTTAACATTTGCGAAGCAAATATTTCATAGCGAAGCTATTTTATATTCGAAGTAATATTTCACTCGCTGTAAGGGAATTTCATTGAAGATGCGACTTTATCATTCATTATTCATTGAAAATCCTGTCGAATGAATGATTATAACGGATTACCTAAAATACATTGTTTACGGCAGTTACATACACATTCTTTTCATACCAAAAGCACCTCTTCATAGTATAAATGAGGAGATGTAGCAATGGTTTCAAAGCTATATAAGTGCTTATATTGAATTTTCAACAACAAGTAATACTGACAGCTTTATATCAGGCTTCAGACTCGGAGCAAGATTTACATACGAAACCTTTGCGAAAAAATAATTTACTTTAATTCTGCAATTTTTTCTTCAAGCTTCTGAACAAACTGACCTACAAAATATCCGTCAATGAATCGGTGGTTAACGTCAAGAGTCATATTGATAATATACTTGCCGTTTTGTTCTGTATATTTACCCCA
>JAZNFG010000082.1:0-6139 GCA_045589015.1 Acutalibacteraceae bacterium
TCCGCAGAGTGCGAAATCCTTTTTCCTTCTTAAAGCGCAGGAGATTTTTAAGAACCCTCGCCGGGGGTTCTTAAAGTGCGAAGCACTATTAATAGAACTTTTCTGAGATATCCCCCAAGTTTCCGTGAAGAGTCAAAATTAAGCAGATGAGAAAAAACGTCTCATCTGCTTTATTATTATTCAACAAGTGCCTCGGCAAAGCCTATGCTTTCCCTTCCTCTTATTATATCGGCGGTATTTCTTGCATTGAAATAAATCCGAAGCCTTCCGTCATAATAAGTAAGACAGCAGGCATAGACAAACTGTGCCATCCATTTATGCCTTTCGTCGGGTACAACAAGCGGCTTGACAAAGTTAAAATTCACTCCGTCAGAGGAGCCGAGAAGCATAATCGCAGAATGGCTTTTTCCGTTCTCCTCGAAAATTCCGTTCTGCAGTCCTATATAGCAGTCCTTCAGCTTATATACCTTTATACACCCCGAGCAGAGATTCAGATATTTACTGCTTTTATCGGGGCTGATAATAGGCTCTGAGCGGGAAACAAAGGCTTTATCGGGGAATTCACTTTCCGCAAAGGAAATGTGCGTCGGCTCAGAAAAGCCGCAATCCTTAATAAAGGTCTGTCCGCAGGAATAATACAAACGGTATTTTCCGTTTTCTTCAATAAGAAAGGGATTGGAAATTGCAGTCCCCAAATCACATTTCTCGTAATCTCTTGTATGCCTTATTACCCTTTTAGGCTCACTCCACTCAAAAAGATTATCCGAATTAGTGCAATAAATCTCGGAATACCATTTTACTCCCACCATACTCAAAGCATTGAGAAGTACAGGTCTTGTCCTTTCGTAATAAAGATAATATCTGCCGTCAATGAAATTTATGTCGGGGCGCATAGCACGCTTTACTACACGCTTTCCCTTCCGGAAAGAGATACCGTCCTCAGAAATATAATGATAAACTCCGAAAAACGTGTGGGCAAACAGATGCCACTTATTATCGGGGGCTTTATCGGGCGTGAGAATTGACGGGTCTGCAACCACAAGACTCGGAAATGAGTATTTCAGAACGGGATTGGAGCGGTAAAAGAGAAATTCAGCATTATTGAAATCTTCAAATTTCAGATTTTTCATAAAATTATCAGAAGTCTACCTTATAGTGATGAACGAATACGCCTATAAGCTTATTGTAATCAAGCACGTGCATAACAGCACCATCCTCTGTCTCAAGGAAGGTCATTCCCTCAGCCTCTACGTTATCACCGCCGACATCTCTTTGGGCAGCGAGAGTTACCTCACCCGTGGTAACGTCAAGCTTCAGTATATTCTTTAAGCTTCCGTTATCCTTAACATCGTTTGAAAGATAGAGTGCGCCGTCATAAAATTCACCGCCCTGAATACGGTCAATAACACCAAGCCCCGTCAGGGGAATTTCTCTGACAAGCTTCATCGAATCATTTACGTCATAGCAATAAACCGTTTCCGCATCACTCCAGCGTGAAGCGTAAAGATATCCCGTTTCTCCGTCAACGGCACACCACGGTACACCGTCGTCATAGATTTCAACGGGAAGGTCATAAACCTCACCCGTGCATTCAAGCGTTTCACAGTCGAATACTACGATACAGGGGAAGCCCTCGTCGGGGCCCTCAACGGAAGCGTAAAGCTTACCGTCATAGCAGCTGATTCCGCCGATATGGTCGTTTTTTCTGTCCTCGCATACATCGGGAAGAGGATTAAACCTTGAGCAGACAAGCTCCATATCGTTTACGGTAAACTTTGCAAGCACCGTGATTCCTGCGCCTGCTATAGCACCGCTTGTGTAGAAATATTCGCCGTCTGTGGTAATTCCCTGCCCCATCATAAGCGCCTGCTCAAGCACAAAGGTGTCCGTTGAAATAAGCTCGGCTGTATCCGTGCTTTTTGCCGTGGGACTCGTAATAAGGGTGAGAATCAGAAGGGGGAGCATCAGAATATATCTGAGCTTGAGTAAAACTGTCATTTTTTTAGTCTCCTTTTATTTATTTTTTTCCAAAGCCTCTTTGAGTACGGGTTCAATTACACTTGCCATTCTGTGAAATCCGAAATCATTGGGATGAACGGTATCGGTGGTGCAAAATTGTCTTTTATCTTCTCCGAAAAAGCTCTTACCATCTATAAAATACACGTTTTTATCTCCTGCCGCAAGAGCATTTTCATAAGTAGTCTTAATAATTTTTCTTCTTTCGTCTGCTTCGGGCATACTTTCGTAATTGGGAGCAGTCATAATTATAACGGGAAGCATCGGAAGCCTCTGTCTTACGTGCTTAAAAAAAGGCTCGTGAGTTTTTCTGAGGAAGTCGGCATTCGGAGCATTATGGTCATAATCATAAACGAAAACCGACGGATTAAGAGAACAGATATATTCGGCAATTTCAAGCTGTCCGCGGCAGCTGCCCGAAAGTCCGAAATTATAGTATTCAAAATCAAGCCGCTCTGACAAAAGTGCGGTATACGCATTTGTTACAAGTGCCGCGTGTCCGCCCTCTGTTATGGATGAGCCGAAAAAAATTACGGGCTGCTCATATTTATAGGGGGTGGGCGGCAGAATTTCAGCACCGTCGTCAACAGTTATATAAATATTCTCAACGATTTCATTTCTCGGAAAGAAAATCATTACGTCCTCGGTTTTCTTTTCCTTTGAAAAGGCTATGTCCCCCGTCATATCATCAAAGCCGGGTACTGCAAGTCCCCTGTAGATAAGACTGTCTCCCTTTCCCGTATATACTGCCGCAGACGAGCAGGAAAAACGGGACATTCCGACATCGTGCTCAAGAGTTTTCAGTTTAATTTCAATCTTTATGCTTTGGGAGTCTGTTCTGAAGGCGGCTCTTGCACCCGTTGTCCTTTCTGCAATATGGTCAATCGCAGCTGCACCGAAGGCAGAATGAATTTCCGCAAGCTTTTTTCTTAATTCGGCAGGGAATCTTTCAAGCCTTTTATTTTCATAAAATAACGGAATACCGTAAACTCTCACGGGCTCGTCAAATATACTGAATTTCATAAAAAACACCTTCTTACGATAAATTTTAGCACAAAACCGAAACTGATTGCTATAGTAAAAATAAATAATCAAAAGGCTTATTTTTTGCCGTATCTTCCAAAAATCTCATTATTAGTTTTTTATTATTGTTTTTAATATTTTAGGGTGATAGAATAAAGTGTATTATTATGTACGGAGGCAAGCGATTTATGAGCAAAGTTTATGACGTTATCGTTATCGGTGCAGGTAACGGCGGTCTTGCGGCTGCAGCAAACTGTGCAAAAGCAGGACTTTCAACACTTTTACTTGAAAGACACAACATTCCCGGCGGTTCGGCTTCTTCATTCGTAAGAGGCAGATTTGAATTTGAGCCCTCTCTTCACGAGCTGGCAGGAATCGGCGACGAAAAGGAAGTCGGCACCATTGAAGAGGTATTCAACAAAATCGGTGCTGAGGTGGATTGGTTCAGACACGATTCAACCTTCCGTCTCGTTGTTCCCGCAAAAGAGGGTGACAAGGATGCATTCATCAATGAAAATGGCGTTAAGGTTACGGTTGACGCAAGAATGCCCGTAGGCTTTGAAAACTTCGCAAAGAAGCTTGACGAGCTGGTTCCCGGCTCCTACGAAAGCTGCCGCAAGGCATTTGACTTATCAATCAATATGTTCAAGGCATTTGAATGCCTTGACGATCCCTCAAAAATTCCGGGAAGCCTCAAGGACGTGCCCGATATTATGAGAATGACCTCACATACAATGACAGAGGCTCTTAATGCACTCGGTATGCCCAAGAAGGCTCAGGATATTTTTAATACATATTGGTGCTATATGGGCTCCCCCGCTTCTCAGTTTGACTTCCTTTATTATCTCTGCGTGCTTCACAGCTACGTCAGAAGCGGAACAGGTATTCCCCATCTCAGAAGCCACGAAATGAGCCTTGCCATAGACAAGAAAATCAGAGATTTCGGCGGAGAAATATGGTATAACTCCGACGTTACGAAGATAATTATGAAAAACGGCAAGCCTGCAGGCGTTGTCATTAACGGTGAAAAAGAGGTTTACGGCAAACGCTTCATTTGTAACTGCTATCCCTACAAGGTATTCACCGAGCTTATGGATAAGAAGGACGTTCCCGAAATGCAGCTGAAGATGCTCAATGCAAGAAAGACAGCCTGCACTCTTACAACCGTTTATCTCGGTATGAACAAGACAAAGGAAGAGCTTGGTATCACCGACTATTCCGTATTTATTGCTCCCGATTCCGATTCCGACAAGCAGTACGAGGCGGCTCAGGGATATTTCAGCGGTTATTGCATCATCAACTGCCTTAACGAAATTATCCCCGACTGTACTCCCGCGGGCACAAGCCAGCTGTTCCTTACGACTATGACCTTCGGCGACGTTATGAAGGATATTAAGCCTCAGGATTACAAGAAATTCAAGACAAAGGTTGCCGAGGATATGATAGAGACCTGCGAAAAGGCTCTTAACATCTCCATTAAGCCTTATATTGAAGAAATTGAAATTGCACTTCCCCCCACGTTTGCACGTTATCTCAATACACCTCTCGGCACTCCTTACGGCTATATGCTTGAAAAGTGGGACAGTATGCTTCCGAGAACAATTCAGTACGTAAAGGATCAGCCGTTTGATAACTTCCTGTTCTGCGGTGCTACTCAGGAAAGAGGCGACGGCTACGGCTGTGCATATTACACAGGTGAAAAAGCCGCAGATATGACAATCAAAGCACTCAAGGAGGGCAAATAAAATGGCAACGTTAAAATCACTTAAAGCAAAGAAATTCATTTCCCTTCTCTCAAACAGACAGAAAACCTTTGAAAATGCTCCCGCAAATATGCCTTCGATTGACGACCAGGCAACGGTTCTTGCAAGAGCACTCCATCCCAAGGCACAGTACGTAAGGGTTGCCGAGGTTATCGAAAGAGCAGATGACTGCAAAAGCTTCGTTTTGGTTCCCGATACCGAAAAGGGCACAACACAGCTTGCCTACTTCGGAGCAGGTAAATATCTTACCGTTTTTGAAGAAATTGAAGGTATGAAGATAACAAGAGCATATTCAATTTCATCAAGCCCCAAGGATGCACTTAACGGAAAATATATGCTCACAATCAAGCGCGTTGACGGCGGTGTTATGTCCAATTACATTCTTGACACGTGGACAGTAGGCACTAAGGTCAAGGTTTCCGCTCCCGAAGGACATTTTGAATATCAGCCGTTAAGAGACGCCAAAAAGGTTATCTGCCTTGCAGGCGGAAGCGGTATCACACCCTTCGTTTCAATGGCAGGCGCAATTGCCGACGGGGACGAGGATTTTGAGCTTACTCTTCTTTACGGAAGCAGAAACAGGGATAATATCCTTTTCTTTGACGAGCTGAATGAAATTACAAAGAAAACCGATAAGGTCAAGGTAATTCACGTGCTCAGCGATGAAAATGCCGATGCCGCGGCTGAAGGCTTTGAAAAAGGATTCATCACGGCGGATATTATTAAAAAATATGCCCCCGAGAACGAATATTATTCCGTTTTCATCTGCGGTCCTCAGGTTATGTATAATTTCCTTGAAAAGGAGCTTCCTAAATTAGAGCTCCCGAAAAAATACATCCGTCACGAAATGTTCGGCGAATTCCACGACCCGAAATCTCAGGCTGACTACCCCTGTGACGTTCCTGCAGAAATATCAATTACGGTTACGATTCAGGATGAAACAAAGACAGTCAAGGGTTCAACAAATGATTCCGTTTTACAGATTCTTGAAAAGAACGGTATTTCCGCTCCTGCACGCTGCAGAAGCGGTGAGTGCGGCTTTTGTCATTCACATCTTCTTTCCGGAAAGGTTTACGTGCCGAAGGCTCTCGAATACAGAAGACTTGCTGACTTTAAGTTCGGCTGTATTCATCCGTGCTGCTCCTTCCCCCTTACCGACCTTGTAATCAACGTTCCCGTATCCAAATAAAAAACTGAAAAAAATGACTCTTCACGGAAACTTGGGGGATATCTCAGAAAAGTTCTATTAATAGTGCTTCGCACTTTAAGAACCCCCGGCGAGGGTTCTTAAAAATCTCCTGCGCTTTAAGAAGGAAAAAGGATTTCGCACTCTGCGG
>JAZNFG010000083.1:0-38076 GCA_045589015.1 Acutalibacteraceae bacterium
CGGCTTCAAGTTTACCACAGTTGACTTCCTTGACGGCGACGAGGCAGGTCTCAAGTCTGCTACGGTTGTTATCGAGGGCGAAAATGCCTACGGCTACTTAAAGAGCGAAATGGGCGTTCACAGACTTGTGCGTGTTTCACCCTTCGACTCCTCGGGAAGAAGACACACCTCCTTCGCATCTCTTGAGGTTATGCCCGAAATCGACGATACCGTTGAGGTAGAAATCCGCGAAGAGGATATCAAGATGGAGGTTTACCGTGCCTCAGGTGCCGGCGGACAGAAGGTTAACAAGACCTCCTCTGCAGTGCGTCTTATCCACGAGCCTACAGGTATCGTAGTTTCCTGTCAGGTTGAAAGAAGCCAGCATCAGAACAGAGAGGTCTGTATGCGAATGCTCAAATCCAAGCTTATCGAAATTAAGGAAAGAGAGCATCTTGAGAGAATCGAGGATATCAAGGGCGTTCAGAAGGAAATCGGCTGGGGCTCACAGATACGCTCCTACGTATTTATGCCCTATACCCTTGCAAAGGACCACAGAACGGGCTTTGAAAACGGTAATATCAATGCCGTTATGGACGGTGAGATTGACGGCTTCATAAACGCATATCTCAAGCAGCAGTCTCAGGTAAAGGCTGAGTAACAATATTTGGGGAAATTAACGGAAAATAAACAAAGTTTTACAAAACTGTTGTCGAACTATGAAAAATAATCGCAAATGTTAACAGAATGTTCATAAAGTTATATTTTAAATGTAACCTCGCTGTGTTAGTATAATTTCGCAGTAAAGTTCTATTAATATGATTATTCCTTTTATTTATTTTCTCTTCCCCAAAAAGGAAAGACCCGACGGAAACGTCGGGCCTTTCCTTTTGTCCGTTTTAAACAAAAAAGATATTTTATAACCAAAAAATTCAATCAAAAGTTGAAAAGACTCAGCTTTTATGTTAATATTGAATTATAAATAAGAGGAGGTGTTCCCAATGGGAAAGTATCTTTTGGTAAATGCCGACGATTTCGGTATGTGTAACAGCGCAAACGAGGCGGTTATTGATTTGTTCCGCTCGGGAAGACTCAAATCCGCAACTATAATGATGCCTTGTCCTACGGCAAAGGATGCCGTTGATTTTTCCGTAGAAAATCCCGAATATGCCATAGGCGTGCATCTTACGATGACCGCAGAATGGAAGGATTACCGCTGGAAGCCTCTTACGGACGGCAAGAGCCTTATTGATGAAGAGGGCTTTATGTGGCACAGCGCAAAGGACGTGGGAAAGCACGGAAAATACGAGGAGCTTGAAGCAGAGGCAAGGGCACAGATTGACCTTGCTCACAAATGGGGAATGAAGCCGTCTCACGTTGATAACCACATGGGCTCCCTTTACGGACATCTGACGGGAAGATTCTCACTTCTTAAAATGACCCTTCGCGTGTGCGGAGAATACGGCTATGCCTACAGAATGTTTTTAGAGCACGATAAGCGTATATGTCCGCGCGGTGTGCCGTATTTCGCTTATGCCGCCTGCACGAAAATATCGAAGCTCTGGGGCAAGAAATACGGTGTAATTATGCCCGACTATCTTCTTTTCCCCGATTGGGGTGTAATGCCTAAGGATTCTTACGAGAGCTACAGAAAGAAAATACTTGAAATCTGGACGGATATTCCCGAGGGTATCACGGAAACCTTCGTGCATCCCGCCGCAGAATCCGACGAGCTGAAGGGAATTACGGGCAACTGGTGGCAGAGAGTCTGGGAATACAGACTTATGAAGGACCCGGAAACGGAAAAATATCTGAATGAGCACGGAGTAGAGCTTATATCCTACAGAGATATAGTCAAAATGAAAGGGATGTAAAAATGCAAAATGAAGAATGCAGTATGAAGAGTGCAGAGTGCAAAATAATAAATTTAAAATGATAAATACAGAATGATAGATTATTATCGTTAATCCGAGACGGATATTGCATTTTGCATTTTGCATTTTGCATTTAAAAAGAAAGGGTGTTTTTATGAGCGAGAGTAAGCTTCAGAACAGAAATTCTACCATAGACAGATTCAGAGGAATCGTAATATTTTCTATGATTATATTCCAATTTATGGCAAATTTTGCAGGCTTGGGGGGGGCTTCCACAATTAGTCATCACGCTCCTGATGCGGATGCTTATTATATGCTCCCGAACCTTGCTGTTGCCGATATCGTTGCCCCTGCGTTTATTCTTGCAATAGGTCTTACATATCTTCCTTCTCTCAGAAGGCGAATCGAGAGAGACGGCAGGAAGAATGCAATAATCCATTTCGTTAAAAGAAATCTTATGATTATCGGTATCGGTGTGGTAATGAACGGTATCAACGACATTCTTGACGGACATACCGAGGGCTTCGACCTTACCTTCGTTATTCCCACGGCAGCCGTGCTGCTTCTTTCAAGCGTTATTCTTATACTTAAAGCCGCAAAGCTCAAAAGGATAAGCGCACCTCTGGGAAAATTCCTTTCGTGGTTTGTGATAGCCTTCGGTGCCTACGGTGTTGCGGTAGCCTTCGTGAACTTTATAATGCTTGTCAGCGGCAAAACCGCGGACAGCCTCGGACATTGGCTTGTGCTTCACCACATAGGCTTTGCAGGTCTCGTAGCCTTACCCTTCGCGCTTATTAAGGGCAGGTATGAAAATATTATAAGGCTTGCAGGCGGCTTCGCTGTACTCGGTCTTTTCGGACTCTTCCATTCGGGCGACCTTGCAAACGATATGTTTGCAAGTAACCGTGAGCTTGTTGACTGCGTGGCAGACGGCGGCTTCATAGGCGGCTTTGCCTGGGGTGCTATGCTTATAATCTACCTTGCCTTCTCCGATATTTATATGAAGAGCAGAAAGAAATTCTTTATCAGCGTTGCGCTTTATGCCGTTCCCACGGCGGCTGTGCTTGCAGGCATATTTATGACCCTTCCCGAGGGCGCAGGCTGGATAGGTCCCAACTCGGAATTTATGGCAATAAACAAGGGCAGCGTCAGCCCCTCGTTCGTAATAGTAACTGTATTCATAGCCCTTCTTGCCTTCGTTATAGTTGAGCTTTTCTCCTTCTATAAGCTTTCCTTTGACCCCTTTATGTGGTGGGGCAAAAATCCCATACTTATGTACTGCCTTGAATTCGGTCTCGTAGGCGGTATCACGGTAGCGGGCGGAGATTTCTTCAAGGAGGCAGGTGCCGTAACGGCAATCGTTATAGTTTCCGCGATGGCAATTCTTCTCACGGCAATCGCATACCTCTGCAACAGAAAGAACGTTATAATAAAGATTTAACCTGATAAAATTCATTTACTGCAGGGCCTGTGATAGTGGGAAAACTCCCCTTTTTCTCTTGTAATTTACATATAATCGGTATATAATAAATATTAATATTCTGTTTATGAAAGGCGGTATATGTTATGAATGATATAAATGCACTTTATAAGCTCTGGTGCGAAAAGGCAACGGACAAGGAGGTTGCCGACGAGCTTAACAGCGTAGCCGGTGATGAAAAGGAGATACTTGACCGTTTCTGGCAGAATCTTGCCTTCGGTACGGGCGGACTCAGAGGTGTTATCGGTGCGGGTACAAACAGAATGAACGTATATACCGTATCTCAGGCAACACAGGGACTGAGCAACTACCTTAACGAGGCATTCTTGAAGCCCTCCGTTGCAGTAGGCTACGATTCAAGAATCAACTCCGATAAGTTTGCGCGTGCCGCCGCGTCCGTTCTTGCCGCAAACGGTATCAAGGTTTACATTTTCCGTGAGCTTATGCCCACTCCCATAGTGGCTTATGCCGTGAAGGAGCTTGGCTGTTCGTCGGGTATCGTTATCACCGCAAGCCATAATCCCTCAAAGTACAACGGCTACAAGTGCTATGACGAGAGAGGCTATCAGATGACCGACGAGGCTGCCGCAAGAACTCTTGAATATATCAATAAGTGTGATATTTTCGCGGACGTTAAGACAGCGGACTTCGACGAGGCTGTAAAGGACGGCAGAATAGAATATATTGAGGACAGCTTCCTTGATAAGTATTTTGACCTTGTGCTGTCAAGAAGCGTTAATCCCGAAATTGCAAAGGAAACAGACCTTTCGGTTATATATACTCCCCTTAACGGCACGGGCAACAAGCCTGTAAGAAGGATTCTTTCTATGATGGGCATTAAAGACGTCAGCGTAGTTCCCGTTCAGGAGAACCCCGACGGACGTTTCCCCACCTGCTCCTTCCCCAATCCCGAGATAAGAGACGCCTTCAACGAGGCTCTTAAAATTGCCGAGACCAAAAAGGCTGACCTTCTGCTTGCAACAGACCCCGACTGTGACCGCGTAGGTATTGCGGTGCTTGCAAACGGTGAATATAAGCTTCTGACGGGTAATGACGTCGGCTGTCTTCTTACCGATTATATTCTGTCTCAGAAGGGCGCAAGGGGCGAGCTTGCAGACAAGCCCGTTATTATCAAATCCATCGTTTCCTCTGATATGGCAACTGCCGTGGCTGAAAGCTACTCAGCCGAGGTGAAAAACGTGCTGACGGGCTTCAAGTACATCGGTGAGCTTATGACCGAAATGCAGGAAAAGGGTGAGGCTGACCGCTTTGAGCTTGGCTTCGAGGAAAGCTACGGCTATCTATCCGGAATGCACACCAAGGACAAGGATGCTGTAAATGCTTCTATGCTTATCTGCGAAATGGCGGCATATTATAAGTCTCAGGGCAAGACTCTCGTTGACGTAATGAACGGTCTTTACGGACGTTTCGGCTTCTGGAACAATGCACTCTTTAACTTCGGCTTCGAGGGCGCAGACGGTATGAAGACTATGCTTGCGATGATGGATTCGCTCAGAAGCGATACTCCCAAGGCTCTCGGCGGTAAGAATATCGCAGCAGCCGAGGACTATAAGACGGGTGAAGCGCTCAATCTTATAACGGGCGAAAGGACAAAGCTCAGCTACCCCTCATCAAACGTAATCATTCTTGTGCTTGAAAATAAGGATAAGGTTATCATCCGTCCCTCAGGCACGGAGCCCAAGATAAAAATTTACGCTATGGTTCAGGGTGAAACTGAGGCTCTTGCAAAGGCTCAGACGGAAAAATACAAGGCAGACATTATGAACGTACTCGGAATAGGTGAATAATATGAATAAGAATTTTGCAAAATTTGTGGCAATCGGACTTGCAATACTTATGGCAGGCAGCGTATGCACCGCCGCCATTGTGGCATTTCTTTAATAAGAATACTCTTAAAAAAAGACGGAAAGGAAGGGTGGCTATGTGTACGAAAAATCAGCTTGAGTGTATTGTGAAGGAAGTTGTTCAGCACGCAAAAAACACCTTCGGAAAACAGCTTGATAACGTTATCCTTTACGGCTCATACGCCCGCGGGGACTATACCTGCGAATCGGATATCGATATTATGGTCATCGTTTCTGACTCACCTGAAGTATTGAAAAAGCATACCCGTTCCTTCTGTGTTCTGTCAAGTAATTTAGGGCTTGAGTACGATATTGTCGTATCGGTAACTATTAAGGATGCCGAGACGTTTAATAAGTATGCTGACGTGCTTCCTTTTTATAAGAATGTTTTGAAAGAAGGAGTTTTTGTTGCATAATAAACTGAATATTAAAACTAAAAAATTTGATGCTGAGTATTCGGTGATAATAACAGAATTATTTAATTCCCGCACGGACTGCGATTACGATGATTTTTTTGAACCTTCCGAAGAAGATGTCAGAAACCAGATTGCTTCAGCGGAAAAATTCCTCGTTGCGGTAGAGAATTTTCTCAATTCATAAAAAAAGAGGTCTGAGCCTTAGAACTCAGATCTCTTTTCTTTATCTGTAATTTTTAATAAAATGCTTATAAAACCTGACAGCATCGGGGAGACATTTTGCGTCAAGGTTTTCGTCTGCCATGTGTACGAGTCCCAGCTGCTTATTTGAGATTATCAGAGGTGTGAATCTCAGATTACATGGGGTGACGGCTCTCAGATGTCTTGCGTCCGTGCCGCCCGTGGGGAGAGGGTAGGGGACAACGGGACAGCCGGGGAATATCTCCTCTATGCATTTTTTAGTATATTCAAAGCCCTTGGTGCGGATATCGGCAGGCTCGTGGTATTCGTTACCCTCTGCTTCCTCTACCGTTATGCCGTATTCACGTGCAAGTGACTTAAAGGCTTCAACGTCTTTTGCTAAATCCTCGCCCGATACAGGCTGTAAATAGGCAGTAGCGGTGCATTTTTTTGAAATACTGCTGCCTTCAATTTTCGTAAACGTGCAGGTAGTGCCGATAAGTCCGCCCGCCTGCGGGTTGAGCCTCGGCATAATCCTTTTTATAATACCGCCGAAGAGTCCGAGCTGTGAGAAAATGAAGCTCAGAGGAAAGCCGAGGTGAGGTGCAATATACGTAAACATATCCTTTACCTGCTCATTGAGCCTTTTTATGAAAAGGTCGGAGGAATGGACGGCACCGATAAACTCCGTCATTTTTTCAACGGGATTCTTTTTCTTTGCCTTCGTTATGTCCTGATAAATGCTGTCAGTTGAGGCTGTGCAGTAAAGGGTGCATCTGCCCTTTTCGTGGACGCCCACCATAGCGCATTTGCCTGCCTTGACTCCGTCAACGGGCGGCTCGGTTATGGCTCCGCCCTCGTCCACAACAACGGTGAAGCTGATGCCGTTTTCCTTGAAGTATTCCACAGCCTTGGGAATTCCGTCTCCGAAACGCTCCTCGTTGTGCGATGATGCTATATATACGTTGCATTCGGGAATGAAGTCCTCTTCAAGAAGCTCCTCTAATGCCTGAAATTCGGAGAAAAGAGAAGCCTTCGTATCAAATACTCCTCTGCCGTACAGCCTTCCGTCGTGCTCCTCAAGGGCGAAGGGGGGATAGCTCCAGCCCTCGCCTGCCTCTACCACGTCGTGATGGGACATCAGAAGGATGCTTTCCCTTGTGTTTTTTCCCGTTATCTTATATACCCAGCAGTCCTCGGAAAAATACATAATTTCCGCTTTTTCGTGTATTAAGGGGAAAAGCTCCTTCATAACCCCGCGGAGCCTCATAAACTCGTCGGGGGTAAACGAATCCTTTTTCGATACGGTTTCGCACTCAACCATTTTTCTGAGTCCCGAAACGTAATAATCCGTATTATATTTCGACATCTGCAATCTCTTCCTTTGTAAAAGTGTATAAGCTGTCCGTGATTACGTCGGGCAGAGAGGCTTTTTCGTCAATAGCGTGTCCGCTTCTGACAAGAACTGTTTTTCCGATACCCGCTTTTTTGCCTGCCTCAATATCAGACAGCTTATCACCGATAAGAATACTGCCTTTAAGGTCTATGATTATGCCTTTTTTCGCGGCATCCCTTACTGCCCTTTGTATCATACCGTCTCCCGGCTTTCTGTCGGGGGAAAATTTTTTATATTCCTCTACGGTGCCCTCCTCGTGATAGGGGCAGTAGTAGATTCCCTCAAAATGAGTAATATCTCTGAGACTGTCTTCCATAAAGCGGTGGAGAATTTCTACGTCCCGTTCAGTATAAAGTCCCTTTGCAACTCCTGCCTGATTGGTTATGACGTAAAGCAGGAAGCCCTTTTCTCTTAATGCTTCAAGTGCCTCGGGGACTCCGTCAATGAATTCAAGGTCAGCTGTCTTATAAAGATGGTGCTTTTCCTTGCAGATGACCCCGTCACGGTCTAAAAAAACCGCCTTGAATACGTTTTGTCCGAGCATTACGGGTATTTCCGTATTGGCTCTGAAATAAGCCTCGGGAATGCCCATATCGATAAAATAGCCTTGGCATTTAACCGCGTAAAGTCCCGCCTCAGCCTTTTCAAGTATTTCCCTTTCAAAGGAAAATCTGTCAAGGGGTATGCCGCTGAGTATATCGCGCTTTATAACGTAGACACCGCCGTTTATATAGCCCTTTGCATTCGGAAGCTTTTCCGAGAAGCTTAATACCCTGCCGTCCTCTGCGATGTTTAAGGTGGAATGTCTTGTGCAGTCGGGCATCTCCTTTGCCCCCAGCACTATATCGGCGTTCTTCTCCTCGGCAATACTGTAAAGCTCCGTGTAATCCACGTCGAAGAAGGTATCTCCGTTCATTACGGCAACCCTTTCGGATTCGGTAAGGCTCAGAGCCTGCCTTATGGCACCGCCCGTGCCCAGAGGCTCCTTTTCAACGGAATAAGCGATATCAATTCCGTTGTATGACGTGCCGTAACGCTCCGTCAGCTGCTCGTGACGGTAGGACACGGCAAGCACGACCCTCAAAAAGCCCTTTGCCCTCAGGTCGGATAATATATAATCCAAAAAAGGACGGCCGCCCACGGGAGCCATCACTTTTTGTTTATCTCTGACGGTGGCGGAAAGTCTCGTGCCGAGACCGCCTGCAAGAATTATTGCTTCCTTCATTTTATTACTCCGAAATAATATCCTTTGTTCCGTCCGCATTTTCGACGGGGGTGGTGTAAAGTCCCACAAGGTAGGTGTCCTCAACGTAATTGAAGGTATGTCTTACGTTTTCGGGAACCAAGAACATATCTCCGTCCCCGAACGTATATTTCTGCGTTACCTCACCAAGACGTACGGTAAGCTCTATTTTTCCTTTGATTATAAAGAAAAGCTCCTTGGTATGCTCGTGGTAATGGAAGTTTCCTCTTATCTTCCCCGCCTTTGTAAATACCGCGTTCACCTGAGAAAAGCCCTTGTGCACTATCTGTGTAAGAGTTCCTCTGTCATCGGAAAAGGTAAAATCGGGGGAGAGTATTTCAATAAGCTGCATTTTATCACACGTTTCCGTAAATATTATTTTTAACTATGGAATAAGCCTTGATAAGCTCCTCTATACCGTCGTCAATGGTGTATTTCGGTCTCCAGCCCATACTCTCAAGCCGTTCGTTTGAAACGAGGTAGTTTCTCTTGTCGGGGTCTGTGCCTATCTGAGCCTCAATATACGTAAATTCGGGAATATGCTCCTTTATTCTCTGACAAAGCTCAAGCTTTGAAAGGTTTGCATCGGAAAGACCGCAGTTATACTGTCTGCCCTTCATTTTTTCAAAATTCTCCATAGCGAAAATGAATGCGCCTGCCGCATCCCTTACGTGGAGATAGTTTCTCATAAATCTGCCCTCGAAAACTATGAGGGAGCGGTCAAATACGGCGCGGTAGGTAAAATCGTTTACAAGCAAATCCGTTCTCATTCTCGGAGCCGCACCGAAGAGGGTGGCAAAGCGGAAGGTGAGAGAATTTCCTGCTTCAAGCACCGCCCTTTCAGCTGCCATTTTCGTTTTGCCGTAAAGGGATATAGGCTCAATGGGAGACTCCTCCGTGCAGAACTGCTGTCCTTGTCCGAGACCATAGCCGCTGTTCGTGCAGGGGAATATGATTCTCTGCTCGGGTGCTCTCATCCTCAGAATCAGCTTTACCGCATCAAGATTCGTGGTAGTGGCGGCTATCGGGTCGCGCAGACAAAGGGGAAAGCCCACAAGTGCGGCAAGAGGGAAAATATAGTCCTTTCCCTTTATATGCTTTTTAATCAGCTCCTCGTCTCTTGCATCGCCGTTTACCATAGTAAAGCTTTTATAGCGGCAACAGTCAAGAAGGGAGGACTGTCTGTATAAAAGACAGTCGATGACCGTTACGCTGTGACCGAGAGCGAGAAGCTCGGGCACAAGCACAGAGCCTATATATCCGGCACCGCCGGTGATTAAAATATCTGACATAATAACACAACCTGACTGTTTTGAAGTAATAGTGAATAGTGAATAGTGACACTGTCGGAAGACACGTTGTGTCTTGATTGTATTAGGTGAATTACGGTTTATTCTTTTCCGAATTCCGAATTTGCGAAGCATCGTTCCGAATTTGCGAAGCTTCGCTTCGCATTCATCCGACTTCCGACCTCCGACTTCGCACGCATTTCTCCTTTAAGTACCATCAACGATTATACAGTATTCTGCTGCCCTCCTGCTCGAACTTAAAGGGGACGTACATATATTTTTCCAAGGCGGTTTTTACCTTGTTCTGCTTCTTTTCGGGTACGTACAGCAGCATAAAGCCGCCGCCGCCTGCGCCGAGAAGCTTGCCGCCTATGGCACCGTTTTTAATCGCGGTTTCATAGAAGCTGTTTATTTCATCCGTTGCAATACTGCTTGCAAGGGTGGCTTTCATTTTCCAGGAGGCATCAAGAAGCTCTCCGAAGCCGTCAAGGCTTCCGCCCGAGGTGAGTATTCTTTCTCCCTCTGCTACGAGCTGCTTCATTTTTCCGAGGGTCTTGGTATTTTCGGGAAGATTCCTCGTCTGCTCCAATGCCGCCTCGGTTGAATAACGGCTTTGTCCCGAGAAAAACAGCATCAGCTTTGAGTTCAGCTGAGAAAGCCTTTCCTCGCTGATATCCACGGGGGTGACGCTGAATCCGTTTTTGTCGAAATCTATTCTGTTGAAGCCGCCGTATGCCGCCGCAATCTGGTCCTGAATACCGCCGTGCTCACGGCAAAGCACTCTTTCAAGATGTATTGCCTCGCTTGCAAGAAGCTTCGTGTCCGTATATCTGCCCCTCAGAGTGTGAATGCTGTTGAGAAGTCCCACGGCGAATGAGGAGCTTGAGCCGATACCCGTTCTTGCAGGCAGGTCTGCATCGTAGCTTATCTGAATCCTGTTTTCGTGGAGATATTTCAGCGTTTCTCTTACAAGGGGGTGGGAAAGCTCGTCGGGGGAGTCGAAGCGCTCGATTTTTGAGTAGGTCAGCTGATTTTTATGCTCAAAGAAGGGCGGAAAATCTCTGACGGTTACGAAGCAATACTTATCAAAGGTGGCAGAAAGCACGCTGCCGCCGTAGTTTTCAAAATATTCGCTGTAATCCGTGCCGCCTCCGAAGAAGGACATTCTGAAGGGAGTTTTTGAAATAACCATAAGCTGTCCTTAAAATACCAAATCTATAAAATCCTCACCTGTAATAGCCTTAAGAAGTGAGTTGTCCATTGAAAGCGTATCTGCACGCTTCTCCGTGAAAATGCCCAGCTCCTTTTTCGTTGCCGCCACAAGAAGCGAGGAGTCAAGGGAATCCTTTTCGGCAATTTTCAGGCCGATATCATATTTTGAATAAAGCGTGTCACCGCAGACGTTGACGATTTTTTCGTTTTTGTCACTTGTAAAAAGTCGGTAGGTGATATCGGATGCCGAGGTGTAGCTGACGGCAGGTCTTATCCAGTCCGTAAGAAGCGGAAATTTTTCTCCCTCTGCAAGAGAATCCCTTACGGTATCGTAAAAATGCTTTTTTCTTGCAGTAAGGGAAGGGCCGAGCATATACGAATATCTTACCACCGAAAAGCCGCGGTCAAGGGTAATTCTTTCTGCCTTGAGCTTCTGTTCACCGTAAATATTAACGGGAACGGCGGCATCTTTTTCGGAAAAAGCTCTGCCGTCCGTGCTTTCTCCGTAAACCGTGTCCGAGGACGCGTATATGAGCCGTCTTATATCAAGCTCCTTTACAGCCTCAAGGAAGCTTTCATAGCACTCGGTATTTATGTGCAGAGCCCTTTCGGGGTCGCGTCTGACTATATCGGGATTATGCACCGAAGCGAGAAAAAGAATGTTTATATCCCGACAGTCCTTCAGGGCAGCTGCCGCACGGCGGCGGCTTTCGGCGTCGGATAGCTCGAAGCTTACGTTCGTAAGTCTTTCGGAGTCGGGGAATACGGGGGAGCTGTGATTCAATGCGAGTATTTTACTGCCCGTGCGCCTTAACAGCATCGAAATATAATAAGTGCCGAAAAAGCCGTCAGCACCCGCAACGCAAAACATATCCCCACCTCTTTTTGAAAAAAACGTTATATATAGTTCATTATATATAAAATAAATCGATAAGTCAACAGAATAAAAAACTTGTTGCTCGTCCTTTGTGTCAGCCTGATAAGAGAGTATCGATTGCACTTTTCTGAGTGATAAAAAAATTGATATAATTCTTTATTCGCCGTAAAAAGTGTAATAATGCTTGCAAAACTCGTTGCATTTTTTGTGATTATGTACTATACTATATTCGTATTATAAAAAACGGGGGTGCGGGTATGTACCGAATTGCCATTGAAAAATTGATGAAATGGAAACAAAGCAAGCGACGTAAGCCTTTGATTATCGAAGGAGCGCGTCAGGTTGGTAAGACTTGGCTGATGAAGGAGTTTGGCAGACTGGCGTATGCAGATACAGTATATATCAATTTTGACTCCAATTCCGGAATGGCTGAGTTGTTTTCAGCTGATTTGGATACGGAGCGTTTGATTATGGGCTTGGAGTTGTATGTCGGACGTAAAATCGATCCCGACAATTCTTTACTGATATTTGATGAGGTGCAGGAGGTTCCGAGAGCACTCAGCTCCCTTAAATATTTTTATGAGAATGCTCCGCAGTATCACATTGTATGTGCCGGTTCTTTGCTTGGTATTGCTTTGCATCAGGGAACGTCTTTTCCGGTCGGCAAAGTAGATTTCTTGAAACTGTATCCTCTTTCTTTTAAGGAATTTTTGATGGCAACCGATAAAGAGCGTTTTGCTGAATTGCTTGATAAACAAGATTTTCAAATGATTACGAGCTTCAAGCAGACGTATATCGATGCTTTGAAGCACTACTACTTCGTTGGCGGAATGCCCGAAGCGGTGCAAAGCTTCGCAGAGAATAAAGATTTTAACGAAGTCCGTGAAATTCAAAAACGAATTCTTGCAGCTTATGAACAGGATTTTTCCAAACACGCTCCCAATGAAATTGTGCCGAGATTGCGAATGCTGTGGAACAGCATCCCTTCTCAGCTGGCTAAAGAAAATAAAAAGTTTATCTATGGACTTGTTCGCGAGGGAGCCCGTGCAAAGGATTATGAAACCGCAATTATGTGGCTTTGTGATTGCGGACTTATTCATAAAGTCAGCCGTGTAAATACGGCAGGTATACCTTTGCGGGCGTATGAGGACTTAAAAGCATTTAAACTGTTTGTGGTAGACGTTGGACTTCTGGGCTGTATGGCAGGCCTGCGTCAGCGTACCTTGGTTGACGGTAATTCTCTTTTTGTTGAGTTCAAGGGGGCTCTCACCGAGCAATACGTTTGCCAGCAGTTAAAAAACCTTCAGGATTTGGACGTTTATTACTACACCAACGACAGAGGCTCCTGTGAGGTTGATTTTGTCGTTGACACAGGAGAGCTGATTGTTCCTGTGGAAGTAAAGGCAGAAGTAAATCTCAGAGCCAAGAGTCTGAAAACCTATCAGGAAAAATTTTTACCCGAGGTTTCCGTTCGCACGTCTATGGCGGATTATAAAAAAGAGGAATGGCTTGTTAATCTGCCGCTTTATGCAATAGATCAGATTAATCATATATAACAGAAGTCCGTATCTCCGTCCACACGAAAAAACAAAAGAGGCTGTATCAACAACATCTGCTTTTGATGTTTGATACAACCTCTTTTTTTGCTTTTATTTTACCGTAAAGAAATCGTTGAAGAAGAAGAAATCCTCCTGAACGGAATCGTTCTTGATCGTTGTGGTTGTTGTTGCCTCGTCGGTCTTTGTAAACGTTATGTTGAAATAGGTGTGCATATAGCTTACCGTTTTCATTTCCGAGTAATATCTTGCGGCAACGGGCTCGAAGGTGTCTGCCGTGAAGAAGTATTCAACGGTGCAGTTGGTGGTGATGTCCATTTCCATAACGAACATTTCTGCCATTTCGGGCATCTCGCTGAAGGAATTGTTAAGAGCATCCATCTGGCTCTTTATACCCTTGTTGTAATTTGCATTGAGTATCTTTTCAATGGGAGTTGTGTCCGTGGGAACGTTCTTGTTCGTTACTGTCTCGGGACGCAGAGTTACCGTTACCTTGTATACGTCGCCGACGTCGGAGGCCTTTATCTTTGAAAGGTTAACCGTGCCGCCCGACTGAGTTGAGGTATAAGAAGCGGGAAGATTCTTTACGAAGTCTACACCGTTCATTTTTTCCGTCTTTACGGAGGCTACGTCCTCTTCCTTAAGGTCGCTGACAAAGCTCTTGCCCGTTACGAAGAAGGTTGCGTTGTTTACGTGACGGCGGTTTGTCATATCCGTGTAGTCGGTGACTGTTTCTGCCGTTACGGAGTCTGCAAGAAGTCCCTCCATAAGCTCTGCAAGTCCTGCGTGCCAGATGCTTGCTGCCTTACATTCGGGCTTGGGAGTGGTTGCAACCGTCTTTGAAAAGCCGTAGAAATAGTTTGTGGAGCCGGGTGTTTTAAGCACGTTTACCATATCGTTGAAGGAGGGCATCAGAGTTGAGCCGCCGCATTCGCAATCGGGGTCGATGCAGACTATACCCGTTTCGATACCGACACAGTCGGATTCAACAAGATGGCCGTTGAAATAAATATCCTTGTCAACGAGAGCTTCAAGTCCTACCGAGGCTCTGAGAATAGAGCGTGCATCTGAGGCGGTTACCGTGCCGTCGAAGTCAACGTCTGCCGCCTTCAGCTGTGCGGCATCAAGGACTTCAAGAGCAACTGAGGCTCTGAGTGCCATACGTGCATCTGATGAGGAAATCATTGTATCACCGTCTACGTCACCGATAGCAAGTGCCGAGGAGACACCTGCTAAAACGGGAGTGAGACAAAGGGTAAGTGCGAGAATTATGCTGAGAATTCTTTTGTTCATAGTAATTTCCTTTCGCTTATTTGCCGAACGTGCCCGAGAAGAAGTAAACTCTTGTCGTGTCGGTTGTGATGATGGGGTCAAGCTCACCGTTAAGTGAGAAGAGCGAGATTTTGAACTTCATAGCAATATTCTGAGTCATTGTGATGTTTGTCGTGTATATTGCAAGGATGGGCTCGTAGGTATCAGCCTTGAAGTAGTAAACAACATTACCGTCAGACTTTATATCCTGAAGCGCCATTGACATCGTAATCTCATAGCCGTCACCCGTATCGGATTCCGTCTTGTTGAAGTTGCCGTTTTCATCCTTGAAGCCGTTAGCCTCTTCTCTTATGTCAAGGTCAAATATCTTCTGCAGGTGGGTTTTGTCCTCCTCGGGAAGATTCATAACTCCGCCCTTGTAGGATTCGTTCTTAACGTCAATTGTAACCTTTATAACCTCTCCCGAAACGTTGGTGTTTTTATAGGGTGTGAGATTGTATACTGTGTTTCCTACCGTGTACGTGTCGGGATAAGAGGCTAAAGCGTCGCTGACCTTAAAGGAGGAGAGTCTTTCAACCTTTATGCTGTCGATATCGTCGGCGGTAAGAACGGAAACCTGATTGTTGTTGATGGGAAGATTTGCACGGATGCTCCAATTCTTTCTTATGGTGGAGAATTCATCGGGGGTATTTGCCATTTCTTCCTCGTACATGCTCTTAATTGCGCTTGTGTAAATGCCGAAGTCAAAGCGTGAATACTCTGTCTTGATTGACGATTTGTCAAAGAAGGAAACCGTATTCTTGTACTGTCTTTGCTCGCTGTCCCATTCGGTTCCGTATATTGACGTCTTTATAAGTCCCGTAACGTCGTTGAAGGTCTGAAGGTTATCATCTGCGCCCTCGCCGCATCTGTTACAGAAGAAGGCGGGAGTATTTCTCTCATAAGCCGAAACGGCAGAGGGAATAACGTAATCGTGTCCGAGCTTGGGTGCATATTCGATGTGGCAAACCTTACAGGTAACAGCCGTGGTACACGTCTGAACACCCTCAAGCTGGTGACCCTTTGCGGGAATAATGATAACTTCATTTTCAACGGGAGCTTTGCAGAGTGTGCAGGTGCCCGTATATGCAAGCTGACCGGGCTGTGTGCAGGTAGCCTTCCAAGTATTCTCTTCGTCAGGAACAGCCTCGTGACCGAGAGGCTCAGATTCCCACATAACAATATGCTCGAGATGTAGGTTGCAGTCAAGACAGCTGATATCGCAATAAGCGGGTTCCGTACAATTTGCTAATTGTATATTTGTATTTCTGGTTCTGTGCTCATAGATTTCAGCATCTCTTTCATTGATGACCGTATTGCATGTATTGCATTTTGCTACCATTTTGCAAAGTGTTGTTTCGTTACCCTTGACGGGAGTTGTTTCAATATCCGTACAGGGCTGAAGGGGAATAGTTCTTGATACCTCGTCATGACAAACGGAGCATTTACCGTTTTCCTTGCCCGTCTTAATACAAGAGGCTTCCTCTTCGGTAGTCCAGTCATACTTGTGTCCCTTTTCGGTAACGTAGTCATATTTTATTTCGTCGCCGCAGCGTGTGCAGGTCTTGACCGTATATCCCTGCGTGGTGCAGGTGGGGGGTACTACGGTTTCATTTGCGTGCTGATGTCCCGTTGCTGTTTCTCCCGTCGATCTGATGCTCTGTGTATCAAAGTAATCGCAGGAATCAAATTTACATCTGTCTACGGTGTAGCCGTCCTCGGTACAGGAGGCAGGAACCGTGACGTTAACGATAACGTGCTTATGCTCGTTTACAGAGGTTTCCGAGCCTGCCGCAGTAACCGTGCCGCACACGTCACACTTATAGTCGCCCGTATAGCCCTTTTCCGTGCAGTTTGCTTCCTTTACGGTGCTTTGGTCGAGGGAGCTTGATACGTGGCCCGTTGCGGCAACGGGGCTTTGAGCCGTCAGAACCGTTCCGCAGCTCTTACAATGAGAGCCTTCAGTTTTACCGCCTGCGGTACAGGTGGGAGCAACAGCCGCATCGGTTACGGGTGTATGACCGGTAGCAGGGATGTCCTCGGTATAAGCATCACCGCAGCTGCAGGTGAAGGTCTTGATACCCGTTTCGGTACAGCCTGCCGTCTTTGTTACGGCTTCGGTGTAGCTGTGAACGTGCAGGCTTTCAAGTCCTACTGCCGCTCTGAGAATGCTTCGCGCGTCGGCTGAGGTTACCTCACCGTCAAAGTCAACGTCTGCAAGCAGCATCTGTGCCTCGGTGAGAGCTTCAAGTCTGACCGATGCTCTCAGAGCAAGACGGGCATCATTCGAAGAAATCAACGAGTCTGCATCGATGTCGCCGAGTGTGGCCGCTGAGGTCATTGATACGGGCAGGATGCTCAGTATCATAATAGCCGCAAGCAGAACAGATAAAATTCTTCTTTTCATTTTTTACCTCCGTTTTTGCCGTACAGTCCTCGGACGTGCGGCAGGTGTGAAAGAGGAAATAAATCCACTTATAGCAGATTATACAACACTCATCAATTTATATCAATATATTTATTTAAAAAAGGACTTGAACTTTTTGCCAAAGTTCAAGTCTTAAAAATGTGTATATTTTCCCTCGGGGGAAAATCCTTTCTGTAAAAAAGCGGATTTTATATCCCTTCAACGCTCATCGGAGCCCGACTGTCCGAATAAGTCAGTTTTTTTGATGCTGACCCGTCTTGAGGAAAGAAAGTTAAGGGAAAATTCATCGTGGGTTATAAGCACTGCGGTTTTGCCTTCGATTTCCTCCTTAATAAGCTCGGCTACCGCACGGAGAGTCTCACCGTCAAGCTCCCTTAACGGCTCGTCGAGAAAATAAACGTCACCGCCGTAGGCTAAAGCCCTTGCAATCGCAAGTCTTCTTTTCATACCGCCGCTGAGTGCTGACACCTTTTTCGTAATTTCTCCGTCAAGACGGACTCTTTTCAGAAAATACAAGGCTCTTTCCCTGTCGGGTGCCACAGTAAGAATATTGTCGAGGACGCTTTTTCCTTCAAGAAGTCTGTTTTCCTGAAAAACAAAGGTCTTTTTTGCGTTTTCTGTAAATACTACCTCTCCCGAGTCTGCCGCTTCAAGTCCTGCGAGAATTCTCATAAGCGTGGTTTTTCCTGCGCCCGATTCTCCCGTAAGAGCAACGCATTCGCCCTTTTTTACGGTGAAGGAAACGTCCTTCAGCACCGTTTTTCCGCCGAATGCCTTTGATATGCCTTTTACTTCAATCATATTCAGCCGTCCTTTCTTCTGCCGAGGGCAAGCCCCAAAAGCTTTTCGAGAATGAAGCTCAGCGCAATAACCGTGACGGTCCACGCGAACAGCGAGGGTGTTTCAAGATAAATTTTTGCATTCTGAATACCGGCACCGATAGTTCCCGACGGAGAGCATATAACCTCGGCGGCAATTCCTGCCTTCCACGCGAGTCCCATTGTAGTCCTTGCGGCGGCAGAGAAAAAGGGGAGAGCAGACGGGATATAAATATCTCTTATTTTGTTACCTGCAGGCATATTGAAGAAGCTTGCCATTTCGAGGAGCCTTTTGTCGGGGGATGCAATTCCCTCCGATACGTTTGCCCAGACCACGGGCACGGTAATCAGCGCGCAGGTGAAGGCAGGCACCTTTTTTGAGGACATAAGCACAAGTGCCAGCACGATAAACGAAGCCACGGGAGTAGCCTTTATAATCTGAAGAAGCGGCTGAAAAAGCTCACGGAGCATACGGCTCAGCGAGGTAACGATTCCGAGAACAGCACCTGCCGCAAGTCCTGTTGCCCAGCCAGTCAGCACCTTTACAAGGGAATTAAGGCAGGAAACGTAAAATTCCTTCTCCCTTATCAGCAGACTGAAGGCTCTGAGGGTTGCCGCAGGAGAGGGCACAAGAAGCTCAAGCCCTATAAGCTCACTCAAGGCTATCCATACCCCAAGCCAGAAAAGCAGTATGGCAAGCGGCTTTATTATACGCAAAAGAACCGCTTTTATTTTCATTTTCACAGGTCTTATTTTCCGATAATATAGAAGCTGTCGCCGGGAAGCGTGCCGCCTACGGACTGAGGAGCAAAGGAGTGAAGCACCGTAAGATATGCGGATACGTTTGTTTTCATTTCTTCACCCGTCATAACGGTCATATTGCAGTTGGGAACAGCCTTTGAGGCAATAGCCGCCTTGGCAATATCGAATTTTTCAATAAGTGTACCTGCGGTCTCGGGGTCTGCGTTTACGGCATTAACTGAGGCTGTGTAATCCTCAAGGAAGGCTGCTACTGCATCGGGATTATTCTCGGCAAACTCAGCTCTTACGGCGATACAGCCCATTGTAAGCTCACCGCCGCCGAGAGCCTTCCATTCTTTTGTAAGGTCAACGGCAACCGTAAAGCCTGCATCCTTTGCCTTCATCTGTGTTACGAAGGGCTCGGGAAGAAGAATTACCTCGTAGTCTTCGGAGACAGCCTTTGTTATGACCTCTGCGTGCTCTGCGGCATATTCAACGGTAACGTCGTCAAGTCCGTTTTCGTTAAGAATGTAATTAAGCACGTATTCCGTTGTCGTGCCCTGTCCTGCGGAAAGAATGGTCTTGCCTGCAAGGTCGGCTATACTGCTTATATTTTCGTTGTTGCTCATAAGATAGATAACGCCGAGGGTATTGACGGCAAGAATCTGCACCTTGCCCTCTGTTTTCTTGTTGAGAACTGCGGCTACGTTGGTGGGGAGAGCCGCAATATCAAGCTCGTTGTTGATAAGCGATGCCTGAAGCACGTCGGGCGCGCCTGCAAGCGTAAGGTTATAGTCTGCCTTTGCCGTACCCTTTTCGTCGGCATCAAGAAGCACGGCGGCTCCCATTCCCGTAGGGCCCTTAAGAAGTCCGATATTGATAACGGGCTTTACGTCAGCCTCGGTTGTGGTCTCGTCTGCAGGTGCGGTGGTTTGCTCTGCCGTGCCGCCGCAGGCGGTGAAGAGAAGTGCGAAGCACACAAGTAAGGATAATGCGGATAAGATTTTTTTCATTTTAGTCAGTTCCTTTCTGTTATTGTTATCACTTTTCCGTTTTTTTCAATGAAGCCCTCGGAAATCAGCTTGTCGAAGGCTCTGTATACAGAGGTTCTGCCGATGCCCAAGATGCTTGAAAGCTTCTGCGCGGAAACGGGAAGCGAAAAGCTGCTTGTGTCCGATTTTGCGGCAAGCTCCGTCAGATACTGCCTTAGTGCCGCCGCGGCATCGGGTGCGGAAATACTTTCGATTTTTTGATTGAGAAAGTGAATCTTGCTGCTGAGGATGCCCAGATAATTTTCAAGAATCACGGGATATCTGAAGAAAAGCTCCGTCAGCTGCTGCTTTGTAATAAACAGCACTCTGGTGCTATCAACAGCCGTGATGCGTGTGGGAAAATCCCTATCTGCGCAGAAAATACACGACATTCCGAACACGCTTCCTTCCTTGAGCCTGCTCATAAAGAGCCTGCCGCCCCCGGTATCCTTGGACACCTCCGCAGTACCCTTCAGAATCACTCCGAGGCTTTTCTGATAGTCCTCGGGACTGTAAATATCCTCGCCCCTTGCGTAGGTTTTTACGGTATATTTTTTTGTCCCCAGAAGCTCCTCGGTAAGTCCCGCGTCCGTACCCTTGAATATGGTACAGCAGTTAACCGCCCGTATGTCGTTTTTTTTCATTTAACTGCACCTTTCGATAAAAAAATCATTAAAAAGTGTTCCTTGTGGTACATTATATCAGCAAAAATTCACTTTGTCAATACTTTAACAAAGTTTTGGCAAAGGGAATATTATGTAAACGGAAAAAAGCCTTGAATTATGTAATATTTTAATGTATAATCTTATCAGTTATACCTTTAACTGATAAACGGAGGTTTCCTTAATGAAAAACAAAGCCTTGAAAAAACTTATCAGCATCGTGCTTTGCGCTGTTACGGTGCTTGCTCTTCCCCTTGGTGCAATTGCCTCGGAGCTTAACGCTGTTCCCCTTATCTACGTCGGCGAAATGTCGGATAACGCGTTATATTATAATCCGAATAAAAACGGCTCATCCGTTGCCTTTGATATAAATTCTTCCGAATTTACGGGCAATATAGCAAAAATCTTAGCAGGTATTGCCCTTACGAGCTTTACGGGCGAGTCTGCAAGCGGTGTGACCCCCGTTGTCAGCGGTATCAAGGGTATGATGAACCCCATCCTCTGCAACCCCGCAGGTGAGTCTGCAGATGCAAAGGTCGGCGTATGGCAGTATAACGAGCCCGTATCCGTTTATAAAGCAGATTCCGTATATTCAGCCAACGTTCAGGCTATTGCGGCTGCGGCGGCAGGCTATGTTTCCGAGGACGAGATATTCTTCTTCTCCTACGACTGGAGACTTGACACTCTTGAATCCGCAGAGGCTCTGAAGGCATTTATTGACAGCGTAGAGTCCGCTACGGGTAAAAATAAGGTAGCACTTCTCGGTGTAGGCTACGGCGGTGTGGTAATAAACTCATATCTTTATTCCGAAGCCGACCACGCTAAGAATAACGTTACCTCAACCGTATTCTGGAACTGTCCTCTGCTCGGTAACGCAATTATCGGTGACTTTATGAAGGGCAGAATCGCAAGAATCGTAGCCGATGAGGATACTCTGACGGGTATCGTCAACACAATAAACGGTGCGCACAGAGGTGAAGCCTTCTTTACCTTTATTGAGGATGATACTCTGGGACTCATTTCGGGTATTTTTGAAAACCTTTTAGGTGAAGGTGACATTCAGATTCTTTTCGGAAAGCTCTTTACCCTGCTTGTCACGATGATAGTAGAGGGTGAGGACGGTCATAAGATGCTCGGTAAGGCATATAATAACTTCGCTCTCAACGTTGACAATACCATTTATGATGATTTCCTCAGAGAATATCTCAGAAATATGCCGGGACTCTGGGCACTCGTTCCCGAGAAGGACTTTGACGAGGCTTGGGAGTTTATGTTTGAGGATGAGATAGTAAACACTACTCTTGCTAACAAGATAAGCGCGTGCCGTGACGTAATAGAGTCAACGGAAAAGACCCTCAAGACAGCACAGGTAAACGGCATCAACGTCTGTGTTGTTGCAGGCTACGGCTTCCAGATAATCCCCGCAACCATAAGCCTTGACGATATGTCCGACAGCGTTGAATCCGTAAAATACGCTTCTGCAGGTGCTGTTACAACCGACAACTCCAAGGAAGAAGGACACTATTCCAACTGCATTTATTCCGATACTCACAACCACGTTTCTCCCGATCAGGATATTGACGCTTCTTATTGCGTTCTCCCCGAAAGCACGTGGTTTATAAACGGACTTGCTCACGGTGACCTTTCCAATTCCACCGTTGCCGACTTTGCCGTTTGGCTTCTCTTCGGCTTCAATCAGAGAAACATCAGAGAAAATTCCGCATATACTCAGTATATGAAGTATTCGATTTATTCAAAGAAGCTTTCTCCCTACACGACTCCCGGTGTTGACGATACTTCACCTCTCCCCGGAGACGTTGACTATTCGGGTACGGTTGATGCCTTGGATGCAAGAGCCGTACTCAGAATTGCGGTATCTCTTGACGTGGTAAACAAGGAAACAAGACTGCTTGCAGACGTTGACGGTGACGGCAAGGTTACCGCAGACGATGCACGTCTTATCCTCAGATATGCGGTAGGGCTTGAAACCGGTCTCGGAGCATAAAATATTAAACGGAATGTAAAAAAGCGAAGACCGCATAAAACAATATAAAGCATAAAAATAATAAATGAGCTGTAAAAAACGAGAAAGGTTTTTTACAGCTCATACTTTTTTTCAAATTTTACGAGGACTTATTCCGTAAACATCTGTGCCTCGACTGCGGCGCAGAGTGCGTGATATACGGGAAGCGTCAGCTCCTGAACCTTGAAGGTTTCGCTTGTGGGGAGTTTCACGGTCACGTCCGAAATATCGGAAAGCCTGCTTTCCTTTTCTCCCGTAATTGAAATGACCCTGATGCCTGCCGCCCTTGCCGCCCTTGCGGCATTTACGATATTAAGGGAATTTCCCGAGGTTGAAAGGGCAATAAGCACGTCGTGCTCGCTTTTTGCATAGGCGTATACCTGCTGAGCGAATACCAATGAGGGGTCGATATCGTTTGCAAAGGCAGAGATAACACCCGTCTGGCTTACGAGGGAAATGCATCTGATGCCCTTCTGAAGCTTAGAGGCTATGTCCCGTCCGTTTTCAAGAGAGTCAAAACGCTTCTTTTCATCTTCCGGTAAGGGGCGCTTCAGAATAAAGCCCTTCATAAGCTCACCCGTAATATGCTCGCTGTCTGCCGCAGAGCCGCCGTTGCCGCAGCAGTAAATAAATGCCTCCTCCTCGGCACATTTTTTAATAAGCGAAAATGCCTTTTCTATATCTGCCGAAAGAGTCTGAAGGCAGGGGTAGGATTTATAAAGCTCCGCAAAAATACTGTCAGGTGTATACATAATTTATCACTCCTTGAAGGCAAGTCCCAATGCCGCGTAGTCTCCGATACTGTTTCCGAGAGCCGCAGGAAGAATCCTGCACACGTCCCTTGAATAGCTCAGAGCCTCTTTATTTATTACATCATTTATTATATCGTCAAAAAGTGCGCGGTCTCTTGAATAAATACTGCCGATAACTATTGCCTCGGGGTTCAGTATATCTATCAGAATACTAAGTCCGAGACCTAATTTCTCTGCACAGACACGGTATATTCTTTTTGCAAGCGCGTCACCGTTTTTTGCGGCGATTGCCACGGTTTTTGCCGATATCTCTTCTTCACCGAGCAGGGTGCTGTTCTCGTTGCTTTTCTTGGCGTCCTCTAACATCATAAGAGCCAGCCTTGCAATACCGCCGCCCGAGCAGAAGCCCTCAAAGGAGCCCTTTTTGCCGTAGCCCTCGGGGCCGTCCTCGGAAAGTCTTATATGACCTGCTTCTCCTGCCATATCGTTGGTGCCCGAATACAGCCTTCCGTCTAAAATAAGACCTGCACCCATACCCGTACCGAAGGTGAGGAATATCATATTTTCCGTGCCCTTGCCCGCACCGAATTTCCATTCAGCCACGGCACAGGCGTTTGCATCGTTCTGAAGATTCGGACGGATGCCGAAATGACGGAAAAGCATATCGCATATCGGTACGTTATCCCAATCGGGCAGATTCGGGGGACAGTTGATTGTGCCGAGTCTGCTGTTAAGAGGGCCGCCGCAGCTGATTCCGATGCCGACGAGCTGCTCTGACGGCTTCGTTATGCCGTGCTTTTCAAGCAGCGCGTCTGCCTTTTCAAGCATTTCACCGATGATTTTCTGCCAACCTCTTTCTACGAGAGTAGGGAAGGCAGTCTTGTCAATTATAAGTGTCGAAGGGTCCTCGGGCATCGTGCCCTTTCCCAGAATCACGGCACATTTAGTGCCGCCGATGTCAAAGCCGAGAGAATACATAGGAACACTCCTTTTTTGTTTTTCTTATATTCTTTGCTTTAACGGCAGTATTCCGCCGATATCTGTTATTCTGCCCTTTTTAAGCTCCAAAAGCTCCACGGAGTGCTTTTTGCAGAATTCCTTTATTCTTATACCGTCTCTGTGGTATTTTATTTCCCCCGTGACGGCAAGGGTGTCTTTGTCGGTTTTTCCCGAACTTCCGCCGAAAAAACCGTAATGGGTATCGGACAGATATACGTCCCCCTTGGATATAACAAGCACGTCTGTTCCTATCACGGCAAGTGCCACGGCAATGCCCTCGTCCTCGGTTATAACGGCCTTGTCCGTTACGAAGCACACGGAGCATTTTGAATAGCCCTGACGAACCGCCACGGGGCGTTTTCCCCTTATTATAAGCTCGCCTGCAAGCATTTTATCGGCAGTCTTCGGATTATAGACGAAAAAGCTCTGTCCGACGGCAACGTTGAGTCTGACGTCCTCGGGATAAGCCTTCCCGAGAGGGGAGCTGATTTCCGTGATAAAGCCCATACCTTCAAGCAAGGCTCTGTCCTGAGAGGGGTCGCAGAAAAGGGAATTGTCCCCCGTGTGGCATATAAGCATATCGCTGTGCCGTCTTACTTCCTCGGGAAGAAGCCTGTTTTCAAGGGAAAGAGTCGCGATTCCGATGCTTTGAAGCGCGCTGATTATCTCGGGATAGTCTCCTGCGGCGGCAAGCGTGACCCTGCCGTCGGGAAGATTCGGATTTACAAGAAAGCCGTCCATCAGCTGATAAATCTTTTCCAGGGGCGTATTGCCGCAAAACAGCATACCGTACCGACAGCCGCAACGACTACCCAGGAAATAAGCACCGTATTCCAGCCGAAGCTGTCGCTGACAGCACCGAAGCCGTAGGTTGCCGCCGCAGAGCCTACGTAGGTAAGAGAATTTATGATACCCGACATTGTTGAAACAGCATTATATTTTTCAAAGCGTGCGGGAACGATGCAGATAAGGAAGTAGTTGACACCGTGCATAAAGCAGGTGATAACGGCGGCAAGAACAAGGGTGACGTATTGATTCTCCTTGTATATAAACAGCAGAAGAAGACAGCCGAGTGTGCCTGCAAGGAAGGTGATGCCGCCTGCCTTTACCTCGTCCTTTACGAATTTGCCGTTTATGATTCCCACAAGCTTTACGCTTATTACGCTGAAAACGGGAATAATAACGGATTTCAGAATTGCACTGCCGCTTTCAAGGGAGAAGGTATTGATAATGAAGGTGGGAACCCAGTCCGTGATGCCGTCTCTGAGTGCGCCCTGTGCTATGATACCGATTGAAATGAGCACAAAGCCCGAAAGCAAAAGTCCCTTTATGCTGAGAGAATGCTTTTTCTTGTCTGCCTTCTGTGAGGCTTTTTTTACCTTGAAATAATCTGTTCCGCTGACGGCTTTTCTGAAGCCGAAGAACCATATTACGGCAATAATACCGCTGACAGCCGCAGAGGAGAAGAAAACGTATTTCCAGTTGAAATATCTTATCCATATTGCCGATGCCGTTATGTAAAGCAGAACCGTGCCCGAAATGCCTGCAACGTTTACGTTGGTGCATACTTTGTTATAGGTGGCACTGTCCATAACCTCTGCCATAATTCTGACAAGCGGCGGCCACAGCATAGACTGAGCAAAGCCGTTTATGAACCAGATTATGCTTCTGAGAGTAAAATTATCCGTAAGAGGCATACACAGGTTCATAACGGTAGTCAGAGAAAGTCCGCAGAGTATAATATTCTGCGGCTTGAATTTGTCGCCTAAGATTCCGCTTATTATCTGACCTATACCGTAGGATATCAGAGAAAGTGTAGCCGCAAGGGAAGCGTCCGCATTGGAAATTCCCTCGCTTATGATAATATCAGCCATAACGATAGAATAATTCTTCCTCGTCATATAGCTTGCGAAATAAATAAGCGGACAAAGAAGACTTAAAATTTTAACGGTAGTGTTCTTCTTTTCCGCTGTTAGTGTGTTTGTCATAATATACTGACCTTTCATAAATACGGGCGGGGAGCCCCCCCGCCCCAATGCTCTGTATAATGCAAAATGCAGAACGCAAAATGCAAAATGCAAAATGCAAAATGCAGAATGCAGAATGCAGAATGCAGAACGCACTCCGAATTTGCTTTTTTCTCCGAATTCCGAATTCCGAATTCCGAATTACTTTTCTCCTGTTGAGCCGAAGCCGCCCGTGCCCCTTTTTGTGTCGGACAGCTCCTCTGCTTCGGTAAAGACTGCCTTCAGAAAGGGTGTTATTACCATCTGTGCCACTCTTTCAAGGGGCTCTACCGTCTGGGGAACGTCGGTATGATTGTGAAGGGACACCATAACCTCACCGCGGTAATCGGCATCAATTACACCGACCTTGTTTGCGGGAGCAAGGCCTTTTTTTGAAGCAAGACCGCTTCGGGCATATATAAGACCTGCAAAGCCCTCGGGAATTTCAAAGGAAAGTCCCGTGTGAATAAGCACCGTTTTATGAGGCTCTATAGTTACGGGAGCCGTCTCGCAGGCGTAGAGATCCGCACCTGCGCTGAAGGGTGAGCCGTAGGTGGGAATAACGGCCGAGTCTGTGAGCTTCTTGATTTTTACCTGCTGTTCCATATCAGCTTACAAACTCTCTGTAGATTGCGTCTATAGTCTTCTGATAGTCCTTTTCCTCAACTGCAACGATAATGTTTATCTCACTTGAGCCCTGGTCTATCATACGGATGTTTACCTTTGCATTTGCAAGTGCCGTGAATACTCTTGCGGCAGTTCCCTCGGTGTTTACCATACCTCTGCCTACAACGGCAATAAGGCAAAGCCCTTCAACGAGAGTGATGGAGTCGGGATTTACCTTCTTTACGATATCAGCCGTGATTGAGCCCTTGTGAGAGCCGAGAGCGTCGTTGCTGACAAGCACGCTCATAGTGTCAATGCCTGAGGGAAGATGCTCAAAGGAAACACCGTGGTTTTCAAGAACCTCAAGCACCTTTCTGCCGAAGCCAAGCTCTGAGTTCATCATATCCTTTTCAACGTGAATGGCTGTGATGCCCTTTCTGCCTGCAATACCCGTGATAACCGTGGGAACGTTATTGCTTGAAGCCTTGTGCACAATCATTGTGCCGGGAGCCTCGGGGCAGTTGGTGTTTCTGATATTTATCGGGATTCTTGCCTTTCTTACGGGGAAAATAGCATCCTCGTGCATAACGGATGCACCCATATAAGCAAGCTCACGAAGCTCTCTGTAGGTGATTTCGGGAATGGGCTGGGGATTTTCGATGCATCTGGGGTCAGCCATAAGCATACCCGAAACGTCCGTCCAGTTTTCATAGATATCCGCATTTGCGGCTCTTGCAACTATTGAGCCTGTGATATCGGAGCCGCCTCTTGAAAATGTCTTTATCATTCCGTTGGGAGTTGCACCGTAGAAGCCGGGGATAACAGCATATTCGTGGTAGGAAAGAAGACGGGAAAGCTCCTTGTCTGTCTTTTCGAGGTCGAGAATGCCGTCCTCGTCAAAGAAAATGCCCTCTTCCGCATCAATGAAGGGGAAGCCTAAGAAATTGGCGAGAATTTTTGAGTTAAGGTACTCACCGCGGCTTGCGATATAGTCCTGACTTGCGTGGTGAAGGATGGCAACCTTGATGCCCTTGAGGTCCTCCTCAAGAGAAAAATCAATGCCCAGGTCACGGATGATGCCGTTGTATCTTTCCGTAATTCTGTCAAAGGTCTCGTCAATGCTCTTCTTGTCTCTTACAAGCTTGAAGCACTGAAGAAGCATATCGGTAACCTTTACGTCGTGAGAATCTCTTTTTCCGGGTGCGGAGGCAACGACGTATCTTCTGTCGGCATCGCTTTTGATAATGTCTGCTACTTTTCTGAACTGGTTTGCATCGGCAAGGGACGAGCCGCCGAACTTAACAACTTTAAGCATAAAATATACCCCTTAAAATCTTTGTTTATTTTTACGGTAATATATTATATATAACGAAAACCGATTTTGCAACTAATATTTTTCAAAAATTGACGGCATTATCCGTTTTTGTTGTGAAGAGCTCAAAAATATGCTATATTATTATAAACTCGGCGTTAAGACTTTTTGAGCCGCCGCAGGAGAATACGTGCTTTCGCCGTACCTGCAAAAGGTCTTGCGGTAATACTGATACGGAAAAAACAGTACGAAAGGACGTTGTAAGGATTTGATGAATGAATTTGAAATTGAAAACCGTGTTTTGCTGAAGTATAACGGAAGAGCGGCTCACGTCCGTGTGCCTGACGGTACGGCTGCCATCGGCCGCGGTGCATTCAGAGGGTGCGCCGATTTAGAGACGGTAATTCTTCCCGACAGCATTGAGCTGATAGGAGAATACGCCTTTTTTAACTGCCATAAGCTGACGGAGATCACCTTCCCCGAAAGGATAGCCTTTATCGGGAGAAGCGCGTTCGGTATGTGCAGCTGTCTGACTGAAATAAAGCTTCCTGCAGGACTTAATTTTGTCAGCAAGAATCTTTTTAACAGCTGTGACAGTCTTATTTCGGCAGATATTCCGGAAGGGGTCACGGATATCGAAGAGGATGCGTTTTTCGGATGTCGGAATCTGAAGAGAGTTTCATTTCCGTCTACCCTGACTGGAATCGGAGACTCTGTATTTTACAGATGTAAAAGCCTTACGTCCGTAAATATCCCTTCACGTGTCGTAAAAATAGGAGCCTTTGCCTTTTTCTTCTGCACAAGCCTTACGTCTGTGAGTCTTCCTGCAGGCATTACGACTCTTGATTACCGTGCATTCTCCAACTGCTGTGCGCTGGATTTACATATACACGGAAATCCGAAAAATATTGACGGTGCATTTTATAAGCTGAAAAGCATTACCGCGCCGTTTATTCGTCTCGGCGCATTTTCTTCCCCCGATGCAAAAAGGGCAGCCGTGCTCGGTTATCTGCAGCAGCCTTCGCTTTTCGGTGAAAACTCAATTACGGAGGAATACCGCAGATATGCCGTAAGTCAGAGAAAAAAGCTGCTTCCCGCTGTTTTTGAGAACGACAGCGTTGAAGCACTTGATTTTTATGCACGCGACAACAGAATTAACGTATCGAATTTTGACGAGGAATATTTTATTCCTGCTGAAAAAAATGAGGCGGGAGCCTGCATTTCCTATCTTCTTGATTGGAAGGATAAAAATATCAGCCTTGAGGAAATTGAAAGGGAGATTGAAAAGGAGCTTACAAGGGATCCCTTTAACGCGGCGGATATGAAAAAGCTGTGGTCTTATATGGTTTTACCCGTCGGAACGATATGTATCACAGGCTACAAGGGTAATGAAACTCAGGTGCAGGTGCCCGAGCGTATCGGCAAAAGAACTGTCACGGTTATCGGAAGCTTCGCCTTCAGTACGTATACCCCTTCGATGATAAGAAAGTCCAAAGCCGTTCGCAATACATTGAGAAGTGTTACCTCCGTTTACCTTCCCGACAGCATTGAGGCTATCGAGCACCACGCCTTCTACGAGTGTGAGAGATTGAAGGAAATAAACCTTCACGACAATATAAAGATGGTCGGAGAGGGTGCATTTTGCGGCTGTGAGGGGCTGACGGATAAGGACGGCTTCATAATTGTCCGTGATACCCTGTTTGGTTATACGGGAAATAAGAGTGAGATAACCGTTCCCGACGGAATAAGGGTCATAGACGACTTTGCATTTCACGGAAATGATAATATTACGAAAATAAAGCTTCCTGCGGGAATCAGGGAGATAAGATTAGGTGCCTTCAGCTTTTGCCGCAGGCTGGAGGAGATCAATGTTCCCGAGGGAACCGTCTGTATAAGCGACTATGCATTCTGCTGCTGCAGAGCGCTGAAGCGTGTGAGCCTTCCCGACAGCCTTGAGCTTGTGGGAGACGGGGCATTCAGCTCTTGCGACAGTCTCACAGACAGGGACGGCTTTATAATCGTCCGTAACACGTTGTACGGATATAACGGTTCCGTGCAAAGAATAACCGTGCCCTACGGAGTTACCGTTATAGACACGAAGGCATTTTCGGATTGTTATAGTCTTTTGCACGTTATTCTTCCGGACGGAGTCACGGTAATAAAGGAAAGAGCCTTTGCTCGTTGTGAAAATCTTAAATGCATAATTATTCCCGATAGTGTTTCGGAAATCAAAAAAAATGCATTCGAGGGCTGTGACGGGGTAACTGTTTTTGCTTCGTCGGGGAGCTGTGCACAGATATACGCAAGGAAAAACAAGCTTAATGCTGTTGCTTTGTGAGTGTAAGCGGCAGACGGTATACCGGACAAACTAAAGAGGCTTTTATGCGGGAGGTGTCGGTATACCGTATCAGAGCGAAAAATCAAAGGAAGGAACGGGTAGACACAAGTGATGGATATTCTGATAAAGGACGGTGTGTTAAAAAAATATAACGGCACCGATGCCGTTGTTGAGATTCCCGACGGCGTTACCGCCATCGGTGATTATGCATTTTCAGAGAGCAAAAAGCTTACCGACGTAACAATTCCCCCGAGCATTAAAGCTATCGGAAGGTATGCATTTGCCAAATGTGAGAGTCTGACAACGGTAATTATTCCCGACAGCGTTACCGCCATCGGTGAAGGTGCATTTGAAAAATGCACAAATCTGACGTCTGTGATGCTTCCCCTTGGCATCAGACGAATAAGCAGAGAAACGTTCTACGGCTGTGAGAATCTTAACGGAATAGTCATTCCCGACGGAGTTGAGCAGATATGTAACAGAGCGTTTTACCGATGCGAAAATCTTATGTCGGCAGTACTGCCCGACAGCGTTACGAGCATTGAAGAAGGGGCTTTTGCCGCTTGTGCGAGTCTTGTGCAAATAACTATCCCCGACGGAGTCAAACGTATCGAGCATGATGTTTTCTTCGGCTGTACAGAGCTTATATCGGTAAAGCTCCCCGATACGGTAAATTTTATCGGAAAAGATGCATTTTACAAGTGTATAAGTCTGAGAGATATCACTATCTCCGACAGCGTTACACATATCAGCAACGGGGCGTTCAACGAATGTGAGAGTCTGAGCCTGTATATAAAACACACTCCCGAAATTGAAAAAAATACCTTTGACGGTATATTCAGCGTCAGCGCGCCCGAGCTGCCTTTTTCCGCATTTTATTCCTGCAAGGAAAGAATGGTTGCCGTAAGAGGCTTTCTGAAAAGAATTTCTGAGTATGAAAATCCGCAGACGGTAAATGATTACCGCCAATATATCATCAATTACGGACAAGGTCTTCTCAGAGACGTTTTCGGAGATGATAACGCGCAGGCACTTGCTTTTTACGCGGAAAGCAAGCTTATAGACAGGAAAAGCTTTGATTATTATTTTCAGCTTGCCGAAAAATACGGCGCGGTAGGCTGTATGGCATTTTTGCTTGAATGGAGGAGCCGCAATATATCTCCCGAGGATGCCTACTCGGAGCTTCTGCTGTAAAGGGGCGTCGGGAGAACACAAGGCTTAAAATAACGGAAAAAGCAAGGGGCTTACACTGTGATACCCCTTGCTTTCTTTTTTTTACTTGCTTCTTGCGCTTCCTTTATCAGGTTTTTGCATCGTCGGGCTTAGCCTCGGTGAGCTTTAAGAAGTCAACCTTTTCAAGTCTTGTTCTGGGAAGCGCATCGATTACGCGGATATCTCTGGGCACGGAGAAGGTGTCGAGAGAAGCGCACATATCGGTAATGGTTTTCTTATATTCGTCAAGCTTGTCCGCATCTGCCGAGGGAGAGAGAACTATGTAAAGACGTACGATGGGCTTCTTGTCCTCGTCGTAGCCCTGAACCGCACAGGCCTCCTGAAGGAAGGGAAGGGGCTCAAGGAGATTTTCAATATCTGCAGGGAATACGTTGTAGCCTGAGATAATTATAACTCTCTTCTTTCTTGCAATAAAGGTTATATAGCCGTCCTCGTCTATTTTTCCGAGGTCGCCCGTAAGAACCCACTGCTTTCCGTTCTTATCGGTATAAAGACCCTCGCCTAATCTGCCGTCGGGCATAAGGTAGCCCTTCATAAGGGTATTTCCCGTAAAGCCTATTTCACCTATTTCGCCCAAAGGAAGCTCGTTCTGCTCGTCGTCGAAGATTTTTGCTTCAATGGTCTTGAGAACCTTTCCTACCGTACCGGGCTTTGTAAGCCAGGGCATATTGATGCAGTCAACTGCACCGCACTCCGTAAGACCGTAGCCGGGCATAAGAGTAGCCTCGGCACCGTATTTTTCCATAATGGCATTGAACTTGCCGAGGAAATCAACGGGAACGTAGTCACCGCCTGCGAAGGCATAGCGAAGGTGCTTCAGATGCTCACCCTCAAATTCGGGATGTGCAAGGAGCTTTCTGTACATATTGGGAACACCGATGATCTCATAGCAGTTGTTTGCCTTGAGATAGGTGATGTATTCGTCAGCCTCAAAGCGTGCCATAGGAATGCTCTTCCAGCCTGATACCATTGTTGTGAGAAGACCGCCGCAAAGACCGTAAGCGTGGAAGAAGGGAAGTGCAAGAATCTTTGAGTAGTAGCCTGCCTTATGCTCGGAGGGAGTAGCGGCACCGAGAGCATTCTTTGTAACTGCGTTGAGAGCCGTGGAGGAGAGCATAATGAATCTGCTGACACCCGTTGTGCCGCCGCCGTTCATATAAACTGCGGTAAGGTCGCCGCTTCTGTAAAGACCCTCTGTCTTTTGACCGCGGTACTTTTTGAGAACGTCACCGAAGAATTTAACCTCAAGGCCGTTTGCCGCGGCAATACCGAGGAACTTTTCGTCGGGACGGATATAATATTTCTTTGCTACGGGAGCCGCATAAAGCAGGGGACTTGTGATTATAACGTCAAGACCTTCGATGGCCTTTATCGTTCCTGCATACTGATGAAGGAACATCTCGTAAATGAGAACGCCCTTTGACTTCGTATAGGTAACGGAGTTTTTCATAGCCTCGGGCGGGAAAAGGGGATGAATAAGGTTTGCAATACAGCCTATCTTGTTAAGTGCAAACAGACATACGACCTCTTCAATGCAGTTGGGAATGAAAAGAGAATAAGCATCTCCCGGCTTCATTCCGAGCTCTTCTTTAAAGTAGACCGCCATAGCCTCTACGTCCTCAAAAAACTCACTTCTCATGTGGTCGGTGAGCTTGAACTGGAACATAGGATAGTCGTCCTTGTGGGGTGCTATGCAGGCAGTAAGAAATTCGTAGAGATTCATATTACCGTATGCGGGAAGAATCTCATCCATTGTGAAAGGGGGCAATTTAACCATCGGTATCTCCTCCGTTTTTTATTCTTGTTCGAGAAACATCTAAACATAAAAACGGATGGGAGTCAACAAACACATCGGGTGTTTTTATTTTATTATCGACAGAATTTGACGATTTGTCGGTAATTTACAGAATGTTTAAAGACTGTTTACAAAGCCGAAAATGCATTTAACTGTTATTTTACGTGTTTTTTTTTGTAAGCATTCCGATACGTCGGAAGCTGCTGAGAAGCTTTTGTGACGGGGGGCGAAATTCGGTATTATTGGTTATATCCGTTGAAATTCAGCAGGATGCTTCTGAATTCCTTCAGCTTTCTTGATGAGGTGTATACCGAGTATTCCCTGTCGCCATAGGTCAGCTTTACGTAATCTCTTGATAATTCGGATACGTAATTCAGATTTACAATGTAGCTGTAATGCGGCTGTGCAAAGGCACTTTCATCAAGAATGCTCTTCCAGTATGAAATGGTGGTTCCCGTTTCGATTTCTTTATTTATCAGATGCAGCACGCATTTTCTGTTTTCTATGCCGATATATATAATTTCGCAGGGATAAACTCTGTAAATCGTGTCGCTTGTGCAGCCGTAGACCGTTATTGCGGGATCATAGCAGCAGTACTGATTTCCCCGTGCAAGCAGAAGGATTCTTCCGCCGTCACATCTTTTTTTACCGTTATCCTGTGCGGAATCCCTTCTTTGAATTATAATTGTTTCCCTATAGGTTTGGGCTTCGGGAATTTCTTTGTCTTTTTCTGCCATTTTTTTGCACCTTCTGTAATTATCCGAATTGTTACTTTACAGTTTACCGTGGATATCGGAAGGATTCAATAATTTGCGACAAATGCATAAAAATACGGCACAAATGCAAGCAATATGCACGTGTGCCGTGTGACCGTTTTTTCTTATTTCTGATAGATTCTTACGTAGTCAACCGTGAACTGCGTTTTATAGGTATCCTTGTCAAGCTCTGCGAGCTTATCCTCTCCCGGAATCTCAAGAGACACTATAACCTCTTCAAGCACCTCGGAAACACCGTTGCCGAAGGAGGAGCGTCTTGTTTCAACGCCGTTTATGTAGAAAATATACTCCGTATCCGTCCATTCAAGTCCGTAGGTGTTATATTCATCGTAGATGTCCTCTCCGCGGAAGGAGCCGAGATTTGCGGACTGATAGCCCTCTTGCTCTCCGTCAACGCCTGCGCAGTGAATATTATGGGAAACGGCATCCCTGTCGGAAAGCTTTCCCGAGTTTACGGATTCAAATATATCTATTTCGGCACCGCCGATTCCGCCCTTTGATACTGAGGCGGTGTAGGGAGCAGATGCCTGAATCCAGAAGGCAGACCAGAAGTTATCCTCTCTGTTTACCTTGCAGCGTATCTCAAAGTATCCCTTGCAGTACCATTGCTTGAGTCTCACCATACCCGTATACCAGCCCTCGCCGTATTCGCCGTCGGTACGGTATTCGCCCGTGAGAATCATATTGCCGTCCTTTATCTCAACCTGACTCGGTGCGTTGAAGCCGCCGCGTCTTGCGCCTGAGGCTCTGTATTCCCACACGTCCGTATTAAATTCATCGCCCTCGAATTCGTCCTCAAAAACAAGGGTATATCCCGTAAGGTCAAGCTCCTGCCCGTGAGGCTTTACGGGCATATCGAAAATCGTAAGTGCGAAAAGCTCGATTATTGCCATAAGGGAAGCAAAGAATTTTTCAATTGAAAATGAAGAAAACATTTCCTTGAACAGCAATGCCTGCTGCTCTACTCCCCACATCTGTCTCGGAGCAAGCTTCAATACCTCTGTCAGTAACCATTCAAACATAAATACACTCTCCCTTCATAAATTGAGATTAACATAAGCACGCGACGTTGTCAATAAAAGAAAAGAAGTGAAAATGCCAAAAATTAATTGCTATTTTTTGTCGGTGATGCTAAAATAACTCTTATACGAAAAGAGGGATTTTTATGAAATATTATCTTTTGCCCGAAGGGGGAAGCTTCTATAAAGCAAATCTTCATTCACATTCAACCGTGTCCGACGGTGAGCTGACTCCCGAGGAAATGAAGGAGCTTTATAAGGCACGCGGCTACAGTATTCTTTGCTGTACCGACCACGAAATGATGGTGCCGCATCACGAGCTGACGGACGGTGACTTTCTTATGCTCACGGGCTTTGAGCTCGGCTTCGACGAGGAAAAGAGTGATTTCCTTGAAGCAAGAGTATGCGATTTGTGCGTTATTTCCCTTGATAAGAATAACAATACACAGCCCTGCTTTCACAGAACGAGGTATCACAATCCCGAAAGAAACGGTGAGGTGCTGTTCGACGAAAACGAGCCTGATTTTGAAAGGGAATATTCTGCCGACTGTATAAACGAGGCTATAAGAATTTGCCGCGAAAAGGGATTCTTCGTAACCTATAACCACCCCACGTGGTCCTTGGAGCATTATGAGGAATACATAAAATACAGCGGTATGTCTGCTATGGAAATCTGCAATTTTTCAAGCTTTATTGACGGCTACGACGAATATAATTCCAAGGCCTACGACGATTTTCTCAGAAAGGGCGAGAGAATATTCTGTATTGCCGCCGACGATAACCATAACCGCCGCGACCCGCGGTGCCGTATGTGGGATTCCTTCGGCGCATTTACCTTTATAAAGGCAGAGGCTCTCACCTACGAGGCTGTAGCCGATGCACTTTCAAAGGGACATTTCTATTCCTCACAGGGCCCCGAAATCTACGGTCTCTGGCTTGACGAGGATAAGCTTCACGTGGTTTGCTCCCCTGCGGACAAGGTTGTATGCACCGTCAACAAAAGACGCTGTATGTCAAGATATAACGAGCAGACGGGAGAAATAACTCACGCGGTATTTGAAATAAAGCCCTCCGACGGATATTTCAGAGTGACGGTGGTTGATAAAAACGGTCTGAAGGCGGATAGCAACGCATACTTTACGGATTGCTTTGATATTCCCGTGACTCAATAAGCAGGAGAAATATATGAAAAAAATATTTGATTCAAGAATGCTTCTCATTGTTTCTATGACTATCTTCGGCACCATTGGTCTGTTCAGAAGAAGCATTGACGTAAGCTCGGGTGAGCTTGCCCTTTACAGAGCCGTGCTGGCGTTGGTATTTATAGGTTTTTTCCTTCTTGTGACGAAAAATCCCGTCCGCTTTTCCCAAATCAGAAGACAGCTGCCCGTGCTTATAATCTCGGGCGTTGCTATGGCATTCAACTGGATACTTTTATTTGAGGCATATAATTACACCACCGTTTCGGTGGCAACTCTCAGCTATTATTTTGCTCCCGTTATCGTGACCCTTCTGTGCCCCCTGCTTTTTAAGGAGAAAATGAGAGCAAAGCAATGGATATGCTTTATTGCATCTACCGTCGGAATCGTGCTTATAACGGGTATCGGCTCTCTCGATACGGGAAGCAATCATTTCCTCGGTATCGTATACGGTCTCGGTGCCGCCTGCCTTTATGCTACGGTAATCCTTCTTAACAAGTCCGTAAAGGGCGTTGACGGAATACACCGTACCTTCGTGCAGTTTATTGCCGCTTCAGCCGTGCTTCTCCCTTACGTTCTTCTGACGGACGGAATAAATCTCGGCTCTCTTGACGGCAAGGGAATTGCCCTTCTTTTGGTTGTGGGACTTGTGCATACGGGTATTACCTATTGTATGTATTTTTCTTCTCTGAGAGACCTGCCGGGGCAGAAGGCGGCAATTTTAAGCTATATCGACCCTCTCGTTGCCGTGCTTTGCTCCGTGTTTATTCTCAATGAAAAAATGACCGCAGCTCAGCTCATAGGCGGTGCGCTCATTCTCGGCTTTGCTTTATGGAACGAGCTGCCCTCGAAAAAGGAGAAAAGCAATGAATGAAATTACAAGAAGCCTGAAGGCAAGAAAATCCGTAAGAGCCTTTACGGAAAGGCAAATCGATGCTGTCGCGAGGGAGGAAATACTCCTTTGCGCCGTCAACGCTCCCACGGCGGGAAATCAGCAGCTTTATACCATACTTGATATCACGGACAAAAGGCTTCTTGAAGAGCTGTCCGTTACCTGCGATAATCAGCCGTTTATAAAGGACGCGAAGCTCACCCTGATATTCTGCGCGGACTTCTCCAAATGGTACGGCGCCTTTCTTGATACGGGCTGTGAGCCGAGAGCTCCCGAGGCGGGAGATTTTCTGCTTGCCGTAAACGACGCGCTTATTGCCGCCCAGAATGCGGTTACTGCCGCCGAAAGCCTTGGAATCGGCTCCTGCTATATCGGAGATATTATGGAAAACTGTGAAATGCACCGTGAAATGCTGTGCCTGCCGCGGTACGTTTTCCCTGCCGCTATGATAGTTTTCGGCTATCCCGCAGACAGTCAGATAAGAAGGGAAAAGCCCGAAAGAGCGGATATGAAATATATCGTGCACACAAATACCTATAAGGAGCTGTCCTCAGAGGAAAGACGTGAGCTTTTCTCTTCCAAGGCAAGGGAAAAAGCCTATGAGGAATGGATGAGAGCCTTCTGTGCCCGAAAGTATAACAGCGATTTTGCCGTGGAAATGAGCAGAAGTGTAAGGGAATATCTCAAGGATTGGACTTAAAGGGGATGTAAAAAAAGCGAAGACCGCATAAAACAATATATGAAACAGGGCTCGGCAGTTCATACTTG